>CAYQST010000011.1:0-88525 GCA_964420295.1 uncultured Chromatiales bacterium | reverse complement strand
ACCGGAAGTGCAGACCGAACCGGAAGTCCAGACCGAACCGGAAGTCCAGACCGAAGAGGGACCGAAGGAGTAGTAGCGCGTGCGGATCGAGTCCGCGTGACGTAGTCGATCTTGGAAAAAAAGGGTGAACGGTTTACGTTCACCCTTTTCATTACATGACGGGGTTGACGGAAATCGAATCGGGGTTACATGCCGCGTAGTTTCTGTCGTGCACGCTCGACAAATTCACTTTTGGGAAACTCATCGATCAGACGTTGAAAATCCTTACGGGCTTTTTCGGGCTGCTTCAATTTCAGCCATGCGTTGCCGCGCATCAGGAGGGCATCGTCGGTTTTATCACTCTGTACGTAGCGAAGGACATTGGTAAAGCTCTCCACTGCCGCTTCGAATTCGCCCAACGCGTAGCGACTTTCGCCAATCCAGTATTCGCAATTGTCCGAAAGGTCGTTTGGCTCGTAGGTGCGAAGCAGATTAAGAAACTGCTGTCCGGCTCGTTCGAACTCCCGACGGTTGAAAGCCGCAAGGGCAGTTTGGTACATCTGGAGAAATTCCTCGCCCGCTTCGCTCAACGTGGGGGAGGAGGAAGAGGGGCGGGCTGGTGAGGGAGGAGTTGGCATCGAACGCCAGGATTCCTCGACCGTTCGGGAAGACGAGGGGGGAGGAGGGGTCGAGGATGGAACGGGATCGGTGCCTTCGGGTGTCGGTACTGTTTCCGGTCTCGTGGAAGGTGGCACCGTCCCTGTGGCCTCCGTGGCAGCAGGAAGAGATACCGAGGGATAGCCGCCCGTCGTGGCGATTTGCGGTGGAGGAGGGAGGGATCCAATTTCGGCGAGCCGGGCCGTGAGTTGACGGTTGCGGTCGTCGAGGGTGAGGGTAGTGCGTTCGAGATTGATGATGCGGTCCTGAAGCCGGGTATTCTCCTGGGTCAGGGACTGGATGCGGGTGTGAAGGGAATCGACCGTGAGTTCGTACCGAGCTCGGGTTTCTCCCGTCAGATCCTTCCACACGCTGCAGCCACTGACCGAGAGGAACAGAGGCACCAGGAAGAGGATGGTCCAGTGAAGTTTCATGCCGTGTCTCCGGATGGATGAAGAAAGACGCGGAAAGGAGGGTTAGGACGAGTGACCATGGACCGCACGAGCGAAGTCTCGCACGGTTTCGGGGCCGCTGGTTTCGAAGTGGGTCCCGACCACGATAGCTGTGGCTCCGGCGTGCACGCGATCTGCGGCCATCTCGGGATCGGTGATCCCTCCTCCCACAAAAAGGGGGAGGTGACAGGCCTGGTGCACCGCCGTGATCATGTCGGTGGGGACCGGAAGTCCCGCCCCGCTTCCGGCTTCGAGATAGCAGCATCCCATGCCCATCATTTCCGCGGCGAGAGCATGGGCCACCGCGATGTCGGGCTTTCGGCGGGGGAGAGGTTTGGAATAGCTCATGAATTCGGCAGTGGAAACACGGTCGGATTCGATGAGGAGGTAGGCGGTGGACAGGGCTTCGAGTTTCAGTCGCGCGATGAGGGGAGCGGCCAGCACCTGTTGTCCAATGAGATGATCAGGATTGCGACTACTCAACATCGTCAGAAACAGAATGGCATCGGCCTCCGCTGCGATGTGATGATAGCCACCGGGAAAGATCACCACAGGACGCGCGGTGGCCGCTTTCATCGCGCGGAGCACGGGAACGAAGCGATCCGACAAGGTGAGACTTCCTCCCACGAGAAATCCATCGGCACCGGACAAATCCGATGCGCGCGCCAATTCGGCGGCCACATCGGGTCCGGTCGAATCGGGATCGACCAGGATGAACAGGAGTCCCCGTTCTTCGCGGCGAGCCTCCCGCAGGAGGTGGAGCACTGGTGCACTCACGCCCGGACTCCTCGCAGCAGCTCGGGAATCTCGTCCATCACCGCACGCAACCGTGCGACATCCTTGCCTCCGGCCGTGGCCAGGTGTGGTCGTCCGCCCCCGCCTCCGCCCAGGCGCTTGGCCAGTTCGCCCACCAACGATCCTGCCTTGAGCCCACGGTTCGCAATCATATCGTCGCTCACAACGCACACCAGGGATACCTTCCCTTCTATCTCCGCGGCAAGAACGCCCACGCCTGAGCGAAGCTTTGTGCGAAGCGCATCCCCCAGCCCCTTTAATTGGTCGGCATCGCTGGCGGACAGGATGCCGGTAACGAGGGGAATTCCATCCACATCTCGCGCATCCGCAACCAAGGCATCGAGCGTTTGTGCGAGCTCGAGCACGCGAAGTCGGGCCAGATCCTTTTCGAGATGTTTTACCTGATCGAGAAGGGTGTCGATATGATGCTGGCGATCGCGCAGGTGCTGATGAAGCGTGTCGATGTGATGGAGGACTCCAGCTCCGGTAACCGCCTCGATGCGACGGGTACCACTGGCGATGCTCGACTCGGACAGGATGTGCAGCAGTCCTATTTCGGAGGTGCGGTGCACATGGGTTCCGCCGCAGAATTCCATGGAAAAGCCCGGGACTTCGATCACGTTTACGCGATCTCCGTATTTATCTCCGAAAAACATAAGGGCGCCCATCGTTCTCGCGTCGTCGAAAGGAATGGCGAGGTGGTGGCGCACCGCCTGATCCTCGAGGATTCTCTCATTGACGAGGATTTCGACGTCGCGCAGTTGTGCGGCGTCGGGTTTTTCGAAATGGGTGAAGTCGAAGCGAAGTTTGTCGGCTGTGACCAGGGATCCGGCCTGCTGCACGTGATCGCCTAGAATCTGGCGCAGGGCGGCATGGAGCAGATGTGTGGCCGTGTGATTGCGCATGATGGCACGACGTCGGGTACTCTCCACCTGGAGGAGAACGCGGGAACCACTAACCAGTGTGGCATCGTCGATGTGAGGAAGGACATGAATATAATGCCGGTCCTGTTTGAGAACATCGAGAACGGGCCAGGTGTGATCTCCCCACTGAAGCACGCCAGTATCGCTGATTTGACCGCCGGACTCCGCATAGAATGGTGTGCGATCCACCACGACCAAGGTAGCGTCCTCGACGTGCTGGAGTACTCGAACCGTCGCCTCTGCTTTCATCTGCTCATATCCCAGAAAGAGGGTGGGCTCCTCATCTGTCGCGACGGAGTCCCACAGGATCTCGCCTCCATCTCCGCTCGCGTGGGAGAGCTTCCTGCGTGTTTCGGCGCGGGAGCGATCCTTCTGCGCGGCGAGAAGGCGATCGAAACCCTCGAGATCCACGGTGAGCTGTCTCTCTTCGGCCAGGAGGGTGGTGAGATCGACGGGGAACCCGAAAGTGTCGTAGAGTTTGAAGGCTTCTTCACCGGGCAGCACGGTGCTTTTTCGTTCGGTGAGTTGTTTCGCGATGTCCTCGAAAATGGCGAGTCCCCGATCGAGGGTCAGAAAGAAACTCTCCTCTTCGGCTCGGATGATCTTTTCGATCACGTCGCGGCGTGAGGTGATTTCAGGAAAGACAGTGCCCATTGTGTCGGTCAGCACCACCACCAGCTTCCAGAGAAACGGCTCGGTGAATCCCAGATTTCGTCCGAAGCGCATCGCACGCCGAAGGATTCGGCGCAGAACATAGCTCCGTCCCTCGTTTCCAGGGATAGCCCCATCGGCGATGGCGAAGGTCAGCATGCGGATGTGATCGGCGATCACACGCATCGCAACACCATTGGCGTCCGGAGAATATGTGCGACCGGACAGGCTGGCAATCCTCGTGATGAGGGGCATGAAGATATCGGTGTCGTAATTCGAGGTCTTGCCCTGCATCACGGCACAGATGCGCTCGAATCCCATGCCGGTGTCCACATGCTTCGCGGGAAGTTCGTGCAAATCTCCCTTCTCATCCCGGAAATACTGGATGAAGACCAGGTTCCAGATCTCCATGACCTCGGGAACGCCTGCGTTGACAAGGGGTCCCCCAGTGAGATCGGGTGTCAGGTCGATGTGGATCTCGGAGCAGGGTCCGCACGGTCCCGTCTCACCCATTTCCCAGAAATTGTCCTTCTCGGCAAACCGGTGGATATGGGTGGGATCGATATCCGTCACCTGCGTCCAGAGGGTATGTGCCTCGTCGTCATCCTTGTACACGGTGGCGTGAAGACGGTCCTTCGGCAGTCCCCACACGTCGGTCAGAAGCTCCCATGCCCAGGATATGGCTTCCCGCTTGTAATAATCTCCGAAGCTCCAATTGCCGAGCATTTCGAAGAACGTGTGGTGATAGGTATCCCTTCCCACTTCCTCGAGATCATTGTGTTTGCCCGATACACGGATACACTTCTGCGTATCGGCGGCGCGCAGGTACTCGCGCGTCCCCTGTCCGAGAAAGACATCCTTGAACTGATTCATTCCGGCATTGGTGAAAAGTAAGGTTGGATCCTCGTGGGGGATCACCGGAGCGCTGGGGACGATGCGATGTTGCTTCGAGGCGAAAAACGAAAGAAAGCTGTCGCGGATCTGAGAAGAGGTCATGGGATATCCGATAGTTCACAGTTCGATGTGGGTGTGGAGGGCGATTTCTTCGAGGACGGTGCTGACCCGGATGCATTCTTCCATTTCTCCGGTATAGACGCAGGCCTTCCCTCGGGTATGAACCTCCCAGGCATACGATTCGGCGCGCGTGCGGGAGCATCCGGTGGCCTTCATGAGCTGCAGGATGACCTCGTCGAAGGAATGCACATTGTCGTTGAATAGGATCACCTTCGCCGGCTCCTCGACTCCGGTACCGTCGGTCACTTCCTGCTGTATGTCGGGGAGGATTTCCGTCATGACATCCTGAATATTAGGTCCGTTTCAGCCAAAAAAGATAGCAAAGCGGGGAGGGGAAAGCAAGGAGGAAGGGGGAGGAAGCCAATTCCCAAAAGGATAAAAAAACGGTCGCCCGAGGCGACCGTTTTTGTCCGTCTTGAGGTTCTTACAGGAAGAGGGGAGCCAGAACCAGGGTGATGGTGCTGAGCAATTTCACGAGGACGTGGATTGATGGACCCGCGGTATCCTTGAACGGATCACCCACGGTATCGCCCACCACCGCTGCCTTGTGTGCCTCCGATCCCTTTCCTCCATACACACCGGTTTCGATGAATTTCTTCGCATTGTCCCAGGCGCCGCCCCCATTGTTCATCATCAGGGCGAGAAGGATGCCGGCGATCGTGCCCACCATGAGGAGGGCTGCCACGGCCTCGGCTCCCGGTTTCGAATCGGCAATGGTAACCGGGTAATGCTTGAAGAGCATACCGACGGCCACCGGAACGATCACGGCGAGCAGGCCCGGCAGGATCATTTCCTTGAGGGCGCCGGCTGTGACGATGTCCACTGTACGACCATAATCCGGTTTGGATGTTCCTGCCATGATGCCGGGGTTCTCGCGAAACTGCCGGCGCACTTCGTTGATGACATAATATGCGGCCCGGCCCACAGCCCGGATGGCGAAAGCACTGAAGACGAAGACCAGTGTGGCGCCGATCAATGCGCCGACGAAAGTGGGGATTCGTGTCAGATCCACCGGTAGTGGATGACCAATGACCTTGTGCACTTCATCGAGATAGGCACTGAACAACAGAAAGGCGGCCAAGGCGGCCGAGCCGATGGCGTATCCCTTGGTGAGGGCCTTGGTGGTGTTGCCCACGGAATCCAGCTTGTCGGTCTTTTTCCGGACTTCTTCACTGGCCTGAGACATCTCGACGATGCCGCCCGCATTGTCAGTGATGGGACCAAAGGTGTCCATCGCAAGAATGTAGGCTGCGGGAGCGAGCATGCCCATCGTGGCGATGGCTGTTCCATAGAGTCCTGCGCCCGTCACGCCCGGCAGGGCCATCTCCCCGCAGTAATAGGACGCCAGAATCGCGGCCGAAATCACCAGCACTGGTAGTCCGGTGTTTTCGAGAGCGATGGAAAAGCCCGCGATAATGTTCGTGGCGGGGCCCGTTTGCGAAGCCTCCGCGATGGTTTTCACCGGACGATACTTGTATTCGGTATAGTACTGCGTGATGAACAGGAAGAGCAGAGCCGAGACCATGCCGATAATCCCCGCAGCAAAAAACCAGGTATTGCCGCCAAGGAGCCATTGCACGGAAATGTAAAATCCGATCATGGCAATGAAGGTGGTCACATAGTACCCGCGGTTCAGCGCGGCCATGGGGTCCCCGCTCTCCTTCGTGCGCACCACAAGAACGCCGACCATGGAGGCCACCAGGCCGAAGGCCCGGGCGATCAGAGGGAACATCACTCCACCGATGCCAAACACTGGGAAAAGGGCGATCCCCAGGATCATGGCGCCGATGTTTTCGGCGGCGGTGGATTCGAACAAATCGGCGCCGCGACCCGCGCAATCCCCCACATTATCGCCTACCAAATCAGAAATGACGGCAGGGTTGCGAGGATCGTCTTCGGGAATCCCTGCTTCGACCTTCCCAACCAGATCGGCTCCCACATCGGCGGCCTTCGTGTAGATACCTCCGCCGAGCTGGGCGAAGAGGGCCACGAAACTCGCGCCGAACCCGAAACCCACGATTTGCATCGGAACTTCCTTGGGATGCTCCATCCCGCCGAAGAGGAAGAAGAGTCCTCCCACACCAATCAGACTCATCGCCACCACGAACAACCCCGACACGGCTCCTCCCCGCAGGGCGATTTGGAGCGCTTCGTTCAGACTGCGGGTGGCCGCCGAGGCGACACGGGAGTTCGAGCGAATGGAGATGAACATGCCGATGTAGCCCGCGATGAGAGAGCAGGCCGCTCCAATGACGAAGGAGAGGGTGATTTTCCAGGCGATGTCCGGCCCTAGCATCTTGATGTTGGGGCTGTCGCTGTACAAATAGAAGAGGAAAATCGCCACACCAAGCACGGCACTCAGTACGATAATCGTCCGGTACATCCGGCGCAGGAAGGCCTCGGCGCCTTCTCGGATGGCGCCAGCGATTTCCTGCATTTTGCTGTTTCCCTGATCCTTTCGCAACACGCCCCAGGCGAGCCAGAGCGCGAAGAGAACAGAGAAAATGGAAATGCCGAAGATGAGACCAATCATCCGTTACTCCGAAAAAGTATGTTGAACTGCAGATATACGAAGTGTAAAACAAGAACATACGGAAAATGAAGGGTTCGGGGCAAATTGGAGTTTCAGGGTCCGTATTAACGCCGATCTTCCATCGCATTTCCACATTTTCTTTCTCCACCTCAGGGAGGAATGTTGTATTTTGACCCACTGAGATGAGGTGATCCGCCTTCTCTCTCTCGTGCGTATTCCGCTATCAAACGCGACTTCCATGATTGTCATGAAATTTGGCGGCACCTCCGTACAGGATGCCGAAGCCATGCGGTCGATATGCCGCATCGTGAAAACCCGACTCGAAAAACGTCCCGTGGTCGTCCTCAGTGCCTGCGCAGGTGTGACCAATGCACTCATACGCTGTGCCCGCCTTGCCTCCGAAGGGAGGGAGCAGGAAGCGCAGCAACTGTTACGCGACTCGATCATCAACCGGCACTACGACATCATCCAGCAACTGATCGAGAGTCTCAGCCGACAGGACGCTCTCATTCGTCTCATCAGTGGCTACGACGAAGAAATCCGTCATGTGCTGTACGGCATTTCGATTACCGGGGACTTCTCTCCTCGCGTTCTGGACTTTTTGATGTCCTATGGAGAACGGATGTCCACCGCCATCGCCGCCGAGGCCATGACGGAACTCGGGATCCCGGCCGCTCTCATGGATGCGCGCAAGATCATCACCACCTCGAGCGACTTCGGCAAGGCCGAACCGCATTTCGATGCCACGCGGGATCGATGCGACATGTTTGTCGGGGCAATTCTGGATCAGAATCGGATTCCCGTACTTCAAGGGTTCATCGCCGCCGACGAAAAAGGTATTACCACCACGCTCGGGCGTGGAGGGTCGGACTTTACCGCTGCCATTATCGGTGCGGCCATGAATGCGTCCACCATCGAGATTTGGACCGATGTCGACGGCATTCTCACCGCCGACCCGAAGATCGTGCCCCATGCGCTCCGCGTGAAGGAAATGTCTTTCGAAGAGGCCGCCGAGCTGGCCTATTTCGGGGCCAAGGTTCTGCATCCCAGCACCCTGCTGCCCGCGATGGAGAAGGACATTCCAGTGTACATCTACAATAGTCGAAAGCCCAAGTCGGGAGGCACCCTCATCCGTTCCCGCATTACGGGAAACACCCCCATCGTGAAATCCATCTCGTACAAGAGGGGACTGACGGTAGTCAACGTGGCCTCAACCCGCATGCTCGGCAGTTTTGGGTTCATGAAGCGCATCTTCGACATTTTTTACGATCATCAGACGTCAGCCGACTTGGTGACCACCTCGGAAGTGAGTGTCACGGTCAGCGTGGATTACTGCCCCAACCTGGATGGGCTCATTCGGGAGCTTGAATCCGTGGGCCGCGTATCGGTGCAAACTCGCAAGGCTCTGATCTGCATTGTGGGCGAGCATATCAAGCTGGCACGAGGTCTGGCGGCCCGCATTTTCGGACGGCTGGAAAGCATCCCCATCGAAATCATCAGTCTCGGGGGATCCGACATGAATCTCACCTTTATGCTCGACGAGGAACATGTGCCCTTTGCCGTGACCGCCCTGCACGAGGAGTTCTTTTCGGAAATCGAAGTAGCCGGAGTGTTCGAGTAAGAACATGGTCGTGAACGAAAACGCCCCGGCTTTGAACCGGGGCGTTTGGTATGGATGGGCGCGGATGATCCGAAGAAAAACCACAGCACCTTAGCGGACAAGAAGCGATCGGGTCGCCCGCAACTCTCCGTTCTGTCTCACCTGAAGCGCATGGACACCCGGTCCCCAGGATCCCACGGAGATGGGGAGCACGATTCGGCCGCTTTCGCTGACAGGAATGCGTGTATGCAGGATCTCGACGCCGAGGGAGGAAAGGAGAGTGACATCGAGTTCGCCCGGGGTGGTCAGGTCGATGGGAAGAAGAAGGATCTGATGGCGACCAGGTTCCACGGGATGGGGATAGGGAACGCCAAGATCCAGGGTGCGGGGAATAGAGGACAGGGAAGGAAGATCCGTGGGACCTCCATCCTGTGTGCGGAGGATCGTGCCATACCAGCCCACTGCCACTCCATGCCATGGTGATGTGAAGAACACGGCTTCGAGGTTGTCGAAACTGTTGCTCTCCTGCACGCCCCAGGTTCGCCCGGCATCGTCCGTGCGATAAATGACGCCACCCCAGGTTACGAAATAGCCCCGAGTAGGCGTCACATACTGGATGTCAGTGAGCTGATAGCTCGACAGGGAGAGGATGGAATCGGGATACCAGGTTTTTCCTCCATCCCAGGTGTGGGAGAAGGCGCCGTTTCGTCCCACGGCCGTACCGACCAGAGTATCGGCGAAGGACACCGCGAAGAAGTTCTGATCGACGTGGCTGGAGAGCTGTGTCCAATCCTTGCCCCCGTTACGGGTGCGTGCGATCTTGCCGCTGTGTCCAACAATGAAGCCGAGGTTCCGCGACGGAAAGCTAATGGCACGCGCGGAGTTTGCCCCGAATCCGGCCTTGCAGTCGGCCCAGGTGAGGCCGCCATCGGTGGTGCGCAACACCGTATTGGAGGAGCCCACCACGAAGCCGGTGTCTCTGGTGAGAAACAGGACATCGAACAGTGATTCGTTTGTATTCAGCGAGTGATTCGTCCAGCTCGCGCCCAGATCCGTCGTGAAGAGCATCGTGCCTTTCGCGCCAACCGCCACGCCGAAGGTTGCATCGAGAAAACGAATGCCGTGCAGGATTTCGGTGGTACCGGAATTCTGAGCCGTCCAGGTTGCTCCTCCGTCGATCGACTGCAGAATCGTGCCCGCATCTCCGACGATGTAACCCCTACTTGGGAAAACGAAGGTGACGTCATAAAACACCAAGTCGGGATTTGACCAAATCTGCTTGACCCAACCGGTTTGTCCATACGATGTCGAAACGATAAGTAGTCCGAGAAAGACAAGGATACTCGGACCTCGAAAGGTGGCCATGGTTACTTCGCGATTGCTTTTGTGACGAGGTCGGCGGCTTCCTTGAATGTGTGGGCGACGAGGAAATCCAGCCCGCTTTTCGCGAGAATGTCCGCAGCTTCCTCGGCATTGGTCCCTGCCAGGCGCACGACAATGGGAACCGCGATATCGATGTTGCGCGCGGCCTGCACCACGCCGTTGGCGATGCGATCGCAGCGCACGATTCCCCCGAAAATGTTGATCAGGATGGCCTCGACATGGGGATCTTTCAGAATGATGCGAAAGCCCTGTTCGGTGGTCTCGGCGCTGGCGCCGCCGCCGACATCAAGGAAGTTGGCTGGCTGTCCACCCGCAAGTTTGATGATATCCATGGTCGCCATGGCCAGTCCCGCTCCGTTTACCATGCATCCGACATTCCCGTCGAGCTTGATGTAATTGAGATGCGCCTCGGACGCCTCGATCTCAAGGGGATCTTCTTCGGCCAGATCCCGCAGAGCCGCGAATTCAGGATGCCGATAGAGGGCATTGTCGTCGAAATTGACTTTGGCGTCGAGCGCGATCAAGGTCCCGTCGGTGGTCACCACCAGGGGGTTGATTTCGAACATGCTGGCATCGGTGGCCTCGTAGGCCCGGGAGAGAGTGGTGAAAAAGGAAACCGCGCTCTTGAAAGCGGCGCCGGTCAAACCCAGTCCGAACGCCAATTGACGGGCATGAAAGGCCTGGAAACCAATCTGCGGATCGATGGCGACTTTGATGATTTTCTCCGGGGTTTCTGCGGCAACCTTCTCGATTTCCATCCCTCCCTCGGTGCTGACCATGAGGATGTTCTTTCCCTGGGCTCGATCCAACAGCATTCCGGCGTACAGCTCCTTCGCGATCGATACGCCTTGTTCGATCAGCACCCGTCCGATGATCTTCCCTTCGTCTCCCGTCTGGATGGTGACCAGAAGATTCCCCAGCATTTTTTTGGCCATGGTCTTGACATCGGCGAGGGATTTGACCACCTGAACGCCACCCTGCAGGATGACGGTGCGCGTCTTCGGATGCAGCACCGTGCCCTTGCCGCGTCCTCCGGCGTGAATCTGGGCCTTGACCACCCACACCTTGCCTCCGAGAGATTTTGCGACGGCCACCGCTTCTTCGGGCGTGTATGCCACTCCTCCGTTCGGAGTGGGGACGTCGTAGGAACGAAGGATCTCCTTGCCTTGATATTCGTGGATTTTCATGCGAGAGACCTCACTGAGAAGGTGATGAAATGTCGGATTCAGACAGAATGCCGCAAGAAAGGAAAATGACGGGTGTTTTCCAATTTCCGATCCGAAGGCGGAATCTCAGGCAACGGAAGGCGTCGAAGTCCCTACCGCACACCGCGCTTTCTTTCCCATACCGCGCGAACCACGCGCAAGGCATTGCCTCCCAGGATCCCACGAATGGCGTCCTCTCCGTATCCTCCGCGCACCAACGCCCGGGTCAGGAGCTGGAGATCCCGAATATCCGTCAGTCCGACGGGCGTCTGTTCCAGAGCTCCGAAATCCGAACCGATGCCGATATATCGCGTGCCAACCAGGGAATCGATGTGACGCACATGCGCGAGCACCGTGCTCACCGTGATGAGGCCTGCTTCGTCGGCGCGACGAATGACGGATTCCATGGCGAGAAGGGTATTATCGGAATACGGTCCCGCGACGGGACGGAGCCGTGCCAATTCCGCCTGATACGGTCGCATGCGATTGATGACCGATTCTCCTCCTCCGGCGAGAAAACCGGGCACGAAGGTCACCATCACCACTCCATCCGCCGCAGCGATGGCACGGATCTCGTTGTCCGTGAGGTTGCGGGGATGATCCCGTAGAGCACGGCAATTGGAATGGGAGGCCAGAATTGGATTGCGCGTGGTGGCAAGGAGATCACGCAGGGAATTCGAACCGAGGTGAGAGGCATCGAGCACAATCCCCGCGCTGTCACACAGGGCCACCATGCGTCGGCCCAGGGGCGTGAGGCCGGATCGGCCTTGATTGGCATCCTCGTTCACCGCCGATCCTGCGAAGGCATTGGTTTCGTTCCAGGTGGGACCGATGAGGCGCAGTCCTCTGCGTGCCAGGAAACGGAGCCGATCGAGCGACCCATTCACGCCGAAGGCGCCCTCCAGGGCCGGGAGCACGACGAGCCGCCCCGAAGCCAGATGACGGTCCATCTCGTCGAGGGTGGCCGGCACCGCAATGCGGTCGGGCCAGCGTGCGACGAGGGCGTCGAGACTGTCGCATTGCTGCAACACGGTTTGCCAGGCGCGCTCCTGCTGGCCGGGCACGGGATAGGCATAGAGGGAGAGCACCTGAATATCCACGCCCGCATCCCGCAGACGGAACAGGTCGGCACTTCCGGTACTTTGCGGACGATCCCAGACGAAGCCCCGGGTGACGGCATGGAGAAGGTCGTTGTGACCGTCGAGTATCGTGGCCGCCTCGTGAAGGTAGCGTGGATCATGGATCTGCGCATGCAAACCCAGAACCCCCACACAGAGGAGCAGAAGTATTGTGTGCAGGACAGACATCAGAAGCGAAATTTCTCGTGGTACCAGTGTCGGGTCAGGTCCAGCCACATGACAAGCCCCTTCCATTCCTCCCATTCGGCATAATGCGCGTCGATTTCGGCATCCGGCACCCGTCTCCCATTGCCGTGCAGTTCTGCGAATTTGGTGCGACACCAGCTGTCGAGGGCCAGATAGTCGTGTCGTCCCATCATGCGAAGGAGAGTTCCAGCCGCATAGTCTCCGATGCCACGCCATCCTCGCAGGATTCGATAGGCTTCTCGAGCGGGCAGGGAGGGATCCTGCAGCTCCGAGAGTGCGGGATCGTGGCGATGCCAGCGTTGAGCGCATTCCCTGACGTATGGGGCGCGATACCCAAGGGAACAGGCCCGGAGATCCTCTTCGCTCGCCTCGGCAAGTCGTGCGGGCGTGGGGAAGGGGTGCCATTCTGCAGCGCCACCAAATCGGTCCACCAAGCGGGTGGCCATGGTTTCGGTCAAACTCCAGGAGCAATTCGTGGTGAGAATCGTTTTTACTACATCCTCGAAGAGGGAGGCGCCGCGCAGAAAACGTCCTGCCCGTGCTCGCGCCATCCATCCATGACGCGCATCGGACCGCACCCGCTGGTAAAAGGGGGTAAGATCGAGGGACACGTTGAAAACCTGATCCACCGCGTTTGCGACGTTGCGTGAATCCGTTTTCCGGGGTGACGTTTTGGAGGTCCACGTCCCATGGGCTGTGGCACCACGTCCTTGCGCTTCGAACTGACAGAGAACCGTGCGTTTCTCCGACATAGCCACGGGGAACGAAAGGATCAGGGGATCCTGGGCCAGACGAAAGGGTGCAAGGGCGCACCAGCCGTGACTGAACACGGTGTTTCGAAAATGCACCACGCGGGGGAGGGGAGGGAGCGATGACGTCATGTGATGGAGTGGAAATGGAAAGAGGCACCGGAGTGCCTCTTATCCGCATGCTCCGTCGAGGACCTAGTCCTCGTCGGTATCATCCTTCTTGATGGACTGCACGTCGTTGCGAATCTCCTGCGCCTTGCGCTTGAGTTCGTTCATGTATTTGCGGACCCGGGTCCCGGCGCTCTTGTTGCCCTTGATATAGAACTTCTCGAAATCCTTTTCAAAACTTTTCACTAGTTCGAGCAGCTCAAAATACTTTTCCATGCCGTTTCTCATGAGTTAGTGATACAGGGTACCGATTCATCGTGGATCAATATAGCACTTTGGCCGTGCTTTCAAAATGGGCGAAAAAAGGAGAAATCAGTCTGAAATCGCCGTTCCGGCCCTTTCCTGCTCCTTCCATGTGCGATACTGCTCCCAGAGAGCGGGGAAGGGTTGCAGGGCACGGTCGAAGGTTCCCAGACTGTAGGCGATCGACAGTCCGTAGTTGGTGATGGGGACACCGGCGTCCTGGCAGCGACGGAGGCGATCGAGCATCATGCGCCGGTTCATAACACAACCGCCGCAATGGATCACGAGGGAGTAGTGCCCCAGGTTCTCGGGAAAATCCGGTCCCGAAAAAGTATCGAAGGCGAGTTTCCCTCCAACATACTGCTCAAGCCAGCGGGGGATTTTTACACGTCCAATATCCTCACCCACGGGGTGATGGGTGCAGGCCTCGGCAATGAGCACGGGATCTCCGGGTGAGAGGCGATCGATCGTCATCGCGCCTCGCACGGCAGCCGCCAGATCACCCTTGAAACGGGAGAAGAGAATGGAAAAACTGGTGACCGGAATGTGGGAAGGAACGTCGGCGGTGACCTTGAGGAATTCCTGACTGTCGGTAATCACCAGGCGGGGTTCTGTACCGAGTCGGGCTAGAGTTACCGCCAACTCCCGTTCTTTGACCACCAGGGCAGAGGCGTCGTGATCAAGCAGATCGCGAATCGTCTGAACCTGGGGCAGAATCAAGCGTCCCTTGGGCGCCTCCTTGTCGATAGGGACCACGAGGATCACAAGGTCTCCGGCATCGACCAAGTCCCCCACGATGGTAGGGGCATTGAGCACACTGTCTGGCGTCAGATCCACCACCCGTGCTCGCAGGTCGGACATGCCCGAACCCGTCAGCGCGCTGACCGCGCACAAGGAGGTTCCTTCGAGACCGGGGAGAGATGCGGGATCAGGCGCAGGGCGTCCGTCGCATTTGTTCCATGCCACCACGCAGGGCAGAGACCGCTCGCGGAATAACGCAAGGAGGGTCTCTTCATACGGAGACCAGGCGTCGGTCACCAAGATCGCCACATCGGTGCGTGCGAGGACCTGTCTCGTCTTTTCCACTCGTTGCAGCCCGAGTTCGCTGGTTTCGTCGATCCCTGCAGTGTCGACGAAGAGCACCGGTCCGATGGGCTGGAGTTCCATCGCTTTTTCAACGGGATCGGTAGTTGTGCCAGCCACCGACGAGACGATGCTGATCTGCTGACGGACCAGGGCGTTGAGGATGCTGGATTTGCCGACATTCCGTCGACCGAAGATGCCGATGTGGAGACGAAGTCCTTTGGGAGCGGAGTGCATGTCTTGCCTGAAAGAGGACAAAGAAAGAGGACGAATACCGTCGCAAATGTACTCCGAACCCCGATGTGGGCCAAGTCCCGCATATCCTTTCCGCATGGTTGCCTCTCGATCGTGAACTCCTCCTGTCTCCTGTCCCCATCCGGTTGTATATTGAGCATCGAACGAAAGGAGACGCAGATGCGTGATATCGAGACCAAATTGGCCGTGGCCCGGGGTGAGCGTCCCGCGGATCTCGTATTGAAAAACGGTCGTATCGTCAACGTGTTGAGCGGCGAGATTCACGACGGAGATGTGGCCGTGCATGACGGGCGAATCGTGGGAATCGGTCGGTACGAAGGAAACGAGACCGTGGATCTCGCGGGCGCCTATCTGGCCCCGGGGTTTATCGACGCCCACATCCATCTCGAAAGCACCATGCTCACCGTGCCGGAGTTCACACGCGCCGTGGTCCCTCGTGGCACGGCCGCCGTTGTGGTCGATCCGCATGAGTTCGCCAATGTGGCGGGTGCGGCTGGGATCGACTACGTGCTTGATATGGCGCGGCGAGTGCCCCTGGATATTTTCGTGATGGTGTCTTCCTGTGTGCCTGCCACCCCGCTCGAAACGGCGGGCGCGACGCTAAGTCCCGCCGACATGGCACCATTTCTCGATCGGCAAGGCGTGGCCGGAATCGCCGAAATGATGAATTTCCCCGGTGTGTTTCTCGGCTGGAAAAGTGAATTGGACAAGCTTGCCCTCGGCAAGGGCCGCATCATCGACGGACATGCACCCGGCCTTCAGGGTCCCGGCCTGGATGCCTATGTGCTCGCCGGCATCCGCAGCGACCACGAGTGCACCTCACGCGAGGAAGCCCTCGAAAAGCTTCGGCGGGGAATGCAGATCCTCGTTCGCGAAGGCACCGCCGAACGGAATCTGCACGAATTGCTTCCCCTCATCACCCCGTTCAATGTTTCTCAGTTTTCCTTTAGCACCGACGACAAGCATCCGGGTGATCTGATGGACGAGGGACATATCGATCATCACGTGCGGGAATCCATCGCCTGGGGACTCGACCCGATCCGGGCCTTTCAAATGGCCACCATCAACACGGCACGGCACTACCGCTTGCGCAATCTCGGTGCCATCGCTCCCCGATACTGGGCCAATCTCGTGTCCTTCACTGATCTGTCCTCGCCCCACCCCGATCGGGTGTGGCGACGGGGCGTGTTGGTGGCCGAGAAGGGCGAGTTTCTCGGCACCCTGCCAGATTCGTCCACCCTTCCCACCTTGGGCAACACCATGCACGTGGCCCCCCTCGATATCTCACATGTTCGCATTCCGGTCTCGTCCGGCTCCCGGATTCGAGTCATCGATCTCATTCCAAGGCAGATCGTGACCCGCGCAAGTACCGAGGTACCCACCTGTCGGGATGGAGAGGTTGTGGCTGATCCTGAGCGGGATCTTCTCAAGCTCTTTGTGATCGAACGGCATCACGCCACGGGCAATGTGGGAATTGGCATCGTACGCGGATTTGGAATGAAACGTGGCGCTCTGGGATCCACCGTGGCGCATGACGCGCACAACATAATCGTGGTGGGAGTGGACGACACGTCCATCCTCACCGCGGCCCTGACCCTCGTGCGCATGGGAGGAGGGCAGTGTGTCGTGGACGGGGAGGAGGTGGTGGGAGCGCTGCCATTACCGGTGGCGGGTCTGGTGAGCGACCGTCCGCTGGCGGAGGTCCGTCGCTCTGTCGATGCCCTCTGTGCTGCGTCCGCCTCCCTGGGCACCACTGTCGCGGACCCGTTCATGGTGCTGTCCTTCCTCGCATTGTCCCCCATCCCAGAACTGAAGGTCACCGATCTGGGCTTGGTGGATGCGGTACGATTCGAACGCACATCACTGTTCGTGGATTGAGAGGAGCAGGTTGGGCATGTCCACACCGTTGATGCGACAATATCAGAAGATCAAAAGCGAGTATCCGAATGCGGTGCTCTTGTTTCGCATGGGCGACTTCTTCGAAACCTTCGAGGAGGATGCTCTCATCACCTCTCGGGTGCTGGGGATCACGCTCACCAAGCGTTCCAACGGAGCGGCCCGGGAAGTCCCTTTGGCTGGCTTCCCCCATCACGCCCTCGATACCTACCTGCCCAAACTGGTCCGTGCCGGCTACCGTGTCGCCGTGTGTGAGCAGATGGAAGATCCCAAACTCGCCAAAGGAATCGTCAGACGAGAAGTGGTGGAAGTGGTCACTCCCGGGGTGGTGCTTAACGACAAGCTTCTCGATCACCGGCAGAACAACTATCTCGCGGCTCTCGTTCTGGAGCGCGGAAGGGCGGGACTGGCCTGGGTGGATGTTTCCACCGGGGACTTCACCGTCACGGAAGTGGAGATCGAGGCACTGCCCGATCATCTCGCCAGTCTGATGCCTCGCGAAGTGCTCCTGTCCCGTTCAACGGCCGACGACCTCAAGCCACTTCTCACTCGCCATCTCCCCCATGCGGCGGTCACTCGCCTGGACGATTGGCTCTTCGCGCGGGATGTCGGGTACGAAATCGCGTTGTCCCATTTTAAAACCCCGTCGCTCAAGGGCTTTGGTATCGAGGATCTCACCGTCGGGGTCACCGCCGTAGGTGTGGCGCTGCATTATCTTCGCGAAACCCAGCGATCCAATCTCATGCATGTGGCGGGACTGCGACATCTGGATCCACGGGACGTCATCACGCTCGACACCACTACCCGCCGTAATCTCGAGATTCTGGGGAGTCCCGACGAGGGCCCCAGTTCCCTCCTTGCCGTACTGGATAAAACGAGCACCCCCATGGGAGCCCGGCTTCTCCGGAGCTGGATCACCCATCCCCTGCGCTCTCTCCCTCGTATTCACGAAAGACTCGACGCGGTGCGTGAACTCAGTACCCTGCATGAGATGCGCCAGGGGCTTGTGTCGGGACTCGAGTCCTGTGGAGACCTCGATCGCCTGGTGGGACGAACCTGCACCGGTCGAGCCCTTCCCCGCGAACTGGTGGCGCTCAAGCGCAGTCTCCTCCTTGTACCGTCGTTGCGCCGCGTTCTGACCTCCTCCACCGCTCCATTGCTCCGCACCCTCAGCGAACGGCTTGATCCCTGTGAGGACGTCACCGATCGCATCGAACGCATCCTTCTCGACGAGCCCGCGCTCTCCCCGGCGGAAGGAGGAGTGATTCGTCCGGGAGTGCTCGAGGAGTTGGACGAAATGCGGGAACTTGCCGCCAATGCCCGCGCCTGGATGGACCGATATCAGGAAGATCTCAGAGCGAGCACGGGTATCTCGTCGCTGCGCATCGAATTCAATCGTGCGTTCGGGTACTCGATCTCGGTGTCGAAGGCGAATGTGGACAAGGTGCCGGAAGGTTTTTTGCGACGCCAGACCCTCGTGAATGGAGAGCGCTATATCACGCCCGAACTCAAGGAGTTCGAGGACAAAGTGCTCCACGCCCGCGACCAGATCGCGACCATGGAAACCGAACTGTTCAATGATCTTCGTGCCGCCGTATCCCTGCACTTTGCGCGTATGCAGGAGACCTCGAAGGCGTTGGCCGCCCTGGATTGTGTGACGTGCTTCGCACTGGCCGCACTCGAATACGAATACACCTGCCCCGTGGTCAACGATGGCACCGATCTGACCATCATCGAAGGCCGTCATCCGGTGATCGAACGTCTCCTGCCCCCTGGCGAACGATTCGTGTCGAACGACCTGCATCTGGACGATGACGAACGCATCATGATACTCACCGGACCCAACATGAGCGGCAAATCCACCTATCTGCGCCAGGTCGGGCTGATTGTGCTGCTCGCCCAGGTTGGGAGTTTCGTGCCCGCCACCTCGGCGGTGATCGGATGCACGGATCGGATCTTCACTCGCGTGGGAGCGAGCGACAATATCGCGGCCGGAGAGAGCACGTTTCTAGTGGAGATGCAGGAAGCCGCCAATATCCTGCACAATGCCACGCCGCGCAGCGTGATTCTCCTCGACGAAATTGGTCGTGGCACGTCCACCTTCGACGGCATATCCATCGCCTGGGCCATCACCGAACACCTGCATGACCACCCCGCCAGCCGGGCCCGCACCCTGTTCGCGACGCATTATCACGAACTCAATGAGATGGCGTCGATCTTTCCCCGCATTGTGAATTACAAAGTGGAAGTTCGCGAATTTCACGACAAGGTGATCTTTCTGCGCACGGTGTCTCGTGGTACCGCTGACCACAGCTACGGCATTCAGGTTGCGCAGATGGCGGGCCTTCCTCCCACGGTGATCGCACGCGCCAAGGCCATCCTTCACACCCTCGAGGGACAGGACCTTTCCGTGCTCGCCGGTGCGGGCCTGGAAGAAGCACGAGGATCCAGACGCGTGGGACCGGTACAGATCAGTCTTTTCGAAGCTGGCGATCTGGACATTCGAGACCGGCTTCGAGATCTCGACATTCAGCAGTTGAGTCCCGTTCAGGCCTGGCAGTTGCTTGAAGAACTTCAGCGCCTGGCGCGCGGAGAAACACCTCACTCCTGAAGTGGCTGTTCGAAAGCCGGAAACGTGTCCGGCGACCAGAGAGCCTTGCCTCCCATGTGGGAGCCGAATCCCCATACCAGCGCGGTCGTGACGGCCAGGATGGCCACGAGGAGGCGGGGAGAACGCTTTCCTCGAAGTTCACGTACTCCAAAACCTGCGAGCACGAGGGCCACCACGGTTCCGGCAATTCCCAATTGCTGATGGAGACGGATGTCCGCATGTTCGGGATCCGTATCGACAAAGACACCCTGCGTGATATACTGCCGTCCTCTGGCCGCCTGAATGCCCGACAGAATGGTAGGGATGACAGTGATCAGTGCGATGAGGGAAAGGATGGCCCAGGCACGACGCAGATCGTCGCGGGGACGCACGAACGCGATCAGGGCGGCCAGGGCGGCCAACACCGAAGTGGCGATGGGCAGATGAGTGAAAGCCGCGTGTTGTTGGGCGAGGAAGAGTTCGAGAGAGAAGGAAGGGGACATGGGCGATCCTTTCGATGACGGGATATGCCTCACAACAGGGAAAAGGGAAGTGGGGTTCATTCCGGCGTTTTCTCGATCGCGAAAAACCCGTACTTTTTCCCTCTACACCGAAGGGAGTGCATCCATGGAGTCCATCATCTCGGCATTGCGGAAGGGAGAAACGGTGCTCGTTCCCGGTCGACGCCTTGCACGCGCGATCCGGTCGGAACTGGCCCGGGTGTATGCCGACGAGGGGCGACAGGTATGGCAAACGCCTCGTGTGTGGAGTCTCGATGATTGGGTGGAAAACCTGCTGACCGATCTCGTGTATCTGGGACGTGTGGTGTTGGACGGACAACCGGTGCGAGTCCTCCATTCCCTGGAAGTCCGGGCTCTCTGGCAACGTATTCTGTCGACGTCGTCGGACCAGCGAGGCACCCCTCGCCTCCTCCCCCTGGTGCTGGAAGCCTGGGATCTCTTGCAGTATCACGGACTCTGGCCCCTCGCTCCCAACACGCGCGCCACCGCCGAGGTGGATACCTTTCTGCAGTGGGCAAGGACGTTCGAAGACCGATGTCTCCAGCTCGGGGTTCGAGATGCCGCTTCTCTCTGGTCCCTGATTTTGGATGCCATTCGTGAACGGCACGTGGTGCTTCCATCGTCCATCACACTGTACGCCTTTCTCCCAGCAAGCGAGGCCCGACTTTCGTCACTCATGGCCGCACTCGAAGTGGGCGGAGTGATCGTTCGCCGTCATTCTCCGAGTGCCGCTTTGACAGGAGAATTCCATTGCTCCGCGTCTCCGGATGATGAAGTGCGACAGGCCGCGGAACAGGCTTCGGCCTGGGTTCGCACCCACGAGCAGGGCATCGTGGGTATCGCGATCCCCGACCTGAATGCGGATCCGGATCGGGCCCTGCGCCTGGTACTCGAGGCGGCCTACCCCGATCTGTTGAGAGACCCTCAGGTCTCTGCAGAAGGCTGGGTGGACCTGTCGGTATCCCATCCCTTCTCCGAAGAACCGGTGATCGCCGCCGCCCTCGATCTTCTTTCACTCACGGATGCGAGTATCGAGTTCGCCACCCTTTCCGGATTGCTTCGATCGCCTTGGGTGCTCGGTCGACGAGAACACCTGTTCGCGCGCGCACGCCTGGATGCGGAGCTTCGCCAACAGGCGCCCGCACGTTGGACCCGCGCCTTACTCTGGGAATGGCTGTCCCGAAAAGGACTGGCAAGCTGGCCCACGGAGAATCGCCAACGTATCCACGCTTCGTGCGAGGCCCTCCTCGCCTCGTCTCGAACGCGACTACCGTCCGAGTGGATTTCCGCGCTACGCGACTATCTCGAAGCCTGGGGGTGGCCTGGATCTGCGGAGCTCACGAGTGGAAATTGGCAGTACGTGCAAAAGTTCTGGGACAACCTGGCCCTGCTCTCACGCACCGATGCGGTGTTGGGTCCCGTCGAGTGGAATGAATGTCGAGCTGTGCTCTCCCTTGCACTCGATGAACCTTTTCACCCGAAATCCACGGATGCCCGCATCCAGGTGTTATCACCGGAAGCGCTTCCGGGGCTCCGCTTCGATGCTCTCTGGGTGACAGGACTCACCGACGAGGCCTATCCTCCGCCCCTGCGACGCAATCCCTTTCTTCCGTTCGAATACCGAGCCCTGGAGGGCGCACCCTTCGCCACCTCGATGGCCTGCTGGTCCTACGGCACCGCGTTGTTCGGCTCTCTCCCCTTGGTGGCTCCCGAGCTGCATTTTTCTTACGCGGTCCATTCTCCCCGTTCCGATCAGCGTCTACGGCCCAGTCCAGTTCTGGAACTTCCCATTCGCGAGAACACCCACTCCTCGCCATCCTGGACGGAGCGCGTAGGGAGAAATGCCCGGATTGCATTGGAGTATCTCTCCGATCCCGCACATCTGCCTCTTGCATCCACAACTGCGGTCAAAGGTGGGGCTTCCTTGCTCGCCGCCCAGAGCGCCTGCCCGTTCCGAGCGTTCGTGGAGCATCGACTGGGAGCGAAAGCCCTTCCCACGCCCACAGAGGGTCTTTCGGCTTCCGAATTGGGGCGTCTGGCGCATGGCGCTCTCGCTGCGTTCTGGACGGCAGTACAGTCCCAATCCGAACTTCGTGCCATGTCTTCGGAGGATCGGATCGCTCGACGGCATTCTTCTACCATGAAGGCGTTGGACGATTTCCGACGTGCGTATCCGCATCGAGGAGGAGAGGACGTCCTCGCGGTGGAAGAGCAGCGTCTCGAACGGATGTTAGCCGAGTGGGTGGAGAATGTGGAAATGCGAAGAGAGGATTTTTCTGTCGCTGCCATCGAAAAGGAGACCGAGATGGACATCGGCCCGCTGCATCTTTCCCTTCGCATCGATCGCATTGATCGGGTGGGGGAGGGTGACGAAGTACTGCTCGACTATAAAACCGGACCGGTGACTCTGCAATCCCTGAAAGGAGAGCGTCCCGATGCCCCTCAGCTCCCCCTGTATGCCCTTGGTGCCCCACGCTGCATCGGCGTGGCATTCGCGGCCGTGATGCCCACGACCTCGCAACCCGAGCCAGCCCTGATCGGACTGGCCGCCCGCCCCATCGAAGGTATGAGGATTCAATCCATCGATGATCCAACAGAAGCGAGCGAACATCAGGGCGATTCTTGGGAATGTCTCCTTCGAGAGTGGAACAGAATCCTCGTGGCCCTGGCCGAAGATTTTGCGCATGGGATATCTCGTATCGATCCCAAGGATCCCGTGCAGACCTGCCGACTCTGTCCCTATCCGATGGTGTGCCGTCGGTGGGAACGGCTCCTGCCGAGCGAGAAGGAGGATCGGTCCCATGTGTAATACCCATCCCATCGCCTCGGATCAGGTGGGAGCCCCTCGGTCCGATGAGGACGTCCGTCGCCGTGTGGTGGAAGAACTTTCCACGTCCTTTATCGTGCAGGCCCCGGCTGGCTCCGGGAAAACCGAACTCCTCGTCACGCGCTATCTGCACCTGCTCAGCGCAGTCGAGGATCCGGAACAGATCCTCGCCATCACCTTTACCCGCAAGGCGGCGTCCGAAATGCGCAGCCGGGTGCTCGACGCACTTCAGGATGCTGAGGCCGGTGACGACTCTGAAGACTCTCGAACCCTCCGGCGACGACAGGTGGCCCGGAAAGCGCTCGCCCGGGATCGCGCCCGTCACTGGAATCTGTTGCGGCATGCCGATCGGCTCCGCATTCAGACGATGGACAGCTTCCATTCCGGACTGACTTCGGCACTCCCCATCCTGTCGGGGTTGGGAGGTCCTCCTCGTATCGAGGAACGCCCCGAAACCCTGTATCAGGAAGCCGTGGTGGAAGCCCTCTTCGGAACGGACAGATCCCGCGAAGAGATCCTGGCAGCACGGGAGCTTCTGCTTCATCTCGGCAATCACAGCGATGCGACGATCACGCTGCTCTCGAATCTGTTGGCAAACCGCGACCAGTGGGAGCATGCCCTCGACGCGGACCTCGGAGACACGGTCGATCGCGAATTCCTTCTCCTCACCGCACGAATCCTCGACGATATCGGCACGCACCTCCCCGCTGGCTTTCTGGAAGAAACGGTCGCGCTGTTGACCTATGCCGCCTCTCGAGTGCCCGATCGCGAGGAATGGGACTTCGCCAGAGTGCCGGGCTGGAGGCCGACTCTCCCGACAGTACATACACTGAGGGAGTGGAAATCGATCGCTCGATTCTGGCTGACCACCTCGTATGAATGGAGACGGCGGGTCGACAAGAATGTGGGCTTTCCGACGAAGCAGGATGGCGGAAGCGAGGAAACGAAACGCCGAATGGTGGAAACTCTGAAACGCTTCTCCGAGGAGACGTCTCCAGCCCATCTGGCGCGCCTGTTCGTTCTTCCCGACGCGCCGTTGTCGAAGGAGCACCATCGAATCCTGTCTTCCCTGTCCCTGGTGCTGTCCTGTACCCTTCGCCACCTGTCCCTCGTGTTCGCACGAGGTGGAACCTGCGACTTTCTGGCCGTGGCCGAAGCGGCCCACGGCGCACTCGGGAACCTCGACGATCCGACCGACGTGGCGCTGGCGATGGAGCATCAGATTCAGCACATTCTGGTCGATGAATTCCAGGATACCTCGCTGACCCAGTTTCAGCTCATTCGCACGCTCCTCGAGGGCTGGTCCGAAGGAGACGGACACAGTCTCTTTCTGGTGGGAGATCCCATGCAGAGCATCTATCGGTTTCGACAGGCGCAGGTTGGGCTCTTCCTTCAGATCGTGCAGACGCGGAGATTCGGAGATGCAAGTGTCGCGGTGGAGCCGGTGCATCTGAATCGCAATTTCCGCTCCCACGACGGCATCGTGCGGTGGGTGAACGAGACCTTCTCGTCGATCTTTCCATATACCGACACCGATGGCGAGGCTGTGGGGTACACCCCCACCCAAAGCGCGAAACGGTGGACCGAATCGATGAACACCGATCCTCCTCTCCTCATGGCGTTTGACTATGGAGAAGGGGAGGGGACCGAGCTGCCCGATCGGAACTGGGCGCGGAAGGCCGAAATCGTGGCCATCGTTCGCACGCTGCGTACCTGGCAGGAGGATGCCGACATCGATTCCGTCGCGGTTCTGGTTCGATCGCGTTCCCATGCGGCCGATCTTCTTCCCGCCCTCCGGGAGGAGGGGATCCCTTTCAATGCCGAGGATGTGGAGTATATGGACGAGAGGCAGGAAATCCTCGACGTCCACGCCCTGACCCGTGCGCTGCTCCATCCGGCTGATCGCATCGCCTGGCTCTCGCTTCTGCGCGCCCCCTGGTGCGGCTTCGATCTGGGCGTGATGAGTGGCTGGTTGGATGAGCCAGGATCGGAAAGCATACCCGAACGCATCGGTGCCTTTCTCGATGATCTTACCCGTCCCGAACACCTGCGGAAGCGACTGGCGCGACTCTGGGCCTTGCTGGCTCCGCGGATCGACATGGTGGATCGGATTCCTCTGCGCTTCCTTGTGCAGGGTCTCTGGGCGGAGCTCGGAGGGCCGGAGTACCTCGATGCGCAGGAACGCGGACACGTCGAAACCTATCTGGACTTTCTGGAATCCCTGCCCCGCCCCGTCCGGCGTCTCGATCCCGCTCAACTGGATGCCCTTCTCTCCGAGAATCGTACCAGCCATGCGGATCCCGGGGCGAAGATCACCGTTATGACCATTCACAAGGCAAAGGGGCTCGAATTCGATGCCGTGGTTCTTCCGCGGGTGGATGGCCGCACCCAACACGACTCGCCGTTGCTGGTGTGGGACCGCGCCCTGGCCGACCATGGTCGAGTGGGGACTCTCTTTGCCGTGCGACCCCGCCGCGGAGAAGAGAACGCCCATTACGAATGGGTACGATCACGTCTCGCGACGAAGCAGGATCACGAGATCGCACGATTGCTGTACGTGGCCATCACACGGGCGGCGAAACGCGTGCTGGTCACAGGTTGTTTCGCAGTCGGAAAGGACGGAGTGCGCAGGAGTGGCAAGGGCAGTTTTGCGTCCTTCCTTCCTCCCACTGTCACCTACGTCTCGGGTGTGGAAGAAGGTGTGGATCATGAGACGTCTGCGCTCCCGGTAGAGGCGGACCTCCGTCGGATTCCCCTCGCGGTGCTGGAAGGGGAGAGCATGGCCACTCCGGTACGAGTGTCACGCTCCGTACCCGAAGCTCGGGCGGAGGAGGAAGAAGAAGGACAGGATCGTTTCACTCTTGAACCCGCACGCATTGCCGGGATCGTGGTCCATCGTCTCCTCGAGACCCTCGTTCGACGCGGGGGCGCAACCCGACTCCCCGAGATCCTGACCACGCTTCGCCCCGTCATCCAACAGGCCTGTATGCGAGAGGGGCTGGTGGGAGACGAACTCGGTCGGGCCGAGTACCTGGTGTCTACCTGCCTGGCGCGCATGTCGGAGAGCGAGCGAGGGCAGTGGATTCTGCGCTCCCGTGGGAGTGAGGACGTGGAGCTTGCCCTTACGGGAAGCACGGCGGAAGGATTTCGCGAGTCCATTATCGATCGCACCTTTGTCGAAGAGGACGGAACCCGGTGGATCATCGATTACAAAACCGCCGATCCGGGAAAGGCCGAGATTGACATCTTTGTCCGTGACCAGGAGTTCAAGTATCGCGATCAACTGATGCGGTATCGCGACCTGTTCCTCGCGCTCGAACCCAATCGACCGGTTCGGACCGCACTCTACTTTCCGATGATCGACATCATGCGGGAAATCCTCCCATGAGTCATCGGCTTCTCCTCATGATTGTGGCCGTTCTTGTGGTGCGGGAACCCCTGTGGGGACAGATTCGCCCCGTTCCGGAATGGTCCCGAGGAATCCTCTGGCACGATGCCACCCATTCGCGTCTGCAGGGAAACCTGGTGCTCGCTCCCTTCTCCTCCCTCCGTTCTCTCGGTGTATCAGGCGTGATCCTCCCATCGGTTCTCGATGCCACATCGGATGAAGGGCATGATGTGAGAAGCTGGCATCATGTACGCAGTCGGAACTTGGTTCCGCTCGATGAGAGCGAGCTTCCCATGCGACCGACGACCTGGGTTTGGACCCCCGCCGACCGGGAGTTCGTCCATCTGGTCGATTCCGCACATCAGGCGGGATTGCGGGTCATCATGGAGGTGCAATTCACGCATGTAGGGCGGGAATTCTTCGCATTTCGCGAACTCGAGCGCCGTCAAACGGGATCGGCCTACCGATCCTGGTTCCAGGTGTCGAGCCTGCGTGACAGTGCCAAAGGGTCGCTGTCACATTTCCTTTATCGCGGGATGTGGGGCAGACAGGAGCTCCCCCGGTTGAATCTCGATAGTCTCGAACAGGCGCAGGGTTTGCGTGAGTACTGGTATGCCGCTACCCGCCGGTGGATGGATCCCAATGGCGATGGGCGGTGCGACGATGGCATCGATGGATGGAAAGTAGATTTGGCCTGGGAACTACCACGCGCAGTGCTCCTCGACTGGGTGCGTTATGTCAAGACCGTCAATCCCGACGCTCTCGTGGTCCTGGCCACAGCAGATCCCTCGCGACACGCCAGAGACAAGGTGGCCGATATCGAATTGACCCCTGCCTTTTCCGAGGCGACGGTAGGATTCTTCCTGCAGGGCTCGGCCAACCCGACTTACCTGTCCCGCATGCTCATGGAGCAGGATCTCCCCGGAGATCCGAATGCGGTGGATGCCATCTGGAATGGGTTCGAGGGGGGCATGCGAGCGCTATGGCGAGACGCACGGCGGGGAGGATCGAAAGGAAACCGGTCTCCCAGTGAAGCGCGTGGTCTCATGAAAGCCCTGCTCCTCTTCCAATATGCGGTACCCGGGGCCCCCGTCGTTCCTCTCCCCGAGGATGTGCGTGAAGGCGACAACCTCGAACTCCCCTTTGTTGAACAGGAATTTCTTCTCTCCTGGATGAGAACTCTCGCCACATATCGACAACGGTTTCTCTGTCTTCGCTATGGTAACTTGCGAACCCTTCTCCTCGACGACCGAAAGCGAGTGATGGGATTCATGCGACAGGCAGGGATCAGCCGCGTGTATGCATATTTCAATGCCGACCACCAACCACAGGAGGTGAGGATGACCATGCCCGGGGTGGTCGAAGGAGCCCGCGTCACCGATCTGGTCAGCGGCCTGACCTTTCTGTATCAGAAAAACGGATTGGTTCTCACTCTCCCCCCCGGTACCGGAACCCTTTTCGTTGCTTTATTGTAGAGAAAGCGGCAAGCTGCATTCCTCGTTGAATCTTTGTCCTCCGCTGGCTATTTTTGTCATCTGTTTCCGAATAACCCACCAACCGTGAACATCTCATGAACAAAGGTACGATCATTCAAGTCATTGGTCCCGTGATCGACGTGGACTTCTCCGGTGGATCTCTTCCGCCCATTCTCAACGCTCTCACTATCGATCGTCCCGGCGCGGAAGCCGATGCCTCGAAGCTCGTGGTGGAAGTTCAACAGCATTTGGGAGAGGACCGGGTCCGTTGCGTGGCCATGGACTCAACCGACGGATTGGTTCGCGGAATGGACGTTGTCGATACCGGCAGGCAGATCACGGTTCCGGTGGGTCCCAACACCCTGGGCCGCCTGATCAACGTCGTGGGCGAGCCGATTGACGGACTCGGTCCCATCGAAACCGACACCTACTTTCCGATTCATCGTCACGCTCCATCCTTCGACGCCCTGTCGACGCGAAAAGAAATGTTCGAGACAGGCATCAAGGTGATCGATCTGCTCGAGCCCTACTCGAAGGGTGGCAAGACGGGACTGTTTGGAGGTGCCGGGGTTGGAAAGACGGTGGTTATTCTCGAGCTCATTCACAACATCGCTACCCATCACGGAGGATTCTCTGTGTTCGGCGGCGTGGGGGAGCGTACGAGGGAAGGCAATGACCTCCTGATCGAAATGCAGGAGTCGGGCGTGATCGATAAGATCACCCTCGTATTCGGACAGATGAACGAACCGCCCGGAGCTCGTCAGCGCGTGGGGCTCACCGCACTGACCATGGCGGAGTACTTCCGCGATGTCCAGGGAAAGGACGTGCTCCTGTTCATCGACAATATCTTTCGTTTCACCCAGGCCGGCTCCGAGGTCTCGGCTCTTCTCGGCCGTATGCCCAGTGCCGTGGGATATCAGCCCACTCTCGCCACCGAAATGGGCGAGCTTCAGGAACGGATCACCTCGACGAGCAAGGGATCCATTACGTCGGTGCAGGCCATTTACGTACCGGCGGATGATCTCACCGATCCCGCTCCCGCTACCACCTTTTCCCACCTCGATGCCACGACGGTGCTCAGTCGGCAGATCGCGGAGATGGGGATTTATCCGGCAGTCGATCCGCTCGATTCCACCTCGCGAATTCTCGATCCGAATATCATCGGCAACCGACACTACGACATCGCACAGCGCGTCAAGAAGATCCTGCAGAACTACAAGGATCTCCAGGATCTGATCAACATTCTCGGAATCGATGAACTGTCGGACGAGGATAAGCTCACCGTGCATCGTGCCCGACGTGTCCAGCGCTTCCTTTCCCAACCGTTCTTCGTTGCCCAGCAGTTCACGGGATACGAAGGGCGCTATGTGAAAATCGAGGACACCATCAAAGGCTTCGAAATGATTCTCGACGGCGAGTGCGACCATCTGCCCGAAAACGCCTTCATGTACGTTGGGACGATCGAAGAGGTCTTTGCGCGCGGCGAAAAGGCTGAGAACTGAGCCGGGCTTCCGTTATGAGTGATTCGAAGTCTTTTTCTCTTGAAATCATCACGCCTGAAAAAACCGTGTATCAGGGGGCTGTTTCCTCGGTGACCTGCCCTGGATCCGAAGGTCTGTTTCAGGTTCTCGTCAACCACGCCCCCCTTCTGTCTTCGTTGACAGTGGGACGTTGTACCATCGTTGAAGATGCGGGCACCACAGTGCATCTGGCGATCAGTGGCGGCTTCGTTCAGGTGCTCCATAATGCCGTCCTCATGCTGGCCGATACGGCGGAACGACGGGAAGACATCGACCGGGAGCGGGCAGAGCAAGCCAGGCAGCGGGCAGAAGAACGTCTCCACGCCAAGGATCCATCCATCGACGTGGAGAGGGCTCGCATGGCGCTCCTCCGGTCGCTCAATCGCCTTCGTGTGGTGGAAACGAATTAACACTTGGTCACGGATTCTCCCATCCTGCCAACCAGGAAACGGAGGAACGCGAGGAGAACAGTGATGGATACCTATGCCCTGATCATCGCCGGAGGAGTCGGATCCCGATTCTGGCCGCGCAGTCGTGCTGCGTCCCCCAAGCAGCTGTTGAGCATCGTGGGAGAGCACACGATGATCCAGAACACCGTGGCGCGATTGGACCCCTTGATTCCACGGGAACGGGTTCTGATCGTGACCAATGCTGTCCAATACGAACCGCTGTGTCGTCAGCTTCCAGCCATTCCTCCCGAGAACATCATCGTCGAACCCTTGGGACGCAACACCGCTCCGGCGATTGCCCTGGGAGCCGAAATTTTACGTCATCGGGTAGGGGATGCCGTGATGGTGGTTCTGCCAGCAGACCACATCATCGATGATGTCGTACGATTCCAGGAAACTCTCGTCCGCGCAACCCAGGTGGCCGAAACCTCGAAGGGCCTAGTCACCATCGGAATCACGCCCACTCGCCCCGAAACGGGATATGGATATATCCAGTTCAACGATCGATCGGGAACGAGTGATCACGCAGATCTCGGTGCCTTTCCCATCACCACCTTCGCCGAAAAGCCCAATCTCGACACCGCTCGTCGGTTTCTCGAAAGTGGTGATTTTGTGTGGAATTCCGGCATGTTTATCTGGCGAGTGTCATCCATCCTCAATGGAGTGGCCGAACACCTCCCGGAACTTTCGTATGAATTGCGCAAGCTCTCGTCCGACATCGACACCCCGCGGTTTCCCGACGCCCTGGCCAAGGCCTACCGCGAAATTCGCGGTATCTCCATCGACTATGGGGTGATGGAAAAGGCTACGAATCGGTACGTCCTTCCCGCCGATTTCGGGTGGAATGACGTGGGAAGCTGGGACGAGGTGTTTCGCATCAATCCGAAGGATGAGGACGGGAATGTGCTCCAAGGAGAGGTCATTGCATTTGATGTGCGAAATTCCCACATTTATGCCCCTCCTGATACCATCATTGCCGCCATCGGTGTGGAAGACGTCTCCATCATCGGATCCGGCAATGCGATCCTGGTGTATCGACATGGCATGGCACAGGAGGTGAAGGATGTTGTGGACGTCCTGAAAAAGAACGACCAATCCACCTATCTGTAACTCTCGATTCCGCTCCCCCCCTGAAGGTTCCGATGCATCGAATACCCTTCCTTTTCATCTCGACTCTCCTGCTCGCTCTTGGCGTGTCGGCCTGCTCGATCGGAAAGGAAGGAATTCCGACAGGGGTTCCGGAGAACTATCCCGTTCTGGAAGTACTGCATTCCACCTCTGGGACAGCAACATTCTACCACAACAAATTTCACGGACGGAAAACCGCCAGCGGGGAACCCTATCGCAAACACGAGTATACCGCCGCGCACCGCACATGGCCATTCGGAACATGGGTACGGGTGACGAATGACAAGAATGGCAAATCGGTTGTGGTCCGTATCAACGATCGGGGACCCTGGACCCGTAAATGCGTCATCGATCTGAGCCGCGCCGCAGCCGAGGAAATCGATATGGTCTGCTCGGGCCTGGCCTCCGTGTCTCTCGACGTCGTTTCCTGGGGTAAAAAAACTCCGTAATCCTCCTGGAAGATCCGTGCGACCTCTTCTCACAGAACGAGACATTCTCATCGCCATACAGGCTGGCCTTCGTGTCCTGACCCTCGATCCATCCACCCTCATCACACCTCTTGCCAGGGATACGGCGCGTGAGCGAGGAGTGCAGCTCACCTGGGCCGCGAAGACCGAAGTGACGTGCGTGGCGGATCTGCCACAGCACATCGCTATTGGGTCCGATCATCGGGGGTTCGCTCTCAAGACCGCGTTGGGCAAGGCACTCTCATCGGAGGGCTTTCACATCCATGATGCGGGGCCCTGCACGGACGCGCCCTGCGACTATCCCATCCAGGCGTCGGTGCTCTGTCGTCTCCTTCAGCAGGGAATCGCTGAGGCGGGAATCATGATTGATGGGGCGGGCATTGGATCCTCTATCGCCTGCTCCAAGCATCAGGGTATACGTGCCGCGCATTGCCACGACATCCTATTGGCGCGCTATGCCCGTGAGCATAATCATGCCAATGTTCTCACGCTCGGAGCGGCCTTCGTCTCAGAGCCGCTCGCCCTGGAGATCACCCTCACCTTTCTGAAAACCGCTCCGCTTCCCGGCCGTCACTCCGAACGCGTGGCCCTCCTCGATCGCATCGAATCACTGACGCTGAAGGTGTGATGCTTCCTCGCGTCCCCGTGCGTCTTCGGGGAGTCGCACCGGACTTCGTAGTCCCCGCCCGGTACACCCTGCTCATGCTGGGGCTGATCGGAAATTGGATCCCGGACTTCGAGACTCCCGCGCAAGACGAAGACTGTCTTGTGTACGCGGCGCACGCCCCGAAGGCCTCCCGACACTGGATTCCCGCATCCGATCTTGCACAACGGGTTCTGACCCGCCGCAACCCTATTTCCTTTTCCTCGCGGAAATCCGTTGGGGAGGAGAGGCTCGACCTTTTCCCAGTCGACACGCCCACTCCTTCATGGGCTTCCGATCCCATCGCCGAGGCTTTTTTCTTTCTGTCCCTTCACGAGGAATGGAGTGATCCCCGCAGAGATCTCTTCGATCGGTTTGATGCCGGTCATTCCCTTCTGGGGTCGTGGAATCTCCTCGAACGACCCGTTGTTTCCATTCTCGCTTACGATCTTGCGGCACGACTCCAGGGAGCGGGTTTTCCCATCTCTGAGCGGAAACGCTTCCGGGGAGCGTCTTCGGCGCTCTGTGTCACCCATGACATCGATTATCTGCATAAATGGACTCCCGGATTGGCGTATCACGAAGTAGTGACGCGGCTATTGAGAGCTCGGCATGGGGGATCCCTGGTGGAGCGGTGGACCCGGTTTCGGGAATATGTTGAGTTTCTTCATCCATCGAAGGATCCCTATAAGCGCTCATTCTTGCGTTTCCTCGACAAGGAACGGGATCTCGGAATCGCGGCCACCTGGTTCTTTAAGGCGGGAGGTCGCGATAAACGCGACGTCTCCTATTCTCTACGATACCCCTGGCTCCGCGAACGATTTCGAGATCTCATCACCGAGAACCATGAAGTGGGGTTGCATCCCAGTTTCCATGCACATCGGGATCTCGGCATGCTCGGTTCGGAATTGTACGCCCTGGAGACAGTCATCGGACATCACCCTCGGGCCGTACGGCAGCATTATCTGCGCTTCGTCTATCCGCACACCTGGCGGCATCAGGTCGAAATGGGGCTTCGAGTGGATTCCACACTCGGCTTTCCGATGCACGAGGGCTTTCGTAATGGGGTAGCGCATCCGTTTCTCCCCTTCGATTTGGATCGCGGGGAGCCCCTGCCGATGTGGGAGATCCCGCTGATGGCCATGGATGGCACCTTCTCGAGCTATCGTGGCATGTCGGCCGCCGAGGCCCGGCAGGCGATGCTCTCGTTGCTGAAGACAGTCTCGCAGGTGCATGGCGTCGGAGTTCTTTTGTTTCATAACACCGTGTACGACCACCATCAGTTTCCCGGCTGGGATGCGGTGTATGAGGAGGTTCTCGAGAAGGGAACCGGACCGGATGTTATGGCGCAGACCCTGAGCACGACAGCCGAAGCATGGCAGACGGACATCGGCCTCGATTGCTTCGGCCTCCGAAATCTGGTACTGAATAAATGACCTTGCGTCTCTGCCCCCGCCTTTCGATATTAACCCCACACACAACATTCACCCCTGCCTATCTGATCATTCGCTACACAGAAAATCTTCCCTGAAACAAAAGTGCCTTGACGAGCGTTTAAGGGAAGGACACGATGATCACAGGCGGTAACATCGTTACCCCATTCACCTCAAGAAAGGAGAAGTCGTTGCGAGGATTTGGTAGTGCGTTGTACCACAACTCTCAAAACCCTTCACACGTATCGGCAGGAGGTACTTATGAATCCCGACATGCAGAACACCGTCAATCCGCTCAGTGACCTGATCGACGATCACACCTATCTGGAACTGGAAAAACACAAACTCCTCAGTGAAAAAGCGATCCGCGACTATCAAATCCGGAAACTCTTCAAACATATGCGCGCATCCATGAGCGCCGGTGACGCCATCGACAAGATCCGAGACATGTATCCCTATCTCCAATTCGACACCGTCCGCAAAATCGTCTATCAGATCACGAAGTAACCCGCGGAGCGCGCGGAAAGAAAAACGGGGTCCCCTTGCTGGGACCCCGTTTTTGCATATGCATCTCCACGATTAGCGGAAAATGTCGTTATAGAGCACGAATGCCATGAAGGCGAGGAGAAGCACCATTCCTGCCTGCTGGAGGACAACCTTGACCTTGGTGGGGATTTCCCGACGGAAAATGCCTTCGTAGGTAAGGAAAAACAGATGTCCTCCATCGAGAGCGGGAAAGGGGAGGATGTTGATGATGGCAAGACTGATACTGAGGACGGCCATCAAACTCAGGAAAGAATCGATCCCTCGCTTTGCCGCATCGGAGGCCATTTCGGCGATACGGACCGGGCCGCCGATGCTGCTCCGGAAGCTGACCTGTCCGGTAATAACCTGCCAGATGTTGAGAACTGTCAAGCGGGTCATCACAACCATCTGTTCTACTCCGATGCCCAGGGCCTCGAAGACTCCGTAGCGCTCGTAGCGCACGGGCGCGGAAAACTCATTCATGAATCCTACCCCGATGAGGCCATCTTCATTTGGGGTGATGAACGTGGAGAAGGGTTTTCCATCCCGGAGGTACGAAAGTTTGAAGGATTCATTGCGATGCACGGATATGCGTGCCCGGGCCATGGAGATGTCGTGGACGAGGGTATCGTTGATAGACACGATGCGGTCTCCGGCCTTCAGCCCCACCTTTTCTGCGGGAGCACCCGATCTCACCTCGGTGATAAGCACCGATACTCCCTGAGCCACGGCGCCGAATCCGACGCTTGGAAGGGACGTCATTTCACGGCGCGACAGGGTGAGGGTCACCGGACTGCCATTTCGAGTAATCGAGAAGGAAAGATCGGTGACCATATGGTCTTCGATCAGAATGCGCTGCACATCTTCCCAGACGGTCACGGATGTTCCGTTGATCGAAAGGATGCGATCACCCGCCTGAAATCCGCCCTTCTCGGCGATGGAGCCGGGGAGGACGTGACCAATCGTGGTTACTTCGTGAGTCTGCACGCCACGAAAGGCGAACAGTCCCCAAAAAATAAGGATGGCGAGCAGGACATTCATGATCACTCCTGCGGTAATGACGATCATGCGTTGCCAGATGGGTTTCGCACGAAATTCCCAGGGTTCGGGAGTGGCAGTGAGATGGGCGGTATCCAGACTTTCGTCCACCATGCCGGCGATCTTGACATAGCCGCCCAGAGGGATCCACGAGACACAGTAATCGGTATCACCGATTTTTTTGCCGAAGGCGCGGGGCGGGAATCCGATGGAAAACCGATCCACTCTCATACGGAAGGCTTTTGCCGCGAGAAAGTGGCCGAGCTCGTGAAAGAATACCAGAATGCCAAGAATGACGATCAGGGAGAAAATTTGAGAGAGGAATTCCATGGACACTCGAAATTAGTGATCAGGAAAGCGGAGAGATGGGAAGGGATACCAGGGGTCCCCGTTCTGCAATGAGGGACTCCGCAGTGGCGCGGGCCCAGTGGTCGATTTCGAGGATGGTGTCGATGTCTCCGGCTGGTTGCACGACGTGCCGGGAAAGCACCTCCTCGATCAGATTCGGGATGTCGAGAAAACGCAGATCCTCGCGAAGGAAGGCGGCCACGGCCACCTCGTTGGCTGCATTCATGCAGGCAGGAGTGGTGCCTCCGGCATCGAGGGCCTGATACGCCAACGCCAGGCAACGAAACGTGGAGGGGTCCGGTTTCTCGAAGGTGAGGGAACGCAAGGTGGTCCAATCAAGGCGGTCGGTGTCGAGGGGACCGCGATCGGGCCACGTCAGGGCATATTGAATGGGGGCGCGCATGTCGGGCACGCCCAGCTGGGCCTTGACCGATCCGTCCACAAACTCCACCATCGAGTGAATCACACTTTGTGGATGAATTACCACATCGATCAAGGATGCAGGTACGTGAAACAACCAGTGGGCCTCGATCACTTCGAGCCCCTTGTTCATCAGTGTCGCCGAGTCGATGCTGATTTTCGCACCCATGGACCAGTTGGGATGACGCAGGGCCTCGGTTTTGGTGACGGAGTGCAGGTCCTCTCTGCACCTGCCGCGGAACGGTCCTCCACTGGCCGTCAGGATGAGTCGATGAATGCTCGCGGGATCCTCTCCCGCAAGAGATTGGAGGATGGCACTATGTTCGGAATCGATCGGAACCAGACGCACGCCCCGGGAGCGGATCATATTCATAATCACTTCGCCGGCCGCAACCAGAGTTTCCTTGTTCGCCAGGGCGATATCGTGTCCTGCGCGGATGGCGGCAAGAGTGGGGAGGACCCCGGCGAATCCCACCAGACTGCTGACGAGGATGTCGTAATCCTCCTGTTCCGCGATGCGGACGAGGCCCTCAGGTCCATGCAGAATCTCGAGATCCCAGGACCCCAGACGGTGCAATCGCGCGGCGGCGTCGGCGTCTCCCACGCACACCACGGCGGGACGAAATTCCTCGATCTGATTCGCCAGCATCTCCACCTTCCCATAGGTCGTCAGGGCATGGACGGTAAACCGATCCCGTTGACGACGCACGACATCGAGGGTGTTGGTGCCGATGGAGCCGGTGGAGCCGAGGATGGAAATGGATTTCATGGCCAAAACAAAAGCAAAAGGTACTCTCTTCGGGATCGGAAAACAATGGGGAAAGCGAGAGATGCCATCCCGTGTGGAACCTGAACAGTCGGAAGGAAGGAATGATTCAGTGACTCGCAAAAATGGACGTCTTGTCCTTGTCTCGTCATCACCGAGCAGGCACGTCTGTCGCGGACGGGGCCAGGGAAATTCCCGGTACTCGTTGCGTCGGGCCGGAAAATCGGATATACTAGACGCATGAAGTCGCCACGCCGCAAGACATCGCTGCTCCGTGTTTTCCCTCTGTTCGTTGGGATCGTGCTGGGATTCGGTATTTCCGTGCCGGTGCTGCACGCGCAGGACAGCGACGAAATGAACAAGTTTCGTCTCGCGCAGTCTTATGAACAGGGAGGACGATACGAGGACGCGCTTCGATTTTTCTCCGATTTACAGACCTGGTATCCCGCGAATGGAGCGTACTTCGATGGGGTTCGTCGTTGCTTGGTGCAGTTGAAGCGGTATCGGGAGGCCGATTCCCTTGTATCGGTGCGTATGGTCCAGCAACCGAAAGATCCATCGCTCTGGATAGCGCGTGGGGCGATTCGATTTCGTGCCGGGCGAGATCAGGACGCAGAAGCTGATTGGAACACCGCAATGTCACTCGCGCCACGCAATCCCGGCGTGTACACGTCCATTGCCGACGAGGCCCTGAGCCTGCGTTCCTACGAGAGGGCCGTGGCGGCCCTGCGACGGGGAAGAACGGCGCTCGAAAACGACCGGATCTTTACCTTCGAACTGGCCCGTGCGTTGATGATGGAAATGAAATTTCGCGACGCCATGTCCGAATACCTGCGCTATCTGGCAGAAGTGCCGTCCGCACTCGGACAGATTCAGCAGCAGATCGCCTCTTTCAGCGATCTCGCCGAAGCCCGCGTAGCGGCCTTGGAGGCCGCGCGGGATGCCGCGTCGAGTCGAGGAGCCCCCGTAGAAGTTCGCCATCTCCTCGTGTGGTTGCTGATGGAGGCCCGGGACTATGACGGGGCCCTTGCCGAGGCGAGGAACCTGGATCGCATACGCAAGGCAGGTGGGAACGAGTTGTATGTGTATGCCCAGCGTGCCCGGGAGGATCGGGCCTGGGTTCCGGCCCTTCTCGCCTTTCGCGAACTCCTCGACCAATATCCTCGGGCGGGGTTTTCCGCCGATGCCACCTTCCAGTACATCCGGTGCATCGAGGAATTGGCGCGGGACAGCGGAGAAGCAAAGGACGCCAAGGCAACACGGGATCGCGAGCGGACGGGAGTCGAGTTGAGTCTGCGTACTGCGGCGGACCTGTACCGCACGGCGCTTACCACATTTCCCACCCATCCGGCTGGAGTGGAGAGTGGCTATCGCCTGGCCCTGATACTTGCCTACGACCAACGCCAACCAGATGACGCGCTTCGCGTTCTGACCCCGTTGCTCGACCTTCGTCGACGGTTGACCACTACGATTGACGCTGACCTCACCGCCGCAGATCTTCTCCTCATGAAGGATGACCTGGAAGGAGCCAGAACCCGGTATCAGACCCTCGCTTCAAGTGCCGTCGGCGGTCGGGAGGGACAAACCCAAGCCGCATACCGAGCCGCCGAAATTCTCTGGTTTCAGGGAAAGTTCGACGAGGCGGTGAGTTCCCTGGAGCCTTTGACTCGGGAAACACGTTCCGACGTGGCGAACGATGCACTTTCGCTCATGGCACTCATCAGTCAGAATAGACAGGGTACGGAGTCCTCTCTGAAGGAGCTGGCGGTGGCGGGTCTTCGCCTGCGCCAGGGGAGAGCGGGGGAGGCGGATGCCGTGTTGCGCGGTATACTGGCTACTCAGCCCGCCGTCGGTTTCATCGATCGCGTCCTATTGGAACGCGGAGCCGTGCTCACTCGCCTGGGATTGACGGATTCCGCACGAGCGATGTACGAGGACCTGATCCTTCATCATTCTGACAGCATCTACCGGGACGATGCCCTGCATCATCTGGCCCTGCTGTGGGAAGGTGTGTTGCACGAACCGTCGCGGGCGCTCGGACTCTATCAGCAAATGCTCGAAGAATATCCTCATTCCCTGTTTGTCCCGCACGCACGGGAACGCATCCAGTCCTTACGCAAGGGATCGTCATGACCCGCTTCCTCCAAGATTTCCCACTTCGTGTCATGGTCCTCTTCCTGCTCGTGGCCATACCAATTCCCCAGGCATCCGCCCAGCAGAAAATGCTCATCCCGATGGACCTCTCCCAGACCAATCATCTGAAGGCGTACGGATTGGCGTACTGGGCGCTGGGAAAAGGTATTCAGGTGGACTGGCTCCTGAATTACCGGGGGGGGAGTTTTCTTCTGGACTACCAGTCCTTCGTCGATGCCGAATGTCGAATACGGGGCGTCCTGGCCCAGCCTCTCGACGCGGGACAGGCCTCGCGCCTTATCGCGGAGGTGCAGAGCGCGGACGCAAATATGGATATGGTCCGTCTCGAAAAGGCCCCCCGCATCGCCGTGTACGTACCACCCAATTTTCAACCTTGGGACGACGCAGTGACCCTTGCGCTCGAGTATGCGGAGATCCCGTACGACAAGGTCTGGGACGCCGAAGTCCTGAAGGGCAAACTCTCGGACTACGATTGGCTACACCTGCATCACGAGGATTTTTCCGGGCAGTACGGGAAGTTTTACGCACAGTTCAGTTCCTATCCCTGGTACATTCAGCAAGTGGCAATCAATGAATCCATGGCCACGCAACTGGGGTATCGAAAGGTGTCGGAATGCAAGAAGGCCGTGGCCCGGGCCATTCGCGACTATGTGGGTCGCGGCGGTTTCATGTTTTCGATGTGTTCGGCCACCGATACCTTCGACATCGCTCTCGCCGCAGAGGATACTGACATCTGCGATGTAATGTTCGACGGGGACGCACCCGATCCCGATTGCCAGAAGAAGCTGGATTATTCGAAAACCTTCGCCTTCACGAATTTCAAACTCGTGATGAATCCCTACGAATACGAGTACAGCGATATCGATGTCACTCCCGGCACGAGCCTGCCCAATCCTCAGACCGACTATTTTACCCTGTTCGAGTTTTCTGCCAAGTACGATCCCGTGCCCACGATGCTCACGCAATGCCATGTCAACATTCTTCCGGGATTCATGGGACAGACGACGGCATTTCACAAGGGACTGATCAAGAAGAGCGTCGTCATCATGGGTCAGAAGGCCAACAGCGACGAGGTTCGGTATCTGCATGGAAATTTTGGGCGTGGTACCTTTACCTTCTATGGAGGCCACGATCCCGAGGATTACCAGCATCAGGTCGGAGATCCCCCCACCGATCTCGCCCTGCATAAAACCAGTCCCGGGTATCGTCTGATCCTCAACAACGTCCTGTTTCCCGCAGCCAAGAAAAAGCAACAGAAAACCTGATCCCATGTCTTCCCTGCCCTTCGGTCTTCTCGTCGCCACCGCGCCTGCCTGGAAGGACGCTGTGTTGTCCCGGTTCGACGATCTGTTGCTCGATCATATCCACTGTGAAAAGAAGGCGGCTGCGACGGCGATCGGTCTGATCAATCGATACCCCGAACGGAGTGGGATGGTTCGGCGACTCCTGATGCACGCGCAGGAAGAACTCCAGCATTTTCATCTTCTTCACGAACTGGCTCTCGAGCGCGGACTGGTTCTGCATCGCGATCGGCCGGATTCCTATGTACACGCCCTTCTGCAGCATCAGCGCGGCAACGAGCCCGGGCGCCTCGTCGATGCCCTTCTCATTGCGGCGCTGATCGAGGCCCGAAGCTGCGAGCGTTTTCTTCTCATCATGGAGGATCTCCCAACCGAGGAACTTCGACGACTGTATGCCGCATTAGCGGCGTCGGAAGCCGGACATGCGCAGGTGTTTCGGGAGCTGGCCTTCGACGTGACAGAGGCCGATGCGGTGGAGAGACGGTATGCCGAGCTCTGTGTGGTGGAGGCGGAGATTCTGCGGGGTCTGCCAGGAGAGGCGAGGATGCATGGGTGAGAGGAAGAAAGTGTATAGAGTAAAGTGCAAAGAGTAAAGGGTTTTGCGAATAGGGAGACAGGCCGTAATTTTAGACTACTGGTCCAACAACGACAGCAACCGTCACCGTTTTCCACGGAGAAAGCATGAGTGTATTGATCGACAAGAAAAGCCGGATTGTGGTGCAGGGTTTTACCGGTTCCGAAGGCACCTTTCACGCGCAACAGATGATGGAGTACGGCACCAAGGTCGTAGCAGGGGTGACACCGGGCAAGGGAGGCAGTACGCATCTCGGAGTGCCGGTATTCAACATGGTGAAGGAAGCCGTCGCCGCCACCAAGGCAAATGTATCGGTGATCTTTGTGCCACCCGCCTTTGCGGCGGATGCCATCATGGAAGCGGCCGATGCACGCGTGCCCCTTATCGTTTGCATCACCGAAGGTATTCCGACAAAGGACATGATCTCGGCGGCGGCCTTCGTCAAGAAACAGGGAGTTCGATTGATTGGTCCCAATTGTCCGGGCATCATTTCACCAGGTTTGGCGAAAGTTGGCATCATGCCGGGATTCATCCATAAGAAGGGATCGGTAGGAATCGTATCCCGTAGTGGAACGCTCACCTACGAAGCTGTCAAGCAATTGACCGATCTCGGTATCGGGCAGAGCACCTGTATTGGAATCGGTGGGGACCCGGTGATCGGCACGACCTTTCTCGATGCCGTAACCTTGTTCAATGAGGATCCCGATACCCATGCCATCGTCATGATCGGGGAAATCGGAGGATCGGCGGAAGAGGAAGCTGCGGCATACATCAAAAAGCATGTCAAGAAGCCCGTGGTGGGATTCATCGCAGGTCGGACGGCACCTCCGGGTCGACGCATGGGCCATGCCGGAGCCATCATCGCCGGTGGAAAGGGGACGGCCGCCGAGAAAATGGCCGCCATGAAAAAGGCAGGGATCCATGTCGTGGACAGTCCGGCATCCATCGGTGTCACCCTAGCCAAGGCGCTCAAAGACAAATAATCTCTCTCCGAAACGATGGACGGGCGGTGCCGCAGTGGTGACCGCCCGTTTTTCATTTCCCTCGAAAAGGCGACGGTCGGAAAATTATCCGTATCTTCAGAGGACGCACGACCGTGTGTCTTTCCATCATCCGTCATTTCGAACATAGCCATGAACACTGAACCCGTTTTCACTACGATCTTTGAACCCTTCAAGATCAAGACCGTCGAACCGATTCACATCACCCCCTATACCGAGCGCGCCCGCCTTCTCGACGAAGCGGGACTGAACCCCTTTCTGATTCGTGCCGAGCATGTTCTGATCGATCTGTTGACCGACAGCGGAACCTCGGCCATGAGCGCCCGCCAATGGGCCGCGCTTCTCGATGGAGACGAATCCTATGCAGGAGCGCGGAGTTTTTACCAGTTTCTGGAACAAGTGCAAAAAATCACCGGATTCAAGCATGTGTTGCCGACCCATCAGGGGCGGGCTGCCGAGCGGATCCTCTTCGGCGCCGTTGGGGGAAAGGGGAAGGTGATCCCCAACAACACCCATTTCGATACGACCCGCGCGAATGTGGAATTTCGCGAATCCATCGCCGTCGATTGTCTTACCGACGAAGGCAAGAATCCCGAGCATATTGCGGACTTCAAGGGGAACATGGATCTTGCACGACTCGAGCAGGTGATTCAGCAATACGGTCCGGAGAATATCCCCTTGGTCATGCTGACCGTGACCAATAACAGCGGGGGTGGGCAACCGGTGAGCATGGCGAATATCCGTGCGACAAAGGAAATCTGTCGGAAATACGGACTTCCGCTCTTTCTCGATGCCTGTCGATTTGCGGAGAATGCCTGGTTCATCAAAATGCGGGAACCGGGGTATGCCGACAAAACCCCACTTGAGATCGCACAGGAGATGTTCTCCTATGCCGATGGCGCCACGATGTCCTCGAAGAAGGATGCCCTTGTCAACATTGGCGGTTTCCTTGCCATGAACGATGATGCGCTCGAAGAGACCTGCCGGACCCTTCTGATCGTGACCGAGGGATTTCCCACCTATGGAGGGTTGGCGGGACGCGATCTTGCAGCTCTGGCCCAGGGCCTCGAGGAAGTACTGGAGGAAGACTATCTCCGCTATCGCATCGGAACGATAGAACGGCTCGGTAAAAAATTGATGGACAACGGGGTCCCTATCCTGATGCCCACCGGCGGGCACGCCGTGTATCTCGATGCCAAGCGTTTCTGTCCCCACATCCCGCCTCGGCAATTCCCGGCGCAGAGCATTGTGTGTGCGCTGTATCGCGACGGGGGGGTGCGTGCGGTGGAGATCGGGAGTGTGATGTTCGGAACCGAGAATCCTGATGGCTCCTTCGAGGCCTCCCCCATGGAATTGGTGCGTTTGGCTATTCCGCGCCGGGTATACACGCAGAGCCACATGGATTATCTGGTGGAAGTGTGCACGCATGTCTATCGGCACCGGGAATCGCTGAAGGGATTGCGCTTCACGTACGAAGCGCCGATGCTGCGCCATTTTACCGCCCGGTTCGCCTACGTCGATTAATCGTGCATTACGACGAGAGGGTTCGATCGGCCCTCTCGTTCCACTCTTCGCGACCTCGTCATGAAGCGGATTCTCTATATCCATCACGGAAAGGGCATCGGGGGCGCTCCGTTGAGTCTGCTCTACCTCATTCGCGGACTCGATCGCAGACGATACGAACCCACGATACTCTGTCTGCATCGCAGCGAAGCCTCCGATATGTTCGAGCGTGAAGGAATTCCGACGCTGATCCGCGAGGATCTCCACGATTTCAGTCATACTACGGTTCTCTGGTATCCCTGGTGGCAATGGCCGAAACTTCTGCTCCGTGCCTGGCAGGCTCCCGCTACCTACCGAGCCGCTCGCCGCTTTTTTGCCGATCACCCCTTTGATCTTGTCCACCTCAACACCTCCACGCTTCTGGCCTTCGGCAAGGCTGCCCGCGAAGCGGGCATGAAGGTGGTGTGGCACATTCGGGAACCCCTGGCCAGTGGATACCTTGGTCTTCGGTATCGCATCGCACGTACCATCATCCACCGGAACGCCCATGTGATCATTCCCATCAGCCACTACGATGCCTCCCGCCTTATCCCGAGTGATGCGATCCATGTCGTGTACAACTTCGTGGATTTCGAGATATTCGATGCCACGCTGTCAGGAGAACCCGTGCGGCGAGAACTTGGGCTAGGGTCCGCGCACGTTGTCACCATGCTGGGCGGAATCAACCCCATCAAGGGGACGAAGGAGTTCGTGCAGGCGGCGGTGATGGTGCTCGAGCATCACCCCGAAACCGTTTTTCTGGTAGCGGGAGATGTTCCGCGGCCAGAATGGAGAAATCGTCTGGCAGGCCTGTCTCGTTATGAGGCCGCGATCCGAAAGGCGATACCCGATGCGCTCAAAGACCACATCCGTTTCCTCGGGGTGAGACGCGATATTCCCTCTGTGTTGGCTGCCTCCGATCTCGTCTGCTTTCCGTCCACCGTCCCCCATTTCGCGCGTCCGGTGATCGAGGCATCCGCCATGGGCAAGGCTGTGATCGCCTCCGATCTGGGCGGGCCGCGGGAACTGGTCATTCCGGGAGAAACCGGCCTGCTGGTTCCGGCATGTCATCCCGTTGCCCTGGCCAATGCCATGCGGGTGCTCATCGAGGATGACGCGCGTCGTCTGGCGATGGGAAGACGAGGAATCGAACTGGCCAGGGAACAATTCTCCCAGGAAAAGAATACCAGAATGGTGCAGGTACTCTATGAAACCCTCTTCTGATTCCCTTCTCTCGCTCAATGCACCCGAGGATACCGCGCCGGTGCCACAACGTCGTTCACCTATCACCGCCGCAATTCCTTCGCAGTACATTCCGTCTTCAAGTTCCATTTGTCCTCGTGATTCCGTACTTTCCTCCGTCTTTGTCGGGTTGTTGAATTCCAAGCCATCACGTCTCACAGGAGAACTCATGCGTATCGTTTCGATGATTTTCATCTGGGTGTGCATGCCGCTCATCATGTTCGCACAGCAAAAGGACCCTCGCACCTGGAACCAGACCGTCTTTCGTCAGGGGGAAGTGAAGGGAACCTGGATGCAACAGTCTGGAACCTGGACGGTCGGAGCATCTGGGATCTCCGCCACCGGTTCGGATCAGGCGGTCACCTATCCCGGGGATCTCTTCATCATCGGGGATACCACGACCTATGTTGTCGAAACGGAGTTCTCCGGTTCGGGAGGTGGTTTGGTCTTCGGCATGGAATCCGGAGACCTTCTGGCCAACAGTCATTACGTGCTCGTCCGTGGGGGGCAAGCTATCATTGGATACTTTGACTTTCTCGGCAACCGCGTGGAATCCCGTGTGTTGAATCTGGCCAATCCAGGAACTGCGGTGACTCTGAGCGTGGAAGTGCGTCCCGCCGTGCGGACCTATGCGGTATCGATCAATGGTGAGGCTTTCGCGCAGGAGGAACTGCGGTACCGTGACGGTTTCACGGGTCTGCTTTCCACATCGGCAAAGGTGCAATTCTCGCGCTTCTCCGTGCGTGGGGCGGCACTGAAACCACCTGCGGGCTTCTTCGTGAAGTCGAATAAGCCGCAGGTGCATCATCTGAGCTATCTCACCACCGTGGACGATGCCCTGCTGACGGTGGATCCTGTGGCGAAGATCGTGCAGCGTGTCACCAGTGTTGGAAGCTATGTCAACGAAATTCAGGTGACCGGCGAAAACAGTGATATTCGCGGAGTGGCCATCGACGCCAGCAAGAATATCTTCGTCGCCGATTACGGACAGAATGCCGTGCGCGTGTACAACAAGGAGATGCTGTCCGACTTCGTCATCACTGGTGATCTCAACAAGCCGCGGGGAGTGGCCGTCGCGGGAGGCACGATTTACGTACTGGACGCCAGTGGAATCAAGCTGTTCGATCTCAAGGGGACTTTCCTTGGTGCCAAACTGGTGGGCGCATTCAAGGACCCCAAGAATCTGTACATCACCGGAGATCACCTGTATGTGACGGACTTCGGGAATGGCGATGTCAAGCTGTTTGACCGAAGCACCTTCACACTCAAGAAGACCATCAAGGATCAGCTTGTTCGTCCATGGGACGTGTGTGTGGATCCGGAAGACGAAGCGATCTATGTGGCAGATCCGGGTGCCATGGCGGTGCTGGTTTTCGACAAGGATGGAGATTTTCGCATGCGCATCGACCCTATCACGATCAAGGGATTCTATTCTCCCCGGGCCGTGCGTGTGAAAAACGATAAGGTGTACGTAGGAGACTTGTGGAGAATTTTGGTTTTCAAGAAAGGCACGACGATGGTGCGGCCATCCTTCCGCATCCCGCGGGAAAAGGGCCCCGATGGCCTTCGTTGATCTCCCCTACGACCGAGGTCGGTGTCAAGCGCATGCTCCGGAATCCTGGAGCATGCGCTTTCTCCATTCTCCTGAATTTCCCGATGCCGGTACGCCAGAGGATCGGGTCCGTTCGGCCCTGCGCCATCCGGTCGACGGCGAAGGACTGAAGGGATTCCTCACCGCAGGGCAGCGCCTGACCCTGATCGTTCCGGACAAGACCCGGCGCTGTGGACTCGAATCCATCCTTCCCATCCTGCTCGAGGAGATTCTCGCCACCGGGATCCACGAACGAGACATCACGATCCTGTTCGCCAACGGAACCCATCCTCGCATGAGTACCGATGAGGAGGAGGCTCTTCTCGGACCCGGGATCCGGTCCCGCGTCACGGTGCTTCAGCACGACAGTCGTGATTCGTCCTCACTCATTGCCATGGGGACCACACGTCGGGGCACGCCAGTGGTCCTGAATCGCCACGCCATCGAAGCAGACCGCCTCCTCCTGGTTGGAGGAGTGGTGTACCATTATTTCGCGGGGTTTGGTGGGGGGCCAAAACTCGTCCTTCCGGGGGTGGCCGCGTACGAGAGTGCCGTGGCAAATCATCGGTTGACCCTCACCGAAAAGGGCACCTTCCATCCACGATGCCGTGATGGAGTGCTCGAGGGAAATCCTGTCGCCGAAGATCTGCGTGAAGCCATGCGGTTCGTGCCTCCCTCCCATCATCTGTGCGTGGTCAATGATCCCATTGGAAACATCGTCGCGTGCTGGTTCGGGAGCGTGGATGCCGTGCATCACCATGCCTGTCGGGAGACCGAGGCAAGATACCGCGTAGAACTGCCCGAGGCCGCCGATTGTACCATCGTTTCCGCTGGGGGGTATCCGCGGGACATCAATTTCATCCAGGCCCATAAGACCCTCCAGCATGCCTCCTATGGAACGAAGGAAGGAGGAAGTATCATTGCCGCAGCCGCCTGCCGGGATGGGATGGGCAATGCCACCTTCTTGTCATGGTTCACCGAAGGAGAATTCGATACCTTGAGAACTCGGGTTCTGTCCGGATACTCGATGAATGCGCACACGGCCATTGCCATGATGGAGAAGGCGGAGCGGTTTTCTATCTACCTTTTGTCCGATCTGCCTGAACAGGCCGTTCGGCGAATGGGGATGATCCCCGTGTCGTCCCTCCAGGAAGCCATCGATCTGGTGGCCGTGCGTTCACACACGGCACTGCGCTGTCAGGTTATCGAACAGGGGAATATCCTCATGCCCCAGTGCGTGGAGCCGCATCGCGAGACCGTGTGATGAACGATACGTCGGGCGCGACCCTGCTCCTCCTCGGCGGTTGGATCCTCTGGTGTTTCTTTCACAGTCTTCTGGTGCGACCTTGGGTTCGGCGAATCATCCTTGAGCACCTTCCCATACCGACGCGGTTCTATCGCCTCATGTATGTGCTGTTCAGTGTGCTTACTCTCCTTCCCCTCGCATGGTACCAACATCGCATCCCCTCAGTTGCGCTGTTTTCCTGGGATTGGCCATGGAGCATCCTTTCCTGGACTGGCGTGGGACTCGCGGGCCTCTGTCTGTTTCTCGCCGGTCGCTCCTATCATCATGCAGCATTTTTCGGGGTGGATGCCTTCTTTCGCTCTTCGGAAATCCAGGAAGACGAGGCAACTCTGGTCACCCATGGCATCCATCGATATATTCGCCACCCCTACTATACCGCGACCTTTCTGTTTCTTCTGTTCCTTGGATCGCCCACGTTGGTGGATGTGCCGGTCCGTCTTGTGTTGATGATCTATCTCGTCATCGGAACCCACTTTGAGGAACGAGATTTAGTGCGTCGGTTCGGGGAGTCCTACCGACGGTATCAGCGCGAGACTCCAATGTATTTCCCTCGTTGGTGGAGCGCACGAAAGGCAGGGTAAGAGAGGGGTTGTCTTATCCTTTTTTCAGGAGCCGAGCAAATTTTTTCGTGAATGAATCGAGCTTCGGCGCGATGATGAACTGGCAATAGCCATGTCCTCGATTTCGATCGAAATAGTCCTGATGGTAGCCCTCTGCAGGGAAGAATTCCGGGGCCGGAGCGATGTGGGTCACAATGGATTTTGAAAAGAGACCGGAGCGGTCGAGCGTGTCGCGATACTGGACGGCCAGGGAATCCTGCTCCGAAGAATGCGTGAAGATCACCGACCGATATTGGGTGCCGACATCGGCTCCCTGGCGGTTGAGGGTGGTCGGATCATGCACCGAGAAGAAAACCTCCAGCAATTCAGGATAGGTCACCTGGTCGGGATCGTAGATGATGCGACATACCTCCGCATGGCCGGTGAGTCCCGTGCAGACATCTTCATAGGTCGGGTGGCGCAGGGTTCCACCGGCATACCCTGAGGTCACCGACTGCACACCATGGATACGTTGAAAGACGGCTTCGACGCACCAGAAACACCCTGCGCCGAAGGTGGCGGTGTCGCGGCGACCCGCCGGGTTCGAATCGGAATGAGAGGTTGCCATGGGATCAGTCGAGCTTTTGGTACAAGCGGAAACGCCACAAAGCGCGAAGAGGAATACACCGAATAGGACGAATTTCATGTGGGTCTCCTTTCTCGGGTGAACACCGAAGAAGGAGAGGAAGTGCCGGGATAAGATGACGAACAGAAACGAAGGGAGCGAGCCAGCGCCTGAGGACGCGAAATCAGGACCCGATGCGAACGCGCATGGTTTCGTGAACCCGCCCATTGACCGTTAGGGTGAGCAAATGGATTCCTGCGGGAATGCCCTCGACATCGAGGGTAGCCGATTGCCTGCCCGCGCCCAGCCGGCCGAGGGATATCGAGCGGACGACCCGGCCCGACAGGTCGTAGAGCGTTGCCCACGCCTCTCCCGGTTCCTCGAGCGTGAACTGCATGCCAAGCCGTGAGGACGCCGGTTGGGGGTAGAGCGCGAAGTCTGACGATCGGACGGGTTCCTCCATGCCAGTGGCGGTGGCGATGGTGAATGCGAATCGGGCTTCGCGTCCGAAATCCGGATTGAAGGAGACGGCATTTCCTGAACCGGAGATACGGATTCTCAGGGATCCCGTCCCGTCGTTATTGGCGAAGAAGGACAGGCCGTCGTCGCCGTAGTCATACATGATGAATTCGTAGCACCCATCGGGAAGAAAGAGAGAGTCCGTATAAAACGTATTGCTCTGGAATCCACCCTTCGATCTCACGACGGTACCCTGGGCGTCTTTGATTTCGTAGCGGTTTTCGGTGGGTGCATTGTTGGTGCGCAGGTATACGATCAGCGTTTTACTGAAGGAAGGCACAGCGGTGAAGGACGAGCTGAGGGCATTATTCGCGGCGTACTCGTCGTTTGCCTCGTTTGGGCCTTCCACTGCGACATCGAAGATTCGTGATGTGGGCGTGCGCAAATCCATGGGTGGGAGAGCTACTGTTTGCGATTCCAGAAACCCGAGATTCCCTGTCCATCGATAGCTCGCGGTCTGACCACCTCGCACGCCATAGCGAATGGTGAGACTGGTGAGCGGACGCGCACCGGTATTGCGGATACGAACGGTGGGACGACCACAGATAGGATTGCTTCGATTCATGAGCTTCTCATCCGATGGGGAGAGAATCTCGTCGATCGCGGCGTCGTTCTGGAAATTCGGTGCGGAGTAGGACACAAGCTGACTGGCGACCACATAGTTTCCGAACTCGTCGTACTCGCTGTTGTAGTCCACCGTGAATGTTGAACTCTCAATGTAGGGGGTCAATTCCAGCAGCTGCAGCGCCCCGGGCATCCCAGGGCACCAGCCTGCGCGGTCGAAGATCCAGGTGCCGCCCTGGGGGTAGAGCGGATTGGTGGAGCATTCCTGAACGATTTGCCAATTAAAGCGGCGCTGTCCGTTGACATCGACACTGTGCATTTTCGGACAGAATTCAGCGCAGTTGGTTGCGTTGTCGAACTGGTGGCCCGTGACACAGGTTCTCAGGCGCACCATTTTGGTTTCCGCGGAAATGGTGATGGTTTTCGGGGCAACCTTGGAGGCGAAATCCTTGAGAGGATAATCGCCATTCCACAGGTTTTCGATCGAGAGCACCTCGCGCGGTGGGGTCCCCTCGATAAAGGCAAATTTCATGTCCAGCAATTCCTGAAAATTGCCCGCTGTCAGAACGACGGAGTCCTTCAGCAGCGGCACGAAATCGGATACATCCCATACCCAGGTCCACCCGGTTCCCATATCGAGGTTGATCCCATAGGGCGTGATGAAGCGTCCTAATTCAAACGACTCGACAATGGGAGTTCCCGTGGTGTCCACCCGACCGGTCGGGTTGTGTAGACGGGTGTATGTGAGGTAATCCCATTCTCCGCACTTAGGATTCTGCGCGGGATCGCACTTCAGCGTGTAATAGAGGAGTACCTTCTCGTAGTGTTTGCCCGAAGTGGGGAACCAGAAGGTGCCTTTTCGTGGAGAATTCCATCCCGGCTCCACCGGCCATCCATACGTGAACGTCTGCACCCAGGTGGTATCTCCGGGCGCGGCATGGAGGAGGGAGGAGGACCCATATATTCCCGCAGAAAGCCATAGCGTGACAACGAAGAGCAGGGCGAAGAAGGGGAAGCGAAATGCGGGCATGGAATCTCCGGGTGGTGATGCAAGAAAATACGGAATTGCCACATCGATTCATGCACCGCCGGGAAGCTCGCGCCGAACGGACAGGCCAGCGGCAGCGAGGGCTTCCACACGGTGGAGTGGGTCGTTCGCATCTCCGCAAGCGCCTAGGCCGGGCTGCGTGGGATCTTATATATCAACGGTGCCCTGTTTCAGGAATCAGTTGGGAATCGTATGTTGGAAGTGCTCTCCTCGTATCACAAGGTTCGGTGCGATCATGGAACATGTCATTCTGATCGTGGAAGATGATGTGGAAACTCAGATGTTTCTCGAGGTGACCCTGGTTTCCTTGTATCAGGTACGATTGGCCCCTGATGCGGAAACTGCCTGGCGCATGCTGGATGCCGATGCTGTGGACCTGATGTTGATCGACCTGTCCCTCGGTCCCGGAAAAAATGGCCTGGAGCTCGCCGAGCAGATTCGCGCCGATGACCGATACAGAAAACTCCCTCTGATTGCCGTAACCGCACATGCCTTCCCCACGGACCGGGAGCGGTGCTTCGCCGCAGGATTCTCGGAGTACATCGCCAAACCGTTCGCCATTCAGGAGCTTCGGGATATGATTGAGTCCCAGCTCTGGTCCTCTCGAGTATAACGATCCCATCCCTGGAGAATTGCGCATGGAGCCCATCCCACACTCTTCTCTCCGCGTGTTGCTCGTGGAAGATGTTCTCACCGACGCGCAGTTGGAAGAATTCGAACTGCGTCGTCATCATGCCGATCTGGAGATCCTTCGCGTGGAAACACGCTCCGATTTTCTGCACGCCCTGGAAACCTTCTTTCCCGACATCGTGCTCAGTGATTTTCATCTTCCCGCTTTCAATGGCATGGAAGCTCTGGCCCTGGCTCGAGCGCAGGCGCCTTTTCTTCCCTTTATCATTGTCACGGGTGCTCTGAGCGAGGAAGTCGCTGCAGAGTGCATCAAGGCGGGTGCCGACGACTATGTGCTCAAGGATCGACTACAGCGCCTGGCCTCCTCCATCCATACCGCGCGAGAAAAGGCGCGCATGCGCGGCGAACAAGTGCGCATGGAGGCGGCTCTGCGGGAATCGGAAATACGGTATCGAACCCTCTTCGAAAACGCCCAGGATGGCTATCTCCTGCTCGATGAAAATGGCTGTTTGGAATGCAATGTCATGGCTGCGGAACTGTATGGCATGGATCGGGAATCCATCCTGCGTAGCGGCGCTTTACCGTATCATTATTCTCCTGAATTTCAGCCAGATGGCCGATCCAGCGTTGAAGCGGGTAGGGAACGGGTTCAGGCAGCGTTGCAAGGGGAGAATCAGAGTTTCGAGTGGATTCATCAAAGGCCGGATGGGTCTCGCTTTCAGGCGGAAATCACACTCGCCTCGGTACGCATCCTCGACCAACCTCGGCTTCTGGCGATCGTTCGGGACGTCACTGAGCGAAAAAGGAAGGAAGAGGAACTGAGAGAATCAGAACGGAAGTATCGGGACATTGTGCAATTCGCTCCCGTCGGGATTTATCAGAGCCTTCTCGACGGAAGATTCCTTTCCGTCAACAATTCCCTCGTTCGCATCCTCGGTTACGAGAACGTGGAGGAGGTGATGGCCCTCTCGATGGATTCGGACATCTACATCGATCCCTCGGAACGGTTGGGCATGATCTCCCAGCACTCGGACGAGGAATTCGTCCATAGCGCGGAGCTGCGGTGGAGAAGGAGGGACGGACAGGAGATTTGGGTAAATCTCGCGGTCCATGCCGTGCGAGACGAGTATGGCGCAGTTCAGTATTTCGAGGGATTCGTGCGGGATATGACGCAGTCCAAGCATCAGCAGCTGGAACTTCTCGCGGCGAAAGAGAAAGCCGAACAGTCGGACCGACTGAAGGATGCTTTTATCGCCAACATGTCTCACGAGATTCGCACCCCCCTCAACAGCATCATCGGATTTTCGGATTTACTGCATGACGATCTGGAAGCGGTGCTCACTTTCGATCAACAACAGTATTTCGAGAGCATCCGGAGGTCGAGCGCTCGGCTCACCAGGACGGTGGATCAGATTCTGAACATCTCCACCCTCCAGGCCGGAACCTATCTCGCGCATTTCCAGGAGGTCGATCTGATTCCCCTCCTCGAACGCATCGTGTTCGATCTCAGCGCCTATGCGAAGAAAAAGGGCCTGGATCTGCGCCTGTCGACGGGCCTCCCTTCTCTGCTTCTTATCCTCGATCCCTATGGAGTGGAACAGGCGATCGGAAATCTGGTGGACAATGCCATCAAATTTACCCAGCGAGGAGGAATTCTCGTCACCGTGCAGACCACTGACACCTATGCGGAAATCCTTGTTCAGGATACCGGAATAGGAATCTCGGAAGAGTATATGCCGAAACTCTTTTCCCCATTTTCGCAGGAAATTCTTGGCTATACGAGACCCTTCGAAGGTCTGGGCCTCGGACTCGCCATCACCAAGAGCTACATCGTGATGAACCATGGCACGCTCGACGTGCAAAGCGCGAAGGGCAAAGGAACCACGATGATCGTGCGCCTTCCGTTGACCTGCGAACACTAACTCACCGTTTACGAGACTGGATCGGGATGCGTCGAACTGAAGACGCCGATCGGGGAACTGCCGAAATCAGGGAATAGGCAGCTTTCGAATCGGATCAGTTTTTATAGCGACGATGAGGGAAATGACGCCCGATACCAGATAGGGGGCGCCGTACACGATGGCGATGATCCAGTTCTCCCCATTGCTCGCCACGAGATGGAACGCCGCCATGGCCACCCCGCCGATGATGGCGAGAATCCCACCGAGATACTCCCGATTCCAGGTGAGGAAATACCCGATGATGGCGAGAAAAAGAAAGGGTAAAAAGGGAAGAAGATCCTTTCCCTCTCCGCGAAGGATATTTTCGAGTCCCTCACCGATGAGAAACATCAGAAAAACCATGGTCGCCAGGAATCCAATGATCCGTGATATCCAGCGAAAGAAAGTCATGCGTGCCGTCCCCCTGATCTCGAAGAAAATTCACGATTATGGTAAGAAGTTTTTTCAGGACCCGCAAGTGGAATTCATATAAAAAGAATCGTAATTTTTTGGCCTATTTTTCTGGAACCCTCCTATGCGTCTTCGACTCCCGTTTTTCCTGCTCATTCTAGGACTGGTGCTATCCAGTACCTCTCTTTTCGCGCAGGGCCATTTTGGTACGGTGCAGTCGGATGCCAACGTGGTGTCTCTTCTGGGCCAGGTGTCCCTCGATACGCTGCAGAAGCACATTCGCATCCTGTCGGGAATCCTCCCCCTGCCACGGCCAGGATTTCCGGTGTTCATCCCCAATCGCTATTCCGGTTCCGCTGACTTTCTACTGGCCTGCGACTATGTCCGCGATGTCCTCGGTGGCTACGGTTTCACGGTGACGACTGAGAACAACGTATCGCCCTATCTCACGACCAATGTGATCGGCACTCTTCCGGGCCGTCGGCAGGCTCATGTCATCATCTGCGCTCATCTCGACGGGGCAACCGTGAACTGTCCCGCAGCCGACGACAACGCCAGCGGAGTGGCGGCGATGCTCGAGTTGGCGCGGGTTCTGAAGGAATACCAGTTCGAATACAGCATTCGTGTCATTGCCTTCGGAGGAGAGGAACGGGGGCTGCTCGGATCTGCGGCGTATGCCAACTCCCACGCGAACGATTCCATTTACGCTGTGTTGAATGCGGACATGATTATGTGGGACGGAGACGCAGACCACAAGGTACAGATTCATCGTCGTCCGAATGTACCCCCCATGTATGCCGCCGATCTGGCAACCTATGCGGTGGACGCGGGCACGACGTACGGACTGCCCCTCCTATACGATATCATCGCGCAGGGGATCTCCGCCAGCGATCATGCCTCATTCTGGAATCGATCTAAAAGCGCGATTCTGTTCATCGAAGAATACGGAAACGATTTCAATCCCTACTATCACACCGATCAGGACACCTTCGCCAACGCCAACACCTCGGCGCATCAAGCGTTCTTCCTTTCGGTGACCCGTCTGATCGGTGCTACCGCTGCCCATCTCGCTCATCTCCTCCATCCCGTGCCGGTGGAACTTCAGACCTTTACCGCGCGAGAGGACGGAGCAGATGTTCTTCTTCGGTGGTCCACCGTCGAAGAGAAGGACAATGCCAGTTTTCTGCTGGAGCGTGCTTCCGAGAACGGGCTCTTTTCTCCCCTCGCCATGGTGCCCGCAGGAGCATCCTGTGACTTCGGGTGTGCATATTCATATCGGGATGTGGCGCCAACCCTTCCGGCTCGCTATCGCCTTCAGCAGATTGATGTTGATGGAACCCGAACGATGGGGCCCACCCTCCTTGTCTCGGCCCGCGTGCCTCAACGCTTTGGGCTTGCTCAGAATTATCCCAATCCAGTGGCAACATCCACGTGGTTTGTGTATTCCCTGTCAGAAGCCGGGCCCGTTCGACTCGATCTCCTCGACGTCCTGGGTCGGACCATCGCAGTGGTGGAGGATGGCTGGAAGGACGCGGGAGAATACCGCGTGCACTGGAAGGTTCCAGCCGGAATACATGGTGTCTATTTTGCGCGCCTGAGAGGATCGGAGGGACAGGAGGCGCGTCGTCCCCTTCACATCGCGCGGTAGCCGGGGTTCACGAACGAAGGCCGGATTTCACCGGGCAGGGAGCAGGTTCTCCCATTGTCTCATCCGTCCCATCGTTCGCACAGGAGTGCATAATGGCGATCTCCCCTTCGGGTGCAGATCAGAACGCCGGACCGTGTTCCTTTCCATTTCAGTTCCTTTCGAATTTCCTCAGGCACTCGCGGGAAACCGCGTTTTTTTATTTCGGTTCCGGGGCCCCATCCCAGTTCTGAGATGAGGGCCTGAATGCGTCGGCGGTCGAAAGGGATATCATGCAGGATGCGGAACGTTCGATGCCAGCGCGAAGCGGGAGGAGGAGTCGTCAGGAGTCCATAGCCGATCCGTGGATCGATGGGGGCGGCTCCGATTTCGCGGAAGTAGGCCCCGGGGTGGGAGCGAACGATGGCGGGGTGGGGTTCGACAAGAAATCGAGGGTCACCGCACACAGGCGACGGGTACCGGTCCGGTTGGGGTCGCCACACGGCGTCGGAATCCGCATCGAACACCGTGCCCTCCATCTGATCGATCGCGGAGAAGAGGAGCTGTTCGCGACATTCCGTTCCCACGGCGACAAAACAACGACGGAACGCGGAGTCCGAAATGGTATCGGCAGGTCCGGCCTTCACGACGAGAGGGTGTTCTCGCGCCAGCGAAAGAAGCACGGAAAGGGAAGGCGCGTAGTGCTCCGGACCTTTGTGGCGGACTCCGTCACGGCGTCGCGCGGGGTCGGCGTACACGGCGTCCCACGCGATCTGGCTGAGCGAAGATGCCCACGTTTCCACAGCTCCGGTGAGGATGCGCACGTTGGTGCGCCCTGCCTTCGCGAGATTGTGACGAAGCATGGTCGCGCGTACGGGATCGGCCTCGATGGCGGTGACCTGAGACGCACGGGCGGAGAGGGCGAGGGTATCGGCACCGATCCCGGCGCCCACTTCGAGAACCTGCCCATGGCGAGGAAGGAAGGAAGCATGAAGGCGGGCTGCCGCGGCCGAGGAGGCCTGTTCGAGGGCTTCGGCGGTGGCGAGACAATCTGGGGGAAAGCCGCATTTCTCGCGCAGGCGGACGTCGAGCAGGGCCGTTTCCAGCGAAGCCTGGAGGTGGTGGGGCTCCACGGAGGGCCAGAGAGTTCGGAGGCGGGTTTGTAATGTGAGGGTTTCCCTGTATTTTCTCAAGTTCCGTCCCAACCAGGCACGAACCTCGCCCCCGGCGGGGGATTCAAGGAAAGCGGTGTCGGAAAGTGTCCAGTGAAACATCGTCAGATTTTGGATTTCTTCCCATGAAATTAGCGCGTCCTCAGCTCATTTCCAGCGTCTCTCGTCATCAGTTCGGGCTGTTTTTTGGTGTGGTGTGTTTGATATGGGGAGGTCTGTGGGTTGGAACCGTGCACGCCCAGACCGGCAAAGGCAATCTCAAGGGATTCGTGTCTGACTCCACCTCGGGAGAACGCCTGACGCTCGCCAATGTGGTCGTGGTGGGAGAGAACATGGGCGCGGCGACCGACGCGAACGGATTGTATTTCATCGGAGGTGTTCCCGCCGGGCGGGTCACCGTGCGCGTCACGCTGATCGGATATGTGTCTGTCGAGCGCCAAGTGACGATCATCGCCGGGAAGGCCACATCGCTCAACTTTCAACTGGCTCCGACCACGCTGATGATGAAGGGAGTGGAGCAGACGGCGGAACGGCGCACACGGTACGACACTGAGATCAGCACGCAGCCGATCAGTATCGCCGAGATCAACACGGTTCCCGCCATTGTGGAATCGGATCTGTTCAGAACCATTTCCACCCTTCCAGGGATTGTCGCCACCAGCGACGTGAGCAGCAACTTTTATGTTCGCGGAGGTGGAGGAGATCAGAATCTGATCATCATCGACGGGATGACGATCTACAATCCATTCCATGCGCTCGGAATCTTTTCGATCTTCGATGCGGATGCCATTCGCGAAACCGAGATTCTCAAGGGGGGCTTCCCCGCGCAGTGGGGAAATCGCCTTTCATCGGTGATCAACATCCACACCAAAGAAGGCAACAAGAATCGGTTCTCAGGGAAAGTGAATGTCAGCCAGGTCAGTGGCAAGGTGATGCTCGAGGGGCCAGGGGCGTGGGATGGCTCGTGGATGGTGGCGGGGCGAAAAAGTTTCTTCGACGACGTGCTGCAGAAGTTCGTGCAGCAGGAAACCCCCTTCGACTTTTACGATATCATCGCGCGCGCCAATCACGCGACCGGAGAAAATGGGCGTGTGTCGCTTCACATGCTGTTGAGCGAGGATCGCATCGTGCCCGGTTCGTTGCAGGAACCACAATACGCCTGGTATAACAAAGCGTTCGGGGTGAGTTGGTTTCAGATGGTGGAAAACCGGTACCTGCTCGAGACCACCTTTTCGATGAGTCGGTTTCGGGGAGAGTTGATTCCCCGCGGAAATCAGGAGATTCCGGCCCGTTTGTCCGAAATCTCAGACACCTATTTCAGTGGCGCGGTGACCTTTTTCCAGGATAACGGGGACAACTTTGGCGCGGGCTTCATGTTTCGCCTGCCGCAGTATCATTACAGTTTCACCAATGCCGCCAGCATTCTGCGATCGGTGGACGGCCGGAACAACGAAACTGGCATGTGGTTGAAATACAAGGTGAAGCAGTGGGATCCGGTGTACATGGAAGTCGGCGTGCGGAGCGATCTCTTCTCCGTCCTGTCGAGCAACGGTTCCGACGCGTTCGAGCCGCGGTTCTCCCTGGGGTGGGATATGACCGATGAGTATGCGGTGAAGTTCTCCTATTCCCGCGTCCACCAGCGGATGATCACCATCACCAATGAGGATGATATCGTCTCCTTGTTCGAAACGTGGATCCCGCTCAAGGATGATGCCCCGTCCCAGCAGGCGGATCATTTCATCATGAGCGTCGACGGAGCTCTCCCCGTGATCAGTGGATTGACGTTCGATGTGCAGGGGTATTACAAGGATCTGAAGCATCTGGTGGAGTATAATCGCGACAAGATCGACGAAAACGATCCTGATTTTATTCAGGCAAGCGGTTCCAGTTACGGACTCGAGATTTTGTTGGACCGGAAGGATCCCGTGCTGTCTGGATGGATTTCCTACACCCTGAGTTTCACTGAACGGGAGGTGGGCTCCTTCACCTATCCGCCACGCTACGACCGACGTCACAATCTCAACTGCATCGTCGCCTGGCGTCCTGGTGACGACTGGGAATTTTCCGTGCGATGGGAATACGGATCCGGGTTGCCCTTCACGCAGATCATGGGATTCTACGATCGCATTTCGTTTGGGGGGATTTTCGAGGGGCAGGGATACGGCACGGAAAAAGGGGCCCCGTACACCATCCTCGGCAAAAAAAATCAGGGACGGCTGCCCGATTATCAGCGACTCGACCTGAGCGCGGCCAAATCCTTCCGCTGGGATCAGGTGAAGCTCACCCTCGAAGCCTCGGTGCTCAATGCCACCGACCGGAACAACATGTTTTATTTCAACCGGACCACGGGACAGAGAATCGACATGCTCCCGATCCTGCCCACCGCCACCATCAAGGTTGAATTTTGATAGTGCGACGGACATGACCGCCACGGAGACATCCTCGTTCACATCCGCCCCGACCAACTCGGAGACGACATCTCCCCGAAAGGGTCCGCGTCGCAACGACGTGCTCATCCCTTTCCTCATTTTTCTTGCGGATGTGATCGGTAGCTTCGGCGCTTTTCACGTTGCCTATCACATCCGCTTTAGCGAGATTTTTCGATCTATCATTCCCACGGAAGCGGGCATCCCCGACTTTCAGGAGTATTTCATCGGGGCGGTGGTCATCATTCCCGTCTGGCTGATGTACTTCAGCGCGCGTCGTGTCTACAAGGCGCGAAAAGACACCGATTTCACCTTGCTGTTTTTCACTGCAGTGAAGCAGGTAGCGTTCGGAATGCTGATCGTCACGGCCTTCGCGTTCTTTTATCGGGCCTTCAGTTACTCCCGTGTCGTGATCGCGATCCTTTGGGGCACGGCCACGGTGTTTCTCTATCTGGGCCGGGCCTCGGTGCTGGCTTACGAGCGACACCTGTACAGCCAAGGCAGGGAGTTGCGCAATGTCCTCATCGTTGGTGTCAATGCCCTGGCACAAAACGCCGCCCTGCGGATCTCGCAGAAACCCGATGCCGGGTATCGGATGGTCGGATTCGTCTCAGACTCCGATGATCGGATCGAAAGCGTCACCATCCCACGGGTAGGCGGGCGGCATGAGCTCCTTCGTATCGTCGAGGAGCATCGGGTGGAGACCATCCTTCTCATGTCGGATCAGCAGGACATCCCCTTGCAGGAAGTCCAGGATCAGCTCATCGGAAAGAACATCCAGATTCTTGTACAGCCGGAATTGCTCGGCGTGACTCCCACGCGACTGCGAATCCACGAAATCTTCGCCGTACCGTTTCTGAGTATCAAAGAAACACCGATGACCACCTGGGATCGCATTCTGAAGCGCGGATTCGATATCGCCTTCAGCGCCTTCGTGATGGTGATCACCGCACCGCTGATGGCGGTGATCGCGGCGCTCATCATGCTCGAGTCGGGTCGGCCCGTCATTTATACGCAGGTGCGGGTGGGATTGGACGGTCACGAATTCGACCTGAGAAAATTTCGCACCATGTTCACCGATGCCGAAACACAGTCGGGACCGACGTGGACTCGTCGGGGCGATCCTCGCGTCACTCGGATCGGGCGCTTTCTGCGTCGTTCGAGTCTCGATGAACTCCCGCAGTTTCTCAATGTGCTGAAAGGCGAAATGAGCGTGGTCGGTCCCCGCCCTGAACGCCCGGTCTTCGTCAATCAATTCCAGAGCTACATCCCCCGTTACATGGAGAGACATCGGATGAAGACGGGATTGACCGGATGGGCACAGGTCAACGGCCTTCGTGGCGAAGTCCCCATCGCCGAACGAACGAAATACGATATCTACTACATCGAAAACTGGTCTCTGAGCTTTGATATCCGGATCGTACTTAAAACTCTCAGTGCCATCATCTTTGGCAAGGACGCCTATTAATCATGATCGCTCTGTTCATTTTCTACATCCACTTCATCGGCCTGATTTACGCCTTCAGCAAAGGCACCTGCGAGAAGAAACTGTCGGAAGGCCTGATTCTGGCGGCATTCGTGGCGGTGATTTTTTCGGTGGGCTGGACCATTGCAGGTTTTATCGTGCGCTTCGTGTTTCCACCCCAGGGGTATGGTCCGTTTTTCGATCGCGACACACTTTCCTTGCTCATCGTGACCCTGCTCGAAGCCATTCTGTACTTCACATATTTCTTCACGCAACGAACGACGGCTGTCACCGCGCCGTAAAGTGAAAGGTGACCACCGCCTGCTGTGACGATTGCGCGCGGTCCTGCGGCAGAGCGGCAAACCTCCACGTCCGCACCGCCAGGAGCGCGGTTTGGTCGCACACGGGCTGGCCCTTGGTGACCAGCGTCAGATCACGCACGGTGCCATCGGGGAGCACGGTCAACCGCACCCGCACCGTGACATCGCCTTGTGCTGTCGGGGGATACTTCGGTAGCACCCCTGCGATGCGCTGACGAGCGAATCCCCCTCCCCAGTCGATCATACCCGTGGAAGCGGTTCCGCTTCCTGACAATGTTCCCTGTCCCAACACCGATCCTCCTTTGAGATTGCCTTCGCGGATCTCTCCCTCTCCCGGTGTCCGAGAATCCCGAGACGGAGAGGTGGCGTCGGAGGTCGAGCCCGATCCAGAACGCGGTGGAGGCAGGGGATCTCCGTGGAGATCCGGAGAGAAATCGGCGCCGGCGCCAGAGCGCGGACGTGGAGGCGGGGTGCCGGTGCGGGTTCCGGAGGAGGGCGCCGAGGAGCCGGAGGGGAGCATGGAGGATTGCGGCCGGGAGGTCGATGTGGGCACGGATCGGGAGGAAGACGTAGGCACGGATCGGGAGGAAGACGTAGGCACGGATCGGGAGGAAGTCGGATTCGGGCTGGCTGTATGCACGCGGGAGGACGGTGCCGATGTACGTGCGAGAGACGAAGGAGGACGGGATTCGACAGAGAGAGGAGGAGCGGGTTCGGGGAGGGGCCCCATATCCAGAAGGAGTTCCACCATCAGGGTGGGATCATGAGGAGCCGATGGCAGCGTCCAGAACATCATCAGGATGAGGAGGAGCGCATGGATCCCCACCGAGGCCAGGGTACTGCGCAGGGAGTCACGGGAGCGCATGGTTCATCGACCAGGTTTCTCGGTTGCCAGATAGCATTTGACGATGCCGAGGGCGCGCACCCGATCGAGAACGAGGATCGCCTGTTCGATCGGCACGCCCTGTTCGCAGGAAAGCAAAACCGTTTGGGTAGACGGGGAAGAGACGAGGGCACGCAGATCCTGATCGAGACGCTCGCGCGCGCTTTGACGGCCGTTGACGCTGAGTTGTCCATCTCGCGTCAACACCACGTGAATAGGATCCTTGTCGATGGCTGCGCTGTGCCGCGCCTCTGGAAGGGAGATGCGCAGTCCTTCGGGGGTAATGAAGCTCGAGGTGAGAAGGAAAAAGATCAGCAGGAGCAAGACGATGTCGGTCAGACTCGAGTAGTTGAACGCTGAAAGGGGTTCGAGCGAAGTCGGGAGGTGGATTTTCACGGGAGACTCCGGTGCGGACACTCAGGCCGAGGGCCGGGAGTGGATTTCCGTTTCGAGGATGTCCAGAAAATCGTTACAACTGACTTCGGTCTCGTGCACAAAACGCTTGACCCGCGTGACGAAGTAGTTGTAGATGAAGTAGACAGGGATACCAACGATAAGACCGAACGCCGTCGTCAGCAGGGCTTCCCATACGCCACCAGCCAATAGCTGAGGATTGACCGTTCCGGCGTTTTCCTCGATCACACGAAAGGCGGAAATCATCCCCGTCACCGTTCCTAAAAAGCCCAAGAGGGGAGCCACCCCGGCAATGGAGGCTAACAACGCGAGACCCTTTTCCAGTCGGTACACTTCTGCACGTGCCGCCGCTTCGATGGCTTCTTTTACGTCTTCATGCCCGGCGCCTATTTTCATGAGTCCACTGCGCATGATCATCGCCAGAGGGGTGGAGGATTCGGTGCACACGCCCATCGCCGCCCGCACATCACCACGGCTGAGAACGGATCGAAGCTGAAGCAGGAATTTTCCCGCATCCACCCGTGCGCGAGAAAGAACGAGGAGTTTCTGCACGATGATAGCGACCGCCAACACGGAACAGGCGAGAATGAACCACATGATGGATCCGCCGCGAAGGAACATTTCGAAGAGCGTCATGAGGACTCCGAGGTGGTAATTATCGAGTGAAGGACTGATGGGATGGGGGAAGACGATCCCTGTGTTTTTGTAATCCGCCGGGAAGTACGCTGTTGAGTGACCCGTCGTCGTAGAGGTAATACAGAAAGCTCAAGGCAACCAGAACGGTCACGATCCAGGCCAGTGTCGAGAGGGACGGGAGTCGACGCGTCGGCAATGGCATCACTGGACCGTGCCAGGCGGCATTTGAGACGACCTGTCCGATTGGAGAGCGAGTGTCAGCAGGAGTAAGACGAGAAACCTCTGACTCGGCTCTGTGGCCTGGCTCTGCGAACGAGGCTGACTCTGCTGAGACCGGGAGTGTGAGCAGGGAGTCCGAATCTGTGGACCTCTTCGTGGGGAGGGAAGAGGCATGAGACTGCGATTCGGAAGTCCTGTCTGCAATCATCGACGAGGACGAGGCTGGACCGGGAGACGGATCTTTTTGGAATGGTACCTCGATACTCGGACCCTCTTCCGTGTCGCGCCCTCCAGAGTCGGAAGGAAAGACGGGTGCGAGGTCTGGGATTGGCGCTTCCTGATTCAGGGAGAGGGGAGGAAGACGAAAGTCCTCTTCCTGGCGATGACTTCGCGGCGGAGGAAGATGCATCTCGTGTGGATCCATTTCGATCGTGATTCCCGCGAGGACCACACGATCCTCTTTCTCTCGCAGAAAAGCTTCCACGCGGGAAGAAGATTCCGCTTCGGAAAGGACAGGGGAGGGAACGCCCAGTTCTTCCTTCACGGAGGACACGAGTGTTTCCACATCCACGGGTTCGGGGATGGGGGACCGAGGGAGAGAGTCTTCCTGGGAATCGGGTATTGCGCGGGGATCGGGCATGATGGACTCGGGGTTCGTCACAGGCAAAAACATACGCAATCCAAGGGCGGAAGAAAAGAGAATCCGGAGTCCCGGACGAGACCAGCGCCATGGCGCTGCCATGATGACGCGTTGGATGTTCGCGAAAAATGCGATACTATCCCGAAACGCATATCATGAAACGGATGCGAGGTGACCATGGTCGATCTCCTCGCCTCCGCTTCCCTCGTCCCACATTCCCGGAGGCTGTCATGCTGAAAGAGTTCATGGAATTTCTGAAGAAGTATGGGGTGATCGGATTGGCGATCGCGGTGATCATCGGTGGCAAGGTCAACGAGTTCGTGTCCGCCACGGTGTCTGATCTGCTCATGCCTATCATCGGCGTCATCCTTCCCCAGGGTGCCTGGGAGACTTGGGTGCTCCAACTCGGTCCTGTGAAGCTTGCCATTGGTCACTGGTTGGGAGTCACCATTGATTTCCTCATCGTCGCGTACATTGTGTTCCTGTTCGCCAAAATGATCCTCAAGGAAGCTTCGGTAGAAAAGAAATGACCTCAACGTCTGCGACGTTCCCGTCTGTTCTCGTTCTTGGAGCTGGTATGGTTGGTTCCGCAATGGCCCGGGATCTGGCCGAGCGGTATACGGTAACGGTCGCCGATCGGGATGCGCGAGCGCTGGACCGTCTGGTGACGCAGGTCCCGGTTTCCACACAGGTTCTGGACGTTATCGATGGTGCGGAACTGGATTCCGCTCTGGTGGGCAAGGACCTTGTCATCAACGCAGTACCCGGATTTCTTGGCTTCTCCACGTTGCGGCACATCGTGGACGCGGGGTGTCGCGCTGTGGATATCACGTTCGCCCCCGAGGATATGCTTCAGCTCGGGGATCGCGCTAGAGAGACCGGAGCGCGGGTGGTGGTGGACTGTGGTGTGGCCCCCGGGATGGGGAACCTTCTGCTCGGATATCACGACGCCCACATGGTCGTGGCGCGGTATGAATGCTATGTCGGAGGGCTCCCATGGAAACGGGTCCTGCCCTTTCAATACCGGGCTCCGTTTTCGCCTGTCGACGTGATCGAAGAGTATACTCGCCCCGCGCGGTTTCTCGTGCATGGTCGCGAAGTGGTACGACCTGCGTTATCGGATCCCGAATTTTTGGTGTTTGATGGAATTGGAACGCTCGAAGCATTCAACACCGATGGACTGCGTTCCCTGCTACGGTGGACACATATTCCTCACATGATCGAAAAGACGCTACGCTATCCCGGACATCGCGCGCTCATGGAAGCATTGCGCGATGGTGGCTTCTTTTCCTCCGATCCGATGCAGTGGCGACACGGGACGTTGATCCCGATGGAGGCCACCGCCGCCATGCTCCTCTCGGCCTGGCAGCTGAAGGAGGATGAGGACGAGTACACCGTCATGCGTATCCGCATTTCTGGAGTCGAGAACGGCGTCGAAGTGACGCATCAATACGATCTGTACGACGGAACCGACCACGCCCGCGGCATGAGCTCCATGGCCCGTACCACGGGCTTTACCGCAACTGCCATGGCCACCTGGATGCTGGATGGAGGAGCGATCCCCGCTGGAGTTCATCCACCCGAAGATCTGGGACGCGATGGTGCCGTGTTGGATTTTATTCTATCCTATCAGGAGCAGCGTGGAGTCCGGTACGAACACACGCGGTACTGATTCGAATTCATGGGCCCGAGGGTTCCGTTTTAAGGCTCGGACTCCTTTTTCTCATTGAAGCAGGGTTGTTGTTATGAATGCCGCTCTTATTGTGCTGTTCTGTGTGGCGTGGCTCATTTTCGCATATTTCTGGTATGGGCGGGTTCTGAACCGCCGTGTTATTCACCCTGATCCCGAAGCCCGGACTCCGGCCATCGAAATCAACGATGGTATCGATTACGTTCCGGCCCATTCCACGGTATTGTTCGGACACCATTTCTCTTCCATCGCGGGCGCGGGTCCGATCGTCGGCCCCATCATCGCCATGTCCCTGTTCGGCTGGCTTCCCGCCCTGCTGTGGATTCTCCTGGGCTCTGTATTCATGGGGGCCGTTCACGACTATGTCTCGTTGATGACCTCCCTTCGGAATAAGGGAATTTCCATTGTGGAAATCGCGGCCACCGCGGTGTCCCCGACGGCACGTGCTGTTTTCGCCGTCTTCGTCTGGCTCACGCTCACGCTCGTGCAGGCCGTCTTCGCAGACCTTACCGCAGCCACCATCGTAGAGATGCCGCAGATCACGATCCCAACGGTGGGGCTCATCCTCAATGCGATTCTCTTCGGAATCCTCGTCAATCGGATGCGGTTGCCAGTCTGGGCCGGTACCATCCTCGCGCTCACAATCCTGGCCACCCTGATCTGGCTGGGCAATATGTTCCCTCTTTCCGTTCCGTATTCGGTGGCCTTGTCCCTGACCTTCGTGTATGCCTTCATTGCAGCGGTGGTGCCGGTGTGGATTCTGCTGCAGCCCCGGGATTACATCTCGATGTACATTCTCATCCTTGGAATGGTGCTCGGCTTTGTCGGAATCGTGGTGGCTCATCCTCCGGTGGGGGCCCCCGCCTTTATCGCATTCACGAGCAAGACTGGCCCCATCTTCCCGACCTTGTTCATTATCGTGGCGTGTGGCGCCGTATCGGGATTTCACTCCATCGTGTCCAGCGGAACCACCGCCAAGCAACTGCGCAGCGAGACCCATGGGCGTCGCGTGGCATTCGGAGGGATGCTTACCGAAGCAGCTCTGGGAGTCCTGGTGCTCATGATGGTCTCGGGAGTGCTGGTGTGGAAATCCTCACCCACGGTAACCGGGTCTTTCGTTTTTCAGGACCTCCTGGCGATGAGTCCCAACATCGTCTTCGGCACCGCGCTGGGGCGAGTCGGTGAGGTTCTCGGCATTCCTCTGGCCGTGGGAGTGGCCTTCGGCATTCTCATGCTGAACGCGTTCATCCTCACCACGCTCGACACAACCACGCGTCTCAACCGCTACATCATGCAGGAGACACTCGGCCGAGCCCGAGGCGGGATCTTTCGCAATCCCTATTTCGCATCGGCCGCCACGGTCGTTCCCGCCTTCCTGCTCACGCTCGGAAAAGGGTATCAGTTTCTCTGGCCGGTATTCGGTGCCTCCAATCAGCTCATCGCCGCCCTGGCGCTGTTTGTGGTAACCGCCTATCTGTTTGGAATCAATCGACCGCTCCGTTACACGCTCTTGCCCGCCATTTTCATGCTGGCGGTCACCGAGCTTTCCCTCCTGCATCAGATGCTATGGTTGTACCTGCCGCATGGGGACTGGGCCCTGCTGGGGATCGCCTTTGTCTTGTTCGTACTGGGATTGGTGGTTGCTTCTGAAGCCTGGAAGGCTCTGCGAAAACGGAATCCATCTCTGGCGTCCTGACATGAGCAAGATCGAAACACAAAGGCCGTCCCGAGGGACGGCCTTTGTCATTTCGGATTCGTTTCTTACGCGAGGTTGGCGTTCACGAAATCCCAATTGATCAAATGGTCCACGAAAGTGGACAGATAATCCGGTCGGCGATTCTGGTAATCGAGGTAATAGGCATGCTCCCATACATCCACGGTCAGAAGCGGCTTCTGGCCATGCACGATAGGGGTGTCGGCGTTGGCCGTCTTGGTGATTTTTAGCTGACCGTTCTCCACCACCAACCAGGCCCAACCGCTTCCGAACTGGGTGGCTCCGGCGGTTTTAAATTCCTCGACGAATTTTTCGTAGCTCCCGAACGTGCCATTGATCGCGTCGGCGATGGGGCCGGTGGGCAGTCCGCCGTTCGCCTTGAGGCAGTGCCAATAGAAGGTGTGATTCCATACCTGGGCGCTGTTATTGAAGAGCCCGGCCTTGGCGGGATCGGCGGCGGCAGTTGCGATAATGGCTTCGAGGTTTGCGGTTTCGAGGTCGGTGCCCGCGATAAGGTTGTTGGTGTTCACCACATAGGCATTGTGGTGTTTGCCATGATGGAAATCCAAGGTCTGGGCACTGATGAAAGGCATCAGGGAATCTTTCGGAAACGGAAGCTCAGGAAGGGTAATGGCCATGGGTACTCCAGGTGAAAAAGGTGAGGAAAGAATGTCCACCGCTGATAACACCGGAGCGAGTCTATTTGTTCATTTTCCAGATGCGATCGTCGATGAAAAACCAGGGTGGAGAGGAGGCCCGCACCCGGGAGGGTGGTACCGCCACTGTCGCCATCACGGTCCCGGGCGACTCCAGGGAGGAGAACACCGTGACGGCGGATTCCGGAAGGGTTCCAAAGGCCCATCCACCGGAGAGCACACCCCTCGGGAGGAAGGGTAGCCTCCATTCACGCACCGTTGAGACGGGATCCGATCCGAGGAGCTTGGCTCGCAGCAGCCAGGAATCACCGGCGAGAGAAACCTGCATTGCGAAGAGCGTGTCCTTCATCTTCCATCCGCGCCAGGCATTGTCTCGTTCCGCACCTCTGGCCCGCACGGTAGGTGCATTGGGATCCCTGAGATCCACCACGATAGGCAGTCCATCACCCAGTACCACAACCGACGCATTGTCGAACCACACGTCCTCGATGCGCGGCAGGGGAAGACGAGAGCTCTCGGTGATCGTGCCAGTGCTGTCCAGTCGAAGGAAGGCAAGGGTGGTCAGATCCTTGGGGGCCACCGCGAACAAACTGTCCCGAACGGCAAGACGGCGCAGCGCATAGGGGAGGGTCAGTTCTGCAACCATCCGTGGCATGGTGGGAGACGAACAATCCACGCGATACAAACGGGTATCACTGGCGACCCAGAGATGGCGATCCGCGTACCACCAGGCATCGACCCGCGCGGACGCGGGGAGAAGCCGCACGGTGGAAAGCGCCGTGACGGGACCCGGCGTGAACTGCGTGTAGTGATAGATGCCCGATTCTTCGAGCGTCAGCACCGCACCGTTCTCGAGATACACCACCTCTCCCGGTGCGGCTCCCACAGCCACCATCCGCAGCGGGGCGGGAGAAAGCGTGTAGTGAGAACCATGCAACTGGGGGACTCTGAGCGGGAGGAAATTCCCCATCTCGATCCACGCGACCTCGTTCCGCGCCACGGCGGGAAGTTCCACCCTTCCCATGGCATCGGATCGGACGAGGAAACTCCCCTGTAGAACCCCGCCCCTGACCGTTACCCCGTCCAGAGGCCGACCCACGGAATCGGTGATGGTCACGAAAAAAGACCTCCCTTCCTCTTCGGGACCGTTGATGTGACAGCCTGCGAAGAGGAGGGAGGCAAAGAGGAGACCGATCAGGGTCAGTCTCGAAAATCGATAGCGGTGGAGCATGTCTGCCCCCGATGGTGAAACCTAGGCGAGGAGATCCTGCACGAGGTCGCGTTCTGTCTTGAGCTCATCCTCAGTGAGACGCAGTTTCTCCTTCGCAAAATCACTCATCGGAAGATTCTGTACAACGCGGTAGCCCGAATTCCCGTCGCTCACCAGGGGATAGCTGAAAATCAGATCCTCTTCGATACCATAACTACCATCAGACGGTACCGCAGCCGAGAACCAGTCTCCGGCCGGAGTGGGATTCAGGAAACTCTTGATATGGTCGATCGCGGCGTTGGCGGCCGATGCAGCCGATGAAAGTCCCCGCGCGGCGATAATGGCGGCTCCGCGCTGCTGGACATTGGAAATGAATGCGCCCCGCAGCCACTCGTGATCGTCGATGACGTCCATGGCGGGCCGTCCCCCAATCTTCGCGTTCTCGAAATCCGGATATTGGGTGGCGCTGTGATTGCCCCAGATCGTGACGTTGGATACTTCGGAAACATGACGTCCCGACTTCATCGCCATCTGAGCGGCCGCGCGGTTGTGATCCAGACGCGTAAGAGCGCTGAACCGCGTCTTGGGGACGTCTCCTGCATTTTTCATCGCAATCAAACAATTCGTATTGGCCGGATTTCCCACCACGAGCACTCGAACGTCGGAGGCAGCCTTGAGAAGGGCCCTGCCTTGTCCGACGAATATCGGTCCATTTTCCCGAATGAGATCACCACGTTCCATCCCCTTTGTACGTGGCTTGGACCCCACGAGAATCGCCCAGTTCACTCCATCGAAGGCGACGTTCGGATCATCGGAGATCATGACCGACTGCAGAGCGGGAAAGGCGCAATCGTCGAGTTCCATGACCACGCCTTCCAGCACATTCATCGCAGGGGTGATATCGAACAATCGAAGATGGACGCGGGTGTCGGGTCCGAAGACCTCTCCCGACGCGAGGCGAGGCAGAAGGGAATATCCGATTTGTCCGGCGGTGCCGGTGACGGCAACAGTGACGGTATTGGCCATGGAGAGGCTCCTTGAAAAGGTGAACACAATCGAGGAACAATGCGAATCCCGATGGATCCGCCTATGGGATGTGCGAATGATGACAAAAGATACACCGAATTCGTTCCCACTTCCAGTGGAAGAACGATTTCTTGGCACCCGCAGACATCCGCGCCGCCGAGGTGAGGGAAAGTGGAATCATCCCGGCCCGATGTGTGTTTTTCCCATATCCATCTTCCACTTCACGACATCATTCCCTCATGGATCTGACCCCGTATTCTCCCACTCGAAAACTTCGCTTCGTGACGGCGGCAAGTCTGTTTGACGGACACGACGCCAGCATCAACATCATTCGACGCATGCTTCAGGCCGCCGGTGCCGAAGTGATCCACCTGGGGCACAATCGCTCCGTCGGAGAGATCGTCGATGCGGCCATTCACGAAGACGCCCATGGGATCGCGGTGTCCTCCTATCAGGGGGGACACGTGGAGTACCTGAAATACATGATCGATCTCCTCCGCTCTCGTGGTGCGGCACATGTCCGCGTGTATGCCGGCGGGGGTGGCGTGATCATTCCGAGTGAGATCGAGGACCTTCATGCCTATGGGGTCCAACGCATTTTTTCCCCGGAAGATGGGCGGAAACTGGGACTCCAGGGCATGATCAATCTCATCCTGCACGAATGCGATACGCCCGTGCCCGAGCCCGAGGGGCTGGTTTCGAATTCGCAGATCGATCCTGCCGCGCTGACGTCGGTGAATTCCTTGAGCCGTGCCCTCACCGTGCTCGAGGAGAACCATGCAATCGGTATCGCGCCATGCCCTCGCTCCATTCCGGTGCTCGGCATTACAGGCACAGGGGGGGCAGGAAAGAGTTCACTGACCGACGAACTCGTCCGCCGGTTTCTTCACACCTATCCTGCCCTTCGCGTGGCAGTCTTGTCGGTGGATCCTTCCAAGCGCAGAACTGGAGGGGCGTTGCTCGGGGACCGCATCCGGATGAATGCGATCGCATCTCCCGAGCCGACGGGACATCCCCGGGTCTTCATGCGCTCCTTCGCCACCCGGGCGGCGAATACCGCCACGACCAAGGCCCTGCATCGATCGGTGGAAGCGGCGAAGTGGGCGGGCTATGATCTGGTGATGGTGGAGACTGCGGGTATCGGACAATCGGATTCGGAAATCGTCGATGCGGTGGATGGATCCCTGTACATGATGACTCCGGAATACGGAGCCGCCACCCAACTCGAGAAAATCGACATGCTCGACCTGGCGGATCTGGTGGTCCTCAACAAGTTCGAAAAACGAGGGGCCGAAGACGCATTGCGCGATGTCCGCAAACAGGTCCGAAGAAATCGACAGAGTTTTTCAGGTCCTGATGAGGACCTTCCTGTGTTCGCCACCATCGCCAGTCAATTCAACGACGTCGGGACGAACCGCTTGTTCGCCGCAGTCATTGCGATGCTGCGAGAAAAGACGGGAGTATCCTGGGACCTACCCTCGTATGAAGGAGCCACCCTCCCGCGACGCGCCGTTATTATTCCTGGTGAGCGGACTCGGTATCTGGCGGAGATCGCCGATACCGTTGCCACCTACAAGCAATGGGCGGCTCGGCAGGCAGAATACGCCCGTACCTGGTATCAGCTCGTGGGCACTCGTGAGACCCTGGTGACCCTGTCCGCTCGTCCCACCATGACGATCAAGGGAGACGAGGGCGCGGTGACGGTAGGAGAGGGGCATGTGGACGAGGCCGTCCTCGCGGCCCTCGACGCCCAAATCGCATGGGTGAGCACGCAGGTGAGCCCCGAGAATCGCCTCCTTCTCTCCCAATGGGAAGAGGCGCGGGCAGCGTATCGGAAGGACCACCTGGTGACGAGGGTCCGCGACCGCGAAATCCGTACCGCGCTCTTTACCGAAACCTTGTCAGGCACACGGGTCCCTCGCGTTTCCCTTCCGGACTTTCACGATTGGGGCGACATCCTGCAGTGGATTCTGCTCGAAAACGTACCGGGGAGTTTTCCCTTTACTGCGGGAGTTTTTCCTTTCAAACGGGAGCAAGAAGATCCTACCCGTATGTTTGCCGGAGAAGGAACCCCTGAGCGAACCAATCGGAGATTCCATTTCGTGTCGGAGGGCCAGCCTGCCGTACGGCTCTCGACGGCCTTCGATTCGGTGACACTCTATGGCGAGGATCCGCACGAACGTCCCGACATCTACGGGAAAATCGGAAACTCGGGAGTGTCCATCTGCACACTCGACGATATGAAAAAACTGTATTGCGGGTTTGATTTGTCCTCTCCCACCACATCGGTGTCGATGACCATCAACGGACCCGCGCCGATGATTCTCGCTATGTTCATGAACACCGCCATCGATCAGAATGTGGAACGCTGGCTCGTGGCGCGGGGCCGATTCGCCGAGGCGCAGCAGGCCATCGATCGCTGGTATGAAGGGATGCACCTCGCACGCCCCTGGTACACGGGCGCCCCCCCGCGTGAGGACGTGCTGGCGGAACTGGCGGTGACCCCACAGACTGACGGGACTCCCGTGCATCGATATTTCGGACTGGGATTGCTGGGCGTGTCTGGAGACTTTCTCGTCCGTGCCGGGATCCTCCCCGCAGAGGACTATGACGCGATTTCGGCCACCACCCTGGAACGGGTTCGCGGGACAGTGCAGGCGGATATCCTCAAGGAAGATCAGGCCCAGAACACCTGTATCTTCTCCACGGATTTCGCCCTGCGGATGATGGGCGATATTCAGGAGTCCTTTGTCCGGAATTCCGTCCGCAATTATTACAGCGTCTCGATCTCGGGATATCATATCGCCGAGGCCGGAGCCAATCCCATCACTCAGGTGGCGTTTACGCTGGCCAACGGATTCACCTACGTAGAGTATTATCTGGCGCGTGGCATGGCGATCGACGACTTCGCCCCGAATTTATCCTTCTTCTTCAGTAATGGAGTTGACGCCGAGTACGCCGTGATTGGGAGAGTCGCGCGGCGCATCTGGTCCGTTGCGATGAAGGAGCGCTATGGTGCCTCGGAGCGATCGCAGAAACTGAAATACCACATCCAGACCAGCGGGCGCAGTCTCCATGCGATGGAGATCGATTTCAACGACATCCGTACCACCCTGCAGGCCCTCTCCGCGATTTACGACAATTGCAATTCCCTGCACACGAATGCCTACGACGAGGCCATCACCACACCGACCGAAGAGAGCGTGCGTCGCGCTCTGGCGATTCAGATGATCATCAACCGGGAACTCGGGTTAGCGCGCAATGAAAATCCGTTGCAGGGGGCCTTTATCATTCGCGAACTCACCGACCTCGTGGAAGAGGCCGTGCTGGCGGAATTCCGCCGCATTTCCGATCGTGGCGGGGTGCTGGGCGCGATGGAAACGATGTATCAGCGAGGACGCATTCAGGAAGAGAGTCTCCACTACGAACATCTCAAGCATTCCGGAGAGCTTCCCATCATTGGAGTGAATACCTTCCTGCGCCCTTCGCATCTGGCCGCACCCGATACGAAGACCATGGAACTGAGCCGCTCGACCGAAGAGGAAAAGCGGCAACAGATCGACACCCTCGCCGCCTTCCACGCGCGAAATGCCGATCGTGTTGAGGATGCGTTGGCCGCGGTGGAACGAAGCGCCCGGGACGGAGGCAATACCTTCGAGGCCTTCCTCACGGCGGTGCGCACTCTTTCGCTGGGCCAGCTCAGTGCAGCCCTGTATGCGGTGGGCGGACAGTATCGGCGCAATATGTGAGGGGGCGCACCCGCATGCAGCCGCATTGGATTTTGCCAGAACCCGTTGTAAGTTCCACCGATGGATGACGCGATTCTTTTCGATGGAGTATCCCTCTACAATCGGAAGCAGTTTTTCGACTGTCACGATGTGTGGGAAGAACTCTGGATGGAATTGCGTGGAGAACAAAAACTCTTCGTGCAAGGACTCATCCAGATCGCGGTAGCGTACTACCATTCCGGAAACGGGAATTTTCGTGGCGGTTCCAATCTCTTCGCAAAAGGACTGGACAAGCTCTCTCACTTTCCCGACCAGTATCAGCGCTTGGATATTTCGGAGCTTCGACGCATGGCCAGAATCCATGCGGCCCAGGTGGACGGGCACCCGCAGCACCATCCCTGTCCGTTTTCCGACAACGATATTCCCACCATCCTGATTTTGGAATCCTCGCTTCCCAACATATAAACAGGAGAATTTCCATGGCTATCTACATCACCACCGATTGCATCAATTGCGGAGCCTGTGAACCGGAATGCCCCAATACGGCCATTTATGAAGGCGGCGCGAATTGGGAACTCGCCGGGAAATCCTATGGAGACGGCGACGCCTCCCCTGCGGGCGCCTCGGGCTTTTGGAGTGCCGACTATTTCTACATCGTGCCGGACAAGTGCACCGAATGCGTCGGCTTCCATGATGAACCGCAGTGCGCATCGGTATGTCCGGTGGACTGCTGTCTGGCCGATCCGAATCATGTCGAGAGCAAGGACCAGCTCGAAGCCAAGGTCAAGTATCTCGACGGCCTCGGTCGCTGATCACACCATTCATCGTGTTACACATCCGCCGACGGTCTGCCCAGGCAGGCCCCGGCGGATGTTTTTTCAGGAGCTCGTATGAATGATCGCCCTTTGATTCGACTGGCGGCGAGTGCAGACGTGAAGGAAGCGTCCGGTCGCGTGATCGAATGTCATGGGCACGAGATCGCCTTGTTTCGGAATGGAGACGAGGTGTATGCCGTGTCCAACATCTGTCCACATCAGCACATCCCCGTGATCGCCGAAGGGGCTCGAACCGGATCGGTTATTACCTGTCCCATGCACGGCTGGAGTTTTGACCTTCGCACGGGAAAAGCGACCGGAGGAAGCGGGTCACTGCGCACCTTCCCGGTGACCCTGCGCGATGGGGGCGTATGGATCGAAGAACCGGATCCACCCAAGGAACCGATGTGGTAATCGAATCGAAAGCGCTGGAGCAGAGGATTCGTCAGGCCGCACGGAACCTGGGGTGTTCCCATATCGGATTCGCACTCGCCGAAGAACTTACCCGCGAAGGATCCCATCTCTCGTCCTGGCTCGATGCTGGGTTCCAGGCGGAAATGGGATACATGCATCGCACCCAGCAGGCGCGACTCGACCCCCGCCTTGTCCTTCCCGGGGCCCGTTCGGTGATCTCCCTGGCCTGGAACTACTGGCATCCGGCTCACATCGAAGAACCTCATGCACGCATCTCGCGCTATGCCTGGGGGGACGATTATCACGATCTCCTCACCCCGCGAGTTCACGCGCTATGCCACCTGATCGAAGAAGGTTCCCCGGGGAGTGCAGCACGAGGGTATGTCGACACTGGTCCCGTGATGGACAAGGTGTGGGCCCAGCGAGCAGGCATCGGGTGGATCGGAAAGAATGGGAACCTGATCACACGGGAGTATGGATCCTGGGTGTTTCTCGGGACGATTTTGACGACGATGGCCTTTGACGCCGATGAACCACATGGAAATTTCTGCGGTCGCTGCCGTGCCTGCCTCGATGCCTGTCCCACCAGGGCGTTCCCCGCGCCTGGCGTGGTGGACGCCCGGCGTTGTCTGAGCTATCTCACCATCGAAAAGAAAGGAGATTTTTCTGAAGAGGAGTCGGCGCTTCCGTTTGCGGATTGGGTATTCGGGTGCGACATTTGTCAGGAGGTCTGTCCCTGGAACCGCTTTGCTCGACTCACCGAAGAACGCGGATTCCATCCTCGCGACCATGCCCGTACCTTGGATCCCGGAGAACTGGTGACGCTGAGTCCCGAGGAATTCTCACGATGGTTTTCGAAGAGTCCAGTCACGCGCGCCAAGCGGGAAGGCCTCGCGCGCAATGCGCGAATCGTTTTGCGACAACGGGAATCCCATGACCAGTGAGTCCGTGAGCGGATCCACGACCAGAAGCTGAATGTCATTCCACCTATCCTCGAGAACCTCAATGGAACATCGCAATGTCATCGTTATAGGATCCGGCCCCGCCGGCCTGACCGCCGCCCTCTATGCCGCCCGCGCCAACATGGCTCCTCTCGTGTTCGAGGGAATGCAGCCCGGCGGACAGTTGACCATCACCACCGAAGTGGAGAATTTTCCCGGTTTCCCGGAGGGAATTCTGGGACCCCAGCTCATGGACGAGATTCGCAAACAGGCGCAGCGCTTTGGAGCGGAAAGCCGATTTGAGAATATCGTGTCCGTAGATTTTTCGGTGCGACCCTTCCTGCTTCGCACCGCTTCAGCAGAGTATTCCGCAGACGCGGTGATCGTGGCCACCGGGGCATCGGCGCGCTTGCTGGGTCTGGAGAGTGAGAAACGGTACATGGGCTTCGGCGTGTCGGCCTGTGCCACCTGCGATGGGTTCTTTTTTCGAGGACAGGAAATCGCTGTCGTCGGAGGAGGAGACACTGCTCTCGAGGAGGCCATGTATCTGACCCGGTTCGCCTCGAAGGTAACCCTCATTCATCGCCGGGATGCACTCCGTGCCAGCCGCATCATGCAGGAACGTGCGCAGAGGAACGAGAAGATCGAGTTTCTGTGGAATTCCACCGTCGATGAGGTGTGTGGAGAAGAAATCAACGGCATGAAAAAAATGACCCACCTGAAAGTGCGGAATGTCCTGACACAAGAAATCACCGACTTCCCCGTCGCCGGACTCTTCATCGGGATCGGCCATCAGCCCAACACGGATTTGTTTCGAGGGATCCTCGACATGGATGAGAATGGATATCTCATTACTCAGGGAAAATCCACTGTCACCAACGTGGAAGGTGTCTTCGCCTGTGGCGATGTGCAGGATCATGTGTATCGACAGGCCATTAGTGCTGCGGGATCCGGATGCATGGCCGCCATCGATGCCGAACGCTGGCTGGCCTCGAAGGAGTGACCGTGCGTCCAGAGTAAGAAAAAAGGTCCGCCTCGGCGGACCTTTTCATTATCGGCATTGCTTCTTGCCGTGATGGCCTTTTCGTTTCAGGCCCATGCCCCGGCATCGATTGTCGTTGATCCCGTCTCCATCCTTGTCCACGAACGACGCACATTTCTGTCCCCGTACGCAGGTGGTACGCGTGGTATCCCGTCCCACGGGCTCCCTCTGCGCCATGGTAGGGGCAGAGAGCACCAACAGTAGGGCGAGGGTCGGAAACAGAAGGCGAAGCGAATTCATGGGGTCAAGGTAGAAAAAGAGAGGTGGATATCAAACGGAATTATTTCTTCGCGGGAGCGTCTTTCTTCACGGCCTGTCCGCAGGACCCGTCGCGCTTGCGCATCGGACCAGTTCCGTCCGCTTTGTGATCGCACACACCATCTTTGTTGGCATCAATAAAATTCTGTCCCTTTTGCTGACCACTGTGACTTTTGCACTGATTGCTCTGTCCTTTGCATGCGCCCTTTCCGTGATGGGCACAGGTGGCGGGTGTGGATGGCTTATCCTGAGCGTACACGGCAGAACCAGCCAGAAGGGTGGTGAAGAGCGCGGAGAGAAGAAGAGTTCGCATATGGCTACCTCGTTGTGATTGATGAATGATCAGTGAGCGACAGCTCTGATCATGATACAGCAAGGATCGTGCCGGGCGGCACCGCGTATTTTCAGAGGATTTGTGAGCCAAATTCTCCCGTCTTCGACATTTTTGTCGAAGACGGGAGAATTTTGTCGAAAATGTCGAGGTGGACCGACTTCTGAGGTCCTCGGAATTCCATCATCGCACGAAAAGTTCTAGATTGCGATTCCAACTGAATACTGAGGACTGTATGCATGGAATGCGCGCAATTGCCTTGATGATCCTGATCGCAACGGTCGTTGTGGGAATGGGATCCTGCCGCCAGCAGGCCCCTGCCGGGAAGGTGATCGGAGTGACGCTTCTGACCAGGGGACATTTGTTCTATCGGGATCTCGAAGCGGGATTGGTCGAGACCGCAAAGGCAAATGGCTACGAGCTGGTGGTGACTGCGGCCGAATTCGATCTCGGCAAACAGATCGGACAGATCGAAGACTTTGTTGCCCGCAGGGTAGACGCGGTGGTCGTCTGTCCCGTGGACTCGCGCGGCATCAGCGTGGGCATCGCCCGTGCTCGACAGGCGGGCATCCCCGTCTTCACGGCCGATATTGCCGCCGAAGGCGCCGAGGTGGTTTCCCATATCGCGTCGGATAACATTGCCGGAGGTCGGTTGGCCGGCGAATATCTGGCCAAGGCGCTCGCGGGCAAAGGAAAGGTTGCCATCATCAATCAACCCGCTCTCACGTCGGTACTGGATCGAGTGAAGGGATTTCGCGAAGTGCTTGCCCGTCATCCCGGCATGACCGTTGTGGCAGATGTCAATGGTCAGGGCGTGCGGGATAAATCTTTGCAGGCCGCAACAGATATCCTGCAGGCCCATCCCGATCTGAGAGGGATCTTCGGTATTAACGACGATTCCGCACTCGGCGCTCTCGATGCCGTCGAACAGAGCCGACGGACGGATGTGGTGATTGTGGGCTATGACGCCACGCAGCCGGCACGCGATGCGATCGCGCGGGGATCCGCCCTCAAGGCGGATGTTACCCAGTCCCCCCGCGACATTGGAGCCGCCACCATGAGAGCGATCGCAACCCATTTTGCCGGGAAACCTGTGCCGTCCCGCATTCCGGTTCCCGTTCACATGGTGGACGCTTCCTCTCGCTAGAGGATCCGTGTGCATGGGCGAACCGTCCTCCATCCTACACATGAGGGGCATGTGTAAGTCCTTCCCAGGAGCCCGTGCCCTCGACAGCGTGGATTTCGAAGTTCGCGCTGGGGAGATCCATTGCCTCGTCGGAGAGAATGGAGCGGGGAAGTCGACTCTCATGCATGTCCTGTCCGGGGTGATGCCCTTTGACGCGGGTGAAATGGAGCTTCAGGGTGAACCCTATCGCCCGAAGAGTCCTGCGGACGCCACGCGTCGGGGAATCGGTATCGTTCCTCAGGATTCTCGTCTCGTCCCGGGTCTATCGATCGCCGACAACCTCACGCTTGGCGCGGAACCCACGCACCGGGGGTGGATCGATCGTCGAACCCAGGAAGCACAGACCACCTCGATGCTCTCCTCGCTTGGGTGTTCTTTCTCCCCGGCCCGCTTCGTCGATACGCTTGATATGGCCGAGCGCACCTTCGTGGAATTGGCGCGCGCGCTGAGCAGAACCCGAACCCTGCTGATTGTGGATGAACCCACCGCGTCTCTTTCCGAGGAAGACTCTTCCCGCGTGCTCCGTACGCTCTGCGACCTTCGGGATCGCGGTCGGGCGATCATCCTCATCACGCATCGTCTCGCCGAAGTGCTCACCGTCGCCGATCGTGTGACGGTGTTGTGCGATGGGCGGTCGATGGGAACCTACCTCCGATCGGACCTGGATCGGGAACGGCTCGTGCGCCTGATGGTGGGGCGAGATTTGGACTCCGTGCCTCGCTCGACGTCTCCCGGTCAGGGCACATCACTGCTAACCGCACAGTCCATCAAAGGCACCGTGCTCCGCGGCGTGGACCTCGATCTGCGATCGAAAGAAGTGCTGGGGGTCGCGGGACTCGCCGACAGCGGTTTGCATGAACTCGCTCGACTTCTGTTTGGGGCCACTCCGCTTCGGGGAGGGGCCCTTACCTTGCGAGGGCGTCCGTATCACCCGTCCCATCCGGCCGACGCCATCCGCGCGGGACTCGCCTTTCTGCCAGAAGATCGAAACCGTCAGGGACTTGTGCCTGAATTGACCATCCGAGAGAATGCCACTCTTTCGGCCCTTGCCCGTTGGAGTCAGTGGGGCTGGGTCCGTCGATCCACCGAGAAGAATCGCACGCGGCAGGTTTGGACGAAGGTGCATGGCGCGGATCGGAACCTCGAGGATCATGTGACGGTGCTTAGCGGAGGGAACAGGCAAAAGGTGCTCCTGGCGCGTGGTCTTCTGACCGATGCCGAAATTCTGCTATTCAATGATCCGACTGCCGGCATCGACATCGGGGCTCGGCAGGAAATCCATCGCCTCATTCGCACGCTTGCCGCCCAGGGCAAAGCGATCCTCTGTGCGTCGACCGATCTTCCGGAACTGATGCTTGTCTGCGACCGCATCATCGTTCTTTCGCGGGGCACAGTCTCCGGTTGCGTCGATGCCCGTTCCACCACTCAGGAGGACCTCATGCATTTGATGACCCGGGAGATTTCTCATGCCTGATCTTGCTCGATACTGGCGGTCCTTGCGCTCGGGGCCTCTTGGCGTCGCCTCGGCATTGGTGTTGGAACTGGTGCTCTTCTCCATTCTCTCACCCTTCTTCTTCACCTCCGAAAACCTCACCAACATCACGCTGCAGGCATCGATCAACGCCATCATCGCCGCAGGGATTACCTTTGTCATTCTCACCGGAGGGATCGATCTCTCGGTAGGCGCCCTCGTGGCAGTGGTGGGCATTGTAGCCGCCACGGTGGGAGGAGGAATCACCGATCCCGTGCTCGGAGTGACCTTGGTGTTAGGGACGGGGCTCCTGGTTGGAGCCCTTTCCGGCGGCATCGCCGGATGGTGCATCACTCGTTTTTCGGTGACGCCCTTCATCGCCACCCTCGCGCTCATGACTATCCTTCGAGGGCTGGCATTTCTGCTCACGAATGGACAACCGGTATGGGAAATTCCCGCTTGGTTTTCGGAACCTGGCTCGGGACGCATCGCCGGCTTCCCCATCCCAACGCTGGTCATGATACTCGTCTACGCGCTCTCGCACGCGGTCTTGACCCGAACTCCCTTCGGTCGTCATGTGCTCGCCGTGGGTGGAAATCGCGAGGCGGCCCATGTGGCGGGAGTGCGCACGCGACGCGTCCTGCTCTCGGTGTATCTCCTCAGCGGTGTCCTGACGGCCCTCAGCGGCATTCTTATGGCGTCTCGAATGAATTCGGGCCAGCCAAACGCCGGGCTCATGTATGAACTTGATGCGATCGCCGCGGTTGCGGTGGGAGGGGCCAGTCTTGCCGGAGGACGGGGAACCATCATCGGAACCCTGCTGGGAGCCCTACTGATTGCGGTGCTGCACAACGGACTCAACCTGCTCAACATCAGCTCCTACCTCCAGCAAGTAATCGTCGGCTTTGTCATTCTTGCGGCCGCCATGCTCGATCGTGTCCGCTCTTCCTCGACTCTTTGAAGGAGTTCCCATGTTTCTTCGTTCCCTCGTGCTCTTCGTGTTGGTTGGCGCTCTGTCGTGGGCCCAGAGTCCCGTCGATCGACTCGTCGCCGGACTGGACTCTCTTGGCTCCCTTCGCTACGATGGGTGGCAATGCAGTCCCGATCTGAAAGCCTATCGACCTACCGGCAATCCCGCGCTCCCGGGATTTGACGACAGCGCCTGGCCCCCGATTCGACTTCGCAGCGAGCTCAACTCCGATTCGGTGTGGCTGCGGAAGACCATCGTGCTTCCACGCACCGTGCTGGGAATGCCCGTGGAGGGGAAGGTGCGTCTGTTGGTCTCCGTCGACGATTACGGCTATCTCTGGGTCAATGGAGAATCGAGAGGTTTTTTCCCATGGGATGGGGACTTTGTGCTTACCGACAGCGCTCGTCCGGGCCAGCTCTTCACGCTGGCCGTGAAGGCGATGAATACCGGCGGCCCCTTGCGTCTCCTGCGAGCGGAGCTGGTGCTCGAAGGTGCCAGTCCTCTGCGACAGAAGATTCTCGATCTCGCGCTCTCCTTAAAGGTGGGACAGAAGCTCCTCAGTCATGACTCGTATCAAACCAATGCCCGTCGTCGTATCGATCCGGGAATCGATAAGACTACGATCCCACGCGAGGAGAAGGATGCGCTGCGACGGGACTTCGAGGCAGCAGTGGACGCCTTCGATATCGACGTTCTGCGCAGTCCCGTGATGGACCGCATCGCCTCGGCCATCGATTCCCTCCGGGCACGACTGGCCCCGGTGGCGGCCTTCGCCAAACGGTTTACCCTGACCTTCGTGGCCAACGCCCACATCGATGCCGCCTGGCTGTGGAGGGAAAGGGAAACGAAGGATGTCTGTCGAGCCACGTTTTCTTCGGTGTTTTCCATCATGCGGGCGAAGCCCGGGTTTACCTACACACAAAGCTCGGCCCAGTACTATGCCTGGATGGAAACCATGTATCCGGATATTTTCAGGGGAATCCAGGAACGCATTCAGCAGGGACGCTGGGAACCCATCGGCGGGATGTGGGTGGAACCGGATTGCAACATGCCTTCCGGAGAATCCTGGATGCGGCAGCTCCAATTCGGCAAACGGTACTTTCGTAAAAAACTCGGCGTGAACATCACCACCGGATGGAATCCCGACAGCTTTGGCTACCACGGCAACATGCCTGCCTTTTTCCAACACGCCGGAATCGATGCCTTCATCACGCAGAAGATCGGATGGAATGAAACCAATGTCTTTCCGTACCGCGTGTTTTGGTGGGAAGCGCCGGGTGGAGATCGCGTGTTGAGTTATTTCCCGTTCGACTATGTGAACTCGGTGGAGGATCCCTTTCGACTCGTTGACTGGCTCCGACAATTCGAAGCCAACACGGGCTATCGAAATCTGCTCGTCCTCTTCGGCGTAGGGGATCATGGTGGCGGCCCCTCGATGGAGATGATCGATCGCATCGAGCGATTGCGAACGCTGGATATCTTTCCCACCATTGCCTACACGTCCGCCCAGGAATATCTGAATTGGCTGAAAACCCAGAATCTTGACGCCCTCCCTGTGTGGAAGGACGAACTCTACCTCGAGTACCATCAGGGCACCTTTACCACGCAGGCGAAAACCAAGCAGGCCAATCGACGCATGGAGGAACTGCTTTCCGATGCAGAAAAACTGGCCTCCCTGGCCTGGCTGCAGGGGAGTGCCTGGCCAGGGCCGGCTCTCGCCACGGCGTGGGAAGGCACCCTGCTCAATCAGTTCCATGATATCCTTCCGGGTTCCTCGATTCGCGAGGTGTATATCGATGCGGCGCGCGAATACGAACGCACGGAGAGATGGGGAACCGCCGTGCGGGAGCAGGCGCTGTCCACTCTGCTTTCCTCGGTGGATACTCGCGTGCCGCCAGGGTGGACACCTCTGGTGGTGGTCAATACCCTGTCCTGGACACGCACCGACGTGGTCCACCTGCCCCGTCCTCTTCTCGAACAGGGGGATTTCGAAATCCTCGATCCCCTGGGCAAGCCCGTCATCTCTCAACGCGTGCAGAGAAATGATCTGGGCACGGACCTGATCTTCGTGGCGTCCAACGTTCCGGCCTTCGGTGTGGCTGTGTATGCGATGCGGCCCGTGCGCAGCCTGCCGGGTACGAGTACGGTACCCGCGGCCGGTGCGTCGCTCGGTAATCGTCGCTATGTGGTGGATGTCGATACGAGCACCGGTTGGATCCGATCCATCCTCGACCGCGCCACCGATTCCAATGTGCTGAAGGGTCCGGGCAACGAACTCCAGCTCCTGGAGGATGTGCCCGCACAGTGGGATGCCTGGAATATTGGACTCACAGGTCTGAAATATAAGACGCGATTCGAGGGATACGAGATGGTGGAACACGGGCCGGTGCGTAGCGTGCTTCGGCTCACGCATTCTTTCCTCAAGCCGGGTGTCACGAAGGATTTTCCCACGGAAAACTTTCCGACGAGTTTTTTCACCCAGGATATCGTGCTCTACTCCGAGTTGGACCGCATCGACTTTCGCACTGCGGTGGATTGGTGGGAAAACAAAACGATGGTGAAAGTCGCCTTCCCGTTCGCCGTCCGTGATACTGTAGTGCGCAGCGAGATTCCCTATGGCATGATCACGCGCCCGTGGAGTCCGCGCACGGCGTTGGAGCGGGGAAAGACTGAGATTCCTACTCTTCGTTGGATCGATGCCACGAAGGACGGGCAGGGGCTGAGTCTGCTCACGCGCTCCACCTATGGATTCGATATCGCGGGAGATGCGCTGCGCATCAGTCTTCTTCGCGCACCGCGCTGGCCCGATGCGACTGCGGATCGCGGGATGCAGGAATTTCACTATGCGCTCATACCTCGCGGTCGAGCAACGGGCATGAGCGAGGTCGCGCGAGAGGGCTATGCCTTCTCGACCCCTCTGATGGCGGTTCCCACCACACGACATCCAGGAAAATTCGGCAAGATCTCGTCGTTCGTGTCGGTGTCGCCGATATCCTGTCTTGTCCCCACGATCACCAAGTCCGAGGAGGACGCGGCGCTCGTGCTGGACGTTGTGAATATCGAGGGGAAGGATGCGATCGCTGAACTTCGATTTCCCCTTCCCGTCTTGAAGGCCGGACGCGTGAATGCCATGGAGGAAGCGAAGGGGGCCGTAGAGATCACGTCATCCACGATCCGCGTTTCGGTACCGGCTCGCGGATTTACCACCGTCAAGGTGTGGTTTCGCCGGAAGTAACGGGATTCAGCCCTCGGAGCACTCGTCTTTTCGTTTGCCCAATTTATACCGGAGCGTCCGCTCGGAGATCCCCAGCAGGGTGGCGGCCTTCACCTGATTGCCGCCGGTGCGGCGCAAGGCTTCCTCGATATAGGCCGTTTCCAGGAGCTCCACCTTCGTGGTCAGATCACGCAGATCGTCTTTCGCCATCAGCGCAAAGGCATGCTCCGAGCTTCGCGTGGGGTGCAGGGTCGTGGGAAGGTCGGCCGTGGTGACGAGCGGATCGCGGCCGAGGACCACGGCGCGCTGCATCAGATTTTCGAGCTCGCGCACATTGCCAGGAAAGTCGTACCGGAGAAGGAGATCCATGGCCTCCCGTGAGATCCCCTGAAGGGAGCGGCCATTGTCCTTCGCATACCGCTGCACGAAACTCTCGGCAAGGACGGGAATGTCCTCCTTTCGACGTCTCAACGGTGGAAGGTGGATGGGGACCACATTGAGTCGATAGAACAGATCTTCTCGGAACAGCCCGTTTTCGATCATGGATTCCAGTGGTCGATGCGTGGCAGCGATGATGCGCACATCGAGGTGGAGAGGAGCAGATCCGCCCAACCGTTCCACCTGCCCGAACTGAATCGCACGAAGGAGCTTTACCTGGATGGGAAGGGGAATATCACCCACTTCGTCGATGAAGAGGGTGCCGGAGTCGGCGAGTTCAAATTTCCCGATGCGCCGTTGCTCCGCGCCAGTGAAGGCACCGCGCTCATGGCCGAATAATTCGCTTTCGAAGAGCGTATCGGGCAGTGCCGCGCAGTTGACGACCACAAAGGGCTTTTCGGCCCGGTCGCTGGCCAGATGGATGGCGTGTGCGACGAGTTCCTTGCCCGTTCCGCTTTCTCCGCGCAAGAGCACCGTGGCGGTACTCGGCGCGACGCGGGCAGCGAGACTCACCACTTCTTCCATGGCACTGCTCGTTCCAAGGATGGAATCGAAACGGAATTTCTCCCGAAGCTGCGTTTTGAGATCTCGATTCTCGCGGAGAAGGGCCGAGCGTTCGCGCGCGCGTGCGATAATGAGGAGAAGTTCGTCGAGATCGATGGGTTTCTGGATATAATCGAAGGCCCCCTGCTTCATGATACGCACGGCGCTGTCGATGCTGCCAAAGGCAGTCATCACCACGACAGGCGCAGTGGGATCGAGAGACAGAATTTCTCGAACCACCTGGGTACCATCGAGGTCCGGCATGCGGAGATCGGTCAGAATCAGGTCCGAGGCGTGCTGACGGAATTCCTCGATCGCCGCAGAACCGGACGCATGGGCGGAGACCGTCAGTCCCTGCTTGCTGAGAAACCCCTGCAGGGTGGTGCGTTGAGCATCCTCATCATCGATGAGCAGGATGCGAAAGGAAGCGTAGGACATCTCAGGACACTCCGAATGCGGATGGAGAGGGAACATGGGGAAACTGCACGAGAACGCGTGTCCCGATTCCGGGGGTGGACTCTACCGTGATGGTTCCCCCGTGCTCGGTAATGATATGATGCACGATCCCTAGTCCAAGACCCGACCCACCTGGTTTTGTGGAAAAATGCAGGTGAAACATGCGGGAACGCACGTCCTCACTCATGCCGATTCCGGTATCCGACACGAGAAGGGATACTCCATGGACATCCTCCTGAAGGCCGCAGTGAAGCGTTCCTCCTTGCGGCATGGCTTCGATGGCGTTGCGGAGGAGGTTGAGAAGAACCTGCTTGATTTTATCCCGGTCCACTTCCGCTATCAGGCTATGGGGGGCATCGATCGAGAGGCGGATCCCTGCGGACTCGGCCTGCGCTGTCGACAGCATGAGGGCTTCGCGCAGCAGCAGGGCCAGATCGGTGGGGGTGCGTTGTACCCGTGCGGGCCTGGCCTTGTGGAGAAACTGGGTGATGATGTCGTCGATACGCCGGATTTCGCGTCGCATGGTGTCAAGGAGGCTGTGGTACTCCTCCTTCCCCTCATGAGGAAGAAACTCCCGAGCCAATCGCTGGGCGATGAGCCCCACGGCATTGATGGGGTTGCGAATTTCGTGGGCCACCTCCCCAGCGAGGGCGCCCATGGCAGTCAGATGGGATTCACGCTGGATGCGTTCCTCGAGGGTGCGTTGCACGGTGATGTCGCGAGCGATGGATACGATGAGGGAGGGGTGGCCGTTCGCATCCGTTACCACGGAGGTGCTCACACCCAGGGCCACGGGCCGACCCGGCTGGGGTTCGACAAGAATTTCGGTGAAGTCGATGCCGGATTGCGCGATTCGGCTCGCCTCGATGCGAAGGGGATCCCCTTCAGGCAGGACGTCGTTGCCCGACCGAGGGGACAGGGTGTTCGCTTCGGTGCGCAGGGACGGAAACAAGAGCTGGGCGGCGCGGTTCGCAAGCAGAATGCGACCTTCACCGTCGGTGGCTACCACCGCTTCCACCATACCATCGAGGATCCGTTCGGTAGTGAGCGAAAGGCGACGATGATCGCGTTCGAGGGACGAAAATCGGGTGCGCGTGAGGGAGAGGACCGCCAGGAGGATGGTGAAGACGATGATGCCCGCACCAAGGAGGATGGTGCGAATCATCGCGGATTGCTGGAGGGATCGCACATGGTCGAGTCGAAGACCGATTCGTACCACGGCTTGTGTCTCGTTATCCAGCGGAAAGCCTTGCACCATTTCGAGGATGGGATGTTCGCGATATGTGCGGATCCGGGAGCGGGGCAGGGTGTCGCGAGCGGCCGTTTGGAGAAAGGGGTCATTCGCGAAATCCTCGAGGGATTCCGGTGTCGGAGTGCCCGCAAGAATGTCAAGCGAGTCCTGAATGGCCAGAAACACCAGATCTTCGTTTCGTCCGAAATTTTGGAGAAGTCGTCCGATCCCCAGCCGTCGGCGCAGGGAGGTCACTTCCTCCGATCGCACAGCGCATAGAACGGCTCCCTTCGCGTTTTCCCGGGCATGAACAACGGCGGTGTACTCTTCCCCTGCAACATCAAGAAGGAGAGTCGGCATCCAAAGGTATTCTCCGTCACGCATCGAACGAACGAGTTCACGTAGCTCCTGGGACGGGAATCGTGGCATCGAATCTCGACCCTCCGCCACTACCGGTCGTCCATCCGCATCGACGATGAGGAGAAGGGAGAGGTCGTGCTGACCCAAGAGATCGATCCAGGATGCTCGTCGCGTCGAGGAGAGACGCTCCTGCCGGGCCACGAGGGCGGCCGCGAAGGCCAGACGTTGATCAAGGAGCTCGTCGATCGCCGCCGAAGTTTCGAGCGTGTGACGCGCGCTCGTGGTTACGACCACGGCAATGGTTCTCGCTTCGGCTTCGACGGTGGATAGAAGCTCGCGGCGGTTTTGTCGAACCTCTATGGCCACGAACACCAGAACAGCGAACCCCAACCCGATGGTCAGGGTAAGAATTGCCGCCGCGCGAGAAGAAAGTCGGGAGCGAAGCCAAAGCATCGGTGATCTCGGAAGACGTGATGGAAGCGGAAACAGGGAAACGAAGTCAGAATGAATGGGTTCTGTCCGAGGAGAAAATACTCCTGTCGCCCCAGTCATGGCTGTGCGCGAAAGATAGGATGGAGGAACGTGGAATGCAGGTGAAGTTTTTTTTTACGAGTACTTGACTTCGGACCTCTCGCCATCTATCTTTGTAGTCCCTTTACGAAAGGGCGCTGCTGAGAAGCAGGGTAGTTATTTGAAAGAGGAGCGAGCGGGTAGTCAAGGAGATTGAGATAGTCAGGAAGACATCTCTACGATGTGTTGCTAGATTTGTAACAGAAGATAGTAGATACATACCATGGAGAGTTTGATCCTGGCTCAGGACGAACGCTGGCGGCGTGCTTAACACATGCAAGTCGACGACGCTTTGTGAGCAATCACGGAGTGGAGTGGCGCACGGGTGCGTAACACGTATGCAATCTGCCCTTAGGTTGGGAATAACACGTCCAACGACGTGCTAATACCGAATATTGTCATGGCCTCGCATGGGGTGATGATGAAAGCGGAAGTGCCAAAGGATGAGCATGCGTCCCATTAGATAGTTGGTGAGGTAACGGCTCACCAAGTCGACGATGGGTAGCTGGTCTGAGAGGATGATCAGCCACACTGGAACTGAGACACGGTCCAGACTCCTACGGGAGGCAGCAGTGAGGAATATTGCGCAATGGACGAAAGTCTGACGCAGCAACGCCGCGTGCGGGACGAAGGCCCTTCGGGTCGTAAACCGCTGTAGTGGGGGAAAAGTGGTCGACATGGTCGGCAGAGATGGTACCCCAAAAGTAAGCCTCGGCTAACTACGTGCCAGCAGCCGCGGTAATACGTAGGAGGCGAGCGTTGTCCGGATTTACTGGGTATAAAGGGTCCGCAGGCGGATTGACAAGTCGATGGTGAAATCCTTCAGCTTAACTGAAGAGCTGCCGTCGATACTGTTGATCTTGAATACAGGAGAGGGTAACGGAATTCCAGGTGTAGCGGTGAAATGCTTAGATATCTGGAAGAACACCGGTAGCGAAGGCTGTTGCCTGGCCTGGTATTGACGCTCAGGGACGAAAGCGTGGGGATCAAACAGGATTAGATACCCTGGTAGTCCACGCTGTAAAC
>CAYQST010000010.1:0-90412 GCA_964420295.1 uncultured Chromatiales bacterium | reverse complement strand
CCTCCCGGATAGCGGGTGACCTCCGCAGCGCGGGGCGTGGCCGCCGAGGCCGGAAAAACCGATCGGTACCCGACAGTGAGACGGCGCTCCCGATCGGCGTAGGTCAGTACCAGATGAATCCGTCCCGAGCCCCCCGCGCGGGTCGCGGTGAAGGTCAGAGGCAGACGATGCACGATCCCCGAGCGCAGGGGAGGAAAAGACAGAGGGTGGGCCGGACCGTCGAGCGTGCCTTCGATCTCCACCCGCACCGAGCCCGGAATACTGGCGTCTACGACGCTGTGATTGCCGATGAGCAGCGTGAGGGTCAGGATCCGACCTTCGACGAGATCGCCCAGATCGTAGTGCGGGGTGCGACGCAGGAAAGGACCTTCGAGGTTCAGCACGAACTCAGGGTGGGGTGCGGGATTGGGATACAGGCCTGGAGTGAAACCCGGATCGTCGGCGGTCCGTGCGATGCGGGGCCTCTTGTCCTGGTGCGCATGCACGGAATGAAGCATGTTCCGTTCCCGGCGCAGAATCAGGCGATCCAGCAATTGGAAGTGGAACAAAAGCACGAACACCACAAACCAGTGATCGAGATCTACCACGAGGAAGAGGAGGGACCCTATCCCCATCAGGATGATGTCGGGAACCGTTCGGGACCATCCGAGACGGCGGACCACAAATTCATTGAGTACGTTCGGATAATAGAAGACCCCGCCCAGAGGTGTCGGAGCGAGAAAATAGAGTCGGTTGAGAAGCACCGGAACAAAAGCAAGAGTCGCAACGATGATGAGGAGCAGATTCATGTTATGTGCCATCTCAGGATTGTGAATGAAAGTCTCGAATGCACTGATCAGCTACCGCTTTCCTTGATCAGCGGGTACATGACATCAACGCAGATTTTGTGTTTCTGGTCCCCGTCCACACTCGCTTCTCGCACGCGTACCAGAGCATACCGCCAGATGTACCCCCGATAAATTCTCACGACATATACCGAACGCACGGTGAAGGTGGCCACCTTGTCCTGACTGAAGGTCCCGGAGGTCATGGACAGGTACTCCGGCCAGGTTCGAACGCGCTGAAAATCGAACTCCGTTTCGGAGACATTGGCGCGAATGAATTTCCATCCATCCCGAATCCTCACCTGGGCCGAAGCGCCGGACACGATGGATTCCACGATCATGTCTGTCAACTGCCCAGTGGTCGGGGTGGGGTCGGTGGATTGCACCCCCTTGGTGGCGATGGGATCAAAATTGTATCCGTATTTACCGTTTTCGGACCACTGATACACACAGGTAAAATACTGGATGGGAAGGGTATCGACGGTGACTTTCACGTTGATCGTTTGCTCAGGACCACATCCCTTGATGCGCATTACCTGGGTAAAGGTGGACTGCGCGGGGCGGCCATGTCCCTGGGGCCAGATCACATTGTCCTTTGCCTCGAAGAAGGTCCGGAACAACACATCCCGTTTTTCGGGAGGCACGGCCTGAGAAAAAGGGCGATCGAAATAGAATCCGCGGACGGTGGGCACCCCGGCCGTATCGTGATACATGTTCAGCGCTCCACATTCTCCCTCGTTGTAGAAATACACGAATCCCGCCGTCTGATCGTCGGGATGGATGGCGGGGGGGGTGATGATATAATCGTCGGGACCGCTCCCCTGCTTCATGTAGGCCTGCATCGGCATGCGACACACGGGGCCGCAGCCATCGCCCTGCATCACCACGCGAGTGGTGCATCGATCCGTGGATCCCGCGAGATTACTCTCGATGATCATCGTGTCCACGTATCGCTTCATTTCCCGAGGCGTGAAGCGCAGGCGCACATTCTGCGACGAACCTGGCTCCAGATCTCCGCGCAGACTGTCGAGAAGCACGAAGACATCGCTGTTGGTGAACCGCTTCACCACCCTCTCGGTACGCAGCACGGGAGAGGTGTTTTTATTGAACTCCAGCCGCTGCACCAGGCTCTGGGTCACGCTGTTGATCAGGGTCACGGGAAAGTACCCGCGCACCGTGGTGTCGGTACAGGTGCTGTTGGCGCAGGGAATCGCACTGGCAAACACCAGCATCTCGAGATCGATGGAGGCGTTTTCAGCACCCGTGCCGGTAAAATGCACCGTGCGGGTGAGAGAGCCGGGAGCCCTGGGACGGGACACCACCTTGATGGCGAAGTTCTGACGCGGGGGCAGCACAAAAGGATTGCTGGTGACCTCGCGACCGGACGCATCGAGAATGGTCATACGCAGATCGAAGGGCTCGTTCAGCGGCGTGTAGGTGACGTTGAGCGGCACGGTGCATCCGGATCGGAAGGTGCGCTGCACCGAATCGGCAAAGCTCCGCCCATCCTGCAGGGGCGCGCAGACATCGCGGATGACAAGGGTGTCCTTGAGCTGCACGTTGCATCCGAGATTGGAGAGCTCGAGCACCACCACGAGAGAGGTGTCCTTGCTCACCAACTGCACCCGGGCCTGCACCTTGCCGACGTCCTCGTTCCCCGCCTGAATCAGGTAGGTGCCGCCGGTGAATGAGATCGGCACCTGAAGCTGCACGGACCCATCGGTCCCGGTGAATTTGCTGTCGAGAGGAATTGCTCCCTGGGTCAGTGCCTCCCCGGAAAAGATGTCTACCTGAATGTCTCGCTGCACGGCACCCGACTTGTCCTGCACATTGACCGTGACGGTGTGGACCTCCACGCCGCTCTGATCTGTGGGATTCATGCACCCGCAGAGGATCACTCCGAAGAGGGCAATCCCCATGAAAACCGGGAGATGACGCAACATGGCCTGCCTCGCTTTCTTTATTCGACGGTCGGGAGGGTTCACTGAAACGGTGTCCATACCGGATGCGTGGAGGCCTGCCCGTGAGCCGTGGCTTCCACCGCGTCGGCGTATCGATGTAAAATGTCATTCAGGAGCAGACGGTCAAAGACAAAGCGCTTTCCCCTCTCCCCCATTGCCTTCAGTTCCTCGGGATGGTCCCTGCCCCAAAGAATGGAATCGGCAAGGGCCTTGGCGTCGAAGGTGGGCACCACGATGCCCGCGTCGATAGAGCGAATGATGTCGGCCTGCTCTCCCTCGATGGCCGCCAGGATGGGGCAGGCGGCGCCCATGTAATCCATGAATTTGTTCTGGAAGTAGATGTGAATCAGGGGAGATTGGAACAGCGTCATCAAAGCCGCGTCGGAAGCCCCCAGGAGACCCGGAATCTCGTGCTTCGGGACGGGAGGATGGAATTCGATGTTGGGGAGGCGCAGAGCCGTCGCCAGGTCCACTACTTCCTGCTTGGTGGGACCGTGCCCGAACACCGCAAACCGAATGCCCGGTCGATCCCGAAGCTGCTCTGCGGTCCGCACGATCACGTCCACCGCCGTTACCTTGGCGTGAGCACCCGTGTAGATGGCCACGAAGTCCTCGCCCCACCCGTATTTCTCCCTCACATCTCTCCGTCGTGCCCGGGGATCGTCGAACAGCGCGGGATCGAAGCCGTTGGGACAGCAGTCCACCGGCACCCGCACCTGGGGCTTCTTCACCAACTCCGTGCGAATACCCGGCGTGATGCTGATGATGCGATCGGCATGCCGGTATAACTGATTGACCACCAGATGCAGGCCCTTCGCTTTCCATCCCGTTACCGCGCCTTTCACTTCCAGTGCATCAGGCCAGAGATCCCGCACTTCGAGCACGAAGGGGGCCTTCCGCGCCCGCGCCACCTGGAGGGCGGCCCGACCGGTGAACATCGGCTGAATGCTCCCGATCACCACGTCGGGACGGGGAAGGGCCAGACCCGCTTTTCGCGCGGTGAACATAAAATCCACATAACTCACCAGTCTCTGCTTCAGGGTCTCTCGCCCGCCCGGCTTCGAATGCAGGCGAAGCACCTCCACCTTCCCTCCACTCGGGGACTCATACGTGTAGGGAAGCTCCGGCGCATTGCTGTCGATGTTGTAATCGGCGCTAATCACCCGCACGTGATGACCCCGATCGGCGAGGGTGCGGGCGAGGGTGATGGGCTGCATGGTGCCCACTGCGCCCTGACCGGGAAAGAACTGCATGTAGTACTGAATGGAAAGCGGTTTCGACATGGGCTGCGCGGTGGTTCAATGATATGAAGACAAACGGAAAATGCGTGACACGCGAATCACACCAGGGATCGATGGTGGGAGAGTATCCACAGGAGAGCCATCGCCTCGGGCATCGCCACGGGGGATTGAATCAAATGGTCGTCGCGAAAGGATTGTTCCACCGAGAGGGGGCCCTGCACATAGGGAGCCAGGATGGTTTCGGAATCACGCAGACGTGTACGGATGGCTTCGCCCAGACCATTGCGAATCCATTGATTCTCACTGACGTTGAAGCCTTTTTTTCTGCGCCGCAGACGAATGCTGTCGGGCACGATGCCCTTGACCAGGGAACGCACAATCCACTTGCCGTGGCCATGCTTGACCTTCAGGGGCTCGGGCGTGGCGAGTCCCAGCTCGATGATACGATGATCCAGAAAGGGCAGGCGACTTTCGACGCTGTTGCCCATCGAGTTGCGATCCTCATAGCGAAGCAGGGTGGGAAGACTGAAGCGAATCACGTCGAGGAGCTGGCGCTTCCACACCGGGTAGTCCCCATTGTAGCGTTTCGAGTGCGACTGGTAGCCTTCCGGCCTCACCAGCATGGCCGAGCGTTGCTGCCGACCCACATAGCGGTTGAGGGCTTTGAGGTAAGGACCGAAGTGCAGAGACTCCGCCACCAGAGCCATGGCGGCACCGGCTCCATACCGTAAAATGGATGCGCTGTCACGACGGGCAAGGGCTTCACGAAGGACAAACATTCTGTATTTCAGATACCCCATAAAGGCTTCGTCGCCACCCTGACCTCCCATCATCACGAGGCACCCGTGCTTGCGAGCCTCTCGAAACACGAAATTCTGGGCGACGATGGACCCGCCCGGAAACGGGGCGCCCTGGTGAACGATCGTACGCCAGTACATGTCCTCGATTTCGTGCTGTTCGGGACTGATGAAGACGACCGCGATACCGCTGTGCGTGGCGAAGTCCATGATAAGAGATCCCTCGGTGCGGGAATCCTGAGGGTGCCCAAAGGAGATCCCAACGAGCCCAGGATGCCTGGGCGCCATGAGGCCCGCCACCGTGGTGGAATCGAGTCCCCCACTCAGACTCACCCCCACGGGAACATCGGCTCTCAGCCGAAGACGGACCGAATCATCGAGGGTAGCGCGTACCTCCTCGAGGATGCGCGTCGGGCTCCATCCCGCGAGCTCCTCCCGCCGAAGAATGGCCTGGCTTTCCAAATCGTACCAGCGCTGCTCGTCATACTCGAGTCGTCCCGCTTGCATTCGGCATCGCAGCCAGTGTCCCGGGCGCAACGAATGGAGCCCGAGGTATGGAGAGCGGTCTTCGTCGGTGTCGAAGGTTCCCGTTTCTATGCCGTTGACAACGTACCCGAGGTCCGGCGACAATCGTTGCCCGACAGCCAGTATGGTGGTGGACGCAAAAGTGATGGTGTCCTTTCCCACATGCCAGAACAGGGGTTTGATTCCGAACCGATCTCGCACGAGCAGGAGTTCGCGGCGTTGATCATCCCACAGCGCGAAGGCGAACATGCCGAGAAAGCGGGGCAGGGCATCGAGGCCCCATTCCTTGTAGGCTTCGAGAAGGACCTCCGTGTCGCTTGCGGTTGCGAAGTGGTGCCCGGCCGACAGAAGCTCCTTCCGAAGCTCCAGGTAATTGTAGATTTCCCCATTGAAGACGATACACACACGATGCTCCATGTCCCACATCGGCTGATTGGCCTCGGGGCTCAGATCGATGATGGCAAGCCGGTTGTGCCCCAGAATAACCTGGGCATCTTCTGTGGCGAGTACTTCACGGCCGGTGTCGTCGGGTCCCCTCGGAAACTGAGCCGCGAGAATCATGTCCACAAGCTCGATGGTTTCGGAGGAGAGGTTGACGCCCATGGCGCCTGCGATTCCACACATAGGGATTCTCTGTTACTCAATCACAGTGTTATGCGGTGACGAGAGCCACCAATCGTAGATCTGGCGGAGGGAACATCCCCACGCCCCGCGTCGCTTCGCTTCTTCGAGGAGAAGTCGGTAGGATGTCCAGTACCGATGGTCGGTAATCCGATTGGGATGCCAATTCACGGTGAGACAGCCCCCATGTCGCTCCACCTCATCCATCGCCACCTGAATTTCCTTCTCCACCACCTCGAGGGAAAGATTCATGGCGCCGGGCTCAAAAAAAGCGACATCATGGAAAATCATCGGCACCTGAAGCAGGGGCAGCGGCTGTTCCTCCACATGATCCCAACACCAGTACGGCAGCGAAGTCCCAGCCCGATATCCGATGGTGGTGTTGAATCCCTGTGTCGAGTCGCAGCGCAGTCCCGCCGCGGCCTGTGCCCGCGGCGTCTTCACGACATCAAAGTGCAGGTAGTGTTGACGGGTCGTGATCACGGGCGATTCAATCGCACGCTCGATCTGGTCCTTCTGCTCCTTCAAAACGGTGGCATCCACATGGGAAAAATAGCTTCCATGCAACCCCACATCGAATCCGGCATTCAAAATATCCCGCATCATGTCCCGCACCCGCATCATGCGACCCCGATAGCGCAGTCGGTCGGAATACCGATAGGTCATATCGAAGAAATGCGTGTGGGTCAGGTGCTCCGGGACAAACAGAAAGCTGGAGCGAAAGCCGAAGCGATCTTCCACGTCCGTCCATTCGTCCATACGCCAGAGAGGATCCACGCGAGGAAGCATGCCCACACGAGCCGCCATCCATTCTGCGGCCAGCTTCGCGGTACGCACCGACACGCGCAGACGATCATCTCCTCTCCACACCCGCCCGGCACCTTCCACAACGGGAGCGAACTCTCGATTGTATTTATGAAGGATGTCCACGTCGTGCGTGAGGCACAGTGCGAAGGGAGCCTTGTTGGGCCAGCGCTGCATGCGAGGGAGAGGAGCTCCCGTGATGCGTGTCGTGACCTCCTGTACAAGACGATCCACGATCGCCTCCCGAACTCTGTCCCCGTCTGATCCCGCGGACGGGAGGAGCCAATCTCCTCGCTGGTTGAGACGGGGCTCATCGATTTCCTCCCTTCTGCTCAGCAATTGAAACACACGATACCGGGATTCGGGATCGAGACGATCCGAAGAACATGAGTTTCCACCATGGCGCGTCAGAAAGTCATCCAGGAATCGGATTGCATTCTCCGAGAGGAGGGGAGGAGAAGAAGCCATTAAAACAGCTCGCGATGAGTGAACTTCAGGAGAATTTCCAGAGGCAACCAGGCACGGTTGATGGTATGGTAGGACGTCAGTCGCCCGCCAAATCCTCGAAAATACCGTTCGATCGGAGGCAGGATCGAACCTTCGAAATCGAAATGTCGGCATCCAAGGTCCCTGGCCCGCGAGATGGCCTCGTACACGGCCAGGGCTCCGGCCCCGTGGTGCTTGTCCGTATGCCGGTATCCTCCGAGCAGATAATAGGCGGTGTTCCCATCGTGTACCACAAAACTGCAGGCCAGGGCCCGGTTCCCATCCCTCGTCACCACGGCATAGCTGTTGTCCGGCGTGGCGAAGGCGGTCAGAATACGGTGCATTTCTTCACGGGGATATTCCTTGTCCTGCCGACCGAACGTCATGTCCACCAACTCCCGCACCACCGTGTACTCCTCCACGATCTCCGTCACGAGTCCATCCTTCCGCGCTTTGGTGATGTCGTTGCGCCTCGTTTTGGACATTCCCATCCATATCTCGTCCATGGTTCGATCGAGATCGAGGATGTAGGTGAAGTTGGGAATGACCTTGAACTTTTTCCAATAGAAGGGAAGGGCGTCGCCAAGATCTCGTGTGAGCGGAAAAAGAACCAGGGATGTCGGAGCCGAATTCAGGAAGTCCGCGATTTCGAACAGCAGTCGACGCCTCGCCTCGAGGGTAGCCACGGGGTTGGTGGCGTCGATGCGTAGGAAGGGTCCACATTCGGGAGTGAAGGGAGGATTGCGCCAGACCCGAAATCCGGCTTTTCGGTCGACATAGATGAAAAAGCCGCCAAGGAGGGTGCCATCATCGCCAAAGATGCCGAAGCGGCGAAGGCGGGGACCGAAAAGATCCAACCAAGGAGGGGAGGAGAAAAGAGTGCCGGTCCGTAACGCGAGCGCGTCAAAGGCAGGTCGCTCTTCGGAGGTAACAGGGCGAATAGGCATAGTCGTGGAGGATGGCGGGACGGGTTCAGGAATGAGGATGGATCAGGTCCAGGAATTCCAGCAATTCCTTCTCCATATGATGCCAGCGAAACCGGGTTCGAGACGCATGCAGGGCTCTCTCGGCCATGATCTTGGTTTCCTCGCGGTGCTCGATCATATACATCATGGCTTCGGCATACTTGACGGGATCGGAGGTGTCGGCGAGGATTCCGCAACGCTCTTCCTGCACGAGTTGCTTGGCCGAAAGCCGGTAGTCGGGTCCAATGAAGGGCAGGCCGCAGAAAAGGTAATTGAAAACCTTGTTGGAGGAGGTGACGATGGTGTTGGGACTTTTCTGGAAGCAGACAAGACCGACATGGCATTCGGCAATCTGGCGTCCAACTTCTCGGTAGGGCAACCACCCTGTGCGAGTAATCACGGATTCCAGATGATGCTCTGCCACGAAGGCATCGAGCCAGGCGCGCTCTTCGCCAAACACATCCCCCACGATCTTGAGTCGCGCGGGATAGGTGCGGGACACGATGCGAATGGCTTCGGCCATCACTTTCAGACCACGCTCGAAACCCAGATGACCGTCGTGACAAAAGATCGTTTCCTGCCCCCATTCCGAACGGGTCTGTTCTCCGAAGACATCGGAGGCGGGGACGTTCAGAAGGGTTGTTACCCGGGTCGCGCCGATCACGGAGGCCAGGTATTCCGAGATGGCCCAGCTCGCACCGATGGCGCCATCGCAACGGGCGATGTAGCGCTTCTCGATGGTGCGGGCAATGAACTCCGTCACGTCCCACAAGGCCTTCGGAAGTCGCTCCGCGATGGAGGCCGAGTACATTTCGTGGCTGTCGAAGATCACCGTGCATCCCGTTTTCGCCTTGATGCGTACGGCAGCGGCGAGAGATTCCGGTTCATGACAGATGATGATGTCGGGTTTCAACGCGACACCCGCTTCCACCAACGCGCGCACGGTGGCGAGCCGATGTCGGTATCCCTCTCTCCGAGGAAATGGAATGAAGCGAATTCGAGATTCGTCGGCGGGGACCTTATCCGGAAACGCCGTGGTAATGACCACTGATCGATAGCGCTTCGCGATGGAGCGTCCTTCCTTGAAGTAAATGCGGTCGTCATCCGGGCGGTGCCCGCTGGTCAGCAGGCACACGGTCAGGGGGAGGAGGGATGAGTGGTCGGCGTCGAACTCGGACGAAGAGCTCGGTTCAGCAGGCAACTGTCGGTTCGCGAGAACCTTGTCATACACATCGTACAAGCGTTCTTCCATCACTTTCCAGGTGTATTTCGTCTCCGATGCCCGAAGGGCATTGGCAGACAGGGTGAGACGGTGTTCCTCGTTTTCAAGGAAGGCTTCCATCGATGCGGCGATGTCGGCGGGTTCGAGACGGGGAAACAGAATCCCGCAGTCTTCCTCCTTCACGATGCGCTCCACGGCACTGATATAGGACGGTGCGAGAATCGGGATGCCATAGAGCAGGTAATTGAACAGCTTATTGGGAGAGGCGATCGTATTGTTGTGCGTCTGCTGGAAGCAGATCATACCGGCATGACACCCCTGCAGGGCGGCTCCCACCTTTTCGTATGGCAACCAGCCGGTGCGATACACCACATCCTCAAGCCCATGCTCCGCAACGAAGGACTCGAGCCACGCCTTTTCGGCGTCGAAGACATCGCCGACAATGCGGAACTGAATCCGATGCCGAGCGGCAACCAACCGTACGGCCTCCAGCATCTCGCGCAGTCCGCGGTCGAAACTCAGGAATCCTTCGTGACAAAAGACGATGCGATCCCCCGCGTCGAGAACGGGTCCCGGAGTGAACACTTCTGGCACCGGCACGTTGAGCAGTGTGGTGATATGAGGAGTAGCCAGGTGCTTCTTGAGGTAGCTGGTGACTCCCCAGGTTGCGCCCACGGCCCCGTCGAGCCCTTCAAACTCTCTTCTCTCGAACCAGCCGATAACCCGCTCTGCCGCGTTTCGCAGTGCCATGGGGAAGCGCTCGGCATACGCGGCCGGATAGAGTTCGTGACTGTCGTATATCACCGCGCAGCCGGTCTTTCGTTTCACGATCATCGCGGTACGCAGGGACTCCGGTTCATGACAGTGAATCAGATCCGGCTTCAGCTCCAATGTCAGGCGAGCCAGGGTGGAGATCTGGAAGAGCCGTCCGAGATCGTGCGTATACATCGGGTAGAATCGGAAGGACACGGGACTGTCCTTTGGTGCCGACGACGCTTCCGGGATGACGACCCAGATGTCGTCGTACCGTTTCGCCAACGACAGCACCTCCTTGTAGTAGATGCGGTCGTCGTCGGGTTTATGATTGATGCTGATGTGACAAATGCGCATGGTCCTCTATCCTTTCCGGTCCGGGGTCGGAACGAATCCTTCCTCTTCCATTCGTGAACGCATCCAGCCGAGCACCCGATCCGCACGACGTCGAATGTCGAAATCCCGGGCTCGGGTCCAGGCGTTGCGGGCCAGTTCCTTTCGCTTCTCCTCATTCTCGAGCAGGGCCAGAATCGCGGCCCGAATCTCAGCGGGGGAATGGGTATCCACCCGCAGGGCTGTGTGTTCATCCAGAATGTCGTCGTTGAAGCGGGCATTCGACGAGATCACCGGGAGCCCCACGGCCATGGCTTCTATGATAGCGTTGCAGGACCCCTCCTCGATGGTGGGGAGCACGAAGAGATCCGAGGCCGAGAGCAGTTCGGGAATGTGGGCATGAGGGACGGGACGTTTGAGGACGATGTTGGGTGCGTCGAGCGGCACCTCGCCCGCACCGATAAAGATGAGACGCACGCGCTCCAGATCGCCGGCCGCTTCCACCAGGCGGGCGGGACCTTTGAGCTCGTCGAAGGCGCCGACGAAGACGATGTTCACCGTGTCGGTCGGAAGCCCGTGCTTTCGACACATCTCGTCCCGATCCTTGCGAGAGAAGAAGTCCAGATCGACCCCATTGGGTATCACCGTAATCTTGTGCTCGGGAATTCCTACCCGTCGCATCAGATCCTCACGGATCGGAGTGTTCACCGCTATGGCCCCGGTCACATTCTGGTAATGCCGCCGCGCCACATGCTCTCCCATGGGATCGATAGTCCAGAGCGTGCCCTCTCCCACATTCACGAAGGACGGCTTGCGATGCCGCGCCGCCAGCTTCACCGCGGTACGTCCGGCCTGGTACAAAAAGTGTCCGTAAAAGAGATCCGGCTCCCACTCGTGCATCCGCAGTCCCCGGGCCGCCGCCCGCTCGAAGGAGTGCTGGGTGAGCCAGGCGGTGTTCCACGGACCCACCTGCTTGACGCTGAAGGAAAGATGACGGGGTCGCAACACGGGAATCCCATCCTCGGGCTCGGGACGAAGCACCGGCAGGGGACCGTGACGGCGATCGAACAGGCTCACGGGATACACGACCCGGCATTCGGCGCCCCGCCCCTGCATGGCGCGCACGAATTGCTGGACAAAGGTGCCGTAATGCGGTCGCACCTCCGAGGGATAGTTGGCGGTAACGGCGAGAATCTTCATGTATGTACGATCGCGCTCAGGCCGAAAGCCCGAACTCCTCCTTCCACGAAAGATAGGTGATGATGCTGCACAGCAGGTTTTCGTCTAGGCCCGGACCCGTCATCGCCTCGGCCACCGCGCTCCCCTGAACGAAGGGATCGTCGGCATGGCGGCGCATCAGATCGGCGAAGAAGTCGCGATTCTCCCGCAGCAGGCGACCCGTGGGCGTTTCGAAACCCATCTTGTCGGTGCGATCGAGGATGCGGGTGGGGACGTCCTGACGCATGGACTGCCGCAGGATCCGCTTCGACCAGCCCCCGCCGATCGTGGCGCTGTCGTCCTGACTGAGCAGAAATTCAAACAGACGATAGTCCAGAAACGGGAGCCGCGTCTCGATGGAGTGGCTCATCGACACACGATCCTCATGACGAAGCAGATGCGGGAGCTGATAGTGGTAGTATTCGCTTTCCTGCAGTTCCCGCCTGGTGCGATACCCGTACTCACGCAGGATGTGCTCGTCCTGCCCGAGAAAGGCACGACGGAAATCCTCACGCAATACCCCACGGGTTACCCGCTCCCTTCGCCACACCCGCATGCGGGGCGACAGGAAATAGGCGAGGTACTGGATCTGGGTCGAGAGCGAAAGATTGGCGTTGGTTCGCATCAGACGCATTTCTCGCAGAATGGAACCAAGCCTTCCCTTGCGCAACAGGATTTTCATGTAGGCGATGCGATATCGGTCGTAGCCCAGCAGAAGTTCGTCTCCCCCCTGTCCACTGAGAATCACGGTGATGTCGTGACGTCGAATCTGCTGATACACCTTCCAGTTGCTGTAGAAGGACAGAGACGAGAAGGGCTCCTCCATCGTGCGGATGAATCGCCCCCAGTCCTCGCGCAGATGATCGCTTTCGGGACGGATATCGTGGGCCCGGGCACCGACGTGGCTGTTGACCAGGTCGGAATACTCCTTCTCGCTGTAGCCCCGATCGTCGTACACCGAGGTGAAGGTGTGCAGGGGATCCTGGGTTTCCTCGCGGCGAATGGAGGCCGCCAGACAGGTGACACTCGAGGAATCCAATCCTCCCGATAGGGTGACGCCCACGGGCACGTCGCTGCGCAGACGAAGCCGCACGGCGTCCCACAGCAGGGCGCGAAATTCCTCCTTCGCCTTCTCCTCGCCAAGGGGATCGCTGATGCGCGGCTCCCAGAAGCGTCGGGGCGCGATGCGACCCCGGTCCAGGTCCTCGGGCTTTACCAGGACCACCGTGCCCTGGGGCACACTCTGAATCCCCTGCACGAAGCTGTCCGTGGTATGCGTCTCGTAGCGCCACAGGAGGAAGTCCGCCAGAATCTCGTGATTGATCTTCCGGGGCACGGCGGGCAAGGCCAGGATTTGTTTGATCTCGGAGGCGAAGAGCAGCACCCCCTTTTCGATCCGGTAATACAGGGGCTTGACGCCGAACCGATCGCGAGAGAGGATGAGGGTCCTGTCCTGCGTGTCGTAGAGAGCCACGGCCCACATGCCGTTGAACCGCGCGAAGGCCTCCATGCCCCATTGTTTCCAGGCGGCGATCACCACTTCGCTATCGGAGCGCGTGCGAAACCGGTGGCCGAGGGACTGGAGCTCAGCCCGCACCTCGATGTAGTTGTACATCTCTCCATTGAACACCAGCCAGTATCGACCCTCCTCGTCGGTCATCGGCTGATGGCCGGCGGGAGACAGATCGATGATGGAAAGACGTCGGTGCCCGAGTCCCACCGCGAAGCGATCTTCCTCGGCTGGCATCTGTCCGTCCCGTCCATCCACGCGCTGTCCGTCATGGGTCCACCAGGCCATGCCCCAGTCGTCGGGACCCCGATGCGACGCGGCCTCGCACATCGTGCGCAGGGCCGCGGTGGTAAGGGTACGTCCTTCGCGATCAAGTATTCCGGCGATTCCACACATCAGGGGGCGTCCTTCTTGTTCCACTCTTCGAGAATCATCTCCACCCGCAGGTCGGCGCAGGCGTGCTGGTAAAAATACCCCGGTTCGAAGCTCCAGGTCCCATCCTCTCCACGATACCAGCGTCCCATCGCCTCGTTCGTCTTCTTCTCGTTTTCGATCCGACCGAACAGGGCCTGGAGCTCATTCACCAGATACCGATCCCGTCCATCTTCTCCCTTCGTAATGAACAGATCCACGGCCATGCTGCGAAATCCTCCGCGATCGGTGAGCTGTTCGACAAAGTCCAGCACGGCGGGTTCTGGTCGGTGCCAGTCGATGCTGCCCGCGCCACTGGCGAAATCCCCCACCCGCGTTTTGCGACGACACAGGAAATACCTGCCGATGCGCACCACACGATATTCGTGGTCGTGGGGCACGAAATCCTGAAACACCACGTAGCCCCATTGCCGATTGGCCGGATGCATGCCCTTCGGGATCACTCCCTTTCCGAACATGCGCTTCACCAGACGGGTCACCTCTTCACGGGACTTCGCCACCACCACCCCGCTGCTTCCCGCGCCGATGTCGGTTTTGAGGACCACGGGGAGAGAACAGGACAGGGCATGGGCCCGCGCCGCGTCCCGATCGGAGAACACCAGGGTTCGGGGATGCGGCACCTCATGGGCGGCGAGCCAGAGATGCATGCGGCGCTTGCTCTCCCACATCCACAATTCATCGAAGCGAGGAACAAGGCGACATCCGAGATCCCGTTCCATCGCGAGCAGCTTCTCGTCGTGCATGAGTTTCTGCACCGCGAGAGACGAGGAAGGATAGACGAGCCAATAGTCGCAGCGTGCGTCGCGTACCAGATCCATCCAGTCGGGTTCGTCGAGATCAACCCGACGATACCGCAGGCCCCGCGCGAGACAGGCCGCGATGTTGTAGCAAAAGTAGAAGTCGGCGTCCATCAGAATGCCGATCGTCGGGCCTCCCTCCATGCTGCCCTCTCCGTCGTGATCGAGGGCCTCGCCCACGATGGATCGGGCCACCGCTTCTCCCGCCGCTCTCTGATAGGCCACGGGATCGACGAGCCGCGTCTTGACCGCCTCCACCAGGGGTCGGGGCAGATGGCGGGCGAGGGCACGCGCGATGGTGGAAAGGAAGGGAATCATGGGAGGAGTCCGTGTCGCTGCAGAATCATGCGTACCCGCAGGTTGGCGCAGGCATTGCGATAGAAGAAGCCGGGTTCGAACGCCCAGGTGCCGTCGCTGCTGCGGAGCCAGCGCCCCATGTGGGCGTTGGTCTTGGTTTCGTCGACGATCGGACCGACCAGGGCCTGGAGTTCATTGACCAGGAAGCGAGGCCGTCCCTGCTCGGTGAGGACGAAGAGGTCCGTGGACATGCTTGTGAATCCTCCCATTTCGGTGAGGTCCCACACGAAGTCCAGCATCTCGGGCATCGGTTCCGCCCAGAGAATCTCTCCGCTGCCGCTTGCGTAATCCCCCACCCGTTCCTTGCGCCGACACATCATCGTCTCGCCGATGCGCACGATACGGTACTCATAATCGTGGGGCACGTATTCCTGCAACAGGATATAGCCTACCTGCCAGTTGCGGCGATCCATGCTTGGCAGATCGATGCCCCGAGTAAACATCTTCGTGATCAGGCGCTCGGCGTGAGCCCGGCTTCGCACCACAAACACTCCATTGCCGTTCGCGCCGAGATCGAGCTTCACCACGAGAGGCAGGGAAAAGCTGTCCAGCGCGGCCATGGCCTCGTCGCGGGAATGACACACCAGCGTGCGCGCGCGGGACACGTCGTGGGCATCCATCCAATACTCCATCCTCCGCTTGCTCTCCCACATCCACAACTCGTTGTACGAGGGCGTCAGATCGATGCCCATTTCCTCGACGAGCACTTTCAGACGTTCGTCGTAGATCGTCTTCCAAATCGTCAGAAGCTGGGAGGGCGTGGCCATGAAGGCATCACATCCCGAGGCACGAACCCTCTCCTTCCAATCCGCCTTCTCGATGTCGATGAGGGTATACCGCACCTTCTCCTCGCTGCAGGCAAGCACGTTGTGGGCGTAGGAATACGAGGAGTCGGGAAAGATGCCGATCGTGATCGGATAGGGCGATTCGTACCGTCCGTTCTGAAAAAGGAGATCACCAGCCCGGGCTACCGCGCCCTCGCGACATTGGGCACTGCGCAGGGCGGCATAATCCACGCGATGACGCAGATAATCCTTGATGAAGTCTGGGACCAGACCGCGCAGGGAGGACAGAGACAGAAGAGAGGATGTAGCCATGGGATTACCGTGTCGGAAGATCTTCGAAATCGGAAAACAGGGTGTCGAGAACCTCGCGGTGCCCTTCACAACGAAGCACGTTGCCAATCACCCGCATCTGCTCCTCGGTGAAAGGCGTCCAGGCCAGGCCCGTCCGCCGCGCCACCTTCGCACGCCAGCGATCCGCTCCCGTGCGTCCCCGCAGCAGGGCGAGATATTCTTCGCGCATCTCCGTGCAATAGCGCCGCCATTGCTCTTCCAGGGCGCCCGGCTCGCGCAAGGCATCCCCAAGGGCGCGAAGACGAGAAAAAAGGACCTCGGACTCCGTTGTCGTCATGGCGCGCAGCCCAGGCGTGTCTCCTCCCTGCATCGTGCCGATCAGACGATGCGTCATCGCCCCCGCCACATCGAAACACAACTCGACCAGGTAGCCCTCGTTCCAGCGCGGTCCCGGATTGGGCACCCAGTCGAACAAGAGATTGCCCTGCCCATACACGATCAGGCCTTCCTCGGACTCTTCCCAGATGCCCGCGCAATGGGAGTGCTGGCAGATCACTGCGGAGGCGCCCCAGCGCAGAAGGGCGCGACAGATGGCGCGCAAGGCGGGACTCGGAAACGGGTGATGTTCAACGCCGGCATGCAGAAGCACGATGAGGTGATCCCAGTCCGCTCGACTCTCCGCGATTCGGGTTGGGAGCTCCCAGGGATCGAGGGGAGCCGCGCCTGGCCGGGTGGAGGTGGCGATGCTGAATTCCCGCTGGCTGAGTCCCAGCCATCCGATGCGCCGATCTCCCGCCTGCAGCACTCGGATGCGCAGTGCCTCCTCGCGTGTGAGGCCCCCTCCGAAGGTGGCGATGCCGTGCTCTTCGCAGGTGGCGAGCGTGGTACGCACGCCCTCGTTACCTCCATCACGCAGGTGGTTGTTGGCGAGAGTCACGCCATGCACGCCCAGGGCTTCGAGTCCCGCCACCGCGTCGCGCGGCGCCGTGAGGGCGTTCCATCCACCCGGAAGTAGAGACTGACCTGCGGGACCTGTCACGAAGGGACATTCCAGATTCACCACCACGAGATCCGCCGCGTCGAGCACCGGATCGAGATCCCGAACCCAGGCATCCCGGCGTCCAGAAAGGACGAGGGGAAGCGCACGGCCCACGGGACAGAAGTCCCCGCCGATGAGAATCCGAGCACCGGGTTCGATATTCGCGTGTGCGTGCGTCATGGGTATCAGATCCGGAAGCGGTGACGGAAGTGATGGAGAAATACGGCGATGTAGAGCACCCGCTCGGCATCGGCCCGATCCCGAACGAGAAGGTCCAGATCCACCGGCAGCCGAAGATCCCGCAGAAAGGTCCAGGCCTCAGTCAGGGACGAGTGCGTGGCGATGAAGTCCTTGGCGCGTCCGTCGCTGCTTCCCTTGCGAATGCGCCGGGCCGCGATCCACTGGCGTCGTCCCGGAGGAACCAACGATGTCAGGACGTGGCGGAGGGTCAGGGTGCGGGGGATCCGGGTAAAATCGTGACCATAGGTAGAAGGCAGGGCCGCGATGCGGGGATCGAGAGCCGTGATCATCGCGGCCTCGAAGGCGCCCGACACACCCAACACGGAATCGATGGCCAGGGCGCGGGCACTCAGCGTGGCGTCGGCGAAGGGAATCAGGTGTCCGGTGAGCGTGCTTTCCGCCGCGTGCTTGGGACCCGCGTGATACGGCAACCAAATGTTGCGATAGTGCAGGCGCGCCCAGGAGCGACCGAACCGCGAACGATCCGCGAGTCCGATCAGAGCGAGATGCTTGTCTTTCACCGCCTCGATCAGGTCCCGCCCTTCGCCGCGAAGGGACAGCGCGTTGCGGGGCGTCATCACGAAATACGCGAACCAGTCGTCAAACGAAAATCGTCTATCCGGATAATGCTCGCGATTGCGATACAACTCCCCGCCCAGGCCGTTGAATGCGAATCCACACCCATCCAGGCATTGGCGACGCACATGGCGGGTGTGGACATCGTTGAAGGAACCCATGGTCAAATTGGTCCGACCATCGAAAAAGAGGAGGCCATCGCGAATGTTGTGCTCGAGCCGTTCGGGAGCCATGCGATCGGCCAGCTCCACCGGTACGCGGGAAAACGCCAGACCCGCCGCCTGAGCCAGCTGTTCGGCGATGGCGTTTTCGAGGGAATGACTCGAACTCCCATAACTGTGGCCGCGCAGGGTCACCCCCGCGTCACGGGCGAGCAGGAGCAGCAAACGACTATCGTACCCACCGGAAAGTCCCAGTCCCGCAACACGGTTCCCCACCATCCCGCGAATGCGGGCGAAGGCGTCTTTCATTCCCTCCACCTGATCCCGCACGGCATCCGAAAACGATCGATAGCTTTGGAGAGGAGCCAGAAGCGGATCAGGGCCGACGTGGAACTCCCAGAGATCCGTACGTCCTTCGGGCGGACAGGCAGCCGAGCATTGACGCACTCCCGACGCTACGGTGTCCCGTCCCGTCACCACTCCCGTGAGCATCTGCTCCACCACGGCCTCGCGGTGCAGGGTCCGGGGTTCGGGACCTGCCTCGAGCATCGCAAGCAGGGAGGTGGACAGGACGCGGCCGGAGTCGTCGTGGAAGAGGGGACTCAGACCCGACCGGTCCGTGAACACGACGAGTCGTTCGCGCAACCAGAGAAGCGCGCTGTAACATCCGGCGCATTCTTCGTGCGCGAGTGCGTCCCGCGTCGCATCCGAGAGCAGTGCCTTCAACGCGTCCATGCCTCCGAGACCACGATAGCCAAACGCGCCCGCCATCACCACCAGATTTCCCTCGTCATCCTCGGCCAGGATGGGATCTTCGGAAATCTGGGCCGGCCAGGCGAGAAGGGACCAGGGACCGAAATTCCGGGTAACGCACTCCCGATACCCCTTGTCAGTAAACAGGGTGGAGACCGCGTCCCGGTGGATCGGAACCTCGCGATGATACAGAAACCAGGCACTCACGGGCGACTCTGGGATTGATGAGACAGGGACAGAAGGAGGTCGAGATAGCGACGGGCCAGGCCGGACCAGGAGTACTGGTCGGTGTTCCGAAAACTCCATGCGGTGTCATGAGGATCGTCGAGAAAGGTGGCGATTTCCTCGATCTGTCCGCCATGCACGCAGACGCCGGAATGCGTGTCGCGCACGATGGCACGGGCATCGCTCCCCACGGGAGCCACGAGAAGAATGGGGGTACCGAGTCCCAGGGGCTCGAACACCTTTCCCGTCACGATGCTGTTGTCCCACACCGATCCGATCTCGTCCACGCTGGTCACCACCACGGCAGCCCGAGCTCCGGCCACGGCCGACAGGGCCTCGGCGTGTGTCACGGCGCCGTGATCCTCCACTCTCTCCTCGATGCTCAGTCGCCGCGCCGCCTCCCGCACGGCGCTCCCGGCATGCCCGTAATAGTGCAGGCGTCCTGCACGGCCCCGCTCCCGAAGCAGGCGAAGAGCGGCGAGAACGGGATCGAGCACGCGCTTGGGCGGATAGATGTTGCCGGTGTACACGAAGGCAGGTTCCTTGAAAAGCGTGGGACGGATCTCGCGAAACAGGTCGGGATCGAATCCGTTGGTCACGGTGGTCACCGAAGACAGCCCGAAATGTTCCTTCATCCCCTCTGCCATCGAGGGCGACACCGTCACCACGGCGGATGCGTGCGCGAGCAAATTCCGTTCACGCGCCACGACGCGGGCACGCGGCGCCTCACCGTGGGGGGACAAGGTCCACGCATCACGATAGTCCATCACCCAGGGACAGTGCAGTCGCTCGGCAAGTCGTGAGGCCGCGAGAAAAGCCGACCAGGGCGGCGCGGTCGCGACAATCACATCCACGTCGCCGGGCCTCAGGTCTGCGCAGGCTCGCTCGACACTACGAATCCATCCCCATCCTGAATCGATCTGCAAGCGGCGCGCAGCAGCCTGGGCTATGCGATCGAGACGGGTCGCCTTCCACCCCATTCCATAGCGGAGATAGCCCGGCAACAGAACTCGGCCGCGATGTCCCGAATACCGAACCCGCGCCCCGCTGCTGCCCTCGTGCCAGGGCACACCGGGCCGTTCCAACAGGACGGGATCCACGGTCACGACCTCGACCTCACATCCCAGGCGTACGAGATGCGTGGCGAGGTGGCGGGCCCGCAGGGCGGCGACACTCTCCCCCGGTGGGAAGGATCGTGCGAGCAGGAGAATGCGAAGGTCGGAACCCATGGATCAGTCGAGCGTGTCGTGCATCTGGTCGGCCCAGACATAGAGGTTGAACAGTCTCCACATCTCTGTGGCGTAGGCGCGCTCTCCACGCACGATGTCCCGCCAGTGGGTTCGCACGAGGTCCAATCGGACCATCGGAAACTGGTCCGTTCTCGCGCCGTCGAACACGTCGGTTACCCGTTGTGCCATGCCCCGCATCCAGTCGGCCTCGGGGGGCTTGAAGCCGATCTTATCTCTTCGATCCAGAATCAGATCCGGCACGATGCCCCGCATGGCCTCGCGCAGGACATGCTTGGTAACGCCATCGGGTGAGATGAGGTGGGACGGCGCACAGCGGCGCACGAGGTCCGCAATCGCCGTGGTAAGGAAGGGCACCCGGCTCTCGATGGAATGCGCCATAGAGTTGCGATCCTCGAAACGCAGCAGCATGGGCAGGGAGGTGAAGGTGAGGGATTCGTTGAGCACGGCGTTGAGGTTCGTGGGATCGCGATCGAGGTCAGCCTCCGCCTGCCGGGCCCGGCCCGCGAGCCAGGGCTTGTTCTGGGTCCTCTTCCCACGCAGGAGTCTCCGGATGACGCGAGGGGCGAGTCCCGGTACTGCGGCCCGAATGGCCTCCGAAGGAGAGATCCCGCTCGCGAGTCCATAGCCCGCCGCGAGGCGTCTCACGGCGGCCAGGCGCAGATGAAGGAGTTCGCGGCGCAGGCGGGGGATGTAGAACGAGGTGTACCCCGCGAAGAGTTCGTCGGCTCCCTGCCCGTCGAGCATCACCGTCACCCCCTGGGCCCGCGCTTCCTGAAACACCCGATACTGCGCATAGATGCTCGTGGTGCAAAAGGGCTCGTCCTGATGACGGATGAGAGTGGGAAGGTCCGCAACAAAGTCCTCCGCCCGGGGCGTCACCGGATGCAGGGTCGCCCGCTTTTCCCGGACCACCGCGGCGATCCACTTTTCTTCACTGATGCGGGGATCCTCGGCGATGAAGCTAATGCCGTGAATGGGGAGCTCGTCGTGCAGATGCCGCATGCAGGACACGAGGGTCGACGAATCGATGCCTCCCGACAGGCAGGCTCCCACAGGAACATCGCTGCGCAAATGCTTGTCCACACTGTCCACCACCAGCTCACGTACCTGACGCCGGGCATTGTCCCAGTCCAATCCTTCGTCCACATCCGCACCGGGACTCCAATACCGTCCTTCCGTCACGGTCCCGTCGTCCAGACGTATCCGCACCCAGGATCCGGGAGGCACCTGTTCAATGCCGCGAAAGAAGGTCGATCGCTCGGCATCGCTGACGGCCAGATCGAGAAAGGTGAGCACCGTGTCCTCATTCGGCGCGGGACGCTGCTCTTCGAGACGGAGGAGGGCTTTCAGCTCCGAGGCGGCACGGAGGCCGCGCTCGGTCTTTTTCCAGTACAGGGGCTTGATGCCAAAGGGATCCCGAACCAGCCACAGCGTACGGGTGGGCAGATCCCAGAGTGCGAAGGCGAACATGCCCGTGAAGCGCTCCACCATGGCAATACCCCATTCCCGCCAGGCCGCGAGAATCACCTCCGTGTCGGTGCCGGTGCGAAAGGTCCAGCCCCGGTCCCGCAGCTGCTCCCGCAGCTCCAGGTAGTTGTACACTTCTCCGTTATAGGTGATCCAGACTTCCCCCGATGCGTCGGACATCGGCTGATGGCCGGCGGAACTCACATCGAGAATCGAGAGACGGCGGTGCCCCAGAAACAGGGAGGCCGGTGCCGAGGGATCGAGTTCGGGAAGATCGATCGACGTGGATTCCTCCGTGCGGCAGGGTCGTGCCTCACGAAACGTGGAGTCCACGAGCAGAACTCCTTCGTCGTCGGGACCCCGGTGCCGCAGGGTGCGAAGCGCCCGAACACAGGTCCGGACCTCGACTCCTCCCGGCTCCATCACCGCGAGAAACCCACACATGCTAGCGTTGCCCCTTTCCGCGCCGCGAGGCCAGAGCCGTTCGGGCTTTGTGCACGAGGATTTCCACATCCTCCCGCCGAGGCACGAGGGCATCCCGTGCGGCGAGCAGAACGCCGGTGCGTCGAATCACACGAAAATACAGGGCGAGAATCATGATATAGGCGATCGAGGACGCGAGGGCCGCGCCGTGGATTCCGAAGGGGGGGATAAGTGCAGCGTTGATGGCAATGTTGAGCACAGTGCCGAGGCCCAACACCCAGGCATTGAGCACGGGCTGGCCGGAACTGCTGATGTAATTGGCGAACCCGCTGATGATGGCGCTCATGGCGATCACCCCGGGCAGAAGAAGCAGCATCGGTACATAGGCCCCCGCGAAGGCTTCGCCGAAGGCCAGGATAATGAGCGGACGGCCGATCATCGCCAGTCCCACCGCGCCCACCGCGCCCAGGAGAAGGGTCAGTCGGGTGGTCATCGCCAACAGGGGCAGGTTTTCGTCGTTGCTCCGTCCCGACATGTGTGGAAAGATGGCCGTGCCGAGAGCCGTCGGGATCATCAACACCAGTTCTGCCAGATTCACCGCGTTGGAGTATACTCCCACCTCCCCCACTCCCTTCATGGCATTGAGCAGAAAGGTGTCCACCCGAAGCACGCTCGTCATCATCACGTTGGCGAAAAAGGACGCCAGCCCGTACTTCACCAGGATCGGCGTCTTGCGAAACACCTGTGTCGCGTTATCACCAACCCGCCGCCTCACCACCATCCAGAGTCCGGGCGTGGTCTTTATTCCCACATGAAGAAAGGTGGCGAAGAGTGCACCGAGAGGACCCCATTTCCATACGGCGACACACAAGACGATCCCGGTGAGATAGCCCAGACTCGCCACGGAACTGAACCCCGAGGACCAGGACACCCCGTCGTCGGTGCTCATCAGCATATACCCCTGCAACAGAGAAAGAAGCTGGAACACCGTGAGGGTAACCATCACACCGATCAGAGTGCGATCGAGACTCGATCCGGTCAGCACTCGATAGGCCTCCGGATACAGTAGGAACAATCCGAATCCCAGCAGGCCAACGATGAGAATGAGAGAGGAGGCGTGAACCAGAGCTTCGGTGAGGGTGAGGACCTTCTTCTTCAGGTGAAAGAGATAGGACGGTCCCAGCCCGAACGAAAACACGAGACTCAGGATGGAGGCATATTGGATGACAAGAAACACCTCGCCCTTGCCCGAGGGACCCAGCACCCGCGACAGGACAATGCCACTGGCGATCGAGGTCACGAACTGGATGCCCTGGGCCAGAATGGAAAAGGAACTGGTGCGAAGAAGGGAGCTCACGGACGGCTCTACGGAAACAGCTTCTTGGCGAGACCGAGAAACGGACGCACGAGAGGATTGAGGTGCTTCACCATGGGCCGGGTCTGTTTGACGAAGCCGAACTGTTCCTTGTACGCGTTGAGTTTGGGATTCGATTCCGCCCACTCGCTGTTGATCACCTCACGACAGGAGCGGACATTCAACGCCTGTTCCATCACATGATATTGCAGGGCGTCGTTGGGACTGGCGTGAAAGGCGGCACTGTTACTCTTGAAGGTGTCGATGTAATACACCCCTTCCACTTCGTATCCGTACAGGAAGGCCACCAGATGCCCTTCGTGCCAGGCTCCCCACCAATCCCTCTCCTCCACCGCGAACAGGGCCAGAATGCCTCGCTTCCATTCGTCGTACTTCTCGGTGTAGTAGGACGCGGGCCGGCCATACCTGGTGCGTTCATGAGTCGAAATGTTGATGTCCTTCAAGTCCCCGATCCAGGGCTCCAGATCCGTAATCCGCCCTACTTCGCACCGGGTCAGTCCCTTGCGAACCTGACTTCGCTTGGACTTCTCGACATCCTTCAGAGAATAGAGCTCGCCGGGCTCGGGAGCACACCGCACCATCACATGCACCTGATCGTTGGCGGGATGTCCTTCGGGCACCACCATGCCATATCCAAGCACACTGCGGGAGGGTGCGGGGCGCACGTCGGGATGGGGCACGGGCTCGTAGGGCAGCACCGGCTTGCAGTACTGCGGGGTCCACGAAAACCACCACACCCCATCGTGTTCATGCACCTGTCCCGTGTAGTATCGGGACTGCTGCCGGGCATAGGTGTCGGCGGTCATCGCACTTCCCCGAAAAATCCCATCACGCACGCATACCGGGAGGCACCAGGTGGGCGCCATATGGCGGTCGTGGTTGGGGAGCGGGAACGCGGGGATTGGTTTCGTCGATGTATTCCGTGGCGCCCAGGATGGCCGAGAACATGATCCAGTGCGCGTAGGAGACGAAGTTCATGAAGCTCGTCCCATTCACGAAGGTGGTAATGAGGATCGCCAGGAAGAGTCCCATCAGAAATTTTACGTCGGGTTCTTCCGTGGTTCGCCGAATGCGCAGTACCCGCCTCAGGATGATGAAGTAGGGAATGAGATAGAGGATCAGTCCCGGAAATCCCGACGACACGAGCACTTCAATGTAGTCGGAATGCGTCACCTGACCTTCGTCCGACACCATCTGGAAGTTGGCCAGGCCGATCCCGATGAGGGGACTCCCCAATGTTCGTTCCCACCCTTCGTCGATCAGTGTTTCCCGACCTTCTCCGAGATCCTCGTTTGTTTCCAGCTTTTCCCACCGACGCCCGAGATAGGTGTTTTCACGAACGTAGTCCATCAGATAGCTCATCGCAACGACGAGAACCACCATGCCGAACAGGAGTCGAATTTTCCGCTTCGCTACTCCTGCATTGCAGAGCAGGAGATACAGCACCGCGAACACCGTCATGGCCAGAAAGGCCTTGCGAGACGCCGAGATGACGATGAGGGCCAGGTCCATCGCGGCGGGGATCAAGAGAAGCAGACGATAGCGCCTCCTCATGCGATGCCACAGATAGGCGATCGCGAACATGCCGTACACGGCCAAAACACCGAGATAGTTGGGATTGGCGAGAATGGAGGTCGCTCGCTTGCCTTCCCTCAATAGGGCTCCCACCGAAAACTCTCCCATCGAGTAGGAATAATAGGCCAACAGAATCGTGACGAGCGCGAAGCTGACGAAGATCAGTTCCTCCTTCCGCTTCAGGACGATATAGGTGGAAATCCCGAAACTCAGGGCCACCCCCTGCAGCACGGAACGGTACGTGCCCCAGAACAACTCGTAGTCCAGGCTGACGAAAATTCCGGTCAGCAGCAGCCAGGCCAAAAAGGCGAGCTGATACTTGAAGATTCTCTTTGCTGTGGGGGAGAGGGGATGGAACTGAATGTTGTGAAATCCGAGCAGGGCGAACATGATCCCGAAGGCCTTCACCATCGTAAGCAGCCCACCCAGTTCCGGAATTTCGAAAATCACCGAGCCCATAAAGAAGATAATCAGGGCCACCTCGGTAAGGCGAATCGTGAGATTGCGCCTCTTCGCCTTCTGAATCTCCTTTGAGGAGACCGCGATCGCGGGATGCTCGTCAATGATCATTTACTTGCCCTTTCCACAATCATCGTCCGGTGTTCCATCGGGACGCAGGATGCGATGATATCTCCCGATGAGTGCTTTCCAACTGTATTGCTCGGAGCCCGCGAAAGAGAACTGGTTTGGGTTCTCAACCATCTTCGCGAGCAGAGATGCGATATGGCGCGGATCCTCTCCCGTTGTCGAAAAACCACATTGGCTGGACTCCACCACCTTCCTCGCCTCGCTGCCCTCGGGGGCGATGAGCAGGATGGGAGATCGAAGCCCCATGCTCTCGAATATTTTTCCGGTTACGATCCCCCGATCCAACTGATCCCCGTCGCGGAAGACGCTCGTGATGACCACCGAGCCTGCGGCTCCCTTGATGGCACGAAAGATTTCGCCCTGAGGTCGGAAGCCCTTGTACTCCACCACGGCACCTGCGTTCCGCTGGTGAATGGCAGCAGTGATCTCGTCCTTTCCTGGACCGTACACGTGCAACGCCGCATCGCAACCAAGCTCGACGTTCAGAATCTTCATCGCCTCGATCACGGGATCCAACACCCTCTTAGGTGGATAGAGCACCCCGGCATACACAAAGGTAGGTCGGGCAGGAACCTCGGCCTCTACTCCCACAAAACGGGCAGGATCGTAGCCATTGGAGATCACGGCATAGGGAAAGGCGAATCCATGAACCTCCTGTACCGCTTTCGCCCAGGGCTCAGAAACAAATACCGCCTTCTCGGCGCCCTCCAAAATCGCTCTCTCCCGGGCGAGCAGGGTGGGTGACACCGCTCCCTCGCCATGAGCGTTGATGGTCCAGGGATCGCGATAATCCAAAAAGAGGCGGCGACCGTTGCGTCGTGCATAGTCCGCCACTATGGGAAACGCCACAAACGGGGGACCGGTCACCACCACGGCATCGAAATCCTCTCCATCCAATTTCCGCAGGGCCGAGGCGAGGGGAGCAATCCACCCCGCGTCCCGGTTCAGATGCAGCCGACCATACACGCGCTGCACCAATCGCAGTCCCTTGCGGATGACTGGATAGGGACTTTCGCGAAAGTACCCCGGCAGAAGAAAGCGACGGCGATGGCCTGTGTACCGAACATGCAGACGCTCGTGGCGAATCGCGATTCCCTCGTCCACTACCGTGGGATCCATCATCGCGGGATCCAGAGTCAGTACCGTGATGTCCCAGCCCAGATCGAGCAACGCGGTGGTGAGATTGCGGGACCGCGTGGCAGCGGTGCTGGCGATGGGTGGAAACGATCGAACGACAAAGAGCAAACGAGGAGGACGTTCCGTCATCTCAGGCTCCCTGAAAGAGCAAGGTGCGGGTCTTGCGTGGAATGAAAATGAGACTATACAACAGCGTCACGATCGTTACCTGCACCGCGAGCCAGAGTCCGAGCGACAGAAAATGATGAGGTTGAGGCGGAAGGATCCGGGCCCCGATCCATTGCCCGGCAAAGGCGCAGGCGAAGGAGTAGACCGTGAGCAAAACCATGATGTGGAGAGGAAAGAACGAGAACAGTCTCATGCCGAAGGCGCGACGATACACGACCAGGTAATACAGAGCCCCGATCACGTAACTGAGAAACACCACCGTCGCCATCCCCGCAATTCCCCACAAAGCCACGAAGGGCCAGGCCAGCACGAAAATCGAGGCCGAGGAAAGGAACGCGGATTTCATGATGTGGGTCGTCTTTCCGATCACCTTCGCGATGCTCGCGTAGTCGATCACACGCACGAGGGTGATAAGGGAAAAAATTTGAAAGGGAATCCGACTCTCCTCGTATGCGTCCGAGAAAAGAAAACTCATGATCGCGCCGGCAAACACCACCGAGATGGCCGCAATGGGATAGGTGAGCAACGAGGTGCGGAGCACGGCGTTCTTCCAGCGTTCGCAGATCCTTCGCATGTCTCCCCGCTGATAGTCCTCCACCATGTGGGGAATGAGGACACTCGACACCGATGGGCCGATGGTACCGACGAGGGGAAGCTCCCTCGCTCCGATCGCGTAAATGGCGAAGGCATGGGGAGGGAGAAGAAAAGACATGACAAACTGGTCGATGTTGCGGGAAAAAATTCCCGGCAACCGACTGACCTGGATGGGCCAGATGTAATCCCACACTTCGCGTACCAAGGACCGATCCCACCAGGGTCCCGGCCTGCGGTAATACGTCCCGAGAAACATCGGCACCGCCACGAGCCGCAATGCGCTCACCACCATCCACAGAATCAGGGCATCGAGAAAACTCCATCCGAAGAACAGAGGCGCGATGAGAGCGAACACCGGCACCGTGGTGAACACCGCCTCGAGGGTGGTGGCTTTGAAGGACGCGCCCTTCGAGATCAGCACGGGCCGGAGAAACATCAGCGGAATCTGCGCCAGGGGCCAGGCTGCCGCGATCAGAATGGCCAACGCCAGTTCGGGATTGTGATAGGCCGTGGCCAGGGGCTCGCCCACTACAGCCAGTCCCACCAAACTCACCAATCCCGCAATCCCGGCAAAGAGGGTCAAACTCTTGACAAACACCGTTCGTCGGTCTTCATCCAACAAATTCCAGAAACGATAAATGCTCGCCGAGAGTCCGAACTCCACGAGATTCATCGCGAAGGCCGTCAGATAGGTCACCTGACGATAGGTGCCCATATCGGCCTTGCTGATCACCCGCGCCAGGATCATTCCCGCAACGGTGATTGCGAGAACGGTCAGTGCATCGCCCACGACAACGTAGGAAATCTGCTTTCCTACCGAGGACCGGAACAGCTTCACGCCGAGATCTCCCCTCCTTTCCCTTTTTCATACACGCCCAGAATCCAGCGGGCCCGGGTTTCACTGGGCCAGAGGCCCTTGAGTCTCGCCTTGAGCCCCCTCCGCGCCGGTGCGTTCCGCGACGCCTCTCCCCCGTTCGTGCGTCGCGAGCCCGGAATCTCGCTGTCGCACATGGGGCAGGCGATGGGGAAACCGAAGGGACTCGTGCTCGCGTAGCGTTCGCCCACGAACAGGTGAAGCAGCGATCGGTATTTCAGGTGCGTGATGGATTCGATTTTTTCCAATTTCCGACACGTGTATCCGAAATCCGAGAAGAGATCCCGCATCACGGCTTCGTTGAAGGACCGCACGTGGTGGTAGGGATTGAACTTGGTGCGACAGGCGCGACACTCCACAAAACTCTCTTCCAGATCCTGGGCGTAGGGCACCGACACCATGATGAAACGCCGACTGACCCGGGCCAGCTCCGACCGCGCGGCCTGGAAGACGGAGACGGGAAGATGCTCGAGCACCTCGAAGGACGTGGTCAGATCGAATTCCCCGTCTGCAAAGGGCAGGGCATCGATCGAGGCCACCTGTTTTTCTGTTTCCACCTGTTTGAGGGCCGTCTCACTGCGATCCACACCGACCAGGCGATCGAAGGAGCGCGGACTCGCGGTGAGATAGCGCAGAAAGAGTCCGTTGCCGCACCCGATGTCGGCCAGTGTCCTGACCTCGGCGGGAATGGCCTCGGCCGTGATCCGAAATCTATTTTGATTCCCTTCGTCGAATCGCTCCTCGGCCCACATGCCCTCGATTTCGTAGTGTCGTTTTTCGGTGGATTCCATCCCTCTGCCTTTCCTTCGTGTCTGTGGGCGTTATGCGTGTTCGAAATACTCGAGATACCAGCGGACGAACCGCGCGATCCCGTCCTGCACCGAGGTGTTGGGTGCAAACCCCACGGCCTCCTCCAGATCCTTCACGTCGGCGCTCGTGGCAGGCACATCCCCCGGCTGCATGGGCAGAAAGTTTTTGACGGCTTCCCGGCCGAGCTCCTTCTCGATGGCCTCGATGAAGGTCATCAACTCCACGGGATTGCTGTTGCCGATGTTGAACAGCCGATACGGCGCGAAGCTCGTGGCATTGTCGGGCTCATCCCCCGTCCAGGCGGGGTTCGGCGTCGGCACGGTTTTGATCACCCGAGCCACGCCCTCGACGATGTCGTCCACATAGGTGAAGTCCCGGCGCATCTTCCCGTCGTTGTACACATCGATGGGCCGGCCTTCCAGAATGGCCTTCGTGAACAGAAAGAGCGCCATGTCGGGACGGCCCCAGGGGCCGTACACCGTAAAGAAACGCAGGCCCGTGGTGGGAATGCCGTAGAGCGCGGAATAGGTGTGGGCCATCAGCTCGTTGGCCTTCTTCGTCGCAGCATAGAGGGAGATGGGATGATCCACATTGTCGTGTACCGAGAACGGCATCTTAGTATTCGCTCCATACACCGAGCTCGAGGAGGCGTACACCAGATGTCCCACTCCGTGATGACGACAGCCCTCGAGGATATTCAGAAATCCCATCAGATTGCTGTCCACATACGAATACGGATTGGTGAGGGAATACCGCACCCCGGCCTGGGCCGCGAGGTTCACCACGGCGTCGAAGCGCTGCCCCCCGAAGATGCGCTCCATCTCCCGCCGATCGCCGATGTCCACCTTCTCGAACGTGAAGCCCGGCAACGCCAGGAGTTGGTGGAGGCGGGCCTGTTTCAGGGTCACGTCGTAATAGGCGTTGAGATTGTCCACTCCCAGCACCGTGTCGCCCCGGGCGATGAGCTTCCGGGTCAGATGAAAACCGATGAATCCGGCCGCGCCGGTCACGAGAATATGCACGCCGTTACCTTTCGTGAGTATGTACGGATGGGCGACTGTCGCCGCGTGGAGTTCGAAATCTGCGTCATGCCAGCCGCTTCCGGGACTTGCCCGGTCGTACCAGTCCCCACAGGGCCTGCCGATCCTCCCGAGCCAGCCCGACGCGCATCTGCGCGATTTGGGCGACGAGAGCGATCCCGAGCCAGGCTCCTGAACGCGCGAGCGACGGAAGCAGCAGCCAGGCCAGGGCGCTGAGCAGAAGTTGAATGGAAAAGATCAGAGCGAAGGGACCAACCATGATCCCGAGAGCCCGGCGATGCTCGAGCGTGGAGATCGGATAGACGACCTGCACCATCCACACCGCCTCGGCCACGGAACGCAGGGTCCACATCAGGGCCGCGCCCTCCACGCCCCAATACAGAATCACCGGAAAGGCGAGCGGCACATAGGCCACGCTCAACCACACATGTATCTTTCCGATCAGATCGGTGCGGGCCTGGCTCTGCAACACATACTGGGGTGCCAGACTCAAGGCCGCCGCCGCCATCCCCGGCACCACGATTTGCAGGGCCATCGTGCTTCGTTCCGCGAAAGCCGCTCCCATCCAAAGCGTCAGAAGCTCGTGGGAAAAAAGGATCACGGTCAGAAAGCCCGGCACCAGAAGCACGAGAATCAGGCGCAGGGACCGCAGTCCCAGGTCTCGCATTTTCTCGGTGTCATTCATCCCGCTGAGCACGGGATAGAGAGCGACGAGCAGACTTTTCGGAAAGACCTGCAGCCGATTGGCGATATCGGCCGGCACGGTGTAGTAGGTGAGGTGATCGATGGGACGCACGATGCCCAGAAACACACGATCGGTGTAGCCGATGATGGGGCTGACCAAATTCGACACCGTCATCCACTTGCCGAATTGGAAGAGGGAGCGAAACTCGGTTCGACTATAGTGTGGACGGTGCTCTACGCGTGGTGTCACCTCACGAACAAACAGACGCAGGGCGAGGTAGGCGGCTCCCCGCGACAGGAAGATGGCCGCCACGGCGGCTGGCAGGGTACCGAACATCCAGGCCGCGCCAAGGGGGAGCACGAACTGGGCGATGTTCATCGGGGCGAGTACCATGTTGATCCTCCCGAAACGCTGGAGCCCCTGCAACATCCCCGTTACCGAGGATGTGAGAGTCACCAGCGGGAAGGCCAGGGCCGCAATGGTCAGACTCTGAATCCCTTCCGCGTGCAGGGCGGGCGGGACATCCAGCACCCGGGTCACCAGCAGGGGCGCGGCCAGCGCCAGAAGCCCCCCTCCGAGAATGCCCATCCAGAACAGAAACACGGTGGCGGTGTGAAAAATGGCGGGCACACGATCCGACTCTCCCCGCCCCACGGCTTCGGCCACCCTCTGGGTCACTGCCGAGGTAAACCCAAAATCCAGGATCGAAAAGTAAATGACGAGAACCCGAACCAGACTCAGCAGTCCGAATCTCTCCACCCCGAGGGCCCTGGTCAGAAGCGGTACCGTCACCACCCCGGCCACCAGCAGGGCCCCATGCCCGATCAGATTGTACAGGGCATTGCGGGAAACCGAGGTCGGGGGCATGGCGGCGAAAGGGTCAGGACTTGTACTCGTCGTACAACTTGTCGCCCATTCTCAGCGCTTCCGGAAGCGGGGCATCCTCATCCACGTCGAGACAGCGCAGCAGGCCATCGGTTTCCTGATAGCGCAGCCCGCTCTCGGGACAGGTGTACACGCCGGAAGCATCGGGCGAGGTCAGGCGATGACCGTGTCGACTCATCCACCCCACCTGCCGTCCCGGCACTCCCATCATCAAGGCGTAATCCGGCACGTCCTTGGCTACCACGGCCCCGGCGGCCACGAAGGCATAGCGCCCCACGGTGATGCCGCACACGATGGTGGCGTTGGCGCCGATGCTGCATCCTCGGCGCAGCAGGGTCTTTTCGTAGAGGTGATGGCGCAGCACCTGGGAGCGGGGATTGGTGACGTTGGTCAACACGCAGGACGGACCCAGAAACACATCGTCCTCCACCACGGTGCCGGTATAGATGGACACATTGTTTTGAATCTTGACGTTATCGCCCAACACCACGTCGTTCGCGATCAGCACGTTCTGACCCAGGATGCAGTTCTTTCCCAGGCGTGCGTTTTTCATCACATGGCAGAAATGCCAGATCTTTGTGCCCTCACCGATCTCGCAGGGCTCGTCCACATAAGCGGATTCGTGTTTGTAGTATGACATGGAGCGGTTCCTCAGGTCGTGGGGGAAAGTCCCGCCAGAAGCGCGGGATGAGCGGTATCGGGGTTCATGCTGGGTTTTGTCGTGCGGATTTTCTGCACCACCTCGATCGAGGGACGGGCATCTTCCAAACCATACCCCTCACCCGCGAGAATGTGTCGATAACTGATGGTGTGCAAATCGGTGAAGCCTTCGGAGAATTCCGCTTCCTCCCCATCGATGGTGATGGAGCGATAGGTGCGCTGCTTCCGATCAATCGCGTCCGGGGGGAGGTCATGAGGATCCACCGAGAGAAACCAGCGCACGTCGGCGTTGGGAAGCTCCAGAAAGCCCCCGCATTTGTTGGAATCCATGTGATGCACTTCCAGTCGACGCGGAGATCCGAAAATCCACATCAGCATGTCAAAGAAATGAATGCCGATGTTCGTGGCCAGGCCTCCCGACTTCTCGAGAATCCCCTTCCACGAATAATGGTACCACATGCCTCGCGATGTGATGTACGTGAGCACCACCTGGTGACGGGTTGAGCTGGAGCGCTGTCCGAAGGCTTCCTTGAGGGCGATGATGGAGGAATGGTGGCGCAGTTGCAGGATGGTGTGAACCCTGTTGCCCGATTCCTGTTCCAGCACCGAGAGGGCGTCGAGGTTCCAGGGATTCAGCACGAGCGGTTTTTCGCAGATGGCATTGGCATGTACTCGCAGCGCCGTACGGATATGTGCATCGTGCAAATAATTGGGAGAACAGATCGTTACGTAATGCACGCGTGACTCTTCCCCCTGGCGCCGGAGCTTCTCCAGGTGGCGGTCAAACCGTTCGAATTCCACAAAGAAACTGCTTTCCGGAAAATACTGATCCAGAATCCCCACGGCGTCGTGAGGGTCGGTGGCTGTCACCAGACGGTTCCCGGTTTCGTGAATGGCGCGCAGATGCCGGGGCGCGATGTACCCGGCTGCTCCGATGAGGGCGAAATTCCTGGGTGTCATACCCGTAGTCCTTCAAGAACGTGATCGTTGAGATGGCGCTGGTATTCGTCCAGACTCATGCCGCGACGATCCCGCTCCGACAGCAGGGGCTCGGCAATGGGCCAGAGAATTCCGATGCGGGGATCATTCCAAAGAATGCTCTGTTCCGCCTCGGGGTGATAATACTCGGTACACTTGTACACGAATTCCGCCTGCTCCGACAGGACACAGAATCCATGCGCAAAGCCCGGTGGTATCCACAACATCCTGCGATTGTCGGCGGACAGTACCTCTCCCTCCCAACGCCCAAACGTCGGCGAACCGGGTCTGACATCCACCGCGACATCGAACACCTCTCCCACGATCACCCGCACCAACTTCCCCTGTGCAAACGGATTCTGCACATGCAGCCCCCGCAACACCCCCTTCCCGGACCGCGAATGATTGTCCTGCACAAAGGGACCATCGATTCCCGCCTCCCGAAACAACGACTCCCGAAACGTCTCCATGAAAAAGCCCCTCTCGTCCCCATGCACCACGGGCTCCACCACGATCACTCCCGGAATACTCAGCTCGATAAACGTCACCATCCCTCCTTCACTCTTCACCCTTTACTCTTCACTCACTTCCAACAAATACAGCCCATACTCGTTCTTTCTCATCTCTTCCCCGGCCTTTCTCAGGGTTTCCCGATCGATGAATCCCATCCGATACGCCACCTCCTCGGGACAGCCAATCTTGAGTCCCTGACGTAATTCAATCGTCTGGATGAACTGCGAGGCCTGAAGCAGGGATTCGTGGGTGCCCGTGTCGAGCCAGGCCGTGCCCCGGCTGAGAATCTTCACCTGCAGATGCCCTTCCTCGAGATAGACCCGATTCAGATCGGTGATTTCCAGCTCTCCTCTCGCCGAGGGTCGAAGGGCGCGGGCCCGCGCCGACGCCGTGCCATCATAGAAGTAGATGCCCGGCACGGCAAAGGTCGATCGGGGCCGCGTGGGCTTTTCTTCAATGGAAACCGCCCGTCCGCCGGCATCGAACTCCACCACGCCATACCGTTCGGGATCCCTCACCTGATAGGCGAAGATGCAGCCCCCCTCCGTCAACTGCGAGGCCTCCTGCAGGGTGCGCGCCAGGTGTGACCCATGAAAGAGATTGTCCCCCAGAATCAGACAGCTCGGCTCTCCCCCGATGAATTCCTCTCCGAGGATGAAGGCCTGAGCTAGTCCGTCGGGACTCTCCTGCACCACATACGTAAACGACACCCCGAACCGGGATCCATCTTCGAGCAGATCCCGAAATCGTGGCAGGTCCGTGGGCGTGGAAATGATGCAGATCTCCCGAATCCCCGCCAGCATCAGCGTGGTGAGGGGATAGTAGATCATCGGCTTGTCGTACACGGGAAGGAGCTGCTTGCTCACCACCCGCGTCAACGGATAGAGCCGGGTGCCGGAGCCCCCGGCAAGGATGAGGCCTTTCAAGATGGTAAAGAGTGAAGGGTGAAGGGTGAAGGGTTAGGGATCTGCTCGATTGAGACGATTGATGAGGCCGCTCAGGAGTCGTGATACTTGGTGACAGAGCGAGAGAGTGATTTCGGGTTGGATGCAGAGCGTGAGTTCTTGGGCAATGAACATCTGGGTCTCCAGCTCACTGAGGGATCCCCGTGCGATGCGGAGGTGTCGAAGAAACTCCTTTGTGGAGCCGCGACCAGCACCTTCGGCAATATTGCTTGGGATGGACACGGCGGCTCGCCGCATCTGCGTAACAAGACCAAGGCTTTCGCTACGAGGAAAGTGCTCCGTCGTACGATATACCAGAACAACGAGCTCGATCGCCCTTTTCCAAACCAACAGCTTCGTATGAGATCGTCGAAATTTGATTTCCATTGCAACCTCCCCCGTTGCTTTACGCTTTACTCTTTACACTTTACTCTTTACCCCCATCCTTACCACCTCCACCACATACCCCAACTGCTCTTCCGTCAATTCCGGAAAAATCGGCAGGGCGAGGATCGACCCGGCTGCCGCGTCCGCCTGCGGATAGGTACCGCGGGACGAGGGCACGTCCTGGAAGCATTCCTGCTTGTGGAAGGGAACCGGATAATAGATTTCGCATCCGATGGAATGGGCGCGCAAGTGATCGATGAGTCCGTCCCGATCCTGTACGCGGATGCAGTACTGGTTGTAGATGTGCAGGTAGGGATGGGCGTGACCCTGATCCTCGTACACACTGGCGGGCAGAAGCACGGCATTCTTGTCGTCGAACGCGGTTCTTCCGGTTCCTTCGGCAAGTCCCGCTTCCACGAAATGCTTGGTATAGAAGGCCGCGTTACGCCGACGTCCCTCGTGCCAACTATCCAGATGAGGTAGCTTCACGTTCAGCACCGCCGCCTGGATGGCATCGATGCGGAAATTGCCGCCGATCACCTTGTGGTAGTACTTGGGCTCGCCGCCATGCACCCGCATGATCTCGATCATGTGAGCCAGAGCGTCGTCGTTCACCGTGATGATGCCACCGTCTCCGAAACATCCGAGGTTCTTGCTCGGGAAGAAAGAGAAACACCCCACGTCGCCGATGCTCCCGACGCGGCGTCCGTCCTTGTACTGCACCCCGATGGCCTGGGCACAGTCTTCCACCACCTTCAGGCCGTGCTGCGCGGCGATGGCCATGATGCCATCCATGTCTGCCGCCTGCCCGAACAGATGTACGGGCGTGATGGCCTTGACCGTGATGTCGGAATGCGCGTAACACTCCAGCGCGGCCTCCACGGCCTTCGGATCGATGTTGAAGGTCACCGGATCATTGTCCACGAAAATCGGAGTCGCCCCCAGCCGCGACACCACCCCGGCCGTCGCGAAAAAGGAGAAGGTGGGCACGATCACTCCGTCACCCGGCCCAATGCCCAGGGCCATCAGAGCAAGGAGAAGGGCATCGGTGCCCGAGGACACGCCGATGGCATGCTTCGTGCCGACATACTCGGCGATATTGGCCTCGAGCTGCTTGACTTCGGGACCCAAAATAAAGTACTGGCTCTCGGCAACACGAAGGAGAGCGGAATCCAGTTCGGCCTTGAGGGCCTGATACTGCGGCTTGAGATCAAGAAGAGGAACGTTCATGACTTACCTGTATGAATACGAAAATGGTCGGGAAGGAGGGCGACTTTACCCTTAACTCTTTACTCTTTACTCTTTACTCTTCACTCTTTACTCTTCACTCTTTACTCTTCACTCATTACCATCAACTCCACCAATTCCCGAAACGAGGTCGAGGACTTCCACCCGAGCTCTCGTTCGGCCTTGGCGGGGTTGCCGAGGAGGATATCCACTTCGGCGGGGCGGAAGAGAATGGGATCGACGACGACATGGTCCTGCCAGTTCAGGCCCACGCTGGAAAACGCGATTTCGACGAATTCGCGCACGCTGTGGGTCTCGCCGGTGCTGATCACAAAGTCCTGAGGCTGTTCCTGCTGAAGGATCATCCACATCGCCTCCACATACTCCTTCGCATAGCCCCAGTCCCGCTTGGCATCGAGATTGCCCAGTCGGAGTTCCTTCGCCTGCCCTTTCTTGATCCGGGCAACGGTGGAGGTAATCTTCCGGGTGACGAATTCGAAACCGCGACGGGGAGATTCGTGATTGTACAGAATCCCGTTGGCAGTCTTCAAACCGTAGGCTTCGCGATAATTCCGCGTCAGCTCGTAGCCAGCCACCTTGGTGATACCGTAGGCGGAACGAGGATGGAAGCGGGTGTTTTCGTTCTGCGGGACTTCCTCCACCTTGCCGAACATCTCGCTCGAACCAGCGAAGTAGAACCGACAGTCGGGTACCACCTGCTTGATCGACGACAGCATGTAATGGGTGCCATTGATGTTGGTGTTGAAGGTGGAAAACTCGTCCTCGAAGGAATAACTCACGAAGCTCTGCGCCGCCAGGTGGTAGCATTCGTCGGGCTCCACGGCGCGCACCACGTTGAACAGACTCGGGTAGCTTTCCAGGGAAGCGGGATGGATGCGGATGTCGCTGAGCAGATGCTTGATCCGACCGAGCCGGTGTTCATGGTCCTCGATCGCCACGCGACGAACGATGCCATGAACCTCATAGCCCTTCGCAAGAAGGAGTTCCGCCAGATAGCTGCCGTCCTGACCCGTGATTCCAGTGATGAGTGCTTTTTTCATGATGATCGATGTGAAGTGTTACAGAATTTCAATGTCGTCGGTTCCCACCTCCACCCCGGCTGCCTGGCCGATGGCATCGATGCGAATCAAAAGGCGGTGGCTGCCTCTCGTTTCGAGAAGCTCGCCGGTCACGCCACACAGGGGACCCCGAAGCACGCGAATGCGGCGTCCGGGCTGCAGGGGAAGGGCTTGGGCCTCCACCGGACAGGAGCTGGCCACCAGGGCGCGGAGTCCATCCATTACGGCGGCGGGCACCACGGCCGGCCGACCTCCGAACACCACATAGTGGAGGGCGCCGTCAATCTCGAGGGCGGCGATGCGCTCTCGTTCCCGAACCCGAACGAACAGGTAGCCGGGAAAGAGAGGAACTTCCACCATCTTCTTGCGGTCGGACCACTGCCGCACTTCCATGCGCAGAGGGAGAAAACGCGTGATTCCCGCCTGCTGACATCGAAGATCCACGCGCCGCTCGTAGCGGGGACGAACACAGAGCACCAACCAGCGAGGTGGCGGTGTGGAGGAGTCGGATATATCGGATGGAGTTTTAGGCATGCTCCGCCAATTCAGTCACAGGGACCGAGCAGGAGTCGACCGGGAGGTTGCTTCGCGATGGTCGGGAAAAATCCCTCGCCGCGTGGGCGCGGGAGGTCATGTGCGTCCGAGATCGGACGTCATTCGGGCAACAGGCGGTGGCGTGGGAAAACAAACCCGACGTGGGCCAGGGCAGGGGAGGGTGGTCGTCATTCCTCTCTGAGCAGAGCGTTAATCTGATCACGGAGCTGTGCCGCCGCTTCGTAATCCTCGTTCGCGATGGCGTCCTGCAAGCGCTTGCGCAGGTCGTCCACATGCCGGTCTTTCGAGGGCAACCCTTCGTCGGAGGGCGCGTCAGGGTCCGATTCCTCTTCTTCGTCTTCCGGAACGAATCCGGCTTCGGAAAAGACGTCCTGACTGACGTAGATCGGAGCCCGGAAGCGCACCGCCAAGGCGATGGCGTCTGAAGGGCGGGCATCGATCTCGTCGTTGACCGGATTGTCGATCGCCACGATGGCGTAAAAGGTCCCATCACGCAGCTCGGTGATGGTGACTTCGGTGACACTGCAGCCCAAAGTCTCGATGGTGGTCTTGAGCAGATCATGGGTCATGGGGCGGGGCGGCTTGATGCCTTCGATTTCCAGGGCGATGGCCTGGGCCTCGAATGCCCCAATGATGATCGGCAGACGCCGGGGTCCTTCCAGTTCCTTGAGAATCAGGGCATAAGCCCCTCCACTTGCCGGACTCGTTGATAATCCGAGAATATCAACTTGTATCCGTTCCACCACAACACTCCTGTGACTGATATCGACGTGGGAATCTAGGTGTTCTCTGCCATTTTCACAAGGTAAAACCCCTTTTCGCCGGACCTCGCGGCACGGTACCGAAAAGGGGTTCCCTCGTTCGTGCCCGTCGTTAACGGGCGAAATGTCCTTTCAGCTCCTCGGTCAGTACCGGAAGCACCTCAAACACATCTCCCACGATGCCGTAATCGGCCACCTGGAAGATTGGGGCATCCTTGTCCTTGTTCACCGCCACGATCACCTTCGACGAGCTCATGCCCGCCAGATGCTGAATGGCACCGCTGATGCCGCACGCCACATACAGGGTCGGCGACACCGTCTTTCCGGTCTGACCCACCTGCTCACCGTGCGGGCGCCACCCGGCATCCACCACCGCGCGGGACGCTCCGGTCGCGGCTCCCAGCACAGCGGCGAGATCCTCGATAAGGCCCCAATGCTCCGGACCCTGCATGCCCCGACCTCCTGATACGATGATGGACGCTTCCGACACGTCGAGTTTTCCGGTGGCGATCGAGGTGCCCGTGGCCTTCACCGCGAAATCCTTGTCTTCCAGCGTCACGGGGAGGTCTTCCACTGGACAGGAGTCGCCGTTCGGCGTTCCTGCCGAAAACACATTGGGACGCAGAGTGAAAATCTGCTTCGGAGTGGTGATCCGAACCGCCTCGAGGGCCTTGCCGGCGTACACCGGACGAACAGCGGTCAACTGTCCCGCCTCCTCGCGAAGCACCGTCACGTCGGCGGCCAGTCCGGCTTCGATTTTCACTGCCAGACGGGGACCAAGATCCTTGCCCATCGATGTGGCGGACAGGAACACGACGTCGGCCTGAGTTTGCTCCACGGCCTGAAACAAAGCCTTGGCATAGGCGGTCGTGGAATACGCGTTCAGCCGGGCATCAGCCGCGTGCAGCACCTTCGATGCTCCGTATCCCCCCAACTGATCCACTCCGGTGGCTTCGCCCAGCACTACGGCCACGGCGTCGCCACCGAATCCGGACGCCGCGCGCAGGGCTTCGAGAGAGCTTTTTTTAATGCCCTTGTCTCTGACTTCCATGAATACGAGTATGCGCATGATATCGAATCCTTTGTTGCTGTGGGGAAACCGTTACATCACTTTCGCTTCCTCGTGCAGGAGTCGCACGAGTTCCTTGACGGCCTCGGGGCCGGTGCCGACAATCTTGCCCGCCTGCTTGACGGGAGGCTTGGTCATTTCCACCGTCTCCACGCGGGCCGGGGTTACCGTCACCGCCACTTCTTCGATCGGCTTCTTCTTCGCGGCCATGATGCCCTGCAGTTTCGGATACCGGGGACTGTTCAATCCCTTCTGCGTGGAAATCACTGCAGGCAGCATCGCGTTCAGGGTTTCCTTTCCTCCCTCGATGTCCCGCTCCGCCGAAATCACCCCGTCTTCGCCGATGGTCAGGGTCGATACCACCGAAAGACTGGGCATTCCCAGCAGTTCGCCGAGCATGCCGGCCATCTGCCAGCTATCATAGTCGATGGACTGCCTCCCGCAAAACACCATGTCCGCTCCTCGCGTGGCGAGGGTGTCGGCAATGGCTTTGGCGGTGGCGAAGGTGTCCTGCTCTCCATCGGTCACAATATGCAACCCCTTGTCCACTCCCATGGCCAGGGCCTTGCGAATGGTTTCCTTGACGGCTTCGGGACCGACACACACCGCGGTCACTTCTCCGCCCCGGGCTTCCTTGAGCTGCAATCCCGCCTCGAGCGCAAATTCGTCATAGGGATTGAGGATCCACGTGACTCCGGCCGGATCGATGTGCTTTCCATCGGATCCGATCTGAACCTTCGTCGTGGTGTCGGGCACATGGCTGACGCACACATAAATGTTCATGAATGCTTCTTCCTTTGAGATATGAACGGAAAACGTGAATTCAGATTCTTCTCTAGTTTTTAAAGATACGGAGGGAAACCCGGTTTCGGCAATCGGAAAGTGCCGGGCGACGTCATTTTCCGTTGCTCCTCTCCCCGCTCCGGGATATATTGAAAGTTTGTAGAATCCCCGATCACACCGAATCCATGCAACTCCTTCGAAACTTCTGTATCATCGCCCACATCGATCATGGGAAATCCACCCTCGCCGATCGTCTGCTCGAAATCACCGAAACGGTGTCCAAGCGGGATTTCACCATGAACCAGATCCTCGACGACATGGATCTGGAACAGGAGCGGGGCATCACGATCAAGCTCCACGCGATCCAGATGAAATATCACCATGGCGATGGACAGGAGTACACCCTCAATCTCATCGACACACCGGGCCATGTGGACTTCGCCTATGAGGTGTCACGATCCCTCAATGCCTGCGAAGGCGCCATCCTCGTCGTCGACGCCACCCAGGGCATCGAGGCCCAAACCATCAGCAACCTGTACCTCGCCATCGAGGCGGGACTCGACATCATCCCCGTCATCAACAAGGTGGACCTGGCCAGCGCGATGATCGATACCGTGCGCCAGAGCATCGTCGACCTGATCGGGTGCAAGCCCGAGGACTGCATCTCCGTCAGCGCCAAAGCCGGTATCGGCATCCCCGAGCTGCTCACCGCCATCGTCGAACGCATCCCTCCTCCCGTTGGAAATCCGGAGGCCCCTCTCCAGGCCCTCATCTTCGATTCGGTGTTCGACAGCTACCGGGGCGCCGTCACCTATATTCGCGTGATGGAAGGCACTCTGCGCGAGGGCGATCACATTCGCTTCTTCGCGACGGACAAGGAATTCGAGGCCGAGGAAGTCGGGGTCCTGCTCATGAAAAAGAAGCGCACCGGCGTCCTTCGGGCCGGTGACGTCGGCTACCTGATCAGCGGGGTCAAGGACGTGGCCGACACCAAGGTGGGCGACACCATCACCACGGTAAAACACGGGGCTCCGAACCCCCTGCCCGGATATAAGGCCGTCAAGCCGATGGTGTTCAGCGGACTCTATCCCACGGTGAGCGAGGAATTCGAGGAACTCCGGGACTCCCTCTCGAAACTCAAGCTCAACGACTCCTCCATCGTGTACGAACCCGAAACTTCGGCCGCCCTGGGATTCGGATTCCGCTGCGGGTTTTTGGGACTCCTGCACATGGAAATCGTGCAGGAGCGCCTCGAGCGTGAGTTCAATCAGTCCATCATCACCACCGTTCCAAACGTGGAATACATCGTGGTGATCCGCGAAACGGGTGAAGAGGTGATCGTGGACAATCCCTCCTTCCTGCCCGACGCCGGAAAGATCGACCATATCAAGGAGCCTTACATCAAGGCCCAGATCATCGTGCCCACCGAATACCTGGGCAACATCATGAAGCTGTGCATGGACCGACGGGGCGTGTATATCAACACCACCTACATCGATCCCACCCGCGCCGACGTGCATTACGAACTCCCACTGTCGGAAATCATCTTCGACTTCTACGACAAGCTGAAATCGGTGTCCCGCGGCTATGCCTCCTTCGATTACGACTTTCATGAGTACCGCGAATCGGACCTTATCAAGCTCGACATCCTCCTCAACGGAGAACCCGTCGACGCCCTCAGCAGCATCGTGCATCGGTCCAAGTCCTACGAATGGGGCCGCAAACTCTGCAGCAAGCTCAAACAGCTCATCCCCCGCCAGATGTTCGAAGTGGTCATTCAGGGTGCCATTGGAAACAAAATCATCTCGCGCGACGTCGTAAAGCCCCTGCGCAAGAACGTCACCGCCAAATGCTACGGCGGCGACATTTCCCGGAAGCGAAAACTGCTCGAAAAGCAGAAGGAAGGGAAGAAGCGCATGAAGCAGGTCGGCTCGGTAGAAATTCCCCAGGAAGCCTTCCTCGCCATTCTCTCGATGGAAGATTAATCCCCACAACCGGAATCCCCATGCTCGGACAACAGAACAAAACCCGTTCCGCCAAGGACATTCTGTCGGGCCGGAAAAAGAAGGATCTGAAACAGCTCCCCCTGAAGGATCGGGTGCTCGAATTCCTGAAAACCATCGGCATCGCCCTGGGCGCGGTGATCGTGCTCAACAGCTTCCTCGTGGCTTCGTTTCAGGTACCCACCCCTTCCATGGAATACACCGTGATGGCCGGAGACATGCTCTTCGTCAACAAATTCCTGTACGGAGGCACCACTCCACCCACCATTCCCCTGCTGGGCCTGTTCGGCACCGAAGTCGAAATTCCGTACTTCCGCGTGCCCGGATTCCGCGACCCGAAAAAGGGCGACGTCATCGTGTTTATCTATCCGGGCGATCGGGACGAGCTCAAATCCGGGCAGTTTATGTTCTACCTCAAACGCTGCGTGGCCACGGCCCACGATACCCTGCAGATCGTCAATAAACGAGTGCGCGTCAACGGGCAGATTCTCCCGTCGGCTCCGGGCGTGCACTTCGAGGACTACACCATTCTGCCCGAAGGTACCATCGATCCCTCCATCTTTCCGAAGGGAAAGCCCTGGAACAAGGACAATTGGGGTCCCTTCGTCATCCCCGGAAAGGGAGACCAGATCCCCCTGTCCCTGGAAAACCTGCATGAATGGGCCATCCTCATCCAAAGAGAAGGACACGCGGTTCGCACGGTGGATAGCACCATCTATATCGATGACAAACCCGCCACGCGATACACCGTGGAACGTGACTATGTATTCGGCATGGGAGACAACCGCGATCGCTCCCTCGACAGCCGCTTCTGGGGCCTGATCCCGAAGGAATATGTGGTGGGAACACCCATCCTCGTCTACCTCTCCTTCGATCCCGATGTACCTTTCTTCAACATTTTCAAGAAACTCGGCTCCCTGCGCTTCAGTCGCATCGGCAAGCTGATCGACTGATGAGCGAGGAACCCGATCCCTCTGCCTCGACAACGACGCATCCTGCCGAGGTATCGATACCTCCTGTCGAGTCATCAGCACCTCCTGTCGAGTCATCGGTTCCTCCTGTCGAGTCATCGGATCCTCTTGTGGAGGCATCGATGTCTCCTCCCACGACATCGTCTCAGACAGTGCGCCTCAGTCCTCGCACCGCCCGCGCCCTTCGGCTGATGCGGGGTCCCCTCCTTTGGGGACTGAGCGTCGCCCTCCTCATCAATCTCTTCTTCCTCGAATCCTTTACCATCCCCTCGCCATCCATGGAGGACACGCTTCTTCCGGGTGACGCGGTCCTGGTCAACAAAGTGGCGTACGGGTTCTTCACCCCTCGTTCGGTGCCCTTGCTGGGAATTCCCCTGCCATTTTTGAATCTGATGCCCGGTATCGGCGCGGTGGATCGCGGAGACGTGACGGTGTTTCGCCATACCGTTTCCCGAGGTGTGGATCTTCCTTCCGTACCCACCTGGTTTGTCAAACGCTGCGTGGGCCTGCCGGGGGACACCGTGGAACTGGCGGGAAAGCGTCTCTATATCAATGGGAATCCTGAGCCGCCCCCTTCCTCCGCGTCCTTCGATGCCTTCTCCATGAGACGGGGTGAAATCGAGCCGGACATTTTTCCGAAGGGCCTTCCGTTCAACAAGGATTGGTGGGGACCGGTGGTCGTTCCCTATGAAGGCATGGAGATCCACCTGACCTACGATAATCTCGATCAATGGAGGGGCTTTATACAGGCAGAGGGACATTCCATCCGCTTCAACACCTATGGACAGATCGAGATCGACGAGCACCTGAGCAGTCGCTATGTGGTGGAACGCGATTATTACTTCTTCCTGGGAGACAATCGCGACAACAGCCGAGACAGCCGCTACTGGGGCTTTGTGCCAGAACGCGAAATCCTCGGTGAGGTGCTGGTGGTGTTCTGGTCCTGGGATCCGGGTACCTCCAACTCCTTCTTCCGCCGCTTCACGTCCATCCGCTGGAATCGCATTCTGACGTTCATCCACTGACGACCACCAGCCCCCGCCCCGCCCCCATGCCTTCCCTCTACGTTCACGTGCCCTGGTGCCACGCCAAATGCGTGTACTGCGACTTCTATTCCATCACGGATTTCCGGGGGTCCGAGAACTTCCGCGCCCTGGTGGCTCGGGAGAGGGACCTCCTCCTCCGCGACCTCGCGCCCGGGGATCGGGAGTTCGGCTCTCTTTTCTTTGGAGGAGGAACGCCCACAGCCCTCGACGCGTCTACCATCGGGGGGATCATCGAAGATCTCTCCTCCCGCCTTCGGCTGGCGCCTGACGCGGAAATCACGGTGGAATGCAATCCCGGCACCACGGATCAGGCCCTGTTCGCGGACCTCCGCTCTGCCGGAGTCACCAGACTGAGCATCGGCATTCAGTCCTTTTTCGATGAGGATCTTCGCGCCCTGGATCGCATCCACGATGCCCGGCAGGCCCGCGACGCCATCGCTTCCGCGAGAAGGGCGGGCTTCGACAACTTCAGTATCGACCTCATGTTCTCCCTGCCTGGCCAGACGCTCGAGAGATGGATTCATACCCTCTCCCTCGCTCTCGACCATGAAGTGCCGCATTTGAGTTGCTATTCGCTGACCGTGGAGCCCTCCACGCCCCTGGACCATCTCGTCCGCCACGGAGAGGTTCGCCTGCCCGATATCGAGGTGGACGCCGACCTCTTTCTCCGCACGATGGAGGTGCTGAACAAGGCCGGATACGAGCATTACGAGGTGTCGAACTATGCCAAACCCGGCTTCCGGAGTCGTCACAATCTCTCGTACTGGCTGCAGGAGGACTATCTCGGCTTCGGCCCCTCAGCGGCAAGCACGTGGGGCGGACGGCGTTGGAGACATCCCCGCTCCGTGGCCGAATGGACCCGCTCCCTCCAGGCCGACTCGAGGCCCGAGCGCGAGGTAGAAATTCTCACGCCCGAACAGCGTGCCATCGAAGCCATATTTCTTGGGCTCCGCCGCGGGGTACTGAATCTCGAGGACTTTCGCGAGCGCTACGATCGAGACCTGGCCGTCGAACGCAAGGACGTGCTCACGGGAGCAAAAAAAGACGGCCTGATCCGAATATCGGATGGCCGTCTCGAACTGACCCATCGCGGGTTCCTCGTCTGCGACGAGCTCTGCGCCCGCCTGGCGTAGGGATCAGAGTCCCAGAATATAGTCCGCCAATTGCCCCAGCCTCTCATCTCCGAGATGGGCATAGCTGGGCATGGACATCGAATAGGTTTCCTTCATGCCGGTCAGACGGGGATCGTCCTTGGCGAAGGTGGTCGGATCCTGCAGGTAGCGAACAAGGGTGGCGCGGTCCCAGTGCGCAGTCAGTCCCCGCAGGGCCGGAGCCGAGGTCTTGCCTTCGCCGGTCTCGCCATGGCACATGGCGCAATTGTATTGACTGAAGAGCTGCTTGCCCGGAACGTCGGTGCCGGATGCCTCTTTTTTTGTGTCGGATTTTCCGCAGGCGCCGAAGAGGAGGGCGGCAAGAAGAACCAGGGAAGCGAGGGTTCGTGTCATGAAAGCGTTCTCCAAGGGTGATGAAAGACAGGTTCGGAATCAGGATCGGGCATCGAGGGCGGCGAGAACCTCGGCGCAGCGCTGGGCCGCGCGGTTCTTGATTGCCTCGGCCTCAGTGCCGATGCGGGTGCGATACTCCTCGTCCTTGATCGAGGCGAGGTTGATCACCACGTTGCGCCAGGCCCCCCAGATGCCGGTTTCGAGGGAGCGAGCGCCCACCTCGAGATCCGACCGGGAGGCAAGGTTTCCGTGATCGGCCATGTCCCGCATGGCCTCCCAGCACTGATCGGCGAGACGCATGGTGGTGAGGGGCACGTCCACGGCTTTCTTGAGCCCGGCCTGGAGGGCGGCCGAACGCTGGGCCTTCTGTTCGTCGGTGTCCTTCGGCAGTCCCAGCGCCTCCATGTAGTCGTTGAACGCGTTGGTATCGGCGTCGATCATCGGGATGAGGGCTTCCATCGCCTCGTGGAGAGGAGGAATCAGGCGACGCATGGCGGCGTCCTTGTCTTCGAACTTCCTCTTCCCATACGTCATCCACCCCACCATGGCGCCAAGTCCCGCGCCCATCGCGGCAACGAGAGCCGAAGCCGATCCTCCGCCCGGAGCCGAGGTGCGGGCGCCCAGGAGTTCAACAAAATCCCGCACTGTCATCGAGGCGAGAGGTTCGGTGCCTTCTTCCTTGATCATGTATTCGATGATGCGCTTTTCGGGATCGAAACGGGACACCGAGTTGAGGCCCAGCCGTTCGACGACCAGTCGGATCTTCTGGGCTTCGTCGATGATGAAGAGGTTTTCCTTTGCGATGTAGTAGTCCGCCGCCTGTAGCATGGCTTCGAGGGGAATCAGGCCGACGAGCTCCGAGCCCGCCACCGCGAGGTTCATCGCGCGTGCGTCGGCCACGCATTCCTCGAAAGCGACATGAGGCGGGGTCACCTGATAGTTGTCGAGATTCATGGAGACCTGGGCCATCCCGTACTCGTCCACATACCAGCCGATACCCTTGACGGCCGCCAGGCGACCGGGTTCTTCGGGACCCCGTCCCTGCTCGCGCAGGTTGAGGGCGATGCGATGGGCCTGCTCGCGGGTTCCCAGAATGTTCACGTTATAGGCGATGAGAAAGAACCGGGCTCCGGTGGCCGTGGCGCCCCACTCGGGCACGAAGGCGGCGGAACCGAAATCGGGCTTCCATTCCGGCTTCACGATTTTCTCGGCCAGTCCCTCGTATTCCCCCGCCCGAATCTGCTTGAGCGCCTTACGGTATTCGATGGTCTGGGCCTCTTCATACAGATACAGGGGAATGCCCAGCTCCTCGGCGGCGCGGCGCCCGAATTCCCTGGCGCATTCCACGCATTCCTCCATCGTCACGTTCGCCACCGGCACGAAGGGACACACGTCCATCGCTCCCATGCGGGGATGCTCCCCCGTGTGGGTCCTCATGTCGATCAGTCGTCGGGCCACCCGCGCGGCGCTCAGAGCGCCTTCCACCACGGCCTCGGGACTCCCCACGAAGGTGACCACGGTGCGATTGGTGGACTTGCCCGGATCCACGTCCAACAACGTGCAACCCGGGGTTTTTCTGATGCTGTCGGCGATGGCTTCGATAATTTCGGGGTTTCTCCCTTCGGAAAAATTGGGAACGCATTCGACGAGTTTTTTCATGGAGATCGGTTCGTTGTGGTTGGGTCCGTATCGATCACAAAGATAGCCCGGCTCCGGGACTTCCGGAACTGCGTGCGGCGAGGCGCTCTCCCCCTCATCGCGTTTTTCGCCCGTTCTTCATCCTTGATGGCGGGGAGGATCGATCATCGTGGGCCCGTCATTCCGGATTTCGGGAGCTGCCACGGGAAAAGCACGGAACTCCTTGACATGATTCCGTGAAGGATATATGTTTGTTTCAAACATCTTCACCTGACCGATGTCCATCGGCTGGTCCCCCGAGTTCTTGCGAGGGCTCGGGGATTTTCTTTGGGAGGGAACTATGCGAGTATCCGCCTTCATCGATGGATTCAATGTCTATCATTCACTGGTCCATCTCGATTTCCCTCCATTCAAGTGGCTCGACTATTTCAAACTCGCAAGGAGTTTCAAGCAGAAGGATTGGATCATCCAACGCGTATTGTATTTCACGTCATACGCGAATTGGAATCCCGAAAAAGTCGAACGGCACCGATGCTATGTCAATGTCTTGAAAGACACAGGCGTGGAGGTCGTATTTGGAAAATTCAAACGAATCTCACGGACCTGTCATCGGGAATACGCACACGATCTTTCCCTGCATCTTCGCTATTTCACGCATGAAGAGAAACGGACGGACGTGAACATCGGAATCCATCTGATCGATGGAGCGTATCGAAACGACTTCGATACAGCTTTGTTGATTTCTGGTGATACCGATCTGGTTCCGGCGATCGAGCTTGTCAAATCGAGGTTCCCGTCAAAACAGGTCCATGTTGTCATTCCCCGCGGACGACGCGTCATGGAGCTTGAAAATGTATGTGACGCCCATTACAAAATTCGCACGGGTGTGCTGAAGCACTGCCTTCTTCCCAATCCCTATCTCCACTCCTCGGGCATGCGTATTGCCTGTCCCCACGATTGGGAGGCACACACCTCGCGGATCGGCGCTCGACAGGCAGAGGAACGGAAACGAGCTACCGACCCGCCACCGACGATGGCGGAGTAAACCACTCACCGCCGCTTCGGAGCAGCGGAGCGGGGCAGGCGTTGTGAGAAGGACAAAACGACGTCAGACTTTTTCCTTCAGGGCTGCTCGGGCGGCTTCGATGCGCCCCAGCTGCTCCTCGCTCACGGAGGGATAGGACAGCTTCAGCGCCTTGAGTCTCTCGACGATGATGGAGGCGGCAAGCACCCTGGTAAACCACTTGTGATCGGCGGGAATGATGTGCCAGGGCGCCCATTCCGTGCTGGTATGGGTCAGGAGATCCTCGTAGGCCTTCATGTACTCGTTCCAGTGCTCCCGCTCGGCCAGATCGCTCGAGGAGAACTTCCAGTGCTTGGCGGGATCCTCGAGGCGCTCGAGAAACCGCTTTCTCTGCTCCTCCTTCGAAACATGGAGGAAAAATTTGAGAACGTGGATGCCGTTGCGCTCGAGGTAGCGTTCGAAGTGATTGATTTCTTCGAAACGGCGACAGATCACCTTTTCCGGCTTTCCTTCCTTCGGCAGTTTCTGACGGGCGAGCACCTCGGGGTGGACCCGGGTGATGAGCACTTCCTCATAGTACGAGCGATTGAAGATGCCGATCCTTCCCCGTTCCGGCAGGGCCTTCATGCAGCGCCAGAGGTAATCGTGATCCAGCTCCTCCGCCGAGGGTGCCTTGAAGCTGTACACCTGACAGCCCTGGGGGTTGATACCCGACATGACGTGCTTGATGGTACCATCCTTGCCGGCGGCATCCATGGCTTGGAAAATGATGAGCAGGGCGTGGGTATCCTGAGCGTAGAGCACGTCCTGATACCGCGCCAATCGTTCCACGCTCTTTTTCAGGTCTGACTCGGCGGCCTTGCGGTCGGCGTAGGACCCGGTGTCGCCACTGTCCCGTTTTTTCAGGGACACCTTTTCCCCAGGCGTGACGATGTATGGAGAAATCTTCATGATGGTGTGCGCCGGACGGAGTGCGAGGGCGAAACGGCCCGCCCCGGACCTCCGATCAATCCCGGCGGGACAGCATGGTCACGATGCTGCCGAGCAGCACACCGACCCCGAAGGCACCCAGCACCATGCCGAAAGGATGCACCTTGATGTATTCCTCGCTCTCCTTGATGATGGGATCGATTTTTTCTTCGCGAACCTTGCGGAACTGCTCCTTCGCGGCGTTCTGCATCTCGGAGGCCTTGTCCTTGAGATTCTGGGTAATGGTGTTCACGTCGTCCATGGTGGATTTCCTGAATTGTTCGATATCGTTTTGGAGTCCCACCTTCGCATCGAGGTAGGTGGAGTACAGCGTTTCGACCTTGTCTTCAATGTCGTTTTTCTTTTCATGGTATTTCGCCATGATGAGACGCACGAGTTCAGAGACGTCGCCCTGAACCCGAATGAGCTCCGCGTCGCTGAGCTCATCCCACGTCATCGCCACGTACCCGCGGAAGCCATCCCACTCGGCTTCGAAATTCGGCAAGTTCATAAACACCTCTTACGTGTGGTTGTGGGGAGTACGATGGACCCTGAGGAACGAAGGAAATCTAAGGAGTATTTCCACGAGGGTCAAGGTAAAAGAAGAACCGCCGGACCGGAACAGAGGAATCCGTTCCGATCCGGCGGATCCGTGTTGAGCGAATTACATCTCGACGGCAATGGCCGTGGCATGCATCACCGAAGCGATGCGCACGGCGTCGTGCACCTGGTCCATGCTCAGTCCCGCGCCGAGCACCGTCTGTTCGTGACTGCGGACACAGCTTTCACAGCCGTTGATCGCGCTCACGGCGAGACAGTACAGTTCGAAATCGGCCTTGCTGCTCTGGGGACGGGCGAGGTAGTTCATGCGCAGACGTGCGGGGCGGGTGCTGTAGTCTTCCTTGCCGATCATGTGGCGGAACCGATAATACACGTTGTTCATCCCCATGATGACCGCCGCGGCCCGGGCATCTTCGAGGGTCGCCGGAGAGGCCGAAGCGGCCGCATCCTCGAGCACCGCCCGGATCAGATCCGCGTTGCGGGAGGCAATGGCACAGGAGGCGGCCACGCCCCACACCTGTTCCTCGCTGAGGGAGCTTTCGGACAAGACGGTCTGCAGATTGAGCCGCATATCCTTGGCCGCCTCGGGCAGACGCTCCCGAAGGGCATTGATCTGAACCATGGGATTAGACATGGAGGGTATCCTGGCCCTTTTCCCAGTTGCAGGGGCAGAGTTCGTCGGTCTGCAGCGCGTCGAGCACGCGCAGCACTTCGGGTACGTTACGACCCACGCTGAGATCGTTGACGCTTACCCAGCGGATAATGCCCTGGGGATCGACGATGAAGGTGGCACGCAGATCCACGCCATCCGTCTTGTGCAGAATGCCGAGAGCCTGGCTGAGCTCATGCTTGACGTCGGCCAACATCGGGAACGGCAGATCCTTCAGATCCTCGTGGTTGTTGCGCCAGGCCAGATGCACGAAATGCGAATCGGTGCTTGCTCCCAACACCTGGGCGTCGCGATCGGCGAAATCGGCGTTGCGCTTGCCGAACTCGGCGATCTCGGTGGGACAGACGAACGTGAAGTCCATGGGCCAGAAAAACACGACCATCCACTTTCCGGCATAGGTCGCGTTGCTGATCTCCGCGAATTCCTTGCCCTTTTCTCTGCTGACGGTGGCCTGAAGTGTAAAGGAGGGGAATACATCTCCGACAGTTAACATGGAATACTCCTGATACGACAAATGATGAACGATAACAATTAGTGTTGATGAGGATGAATCCTCGATTCGGATACCAGAACACCTATTTTCTCAAAACCGTTTCGCGTCCCGCTTTGAAAAGAAGCGGTTCGGCGTCACATTTGGAGCGATGTTTTCATGCCGTACGATCAGATCCATATCACCTTCAACGCGCTGGCTCACCTGCCTCCTCTGCAGCATGAGCTCCGCTCTCCGGAGGGGATTGGATACCGTCGGCTCTACCTCGGCGTGAACGACGATACGGCCCCGAGACTCCTGGAGGGAACGGGGGTGCGGATACTGCCGCTCTCCCTGCTTCTTACCGCCCTCACCCGATCCCAGCACCCGGCATGGAAAATCCTGCGCTTTCTGGAATTCCTCGTTCGTGCCTGGGGTCGGCTTCTGGTGACTCCCACCCGCGTCATCGTCGCCCACGACCTTCCCGCCGTGATTCCGGCCTGGTTCGCGGCTCGTCTCACCGGGCGCCGCATCATCTACCATGCCCACGAAATCTGGGGAGAAGCCAATGGAGTCACCGCACCGGCCGAGGGTCTGTGGAGACGACTCGATCGGTTCTTTTGTCCGCGTGTGGACGCGATGGTCGTGCCCGAAATTCACCGCGCCGCCCATTACCGGGATCGCTACGGAGCCCGCGCTCTTCCCCTCCTCGTTCCCAACTGTCCGCCATACAGGGAGCCCCATCCCACTCCCGTCCTTCGCAACCAACTCCCCGAGTCCGCACGAGAGGGAATTCTGGTGCTCTATCAGGGACTCCTCGATCCCGGACGGGGGCTCCACGCCCTCGTGTCCGCCTTCGCGCTTCTCCCTCCCTCGTTTGTCCTCGTCCTTATGGGACGGGGCTCCAAGGAGGTCATCGCCTCCCTGCACCGTCACGCCGAAGACCATAGAATCCGAAACCGGGTATGGATCCTCGATCCGGTGCCCTGGCACGAGCTTCCCGCCTGGACCTCCGGTGCCGATATTGGCGTCCTCCTCTACCGCGACGACTGCACCAACAATCGCTTCTGCGCTCCCAACAAACTCTACGAGTACTGGCAGGCCGGTCTCCCCGTGCTCGGTGCGCGCCTGCCCTCCATCACCCCCCTCATCGAAAAGGCAGATCTAGGGGCCGTTGCCGATCCCGAGGACCCGCAAGACCTCGCCCACGCCCTGCTCTCCCTCTCCTCCCCTCAACGACGCCTCGAAATCCGCACCCGAGCCCTGAATGTGGCCCGTGATAATTATCGCTGGGACCTCACCTCTTCCCCTCTTTGGACCCTCTATCGTTCATTTTCTTCTAACCCTTGATTCTTCGTTACTTATCTTGGAACAGATCAAGGTTCCCGGAATCGCCGATTATCCGTATCTCTTTACACAACAATCGATTATATGCACTCTGCTCCCGCAGCCCCATAGGGCGCGAATCGTGCTGTTTTTCGCGAAATGCACAGTGGTTTTTCCTCGTTTTTCCATTTTTCTGTTGTGTTTTCATCAAAAATCCCAATATATTTCCACGTTTATGCGCTGTATGCATTCCGTTCCCTCACCTGCCACGGAGACAGTCTTGATGATCAATCGGATACTGGGTGTTTCGATGGGAATGTTGCTGTGGGGAATGGCGGTGGCCTCGGCTCAGCCGGTGATGCAATCGCTTGGATCCCTGTGTTCCAGCTTTAGTGAACAGGGTAACTGCGCTCGGATGCGTTTTTCATCCTTCTCGCCCGTGCAGTTGGTGAGGCCGGTGTATCCGGAGGCCTGCCTGCGGGAGAAGGTGGAAGGCTGTCTGGAAATCAAAATGTATGTGAATCGAAGCGGACGGGTGGAGAAGGCCGAAATCTCGGTGAGTTCGGGCAACGCTCTTCTCGATCGCGCGGCCCTCGAGAGTGCGAAGGCATCCCGCTTTCCCCAGGACTACGCAACGATCGATGGCATCGGATCTGATTTCACCACTCTCGTTCCGTACTATTTCCTGTTGAGCGCTGATCCCGAGCAGTACTGGCACACCCGCCTCGAAATGGCCCGCATCGAGCAGCAGTATGATGCCGGAATGAGGGAATTCCAGCCACAATTGAAGACGGGGAAGTCCCGCCTCTCGCCCCGCGCGAAAAAACTGTGCACGGAATTGGAAAAGCTGGTGGCTCAGACCAAGCGCCTGCAGAATATTCTCGCATCCAAAAAGGAAGCGGCCATCAATCGGCTTCGGGACCAGCTCGCTCTCGGCATGAACAAGGAGAAAGGCTCGCTTGCTACCGTCGATGCCGCACCCCAGCCCGAGCTGGCTCTTCCCGGCTACAATGTCGTGACCTCGGCTCCCGCCGGTCTTGAGGCTATGCCTGTTTCGCTCGAACAGATTTCCGAGGAGTTGGAGCTGAAGCGCGCCTACCTCTGATTTTTCGTTTTTCCTTTTTCGATGGGTTAATGGGTGCGATCTTCCCGTTAACCCATTCTTGTTCCACGTCCCCCTTCGCCTCCTCTTTCCATGCCCGTCCTCGCCCAGGTGGCCCTTCCCGATCTTCCGCTGGATCTCCTGACCTACGAGGTCCCGGCTGCCCTTCGCGACTCCCTTCAGGTCGGGATGCGGGTTTCCGTGCCCCTCGGCAAACGGATCCTGGCGGGGTTTTGTACCGAACTCCACTCCGTGGACACGCTCCCCGCGAAAACCCGGGCCCTGCTCGAGGTGCTGGACCCTGAGCCCGTGCTCACCGCCGCCCAGCTTACCCTGGCGCAATGGACCGCGTCCTACTATTGCACATCCCTCGGTGACGCTCTCAAGGCCTGCCTGCCCCAGGGCATGATGCAGAAGCCCGTGAAGCGTGTCTCGCTGTGCTCTTCCGATCAGGAGGCCATCGCGAGGGCCGGAGCCCGATCCCGCCTGCGCCGCGCCGTGCTGGATCAGCTCGTGACCGGGGAGGAAATGACCGAGGACGAACTCTGTGTTCGCCTCGGGGTACGGGAGCTGAATTCCACCCTGCACGCTCTCGAGGAGCTGGGACTCGTGCGCGTCACCCTGGCCCTCGACCCTCCGAAAGCGCACGCGAGAACGGTGAAGGCCCTGCGTCTGTTGCCCCCATGGACAGAGTCCGAGCACATGCACGATCTGATGGTGGAGCTCGAAAAACGTGCTCCGAAGCAGGCCGATCTGGTGACTATCCTTTGGCAGGCACGACGCGATGGAGAAACCACCCTCCCGATGACCGAGGCCCTGCGTGCCGCGAATGCGACCCATGCCCAGGTCTCCGCCCTGGTGGAAAAAGACGTTCTCGTCGTCGAGGATATGGAATGGGTGCGCCGTCCCTCCCTCCGGTTCGCGGAACACCTCGAGGAACCCGAGCTCAACGAGGATCAGCGCTCCGCCGCCGAGGCGATTCGCGGCGCTCTCGATACGAAGTCCTTCTCCCCTTTTCTCCTGCACGGGGTCACCGCTTCAGGAAAGACCCTCCTGTACCTCCACGCTGTTCGCGAAACCCTCGCCCGGGGCCGCACCGCCCTCGTGCTCGTTCCCGAAATTGCCCTCACTCCCCAGCTTCAGTACCGCTTTACCCAGGCCTTCGGCGCCGATGTGGTGGTGGTGCACAGCCGTCTCTCGCTTGGCGAACGCCACGACGCCTGGAAGCTCATCCGTGACGGAAAGGCCCGAGTGGTGCTGGGAGTCCGTTCGGCGGTGTTCTCACCACTCGACGGCATCGGACTCATCGTGGTGGACGAGGAGCACGAACCGAGTTATAAACAGTCGGACCTTTCCCCCCGCTATCATGCCCGCGACGTGGCCGTCGTGCGGGCCCGCTTCGAACAGGCCACCATCCTGCTGGGCTCCGCCACCCCTTCCGCCGAAAGCCTGGAAAACACGCGTCGTGGCAAGTACACCCTCCTGAGCCTGCCCCGCCGCATGGATGGAGCCCGTCTTCCCGACATGGTGCTGATCGATGTGGGAGAGGAGAAAAAGCGGACCTCATTTCACGGTTCCATCACGCCCCGTCTTCTCGCCGAGGTTCGACAGAGACAGGAGCGGGACGAGGGCATCATTCTCTTCCAGAATCGACGGGGCTATGCCCCGAGTCTCGAATGCGAGGAATGCGGGCATGTGGAAACCTGCGACAATTGCAGCATCTCGCTCACCTTTCACAAGGATAGAGACCAGCTCCGCTGTCATTATTGCGGAGACGGACGCCGTCTTCCCCCCCACTGTCCCCAATGCGGCAGTTCGGCCCTCCTGCTGGTGGGATCGGGCACCCAGCGCCTCGAAGAGGAACTGGGGGAATCCCTCACCGAGGCCCGGGTGATTCGGATGGATGCCGACAGCACACGAAAAAAGGGGGCTCACGACATCATGCTCACCACCTTCGGAGAAGGAGAAGCTGACGTGCTTCTCGGCACTCAGATGGTGGCGAAGGGGCTGGACTTTCACCGAGTCACTCTGGTGGGAGTGATTTCTGCGGATCAGTCCCTCCTCTTTCCCGATTTTCGCGCCACCGAGCGCACCTTTCAGCTCCTCACCCAGGTGGCGGGGCGGGCAGGCCGGGGGGAGCGTCCCGGCACCGTGTTCATTCAAACCCATCGTCCCTTCCATCCGGTCTACGCCCATCTGCTGGCGCACGACTACGAAGGCTTCATGGAAAAGGAGCTGGACCAGCGTCGCCATCTTCGCTATCCTCCTTATTCCCGCCTTGTGCTCCTCACCCTGTCCGATCCTGACGAGAATCAGGTACTGAGCTTCTCCCGTCTGCTCTTTTCCGCCCTTTCGACCCGTCTGTCCGGCGCCATCCTCCATCCCCCGCAACCCGCCCTGCTCAAGCGACTCAAGCGGGTCTGGCGGTATCAGATTTTGATTCGCATCGACAAGGCCCGGGATCCCGACAATTCCCGTTTTCGCACGGCGTTGACCGAAGTCCTGTCGGACCCCGAGCTTCGTCGCCACCAGCGCCGCGTCCACCTTCTTGTGGACGTGGATCCCCACGACACCATGTAATCCTCTCGATATTCCCATGACTCTCGCTTCTCCCCTCGACATCCTCACTCGCTATTCCACTGCCGATTCCCATGTGGTCTGCGGCATCATGACAGGGACCTCCGTGGACGCGGTGGATGTGGTCATCGCCCGGATTCGCGGGGGAGGACTCGCTCTCGACGCCGAGATTCTGCACTCCCATCGCACCCTTTTTCCCGAAGAGGTACGCGATATGATTTTCGCCAATTCCTCGCCCTCCACCAGCTCGGTGAGCGACATCTGCCTGCTCCATGCCGTGCTGGCGGAGGTGTACGCCGACGCGGTGCATCAGACCTGCCGCGAATGGGGGCACGAGATCTCCGATCTCGACCTGGTCGGAATCCATGGCCAAACCCTGTACCACATCCCCGAGCCGGTTACCGTGGCCGGATACTCCATCCGGTCCACCTTCCAGGCAGGGAACGGCTCCATGCTGGCCCGGCTTCTCGGCCTGCCCGTGGTGTCGGACTTCCGCTCCGCCGACATCGCCGCCGGAGGGCAGGGGGCGCCCCTGGTGCCCTACGTCGATTACCTGCTCTTCAGAAGCGAAGAGGAAGATCGCATCATGCTGAATATCGGTGGCATCGCCAATCTCACCTGCCTGCCCGCCGGAAGGGGAGAGGACGAGATCTTCGCCAGCGACGTGGGTCCGGGAAACATGCTGGTCGATCAACTCATGCGAAAGTTTTATGGAAAGGAATTCGACGAGGGGGGAAAGATCGCCGGGAGCGGACGTATCAATCCCGATCTGAAAGCCTGGATTCTGTCCCACGAATTCTTCTCCCTCCCCTTCCCCAAATCCACGGGCCGGGAGGTCTTCGGCGAGCGGTTCATGGACAATTATCTCGAACTGGCTCGGGAGTTCCAGGTCTCCACGCCCGAGGACCTGGTGGCCACGGCCGCCCAGGCCACCGTCACCGCCATTTCGCGGGTCATCGCCCAGCTCGCGGGCGAGGAAACCGCCACGGGACTCTACGTGAGCGGAGGCGGGGCCTTCAACGAGTTCTTTCTCACCGGGCTCCGTCACAGCCTTCCTCAGTGCCGGGTGCGCACCAGCGACGCCCTCGGGGTTCCCCCCGATCTCAAGGAAGCTCTGGCCTTCGCCATCCTCGCCCACGAGTGGATGCAAGGCCATCCCGCCAATCTTCCCGCCGTCACGGGCGCCTCACAGCGAGCCATCCTGGGATCCTTCGCAATCGGGTAGGGAATTTGCTTCGATTTCGGCACTTCGAAAAAAAATCCTCTCGCGCTTCGTTCCTATAACCCGTTGGCAGGGAATCCCTTAGCGTCCATGCAGTTGTTTTTGCTGGATTTACGAACTCTTGACAATACGCCCCCTCTCCAGTATTTTTCTCCCTCGATTTTTCGAATCATCACGTACCTAGAGTCTCGATTTTACTCGCTCTCTTTTCGATAAGCGTTTGATATAGCTGTATTTACGCCTTAGCGGCACCGAGGCGATTTCCTTTTTTTTCTTTTGACCACCCCCCGGAGACCGTGTTCATGAAGATCGGCAGAAGATTCACCAAGGCCGGAGAGAATCCGTATTCCCTTTTCACGTATACCCGCCGATCTTCCGTGCTTCGCAATCCCGATGGGAGCGTGGTGTTCGAGCTGAGCGACATCGAGGTGCCTTCACATTGGTCCCAGATGGCCACCGACATTCTGGCTCAGAAGTACTTCCGTAAGGCGGGGGTTCCTCAGTTCACCGAGGATGGCACTCCGCTGTTGAATGAAGACGGCACGGTGCGAACCGGATCCGAAACCAGCATTCGGCAGGTGGTGCATCGAATGGTGGGGTGTTGGCGTCACTGGGGTGAGGAGCATGGGTACTTCGACAGTGCCGACGATGCCCAGTCCTATTACGACGAGATGGCCTTCACTCTTCTTCAGCAGATGGCCGCACCGAATTCCCCGCAATGGTTCAATACCGGACTCCAGTGGGCCTACGGGATCACGGGTCCCGCCCAGGGGCATTTTTACGTCGATCCCGAAACGGGTGAGCTTCGGCAGTCCGAGGACGCCTACACCCATCCTCAGCCCCATGCCTGCTTCATTCAGTCCGTAAACGACGATCTGGTGAACGAGGGCGGCATTTTCGATCTGGTGACTCGCGAGGCCCGTATTTTCAAATACGGAAGCGGCACGGGCACCAATTTCAGCTCTTTGCGGGGAAAGAACGAGCCCCTGAGCGGTGGCGGCTATTCCTCGGGCCTGATGTCCTTTCTGAAGATCAACGACCGGGCTGCAGGCTCCATTAAATCCGGAGGCACGACGCGCCGGGCCGCCAAGATGGTGGTGCTCAACATCGATCATCCCGATATAGAGGATTTCATCGATTGGAAGGTAAAGGAGGAGCAGAAGGTGGCCGCCTTGGTGACGGGGAGTTCGGTGAGTCGGCGTCATCTGAACGCCATCATCCGAGCCGCGATCGACGGCAACGGCACCGACCTGGCGAAGAACAGGAACCTCGACCGGGCTATTCGTCGCGCCCGGAAGGCGGGGGTGCATGTCAACTACATCTACCGTGCCATGCAATTGGCGAGCCAGGGGCGGACGAGCTTTCCCTTCGATGAATACAACACGCATTACGAATCCGAAGCGTATTCCACGGTCAGTGGTCAGAACAGCAACAACAGTGTGCGGGTGACCAACGATTTTATGGATGCGGTACGGAAGGACGAGGAGTGGAAACTCACCCATCGGACCACGGGTGTGATCAGCAAGACGGTACAAGCGGCCGCGCTCTGGGATCGCATCTGTTACGCCGCCTGGGCCTCGGCGGATCCCGGCCTCCAGTTCGACACCACCATCAACGAATGGCACACCTGTCCCGCCGACGGGCGCATCAACGCGAGCAATCCCTGCAGCGAGTACATGTTTCTCGATGACACGGCCTGCAATCTCGCCTCCATCAACCTGCGCTATTTCTGGAACGAGAAGAAGCAGGATTTGGATGTGGACGCGTTTCGGCACGTGGTGCGGCTCTGGACCCTCACGCTCGAGATTTCGGTGCTCATGGCCCAGTTCCCCAGCCAGGCCATCGCCCGCAAGAGTTATGATTTTCGCACCCTGGGTCTGGGCTACGCCAATCTCGGCACCGTGCTGATGGTGGCGGGCGTGCCCTACGACAGCGATCGGGGCCGGGCCATCGCCTCGGGCATCACCGCGCTGATGACCGGAGAATCCTATCGCACGTCGGCTGAAATTGCGGGGTGCGTGGGATCCTTCCCCCGATTCGAAGCAAATCGGGACAGCATGCTCCGCGTGATCCGCAATCATCGCCGGGCCGCATGGAATGCCCCGAAGGACGAGTACGAAGGCCTCACCATCCTTCCCCAGCCCCTGAACGATATCCTCTGCCCCGCATCGCTGACCATGGCTGCCCGCGAAAGCTGGGACCAGGCCCTGGCCCTCGGTGAGGAGTATGGCTTCCGTAACGCGCAGGTGTCGGTGATCGCGCCGACGGGAACGATCGGACTGGTGATGGACTGCGACACCACCGGCATCGAGCCGGATTTCGCCATCGTGAAGTTCAAGAAGCTCGCCGGAGGCGGGTATTTCAAGATCGTCAATCAGTCCGTGTCCAAGGCCCTCGACGTGTTGGGCTACTCGGCGGGACAGATCGAGCAGATCGAAAAGTACGTGAAGGGCCACGGCACCCTGGCGGGTTGTCCCGACATCCATCGCGACAGTCTGCTTGAGCGGGGCTTCACGTCCGAAGGCATCGAAAAGGTGGAGGAGCAGCTCGATTCGGTGTTCGACCTGCGATTCGCCTTCAATCGCTTCGTGCTCGGCGACGATCTCTGCTTCAAACTGGGATTCACTCGAGAGATGCTCGACAGTCCCGATTTCGACATGCTCTCGGCCCTCAAGTTCACCGAGGAGCAGATCGAGCGAGCCAATGAATACGTGTGCGGCACCATGATGATCGAGGGAGCTCCCGGTCTGCGTCCTGCGGACCTGCCCATTTTCGACACCGCCAACACCTGCGGCAAGCGGGGCCAGCGCTTCATCGCGCCCGAGGGTCATATTCGCATGATGGCGGCCGTGCAGCCCTTCATTTCCGGTTCCATTTCGAAAACCATCAACATGCCGGCCGAGGCCACCATCGAAGATGTGCGCCACGCCTACGAGCTGTCCTGGCAGTTGATGCTCAAATCCAACGCCCTCTATCGCGACGGGTCGAAGCTCTCCCAGCCCCTCAACACGATCAGCGATCCCGAGGCCCGGGTGCTTCTGGAAATCGGGGACGAGGACAATTTCGACGAAGGCGTGGGACCGAAGGAAGTGCATGAGGTGCTCGTGTACAAGCCCCATCGCCGCAAGCTCCCGGCCAAGCGGCACGGGTTCGTGCGCGAAGCCGTGGTGGGCGGGCACAAGGTGTTTCTGCGCACCGGGGAATACGAAGACGGTAACCTCGGAGAAATCTTCATCGATATGTACAAGGAAGGGGCGTCCTACAAGGGTCTGCTCAACTGCTTCGCCGTGCTGGCTTCGAAGGCCCTGCAGTACGGCGTGCCTCTCGAGGAGCTGGTGGATTCCTTTACCTTTACCCGCTTCGAGCCGGCAGGGACGGTGGTGGGACACGAGGCCATCAAGAACGCCACCTCCGTGCTGGATTACGTATTCCGTGCCCTGGGATTCGAGTACCTCGGTCGCACGGATTTCATCCACGTCAAATCCGTGGATGAGCCCGCCGAAAAGCCCCTCACGCACTTCAACACCCCGCCGGTGCTGCAGAAACGCAAGGCTGCGGAGGCCGCACCCGAAGTGGTGATGGAGACCACGAAGTCCCTCGGCGACGCCGGCGCCATTCTTCTTGCCAAGGCCCAGGGGTACACCGGCGAGATGTGTCTGTCCTGCGGTTCCTCCCGTGTCAAGCGCAACGGGGCCTGCACGGTGTGCGAGGACTGCGGCACTACCAGCGGCTGTTCCTGATCCGTTCGCGTCCCGAGTGCAGCAGGGACGCGACCTCTGTATGAAATACCTCGTTCCCATCCTCAAGAGTCTGGGACTGGCCTATGCGGGCTGGCTCCTCTGGTTCTACGCGTTCTGGTACGTGCCCGTCGCACCGGGCTATTCCCCGCCCTTCGTGGTGTTCATCGTGGACACGGTGACCCTCATCGTGCACGAGGCCGGACACTTCGTGTTTTCTCCCTTCGGGCACCTGCTGTACTTCATGGGTGGAAGCATCTTTCAGGTGATCTTTCCTCTGGGAATCGCGGTGTTTCTGTGTTTTCGCTACCGCCCTCATGCCTGGACGATGCTGTATTGGACCGGGGTGAGCATGTGCAACGCGGCCGTGTACATTCAGGACGCGAAGTACCAGAACCTTCAGCTCATCAGCAAGACCGTGCTTCACGACTGGCACACGATCATGAGCGAGCTCGACGCTTTGGACAGCGCGGTGGAGCTCGCCGCGTGGATTCACTGGCTGGGCATTCTCACCGCGTTCGGGGCGTTGGTGTACGGGCTGGTGTACGTGGTGACAGACTTTCGGGAACGCGCCCTCGAATGGTAGGGGCGGCGACTAGCGCAGGGCGTCGATCAGTTCCGATGCGAGTTCGGGGACTTCGGCATCCAGAACGAGAATCATGAATCCATCCTCGGTTTTTCTTCCCCACATCCGCTGATCGAGTTTCGACGCTCTCCAGGTCTCCGGCTCCATGAGGTCGTAGGGAAAGCCCCACTGATCTCCCAGAGAGGTAAACTGGCCGCGATCCTTCAATCGCACGTGGTAGTAGGACCCCTTTACGGGCTTCCCGTCCATGGCGAGATACACGAGGGTCAGTCCTTCGAAATCCTGAAAGCGTTCGCCCTCGGGAATGGGTTGGTTCTGAAGGGCGAGTCGGCCCAGGACCAGGCGCAACCCTGTGAGGGAATTGCTTTCCATGCCCTCCCGCAGAGGGATGGTCGTTTCCGACGCCGCGAATCCCGCAGTCATTTCCTTGATCAGGGCAAGAAGCTGGGTCTGATTCTGTTCGGTGAGTCCGTTTTTGCCCTCGGTGGAGATCGTGATGCAGAATCGCCCTCTCTGTAGCACCGAAGAACGCGGCTGAAAGGCGAAGAGAATGCCTTCGTCGTTCTCGGCGGCAATGGGGCCTCGCAGATAGGAAAAGAGGCCGAAGGCCTCGAGGGGAGTGGCGGTAGTCCAGATCTCCGCCTTTACCGGCATCGCGCCGAGAGTCAGCTTCTGCACGCAGAGAGATTGGACTCCATACTCGAAGTACAGTTCGGCGCCCCCGTTCAGGACTCCGTACAACTGCTGACCACGATGGCGTTCGGTTTCCACCACCGTTAGCCCGTCCTTGGGCCGCGAGGAGAATTCGAAATCCTTTTCCTGGGCGGAAAGCGGGAGGGAGAGGAGCAGCAGGAAGAACAGGGAGGACAGAACCTTCATGAGAGAACTCGTCGTGTGTGAATGATGGATGCGGGTTCGGCGATTCCGAGCTTGTACTCCTCGGCGAGCTTCAGAAAGGCGGTGCCGCGGGGACTTTCCTGTTTCTGGACGTCCATTTCCAGGCGTTTTTTCAGCACGATGTCGTAGCCGATGCGATCCACGGCCACGGGATCGGTGCCGAAGAGGAGCACTTTGTAATCCGTGATATACTTCGGATCGGCGGCGGGTCCGCCCTGATAGCAGCCCCGAATTCCGTCCACGATATTGAGCACGGTCTTGTCACGCAGCGGGGGAAAGCAGGGCACCTGGGCGCAGGTTTCACCCCAGAGTTGTTTGTGGAGGCGTCCCGTATTGGAAATGGCCCCATAGGCCAGGTTCTTGAGGCAGAGGGTGACGGTGGGTCCGGCATTTTTCAGCACCGGCATGTTGATGATCTTGGTCAGCTTTTGGGTGACGATGGTGCTGAAGTAGGAATGCTTGCCGGTATTGACCATGTAGGGCAGGGTTTCCTCGTCGTAGGCCTCCTCGCAGTCGGCCCAGTAGTACCATTTCCGATCGATCATGGTCTCGCTGTAGAGGGCGCCCGACGCGTCGCGGAAACTCCCCTTCTCGTCCTTCTTTTCGGTGCCCACGATCTCGATGCCGGGGAATTCTTTCGCGGTAAAACCGGCCTCGTGCAGTTCGAATTCCCGGCGGTCCCAAATCACGAGCTGGGATTTCGGGATTCCCGCCTCGACGAGGCGATCGATCACGGCGTGGACGAGTTCGATGCTCGTGGAAAGAAGGGAGCCGCCGATGGGATTGACCTTGAGACCCACGACATCATTGGGGGAGACGAAGGTGGTCCATGCCTTCACGGGATCCTGAATCCCGGTGAGCTGGGTCATGCCCTCGTCGAGCATGCGGAGGCAGGCCTCGCGATCGGGGCGATCCTCGCGGAGACAGGATTCGCTGAACACCTCCACCACGCGGCCGGGGTATTTGCCCGGCAGGGACTCGGCGGTGCGCGGGATGGCGAGGGCTTCGGCGATGTTGGTGGCGGGCTTGTCCGGCGGCGAGGCGAGAGCGGAGGAAGAGGGCAGATGAGGCAGGACGAGGGCGGCCAGGCCAGTGGCGGCGCTCACTTTGACGAAGTCTCTTCTGCTGAGATCGGAAACGAGGGTCGGGGTATCCATGACAAGCTCCGGATGATGGAAAAATTCCGAAAACCGCCGTGTACGGGGGAGCGGGGTCCGAGGATGCAACAAAAGTACGAGGAAATCCCCAGAAACGAATACGGCGGCCGATCCAGAGGAAGGGCCGCCGTGCTAGGGAAGAAATGGGGGTCAGTTTTTGACGCGCACGCTGACGATACCTACTCCATTGCCTTTCTTTTCGATGGCATGGAGCACATCCAGGCCCTTGACCACGGTGCCGAACACGGTGTGCTTGCCGTCGAGCCAGTCGCAGCCTTCCTTCTTCGTCACGATAAAGAACTGGGAGCCGTTGGTATTGGGACCCGAGTTGGCCATGCAGATGGTGCCGTAGGCGACCTTGGCCTTGAGGGTGCCCTGACTGCGGAAGGGTTCGGTGCGACCCGTGATCTTGGTATAGAATTCGATCGGCTGTTCCATCAGGGGAGCCGCGCTGTTCTGGGCCTGACATTTTTCGAGGATGGACGTGATGTCCTTGCTCGGCTGGGGGGTGGCGCGCAGATAGGGAAGCAGGATTTCCTCGTACACCCGCATGGCCGTGGCCACATCCGGAATCTTGCCGGTGATGACGGCGGCATTGCCCGTATCGAAGCATTCGTCCTCAAATTTATATCCGGGATCTCCGGTTCCATCTCCCTTGGGGCAGCCACCCTGAATCATGAAATCGTTGATGACGCGGTGAAATTTCAAGCCGTCGTAGAACGGGCGGGTGACCATTTCCCCGGATTTCGGGTCCTTCCATTGCTTCGTCCCCATGGCGAGGCCGACGAAATTGTCCACGGTCTTGGGCGCGACTTCGTTCCAGAGTTCGATTTCCATTTCGCCCAGATCGGTTTTCATGATGATCATCGTGGTTTTTCCTTTGGATTCCTTGGTGGGAGCGGGAGCCGCTTTCTGTTTCTGTGCGAACGTGGTTCCCGCGATGAGAGTGAGACACAGAGCGAGGATTCGTATGGTGGTCATGATGGTCCTGTGTGATGAAAGAGGCGAAATGTAGGAAAAATGGAGATAGTGAAAAAGGCAAGAGGAGGGAAGAGTAAAGGGGAAAGAGTAAAGGGGGCGCTCCTTCACCCATTATCGTATTCACTCATTCACCTATTCACGTATACACGCCTTTACTCTTTTCTCTTCACACTTCACCTTCCCACCACCACCTTCCCCACCCTCACTCCTTCGGGCGTGGACACCGCGACAAAGTAGAGTCCGGGCGGGAGGCCGGCGGTGCACAGAGTAACCTCACGGGGGCCTACGTGACGGTCGTCGAGGATCTCGTGATGCAGATGCTGGCCCAGCAAGGAGTACAGGGTAATCGAGGCACTCCCCGCTGTCTGCTGTGTAAACCGGATGCGGACAGTCCCACCCGCAACACCGGGGTTTGGGTAGATGCGAAGCGGGTCGGTGGGGAACACGGGCTCCGTACGGTCCACCCCTGTGAGGATGGAATCCGCCATGCCTCCGATGAAGCCATCCGGCAGGCAGGCGAGCACGAAGCCGGAGGGCGTGGTGAAGACCTTCGTAAAGACTCCCGCACTAAGAACACGTCCCGATGCATCTCGTGGTGTGATACGTGACCACCTTTGTCCTCCATCAATCGTACCTAGTAGTTCGTGCTCCGTCGTGGCAAAAGCGCGAAGCGAATCCACCGCGCTAATGGAAAAGATCCCTTCCGTCGCGGGACAAACTAAGGTCCATGTATGTCCCCAATCCGTGGTTTTGCGAATTCCATCGGGGTTCCCGGTGAGATAGGAATGACGATTCAGAATCCCGAGCGAGGATTTGTTTGCAAGTGATGGCTGTACGAGTTGGATGAACTGCTTAAGAGGAGTTTGTATTCTGGTCCAAGACTTTCCTCCATCCGAGGTCGTTCTCACGGTAAGAAAATACACAAGGCTATCAAGTCCCGTTCTACTCCGATAGGAGCCCTGTTCATAGTCAACACAGACTCCTTCATCGCGAGAAAAAAATCTCATACGTTGACTCGCCGCTTCAGATCCAGCGAAATCAATAACGGAATCCACTCTCTTCCATTCCCAGGTATCTTCCACATGGGCATAAATCACGCCATCCGCGGCGGCAATAACGGCACGTCCAGCTCCAAGATAGTAGGATGTGCCGAGCGGTGATTGGACGGGTGTTGGCTTATTAAAGTATGAAGTGATCGGGAACCACTCCTTGTTGTCTGTTAACTCAAACATCTGATATGTGCTCGATCCTGTATTTGCCAGCAGGGCGCGATGATCATCAAGAGTTTGACAGGGCCCATCTTCGACGATATGCATGCTACTCGTGCTATCGTGAATCTTTTGCACCCCATCGAACACCAGGTAGCCATTCTTCGAGAGAGCCACGTAGTACGGAGCATACCCGATCACGAGTCCCGTGGAATGAAAAGAAAGGAGTGCCCGGACCATGCTTGTGTTGATCATCTCCTCGTCATTTCGCCACGTCCAGGTGTTTCCGACATCAGTACTCCATTGTATGCGCTTTCGCGAAGACGAAACCGCGATCACACGTCCCTCATGGTCTGAATCGTAGCCGCAATTTGTGAATTCATCAAATAGGATATCGATAGTGATGGACGCTTGGGCCCCATTCACGAATCGAAGCCAGTTCCTTCCAATATCCGAAACAACCGCCACGACCGAATCTCCCAAGGAAAGAAATCGATATGGAAACGCTCTGTTATGCTGACCTTCCGCCCGTTGGCTACTTCCCGTTGTCTGAAAGACAACGGGATTATATTCCATACTCCATGTACGTCCTGAGTCGTTCGATCGGGCAATACTGAATGATGTAAAAAAGGTCTGCATGCTAGGCGAAAGTGCATATACATGATTTAGAGCTAAAAACGTTCCCGTGGAAGTATGTGTAAGAGACAGACACTCAGATTGCAGTGTATAGCCAGTACCTATTCTTGGAAACGCGGTAAACGTTCTTTTTTTCCAAGTGGCGCCTCCATCGAAAGAGTACCAGAGCACACTGTCCCTTCGTCCGACTTCAGTGGAATAATGCCGGTATCCATACCAGGTGTTCCGATCCATCCAGCGTATGATCGGTGGGGTCCCCGGCGCGTTCGGTTCCCATGTTTGCCCTCCGTCCGTCGTGTGCATACCCGCTCCCGTGCGCAGGGTCACCCAGCCCAGGGAATCCGTGCCGAAGTACACATCCACCACATCCCCGAAGGTGGGAGGCAGGCGATGCCAGCTCTGTCCCCCGTTCGAGGTCTTCAGGATATGCCAGGATAGCAGGAGATTGGACCCCGCACCCCGGTCCCGCACCACCAGGAATCCAAGGGACGGGCGAAAGAACACGCCGAAAGTAGGCAGTCCGTCCACCTCCATCGTGGTCCAGGTACGCCCCTGATCCCTGGTCTCCAGCACGCTGTCGGAGGCGGTCAGGATGTAGGCATGATCGGCGCTCGCCATGACGCAGGACCGAAACTCTCCGCGCAGGGAAGGGTAGAGCCAGCGCCACTGGGCCTGGCAGGGCAGGGGCGCGCTCACCAAGGCAACGAGAATGGTGATCCACAGGGTCGGTTTCATTGGTGGCCTCATGCATTGGGAGAGGTGGTTCTACACAAGTTCACATCTTTGCAGCATTTTGGAAGTGTCGCACAATTCGCGCGAAGCGCTCGATAGTGGACGGTATCAATGGGGATCGATTCTCCGACGGCATTTACGCAACAGGGAAGACAGGTTTGAGGATTCTCCGGCGGATGCGGATAATCCCTATACAGCGAGAAACACTCCAGGAATCGTATTCGCTCATCCTCCCGGGTTCGTGTCGGTTGGATGGGAAACATATTGCATAGCAGTCGAAGCAGGCCGCGAAGCGAGGTGGGGCGGGTCAGGGAACAACCCTGGCGTCCGCTTCCCGAAACACGATCCGGTTCGATGCATCCAAGGATCCAGGAGAGAAAGAACAACGAGTCCCACTTTTCCTGGGTCCAACCTCCTGAGGTATACAGGTATGGGGCTCCAAACCCCATCGTTTGGTGGAAGATCGTCTCACATATGATGGAAACCGGCTGGGTTTCAAACCGCTTTTCTTCGTATTCGCACAGGTTAGCTCCCGTGCTGATGAAAGGCCGGATCCACTGCGTAGGGATGCCATACATATGATAAGTGGCTTGAAGTTGTCGATAGAACTCCCTCTTCCCTTGTTCGCTGTAGAAATCCGGGTATATTCGGATAGTCCCATCTCGCACAAGATCAAGCATAGATCTTCCCGCATTGTGTCCACAGGGTACTGTAGTAGTTTGAAGTCGACTGAGAAAATCCTGCACAAGGAGTATGTCGTAGGTGGAAAAGACGAAGCTGCTTTGAAAATCGATTGTACAAAGGAATTGAAGGAGATTCGCCAGATAGGTATCCAACAGAGGATGATATCTTTCCCAATGGTGCGCTGCGTTTGCATCGCCACCCTTTGCATCATTCATCATTGTATCTAGCGGTTCATCATGATAGAAACTAGTTATTATTCCAGACTCTGGCGAAAAACGAATAGGATCCCACCCTAAGTTACCATCAATCCAACGTCCAGATATAACCTCGCCGAGTTGCAAACTGGCATCTCGTTGACGAGACAATAATGATATTCTCTGAAATTCAACAGGATCTTCTGAGCCAAGAATATAGCTTCGTACACCCAATAGTCGAAGCGTAAATAAATAATCATACTTCTTGCCATCAGTATTCAGCTCCTGCCAATGACGACCACCTCCCGGCCAATTGTAGCTATCCACCCACATTCCCAGCCCCTGTCCTCCATAGCAATTCGCCGTGAGGAGAGGTGCGTCGAGATCCAAATCATCGAAGAGATCGGAGCAATAGATACATGGAGCTGCTTGCTTCTCATCGGATCGACGGAGTTCCATACTCGCTGCGTTGCTCTGTGGCCAACCAAAGGGACCGTCGAAGGCTGTGGAGAACATGTCGATCCCGTCCGGGACCGACATGTTCCTGAAATCTCTCGTTTTCATGATACCGCCCAGATATCCAGTTCCAGGCATACGGAATCATCGTTGCCATCCCGTCCGCACAGGGCAAAGGAGTAGATGCCCGGAGTCGAGAAGGTCAGGATGAGGTTCTTGGTCGTCTCCTGGAGATAGGAACCAAAGGAAAGCACCGGATAGGTCCCCTGCTCGTCTCCCCGGGTCATCAGGTTCCGCGTGAAGGTCAATTGGACGTTGGAAAGATTATCACTAAACCGAATTCCCACGGTATTCTTCCATTCCGACCCTGCGCGCATATACAACACGCGGGTCGCGGGTGGCGCGACCTGGGGTTCACGCGGTTCCGATACTGAGCCGGTGTACATGGTCTTGTGATCAAACATCCACTGGGCGGCATCGGCCACCTTCTCTCCCTGTTCGGTGGCATAGGCCGTACAGACCGGTGCGGCTTCGAGATACCAAAACGGCTCACCCGATTCTTTGTTGGTGACCCAACCACCAACGGGTGCGACGTACATCGTGCTGCGTTCGAAGGTGCCCACGGTTTCTCCGAGTTGGGCGAAGAGAAGAACATCGAGAGGACTGCGTGGCGTCAGAGCCTGGGCCGCGTTCCAGTCATGAACAAAGGAGCCCGATCCGCTCAGCGGATTCTGGGGGGGGGGGGTAGAACAGGGACAAGAGGTTCCCATAATGGCCTCGTGCGAAATGGTGAAAGGTAGTGGACTGATCCCATGGCGGGATACTTTCATGACGTCGGAAATTCAATGCCGAAACTTGGGAAAGAGCCGGAGAAAAGTCAAGAGAGAAAAGAGTGAAGGGTTAAGAGGAAGAGAACGCGGCCATTTACGCATTCCCCCATTCACGCATTCACCCCCCCCCTTCCACCCTTTTCCCAAAAACCGTACATTGCTCCCGGTTTTTCGATCCTCACCATCGAGGCTTGTGTGTTCGTGAAAAAACGTCCCGGCTATCTCATCCATGTCATCGGCATTGCCGTCGTTCTGTTCCTCTCTTACGTCCTGCTCTTCCCCTCCCGACCCGACCCGAATGCGGAGGGGGCTCCCGCCGCGAATCCGAAGTCGCCTCGGGAAAAGCTGGAGTATTACATGAATGACGCCATGAACTACGCTCTTCCCTATCCGCGCAGTCTGGCCCGGGCCTATATCGAGGATGCCCGTAAGATCGCGGAGGAACACCCCGAACTCGGGCCCCAGGCCCGTCGGGTGATCGACTCCCTCGAAGCACGACTGCGGAGGAAGGCGAAGTATCCGTACTGAGTGAAGAGTAAAGAGTAAAGGGTTAAGGCGTGGCGAGGCCGTCGAGGAGGAAGCGACGGCAGGAGGCCAGGGCGATGCGCTCCTGGTGCATCGCGTCGCGATGGCGCACGGTGATGGTGCCGTCCTCGAGGGTTTGGGAGTCGATCGTGAAGCACCAGGGGGTGCCGATTTCATCCTGACGACGATACCGGCGACCGATGGAGCCGCTGTCGTCGTAAAAGACCTTGACGTCGCGCTGCAATTCACGATGTAGTTTCGCACCGATCTCGTCCATACCGTCGCGGTTGACCAGCGGAAGCACGGCCGCCTTGAAGGGGGCAAGACGGGGATGGAGGCGCAACACCACGCGGGTTTCCTTTTCCAACACTTCTTCTTCGTAGGCATCCACCAGAAAGGCCATGAAGGAGCGACTGGCTCCGGCTGAGGTCTCGATGACAAAGGGGACGTACTTCTCCTTCGTTTCGTCGTCGAAGTATTCCATGCTCTTGGTGGAATACTCCATGTGCCGACTCAAATCGAAGTTCGTGCGATTGTGAATGCCTTCGATCTCTCCCCAGCCGAAGGGAAACTGGTATTCGATGTCCACCGCCGCCTTGGCGTAGTGCGCCAGCTTTTCGGGCGCGTGCGGATGGTAACGGAGCCGGGAGGCCGTCATGCCGTTTTCCACGAACCACTGCATCCGCCTCTGCCGCCAGTCCTCGTACCACTCGTCGTCCGTGCCGGGACGCACGAAGAACTGCATTTCCATCTGCTCGAATTCACGGGTGCGGAAGAGGAAATTCTTGGTGTTGATCTCGTTGCGAAAAGCCTTGCCGATCTGGGCGATGCCGAACGGGACCTTCTGACGCGTGGCCTGGGCTACGTTGAGAAAGTTGACGAAGATGCCCTGGGCCGTTTCGGGACGGAGGTACACCACGGCGCTGCTGTCTTCCACCGGACCCACGAAGGTCTTGAACATCAGGTTGAATTTTCGCGGCAGGGTAAAGGTCGCCGTCCGCCCGCAGTTGGGACAGGGGAGAAGCTCCTTCGTGTTCAGGGCTTCGAAGACCACGGCATCGTCCACCAGGGCATTGCCTGCCTCTTCCTGGATCTCTTCGGCACTGAGAGCTCGAAGCTGCTCGCGACGAGCCGGCTCGCAGGTCTCGAGCCAGGCCTCCACGATCTTCTTCCGTCTCTTCTCGTTCATGCCCTCGTAGAGAACGTCCAACCGATACCGGCTCTTGCATTCGCGACAGTCCACCATGGGATCGGTAAAGTTTTCCACGTGTCCCGAGGCCTCCCATACCCGGGGATGCATGAGAATGGACGCGTCCACTCCCTCGACATCGTCGCGATAGGTCATCGCCTTCCACCAGCTTTCCTTGATGTTGCGGAGCAGTTCCACGCCCAAAGGACCGTAGTCCCAGCAGCCGTTGAGTCCCCCGTAAATCTCGGAGGATTGAAACACGAACCCGCGCCGTTTGGCCAGGGAGACGATTTTATCGAGAATGGATTGCTGTTGTGCCATGTGATCCTGTCGTTACACGTGAGATTCGAAAAGCAAATATCCGGAAAGTGGAGCGCATCACCAACCGAGGCCGCGTTCTTCGATTCCGGCGTCGCACGGTGCGAACCTAGCGGCTTGAGGACGGGACGTCTATTCCGTAGGCATGAATGCCCAGAGCGGGATCCCGGGGCACCGACTGCCATTCCTTGCCGGGCTTCGCCTCGAATCCCGAGGGATAGGTGTTTTCGCCCCCGAGGTCGAAGAAGAGTCCCACCGTGGGTGCGAGTCGGGCATATTCCCCGCCGCGCCGGGATTGAGCATGTCCGAAGCTCACGCCCATGGGCGCGTACCGGTCGTTTCCACCCCGGTTGAGGAAGAGCGCGAAGGAGCTGTTGAGGGCCGCGCCAAGACTGGCGGATCGGGCATCGCCCCGGGTCATGGTGTAGGAGTCATTCCCTTCCAGATCGAAATAGATGGCCGCCGATCCGTCGTGGGCCGCGCCGAATCCCAGAGTGCGTACCAGCTCGGATTGGTCGTTTCCTCGCTGATCGATGAGGGCCCCGATGGCGAAATGGGCCGCCGCGCCCAGGTTGAAGAACACCCCGCGGTACCGGTCGTCTCCCTTTTCGTCGTTGAGGATGCCGGTGCCAAACCAATAGCCGCTGCCCTGGGCGAACACACCGGCGGAGTATTGGTCGTTGCCGTCGAGGTCGGTGAGAATACCGATGCCGCCGGACATGTTATGCCCGTCGGTGTGATCCCCGCGCCGCCCCGAGCCGAAGCCCTGGGCGTTGCTTTCGTTGTGCTCGGGCGTTTCATCTCCCACGTGCGTCAGGGTTTCGTCGTCAGCCGTGTAGCGATCGTCGCCCCGCACATCGGCCAGAAGCCCCAGCCCGCGGCTAAAGCCATAGCCCTGTCCGTAATACACCAGATCGTAGCGATCTCCGCCCTGGCGGTCGACGAGAAGTCCCATTCCGTACATCCCCGCACCCTGGGCAAAACCCTCGGCCCGGTACTGATCATCGCCTTCGCGATCGTCGAGCACCCCCACGCCGAAGCGCCCGCAGCCCTGCCCGAAGGTCACGGTGCCGTAGCGATCGTCGCCCGCCAGATCCACGAGCATCCCGTAGCCCAGCACACCGGCGCCCTGGGCGGGAAGGTCGCGGGCCGCGCATTCATAGCTGTCGTCTCCGGCCAGATCGAGCACCAGGGACAGGGGCAGGGAGGGAGACGAAGCGGCCGTAGGTCCCAGATACCGATCGTTCCCGCCCAGATCGATGAGGATCATGGCGTCGGAATAGGCATGCAGGTTGGCCTCCGCCCCCGCCACGACAATGCGTCCGTAGGGCGTGGGCAGGTCCAGGGTCAGGGATCGTCCCGCGAAGGCGGCGAGGCGGGGCAGGACCTTTTCCACCGTCTGGGCCAGGAGGATGGCGCCATAGCTCATGCTGGCTCCGTCGCAGGCCAGGGCGGCGTCGTACACCACCTGATCGAAGGCGTGGGCGTCGCACTGGGACCGTTCGAGAATCGTCGAGCGATAGATGTGATCCCAGCGATCCCGGGGAATGGCGCGCAACGCGTTCTGCCTCCACCCGATGGCCTCGCGACAGGCCTCCACCAACTCGGCCAGGGCGAGCGCGAAGTCCCGGGGCAGACCCTTCACGGCGGCACGCAGAGCGGATTCGTCGTCGGACCAATGCTGGGTGGGCAGGGGATAGACGATGGTGGACCCTGTCTGCGCTCCGGCGGCGATGCAGAGATTCCTCCAAGCCGCCACCAGGGGTTCAGTGGAATCCACACGAGGCGTGTAATCGAAACCCACCTTGCCGATGTCCAGGCCGAGGTTTCGGGCGGAATGCACGAGAAGGGCAGCGAGAGTCCTCACCTGGGGCCAGCGATATCCGGGCAGATTGGCGCTGTCGGCGGTAAGGGCCGTGCGGTACTGAAAAAGAAGATCGGTAACGTGAGTGGGAAGATCGAAGGGGTGGGCCAGGAGTCCGTCATGCACCGAAAGCCGAAAGGGATCGGAGCGATCCACCGCGTCCCACGAGGGTTTCGGATGATACCCCACCATGGCCGAATCCAGCTGCAACACATCCAGGGCCCTTTTCATCAAATCGGTCTGCGCCCGCATCGGCATCCCCGCCAGACTCATCAAGACCAAAACCCATATCCACGTTCTCATCGCAACCTCCTTCACTCTTTACTCTTTACTCCCTTCCATCCATGCCTGTGCACAGCGAATACCATCCACCGCCGCCGAGGTAATCCCTCCCGCGTGTCCGGCTCCCTCGCCCATGGGATAGAGGTGGGGACGGGACGGGGACTGCAAGGTGACAGGGTCGCGGGGCAGGCGATAGGGTGAGCTGGTGCGGCTTTCCACACCGAACGCCTGGGCTTCCGGTGATTCGCAGAAGCGACGGAGAGATCCTCCGAGACTCGTCAGTCCACGTCGAAGCCCTTCGTAGAGATGGGGCGGGAAGAGCTGATGCAGGGAAGCGGGCAGGGTGGGATTGAGGCAGGAACCGGGACCGAGGGAGGACGAGGGGCGACCCTGCACGAAATCGGCGAGTCTCTGTCCGGGCAGCACCGAAGCCTGGCCGGGTCGGTTGACCGAGGCGCGAAAGCGTTCCTCGAGATCCTGCTGAAAGGCGAGACTGGCGTCCACCCCGTGATAGCCGAGCTTTGCCAGATCCTCGCGAGTCACCGTCGCCACCACGGCGGCGTTGGAGAAGCGGCCCGATTTGAGGGCATTGCTCATGCCGTTGGTCACCACGCCTTCGGGTCCCGTGCTGGCGTTCAAAATGTAGCCGCCGGGACACATGCAGAAGGAGTACACGCCCTGATAGGGTTCCTTCCAGGTGCGCGCGAATTTGTACTGGGCGGTTTCGATACCCGGATAGCGCTCCCGGTATTCCTCTCCGTACATCAGGCGGTTGATGGTGTCGGCGGGATGTTCCACCCTCAATCCCACCGCGAAATCCTTGGCTTCCATGTCCACTCCCGCTTCGCGGAGAAGGGAAAAGCTCAGGCGGGAGGAATGTCCCGTGGCGACGAAGAGGGCCGACACGTTTTCGATGGGACCCTCGCTGGTGCACACGGTTCCGATGCGACCTTCTTCCGCCGCGCCCAGGCCCGTCCACTGGGTATTGGTGCGCAGAGACACTCCTTCCTCTTCCAGGCGATCGAGCATGGTGGAGATGCAGCGACGGATGCGATTGGAGCCGAGGTGGGGATTGTAGAGATAGCGGATGTCTTCGGGACCGCCGAGGTCCACGAAGGTTTTCATCACGAAGGGAATGTACGGAGAGCGGATGCGGGTGATGAGCTTGCCGTCGCTCCAGGCCCCGGCGCCACCGGCTCCGAAACAGATGTTGGACAGGGGGTGGAGGTCGCCGGTTTTCATGAACCGGGCCATGTCGCGGATGCGCTCACGCATCGGGGGACCCTGTTCGAGCAGGATGGGGCGGAGTCCGTGCAGCACCAGCCACCAGGCGCAGAACAGTCCCGCAGGACCCGCGCCCACGATCACCACGCGGGGGGGCGTGGCTCCGAACAGGGATGCGAGTCGGCATTTGCGGAGGGCGATGTTCTCGAGGATGGTTTCGCAGGGATCGAGGCCCTCGGGCTCGATGGAGTACAGAACCGTGATGGCGCGGTGATTGCGGGCATCGAGACTGCGTTTGAGCACGCGGTACGGGGCTCCGGCTCCGAGGCGGATTTCGATCGCGGCTTGCAGCTCTTCTTCGCGATGGCCCCAGGGCAGGGCGATGGTCACGACCTCACTCATGATGTGGAGGATCAGTCCTCATCGCGGTCGGAATCGCCGGACAGGATGCGGGAGATTTCTTCATCCAGCTGAATCTGGATCTCGGGGGGCAGGGTATCCTCGGTGGCGGGGTGGGACAGGGAGCGTTTCTCCATCTCGTCCAGCACCTTTTCCATTTCCTTTTTCAACATCCCCTTTTGCTGATGCAGCATCAGTTCTAGGGAAGCGATACGGATGAACAGATACTTCAATTGCTGATCGGTGAGCAGGGCATGATCGGACCCCAGGGGCACTGCTTCCTCGGAGGAGCACACGCCCAACCCCACCTGATCCCGACTCTGATCGATCAGAGAGAGATTGTCCACATAGGTAAGTTTTTCTCCCGGTTTCAGGAGACCGAGTATGTGGAGAAGATTGTCCAGATCCTTTTTCCCGATGATGTAATGATCCATGCGTGGCTCGCGGGTCTGATGCGTGTGTTGGCGGAAATATAACACCGCGGCCTCGTGCGGGAGAAGGATTCGTCTTGCATTTGCGGGAAGATTTTCTAGCTTGAGTGCATGAAGCGCACCGGACTCATACTGTTCGTCATCCTGGCCCTGCTGGCGGAATTCCGCCTGCCAACCCTGGGCGGCGGCTCCGGTGATCCCCGCGAATGCACCCTTTCGACCCTCCCGCCCTTTCTCCCTCCGATGCAGCGAGGCCCTGGCCGCGATGTCATCGAGCGGGACCTGGCGGCCGTCGACCAGAGGCAGGAAGAATCCCGCCCCGTGGTGGCACACCGCTCGCTTGCGCGACGGCCATCGCCACCCGCGCGACTTCGCATTCATGTACGCCCTTTCTCTCCTCTCCTTCCCCTCCCTCCCGATGTCCCCGGCGCTCCGCCGCGAGCTCCTCCCGTTCTGGTCTGAAACGCCCGCGTCCCGGATTTCCATCCGGACTCTTTTCTCACCTCTCGTTTCACCAACCAGACGGAAACCATCATGGCTGAATCCAAGGAACGCTCCGGCAAGGTGCCGGTGGAATTACTTCTCGTTGCCGGCGCCATGGGCCTCGGCATCGTGATCGTGGCGTTGAAATTTCTCGGCGTCATCTGATCTCCCATCCCGTGCATGAAAAAAAAGGGCGACCGTGGAGTCGCCCCTTTTCATTTCGCATTCGTTCGAGATCAGAAATCCTTGCCACTGTAGCGCTTCACCTTGATGCTCGACACCCCGCCATCGATCCGCATGCGCACTTTGTGGGGCGCGGAGTGGTAATTGGGTGAGACATAGCGTCCTTCGGATTCCTCTGTCATGCCTTCGAAGAACGTTGACGCGAGGGCCGTTTGGGATTCGACCTCACAGCCGAGGGATTCGGGCAGATAGATCACCACGTTGGAGGCGCCCACGTCCATCGACACGTCGGCATCCTGCATCTGTTCGCCCAGGCGCACCTTGATGGAAGCGGCTCCGGCGTCGAGGGACAGGGTGGTGAGCTTCACTTTCGAAAAATCCAGATCGGCCTCCGCCGCGCCGATATCGAGATCCACATCCCAGGCCGGGGCGGTGTTCAATCCAAGCAATACGGCGTTGTTGAGTTTGCCGCCCTTCCAGGAGACGTGGTTGTCTTCCATGAACAACTGAAGGGTGGCCTTGTCTCCGAGGATTTCACGGGTTAGTTCGTACCGTCCCACGCTGCTACGGGCATCCACCGCGAACAAGGGCAAGGTGGTATCGCGAAGCACGAGGGTGCCGGCCCCCATCGAGATCGACAGGGAGGCCGTACGCACGGCGGAGTCGAAGGGCACATCCATTTTCTGCGTGACCGTCTGCCGCCCCGCGAGGGAGCTTTCGTGATCGCCCACATTGCAGCCGCGATGGAAGAGGGCGAACAGCATCACGCCGAACAGAGTGGCGGCGAATCCATATCCCGCCCAGCTCCATTTTTCGCCCTTGAAGAACATGCTCACGCCGAGCGCAATCAGCACCAGGGGCCACCAGGCCCACACCCCGCTCCAGTCCCAGGCGAAACCGATGGTGTTGTTGATAAGAAAAAGGCTGCCAAACACCACCATCAGAATGCCCCAGAAAATCGATCCGCGTTTCATGACAGCACCTCCTGACCGGATTGACCGTGTTCCTTCTTCGATCCCAGGAGAATCACCACGCCCAGGACGATCAACAAAATCGGCCACAGATCGTCGATCGGCAACCAGTCCACCAGATTATCCAGTAGAAACAGTCCTCCAAGCACGATGAAGATGATGCCCAGAACCCGGCTCATCAGTTGTCCACCACCCTTGCGCGTCGCGGGGGCAGGGGGCATCGAGACATCGGCCACCGGGGGATTCATCGCGTAGGTTGATTCCCGAGCCGGCACCAGAATCCAGAGCACGATGTAGGCGAGGATTCCGAGTCCGTGAATGAAGGCCAGAAGCACGAACACGAGACGAATGAACACCGGATCCACATCGAAATACTCACCCAGTCCCGCCGCCACGCCTGCCACTACCTTGTCGTTCCGTTTGCGATACAATCTCTGCGTCATACACGTACCTCGTCGCTTTTCCTATGGGGAGAATTCACCGAGGGCCTACGCAGGCCCGTCGTTCTTTGTTGCAACGAGGGTGGCGTGGTGACGCGGTCCCCTTTTCCGGGCTCTCAGTCGATCTGTCGGTGACGCACGATCTCGGCCTCGACGAGAAAGAGGACTTCCTCGCAAATGTTGGTGGCCTGGTCGGCGAGGCGTTCAATGTTGCGGCTGATGAGCATCAGGTGGGAGCCCGGAAGTACGAGGGCGGGATCGGTGCTCATCATGGTGGTGAGGTCCTGAAACATCTTGCGATCGAGCATATCGATTTCGGTATCCCGTTTCACCAGGGAGCGGGCCAGGTCGATGTCGGCGTTGATGAAGGCGTCGATGGCGCCCGACACCATCTCGTACCCCAGTCCGCCCATCGCGACGATGCCCGATCGGGAGACGATATCGAGGTGCGTGTGGAGGGGTTCCACGCGTTCGGCCACGTTGACGGCCAGGTCCCCAATCCGCTCGAGATTGTTGTTGATGGAGAGACTGGACATGATGAGGCGCAGATCGTTGGCCACTGGCTGCTGCAGGGCGAAGAGCTGCATGCACTGTCGATCGATCTTGATGTCGAGTTTGTCCACCTTCTCGTCCCGTTCGATGACGAGGGCGGCGATTTCGGTGTTGCCGGTGTCGAGGGCCTTCAGGGCCAGTTCCACCTGTTCCTGCACGATGGAGCCCATGCGGATGAGACGGGTTTTCAGTTTTTCGAGTTCTTCGTCGATGTTGTGGAGAATATGGTATTCGGCCATGTCGGTACTGAGAATGGTGATGAAAGCGAGAAGGATGGATCAGCCGAAACGGCCGGTGACGTATTCTTCGGTCTGCTTCTTGCCGGGACGGGTAAAGATAATACGGGTCTTGTCGTATTCGATCAGTTCGCCGAGGTAGAAGAAGGCGGTATAGTCGCTGACCCGGGCCGCCTGCTGCATGTTGTGGGTGACGATCACGATGGTGTAGTGATCCTTGAGCTCGAAGATGAGTTCTTCGATCTTGGCCGTGCTGATGGGATCGAGGGCGCTGGCCGGTTCGTCCATCAGCAGGATGTCGGGATTGACCGCAAGACTGCGGGCAATACAAAGACGCTGCTGCTGGCCGCCCGAGAGACCGAGGGCCGAATCGTGGAGGCGATCCTTTACCTCGTCCCAAATGGCGGCGCGCATCAGACTCTGCTCCACCACCTCGTCCAGGGCTTTGCGATCCCGCTGGCCATTGACGCGGGGGCCGTAGGCCACGTTGTCGTAGATGGATTTCGGGAAGGGATTGGACTTCTGGAACACCATCCCGATGCGTTTGCGGAGCTGCACCACGTCGATGTTCTTGTCGTAGATGTTCAGGCCGTCGATTTCGACCAGGCCCGTGATCCGGGCACTGTCGATGAGGTCGTTCATGCGATTGAGGGAGCGGAGGAAGGTGGACTTCCCGCAGCCCGAGGGTCCGATGAAGGCCGTCACCCGGTTTTTGTAGATGTCCACGGAGATGTTTTTGAGCGCCTGGTTACTTCCGTAGAACAGGTTCAGATCCTTGGTGGAAATTTTGATCTCTTTCATGCGTCGGTGCTGTGTGAGTTCTGATTAATTGCCGATTCGGTTGAGCCGGGCCCGCACCCGGGAGCGCAGGAAGATGGCCGAGAAATTCAGCGTGAAGGTGAGAATGAGAAGGACGAAGGTGGTGGCGTACTGCAAGGGCTTGGTGGCTTCCACGTTCGTGGATTGGGTGGTGAGCACGTAGATGTGATAGCCGAGTTCCATGAATTGCGAGGACAGGGAATGGGGCAGTTCGGGCAGGTAGTACGCCGCTCCCGTAAAGAGGATCGGCGCCACCTCTCCCGCACCGCGACTCACCGCGAGGATGCCCCCGGTGAGGATGCCGGTGAGGGAGCCGGGAATCACCACCCGCACGATGGTCATCCACTTCGTCGCGCCCAGGGCGAGACTGGCTTCGCGCAGATCCCGGGGCACGGCCTTGATGGCCTCCTCCACCGAGACGATCACCACCGGAAGCGTGAGCAGGGCCATGGTGAGGGCCGCCCAAATGAGAGCCGGCTGGCCCCATTTCGGGCGCCGGGCCTCGGTGTAATACTGAGTGACCGTCGCCTTCGGCATGGATTCGACGCCGTGGATTTCTTCGAGGATTTTCAACCCCTGGATCTGCTCGCTCCAATACGTGCCATCGTCTGCGGTAAAGAGGCGACGCAGCTCCTCCACGCTGGCCCGGCCATCGTCGGCGAAGGGACTCGCGGCCGAGGTGAAGAGCTGCTCCATGCGATCGGAGCGGGCGTTGAATTCCCAGGCATCCATCGATTTCCCAACGGTGCCGATAAAGAATCCGAGCCCGAAGAGTCCGAACACGATGGCGGGTACTCCCGCCAGGGTGTTCACCGCGAAGCGGATAAAGCGGGCGATGAGGGATTTTTCACTGGCGTATTCGGTGAGGTAGATCGCGGTGATGGTGCCGACGGGGACTCCCGCCAGGGACATGATGATCACCAGCAGGGCCGTGCCGATGATGGCCGGAAAGATGCCGCCCTCGGTGAGTCCTTCCGCAGGATCGGAGGTCAGAAAGCTCCAGCTCAGCATGGACCGACCTTCGAGAAAGATGTGCAGGAGCAGGTAGACGACGAAGATGACGATGGCGAAGGCCGCTATGCCCGAGATCAGGATGAAGATGTTCTCGCTCAGCATGCGCTTGGTGTGTATGGTCAGCCGCCTGTACCCATAGGTGCCCGCGGCGGCCAGGGCCGCGATGCAGGCGAAGGAACCGTACCAAGGCAGGAAGAGGGAAAAGAGAGCGAGCAGGGACAGTCCGAGAAGAACGAGTCCGATGGCCGCGAACAGGGTACGTCGAGCGTGTGGATGGGCCATGGTTATTTCCCCTGAAACCGTTTGAGAAGACGATTGCGCACGTAGAATTCCGCGAGCGCGTTGAGGGAGAAGGTCACCACGAAGAGCACCGATCCGATGAGGAAGAGGATGCCGTAGTGGACGCTGTGGAATTCCACCTCCGCCATTTCGGCCCCGATGGTGGCCGACATGGTGCGCACGGATTCGAAAAGATCGAAGGAGGTGAGGGCCGCGTTGCCGGTGGCCATCAGGGCGATCATGGTTTCGCCGAAGGCCCGCCCGAAGCCGAGGATCACCGCGGCGAAGACGCCCGGGGTGGCGGCGGGGAGCAGCACGCGCCAGGCCGTTTGCCAGCGCGAGGCGCCGAGAGCGAGACTGGCTTCCTTCATGAACTTCGGCACCGCCGACAGGGCGTCCTCGGTCACCGTGTAGATGATGGGGATCACCGCCAGAGCCATGCCCACTCCGCCCACGAAGGAGTTGAGTCGGTATTCCGCGCCCGTCCATTGCTGAATCACCGTGGCCAGGGTCATCAGTGCAAAGAAGCCGATGACCACCGAGGGAAAGCCCGCGAGAATCTCGATGGCGGGCTTCATGATCTCTCGAATCCACCGGGGCGCGAAGGCCACGGTGAAGATGGCCGCAAGGATGGCCAGGGGTGCGGCGATCAGCAAGGCGATCAGGGTGACCTTCAGGGCACCGACGAAGAGTGGGATGAAACTGTACTTCGGCACCTGCCCGATGGGCTGCCAGATGTAGCGGGGCTCCCCGTCGATGGTGTCGTTGGGCGACAGGAGCTGACGAGCCGTGACGGGCGTGTCGTTACCGGAGGATTCCAGGGACTGGCTGGCCTCCCGTCCCTCGTCCAGGGAGGAGGCGGCTGTCGCGCTCGGCTCTGCCACCGGGGCACCATAGGATTCCGGCTTCAGGGCCTCCTCCTCAGGAACGGCGACCGGGGCCGGGCCGTAGGTCTCCGGCTTCAGGGCTTCACCTTCGCTGGTGGGACCCGGATCGTAGGTTTCTGACTTCAGGGATTCCTCTTCGCTCTTGCCGCCCGAGGTGGGTGCCACAGCGACGGACTCCTCCTTGCCGCGAAAGGCCCAGGTGGATTCCTGAAACACGTAGTAGAAAATCGCGAGGATGGCGGCGATGGAAAGGAAGGCGATGGCCTGCACGAAGCGTTCGGTGAGGAATTCGCCGATGTAGATTTTCTTGCCGTAGGTCAGGGGCTTGTGCACGAGAAAGCGGTTGACCGGAGTGTAGTCCTTTTCCGGCCCTCGCCGTTCGGCATCCCCGTCTTCGGGTTGAAGGGCGTCAGTGTAATCTGGGATGTCCATGCTCATGTGTGATGTGGGTCAACGAGGGAAAACGGCGAAACGTGCACTCCCCGGAGAGAGCGCACGTCCGCCTTGTGTGATGGATAACGGTATCGATCAACGGACGGGGAAGTACCCGACTTCGGAGACGACGGACTGGCCCTCACTGCTCAGGATCCAGTCGATATACTTCTTCATCTCGCCCGTGGGCTTGTTGCGCAGGTACATGTACAGATAGCGGGTGATGGGGTATTTCCCGTTCATCACGTTTTCCTTGGTGGGCGCATAGCCGTTCACCTTCACTTCGCGAATGCCCTTGCCGTAGGCAGCTCCGCCGTAGCCGATGCCGTTCTTGTCCTTGGACACGGCATTCACCACGGCCGCGGTGCCGGGCAGGTTCTGGCAGGACGGGGCGTAGTCCGCGCCCTTGAGCACGTTGTCCTTGAAGTACACGTAGGTACCGGAATTGTTCTCGCGGCTGTACAGCACGATTTTCGCGTCGTTGCCGCCCACGTCCTTCCAGTTCGTGATCCTGCTGGTGTAGATGTCACGGATCTGCTGCACCGTGAGATCCTTGACGGGATTGGATTCGCTGACGTAGATCGAGAGTCCGTCCTTGGCACAGGGAATTTCCACGCCCATCGAGCCGAAGCGCTCTTTCAGCTTCTTGATTTCGGAGGACTTCATCGGACGGGAGGCGTTGCAGATGTCCGTGGTGCCGTTGATGAGGGCCGAGATGCCCGTGCCCGAGCCGCCCCCGGTCACCTGGATGGCGACGCCGGAGTTCTTGCTCATGTAGCGCTCGGCCCAGCGCTGGGCCAGAATGACCATTGTGTCGGAACCCTTGACCGTGATTTTCTCCACCGCGCTAAATCCGCTCAGAACGAGAACGGCGAGTCCGGCGAGAAGGAACAGGTGAGTGAACGTTCTTTTCATGGGATATCTACCTTGCTTGATGTCGTGTCGTGAAAAGGTCGGATCAGAATTTGTACTGGGCGCGGAAGGTGAGCAGGTTGTCGACGGGATCGTTCTTGAACAGGTCGTTCGTCTGGGTGGTGATCATGTCGTACCAGAGCGTGAGACGAATGTTCGTGAAGGTGTAGTTGTGCAGACCAAAGCCGAAGGTGTCGATCTTGAGTTCGCCGGAGGCGTCCTTCTTGTTTTCGTCGATCTTGGTGTTGGGATTGAAGGAGTCGTACTTGAGTGCGAGCTGGAAATCCGTGCCGAGGTTCTTGATCAGGTACACGTAGAAGCCGTTGAAATCCCGTTTGCGGATGGCGGTGTTGGCCTTGAACTCATCCACGTCGCTGCCCATGATGTACTCGCCCATGATCTTCATACCGCCGAGAAAGTCCCAGTACACCTGAGCCTCGACGCCGAACCAGGTGCGGCTCACCCCGTCGCCCACCTTGAGGGAGGTGGAGTCCGCGGTGGACTTGGTCGGCATGTCGCTTTCCAGCACCTTCGCGAAATGCGCGCGGTTGGTGCCGAAGCGTCCGTGCACGCCGAGATCGAGGCCGATCTCATCGGTTACCACGAAGGACTTGGTAAGGCGCGCCATGTAGTAAAACGGATTGTCTCCGAAGTTCGGATTCTGCTGCTTGTAGGTCCCCTGAAAGGTGTTGTTGAATCCCGCGAGCTGAAGGGTGAACAGATCCTCGGGCATGACGGTGAGCATCACACCGAGATCGCGTTCGTCGGGGTACAGGGCGCGCACCACGGCGGAGCGTTCGGGGGATTCACGCTGGCTGGAGCTGTATTCCACTTCGTAGTTCGGGCGGTTGAACACCCCCAGGCGAAGCGCGAACATGCTGGTCCATGGCTCGGTGAATTCCAGATAGGCGTCCTTGAGCGAAAATCCACTGTTGGAGAAATCTCCCTGGATCACGGCCTGGGTGCCGCCATCCTCGTAGGCCACCTTGATGCGACTGCGACGCACGCGAAGCCGACCCTTGATGTAGTCCTTGCCATCGTAGGGATCGGTGGCGAATCCGGTGTGCTTTTCCGTTTTTTCCGCCTGAATCTGCAGATAGCCGCTGATCTTGATTTTCTTGAGCTTGGCCACGTCGGTGTCGATGGTCTTCAGCAGTTCGTCCATGCCTTCGACCTGGCCTTTCAGTTCTTCTAATTTTTCCTTCGACGCAGGTTCTTCCTGCGCAAAGGCCTTGCCAATCAATAAGGTGCCGACAACACACAAAACGATAGAAAATCGTCTCATGAATTCTCCTTGTGGTGATGAAGGGATGCGAGTGTCATCTTCGTGTTTCTTAATGGACGACGAAATGCTCGTCGATCCAGTCACGAATCTACCTTCGGCACATTATCCCGGAATGTCCGGTATGTTAAGAAATCGTTAACACCGTGGGCGGTCTCCTCGCATGCGGAGAGGTCCGCGAAGACGCTAGGAAAGCGGGGGCGGGAGTTCCGTCAGTTCGAGCACCAGGGTTTCACCGGGTGCGAAGGTCCGGTGCAGGTGCCCGTCGTCAAGCGGGACATCGCGGTCGGACAGGCTGTCGCGGACGGTGGATTCCGTGACGCCCAGAAAGCCCGAGGCGGAGACGGGACTGGTGAGATCCAGATTGGCGAGCACGACGAGGCGGTGGTTCGCTTCCGGATCGTGTCGGGAGAAGGCCAGGATGCGAGAGTCAGAAAAGGGAAGAAGGGAAATCGTGGATGCCCGGGGATCGGTGATGATGGACTCCCAGTCCCTGCGAATCTGCGCGAGGAGGGCGATCAGGTCGGTGAATTCTCCGGGATTGGTCCAGCACAGGGCCGACTCGCTGAACAGGGGCAGGCGATGGGAGGGAAGGGCGGCGAGTTCTTCGGGTGAGAAGCCGAGTCCCGTGTTCACTGGCCAGGTTTCGCCCAGTTCGTAGCCCTGGTGGAGGAACCAGAGGGCGGGCAGAAAGGCGTTGATCACGGCGGCCTGACGGGAATAGAGCAGGCCTCCGGGGCGGGCGGCGGCGCGGGGAGTGTTGTGGGATTCGGGAGTGGCGAAGAAGGGGACGGGGAGGTCCTGACGCGAGAGCAGTTCGAGAAACTCCCGCAGCTTGTGGGGAAGATGTTCGTCACTCCACAAATATCCCACGGCGGCGTTATAGCCCTCCTGACGGGATCGGGCGGAAATGGCGAAATTTTCTTCCCAGAAGGCGAAATCAGGATCCACGCGTCGGGCGCGGTCCACGATGGACTGTTTGAGCCGTTTCGGCAAGGCGTGGCCCATGTCGATCATCACTCCGTCGATCGCGAAATTCTTCTGGTAATGCGGGATGATGTTGATGATGGTGTTCCAGAGTCCGCGGTTCTCGTTCTCCACGGCGGCCAGGCGGGTGTCGTACATGCGAATGGTGTTGTAGGCGATGTAGTTGAAGGCCGGGTGTTCGTAGAGCTTGAGGTAGGTGACGTCGTTCCAGGGGGGCTGGACGTCGTCGGGGGGCCAGTCTGCGAAGGCCCCGGGAATGCGGGCCGCGCTACCATCCTCGAGGGAGCCGAGGTAGCGGGTGCCGTCTTGGTGCACCGCCACGGGGGTGTCGCGAAACAGGGAACGGTAGGCCAGGGAGGGGGGAGGCAGGCTACTCAGGTCGTTGCGCTTGATGCGCTGGGAGATGATGCGCAGTTCTTCTTCGGGGAAGTGGGGACTCCCATAGCCCTGGGCCGAGTCGGGACTTCCATCGCGATCCGGGACCTCGGCATCGATCCAGTAGAACCAGTTCGGATGGTCGGCGATCCAATCCGCATCCTTGGCCGCCGTACGAAACACGAATTCCATCACCACCCGCATGCCCAGATGGTGGGCCGCTTCGACGAAGGCCTTGTATTCGAGGTCCACGCCGAGACCCAGCGCGGGTTCGGCCAGGCGTTCGTCGAGCTTGTAGGGATTGCGGATGGCATAGGGCGAGCCGAGACTGCCCTTGTTGCCATCCTGCCCGATGGCGGTGACGGGCAGGAGGTGGAGGATGGTGACACCGAGACGGTGGAGGTAGGGCAGCAGGGCGATGGATTTGAGGAAGGTGCCGGTTTCGCGGAAGTCCTCGGGTCCGTCGTCGAGCGCGATGCGGCCATCTCCATCGTGATCCCAGGCCGTGGTGAGGCGCACGAACAGGTTGTACACCACGGCGCGGGAGGTCCATTCACCCGCCGAGGCCAGGCGGGCGGGATGCCGGCCGGGTTCCGCGAGGATGGCGCGGATGCGTTCGCGGTGAAAGAGCCAAGGGTCCACCTCCACGACGCGGGCCGTGTCGGGTTCGGTGGGTGTGGCCCAGAGGGCGGGAACGCCATAGGGGCGGGTTCGCGGCGCGGAGGAACCCGCGTCGAGGCGTTCGAGCAACAGGGAAAGAGCGTTGTCCATTCTTCCTCCGAGGCAGTACGGACGGAGGGGAAGGCGCGATGGAGGCGCGGCCTTCCCCCCGCGTCGGGATCAATCAGTAAACACGTCGGCGAGAGCGAGGAGCTCGGGATCCACGAGTTTGAGGGGACCCGAGGCCTCGGTGATATCCACATCCACCACCCGGTTTCCGGCCAGGGCCACCATGCGTCCGAATTTCTGTTCGTGCACCAGTTCGACGGCGCGCACGCCATAGCGGGTGCCGAGAATGCGATCGAAGGCGGTGGGGCTCCCTCCCCGCTGGATGTGGCCGAGCACGGTGGAGCGGGTTTCGAATCCGAGCCGCCGTTCGATTTCATCGGCGAGAATGGCGCCGATGCCGCCGAGACGAACATGCCCAAAAGCATCCCTCTTCAGACTGCTTAGGACGTAACTTCCGTCGGCATCCGCCTCATCATCGGTTTCCACTTTGGCCCCTTCGGCCACCACCACGATGCTAAAGTTCTTTCCTCGTTCATGGCGATGCCGAAGATGGTCGCACACGTCGTCCATATTGATCGGTTTTTCCGGTACGAGAATCACGTCCGCACCTCCAGCCAACCCGGCGTACAAGGCGATCCAACCAGCGTGTCGGCCCATGACCTCGGCCACCAGCACTCGATCGTGGCTTTCAGCCGTGGTGTGCAGTCGGTCGATGGCCTCCATGGCGATGTTGACCGCCGTGTCGAATCCGAAGGTGAAGTCCGTGCCAGGGAGATCGTTGTCGATGGTTTTCGGAACGCCAACGATTTTGGTGCCGGTTTTATGGAGTCTTGCCGCGACACCAAGGGTATCCTCACCCCCGATCGGGATGAGCACGTCAATACCATTGGCCTCGAGGTTCGCCAGTAAGCGAGCTTCTCCATCGGCGACCTTGTATGGATTGGTGCGGGAGGTGCCGAGAATGGTCCCACCCCGATGCAGAATTCCATTGATGTGATCCCGGGTTAGCGGAGCCACTTCGTTCTCCAGCAGGCCTTTCCAGCCATGACGAATTCCGAGGGTTTCGTAGCCGAGTTTTTCAGCCTTGCGCACGATGGCGCGAATGACGGGATTGAGACCGGGACAATCGCCGCCTCCGGTGAGAACACCAATTTTCATTGTCTGATCCTTGCACTGTCCGTAAGATACATTTCGCCCATGTGGGGAAATGTACAATAGGAGAAGGTAATGGGGAAATCCAGGGTGAGAGCTCCCGCCTCCTCATGTGTCGCTGCGGTTTTGTCGCACAGGACCTCCGACCCCCCCCCTCTCACCGAAGCAGCAGTTTCCGCATCAGGAGCCATCCGTCGGCAAGGCAGACCTGGATATACACCACCCCGCGAGGAAGATCCGCCGTCTCCAGCCAGAGGGTGCGGGCGCCTACCGCACTCCCCACCAGGGGCCGGTCGCGGACCACACGGCCCGCACCGTCGAACACACGCACTAGCACCGGACCCAGGCCCGCGTTCTCCACCTGGAGACGGACCGCCCCGCCAGTGCTCGGGTTCGGATACACCTCCACCGTCGTGGCTGGGAGAGCAGGGGGGGCCTGCACCGAAACCGGAAGCAGAAGGTCCGTGAGACGGTCCATCGTCAGGTAGCCGTCCTGCGTTCCTCCAAATCGGGATTGAATGCATCCGGGGGTGGTTTCGAGATCCGAACTTCTGGTATATCCCACCAGGACCAGGTTCCCCCGAGTGACCGCCATATCTCTCAGGCAATCCACATCCTCTCCCCCCCAGTAGGAGCTATAGGCATAGCCCCGACCTTCGCCGTCCAGAATCGTCACGTACCCATCCCACACCTCCCCCGATGGGGGGCGACGCCCGGCATTCGGCGTCACCGGGAGGGGGGTGATACCTCCGTCGTATCCGCACACCGCCACATGACCCGTCGGAAGGTAGGCCAGGTTCGTCAGCCCTGATACTGCATCCGCCAGATAGGTGCTCCACCGCACTCGCGGCGGATCCCCCGTGTACCGCGCCAGAAACACATACGGGGTATTCGTCCCGAGCGGCGGAAGATGGATCCGGGGTTGTACCACGGAACCCGTCGTCGGAAAATCCCCCGCACAGGTCCGTCCCGCCACCACGAACCCATCCTCGGTCTGGCGGATATGACCGATCTCGTCATAGTCCAAGCCCCCAAGAAACGTGCTGTACTCCAGGACTCGGCCGTTCGGCGAAAGACGCGCCACGAACCCATCTCCCGTCGAAATCGGAAAGGTGCGATCGCCGCGCTCCGGCTGCGCTGCGTCCGACGTCACCGGGTAGGAGCGAGACGCCGTCATCCCCACCACCAGGGCACGACCTGTCTCGTCCACCGTAATCCCATACCCTTCATCGAAATCCTCGCCCCCAAGAAACGTGCTGTACTCCAACCCCGTCCCATCCGGCTTCAGGCACGTAATGAACACATCGTCCTCCCCGCCCCCGTACCACATCTGCATCGCCCAGCGCAACGGGAAATCTTTTCGCGAATCTGTCAGTCCCGTCGCATACACCCGGCCCTGCCCGTCCACCGCCACCCCCAGCAGATCGTCGTAGCCGAACCCGCCCAGGTACGTGCACCACCGAAGGTGGCATGCCGTGTCGAACACCGCCACGTACCCGTCGTAGTTCCCCCGATTCCGCTTCTGATACGCCCTGTCGAAGGTCGGCAGGTCCGGCGAATCCGTCTGACCACCCACCACCAGGGTCCCCGATGCGTTTAGGCTCACTCCCGCGAAGCACTCCTCGCCCACCCCGCCAAAATACGTCGCATGAAGCAGGCGACTCCCGTCCGCGCTCATCGTCAAAAGCAGAAGATCGCGATCACCAAAGCGCGTGGGAGCCACCGTGTCCGGCGGAAACGGAAAGTCTTCCGAATAGGAACTCGCCACCAGCACCAGGGTCCCATCCTCCCGGGTTGCCACGCCCATGATGGCATCCAGCTCGCTCCCACCCAGATACGTGCTCACCAGCGGGTCGATCACCAGGGGGGCGCGAGGGTCCACCGCGCCGAGAGCGAAGCCCACCTCTACACACGAGCTTCCATCCACGCTCTCGCCATTGGGCCGATACAGACGATACCCGCATCCTTCCACTACCGAGCGCGCCGAGCCCGGTTGCAGCACCAGAGGTGCCTCCTCCCGGTCTGCACGGCCGTCCACCCACCGCGTGAGTACGCCTCCGGACAGGCGCACAGAGTCCTGACCCGTGTACCGCAACCGGATCCGACCCGCATCCGAACCGGGACGCACCACATATTCGTATTTCAGGCCCGACGACGTCCCACGGTACACCAGGTCGATCCCGGGATACAGATCCCGATACACCAGCGTGTCGAAGAGATCCACTCTGTGGCCCGACGTCCCGGCTTCACCTCCATACCAGTGCACCTGCTCGTCACGACGGCCTCGCCCTTCTACCACCACATCCGCGTTCCCGCCCACGAACCCCGTCCGGAGTGTCCGGCTCTCTCGGTGCGAACCCGCGCCAGGCTCTTCGTGGATTCGTTTCCGGCTCCACACGCGGCCACCACCCACCGCAGATCCCGTCCATTCCGACTTCGGTGGGTCCGACGCCGGCGGGTCCGTCCACCGGCGGATCACCACTCCGTCCCGCTGAAAGTACAGCATCCCGTCTCGAAGACGGG
>CAYQST010000009.1:0-94615 GCA_964420295.1 uncultured Chromatiales bacterium | reverse complement strand
ATATCCTCGACTATGTAATCGAGCAAAAAGAAAAAGTCGTCGTTTGCTTTGATAAGGTAGACCGCTTATCCCGCAACATCTTCGATAAAAGGGTTTCCCTACTCTACGAAAAAGCACTAAAAGACGAAGTAGAAGTTCATTTTGTTTCAGACGGACAAGTAATAAATAGCCAGCTATCTGCCGTCGAAAAGTTTAATTTTAGTATTAGCTTAGGTCTTGCTAAGTATTATTCCGACGCCATTAGCGACAATGTAAAACGGGCACAAGAACAAATGCTTAGAAGCGGTACGTACCCCACAAAACCGCCTTATGGCTACAAACGGGAACCGATAGACAAAGAAAAAACTGAAATTGTTGTCGACGAATACGCTTCCCGTATAGTCCAAAAAGTATACGAGTGGTATGCCACGCAAAGCTATTCAATGGACTTGGTACGAAAAAAGCTAAAAGAGGAATACAACCTCAATTGGTCTAAGGGTTTTCTGGATAAGGTATTAAAAGACCATTTTTACTACGGCATTATGACTTGGAATAAGAAAACTTATCCGCATAAATATCAGCCGATTATTACCAAAGAACTATTCGACCAAGTCCAACAAATAAAAGCAGGATTTAACAAAAAACGCTTCAAATATGCGGGCAAACCTTATATTTACCGAGGATTACTGATAGTGAATATGACAAGTTTTATCAATCTTTCCGAGAACAAATCGCCAACATTGATACACGACTAGGTATGTTACAAGAAGCCGAAGATAACTACTATATCACGGCTAAATACCTGCTAGAACTGGCTAATCGAGCGTACGACTTATTTATAAGTTCGGAAGTAGAAGAAAGAAGGCAGTTAGTGAAGCTCGTACTATCGAACCTTAGAGTAGAAGGTAAAAAAGTCCGATTTGAAGCTATAAAACCATTCGACACAATCTTAAATTATGCCGATAGTCAACTCTGGCTCCCCGGGCAAGACTCGAACTTGCAACCCTGCGGTTAACAGCCGCATGCTCTACCATTGAGCTACCGAGGAAGGGACTGAGTTTTGGTGGAACACTCAGTTCACAAATATAGGCTTCGGGATTCGCATAAGTCAAGATCCTGAACGGCGTGGAGGACATTTTTTTTCCCTGGAAAAAGGCGAGGGAAGGGGAACCCGGACCTCGCGCATCCCCTTTTGAGACGGGCCTTCCATATTGCTTTTGGCCCTATCCCGTTGTATGTTCCTCGTGCTGATTGACCGTGCTTCACGTACTTTCCCTCACTGTCTTTGTGCGTTATTACAGTGCGATCAATAACCTTCCTCATATCCCGACCCCGCCAATGCGGATCGGGAGAGGCAGGCGTGTAGGATGTGACGATTTCCTGAATTCGAGCAATACCCTTTCTCGTCCATTTTTCAAGGAGGAAAACATGCATCAAAAGCTGCTACGTCATGTCGGCTTGTTGGCGTCCTTCATCCTGACCGCGGGAATTCTCCTGGGCGGTTGCGTGGAGGAACCGACGATCCCCGTCATCGAGAAGATGACGACCACGGTGCGGTTCATCAACGGTGTCGCCAACGACACGACGTATGACCTCTACATCGACAACGTCCTGGTCAAGGCCGGATTCGCCTTCAAGGCGGTGCTTCCCTACCAGGGTGTGAACAGCGGCAGTCGAAACGTGAAGCTGGTGCCCACGGGGATGACCCCGGACAAGGCGTCCTTCAGCGCGGACATCACCTTCCGCTCTCTTTCCAAGCTCACCCTCGTCTTCGCGCAGTCGACCAGCGGCATCGGTTTCGTCAGCACCCAGGAGCGTCTGGTGTACTCCGACGAGCGTGCGAAGCTGGGGGACTCCCTGGCCGATGTGAAGGTCATCAACATGTATGCGGGAACGGCCGAAGTGATGCTGGCCGATGTGAATCAGGCCAACCAGCCTCTCATTTCGAACGTGCGATTCGGATCGTTGTCGGCCTACACCAAACTCAAGAACGGAGCCCGGCGCTTCACCGTTCTGACCCAGGCCGATAAAGTGACGGTGGTCGAGGCCTTCGATTTCGATCTCCAGAAGGCCGATGGAAAGGGGTATCGGTACACCTTCCTTCTCACCGGAAAGCAAGGCGCGCCCGAGCTTCTGAAGCTTCAAGACGATCCCTTCTAAATCGCGGATGTGGAGGCCTGGAGCCCCCATTCCGATTCAGAAGCCCTGAACGCATGACCGTTAATACTGAATACAACAGATCATTTTCGTTAGGAGGATTTTATGCAAAGTAAGCTTCTGATTGCTGTGCTCTGCATTCTCTTTCCGGTGGCGCTGTACGCGCAGACCGGAAAGGTGTCGGGAAGGGTCACAGACAGAGAATCAGGCGAACCTCTCATCGGCGCGAACGTTATTATCGAAGGCACCCAGCGCGGCGCCTCGACCAACGTAAACGGCGAGTTCGTCATTCTCAGCGTGCCAATCGGCAAAGTGACCTTGACCTGCCGCTACGTGGGATATAAGGAACAGTCCATTCGGGACATTCTCGTGAAGAGTAACGAGACCAATATGATCGACATCCAGCTCAGTTCCGACGCGGTGAAGCTGGAAGTCAAGGAAATCGTGGCCGAACGTCCGCTTGTGGATAAGAACGTCACCAACAGCAAATCCACCCAGACGGCCGAGGATATCGAGAATCTCCCGGTGCGCGGCGTGGAATCCATCGTCGCCCTTCAGGCCGGTATCGTCCAGCAGGGTGGCACGCTCTACGTGCGCGGCTCCCGTGCCGATGCCGTGGGCTACATGGTGGACGGCGCCATGGTGAACAACCCCCTCGTCGGTGGTCGCTCCCTCACCGTCATTCAGAATGCCATCGCCGAAGTGAACTTCCAGGCCGGTGGATACTCCGCAGAATTCGGCGGTGCGAACGCCGGTTTGATTTCCACCACCACCCGTACCGGTGGTCGCAAGCTTCAGGTGGGCTTCGAGGCCTATACCGACAATTGGTCGATGACCGATATCGGCAAGGAAACCTTTCTCGGAACCTACACCTTTGGTGTGAATCTCTACTCCCTCACCGTCGGTGGCCCCGTGCCTCTGACCAACGACAAGCTTCGGTTCTTCGTGGCCGCGCAGAACTCCTTTACGCGCACCCCGCTGACCAATAGCAAGGAAATCGACCTCACGACGAAGTATGACGCCCTTCTGCGTCAGACTCCGGCCCATGCCCTTCTCAGCGCCGAAGAACAGGCGAAGACGGGCATCTTCGATCCCCAGCAGGGCGAACGCGCCCAGAAGGTGGATGTGCGCTTCCCGGCCAAGGTGTACTACAACGCCGCCTCCGAAGCCTGGGCCTTCAATGGCAACTTGACCTACGACTTCAACCCCGTCATCAACGCCAGTCTGCGCGTCGGTGGTAGCTATGCCTACGGACGCAGCCACGACGGCGCCGGTCTCACGACCTGGCGGAACGCCCAGCGCGCGGGATTGAACGAGAGCGAGGACTTCAGCGCCAACCTCAAGTGGACCCATCTGATCTCTTCCAACACCTTCTACGAAGTGCTGGTGAACTACTTCTCCAACTTCGGCGTCGGTATGGATCCCGATCACCAGCATGATCTCTTCGCCTATGGCGATTCCATCGCCAATGCCCAGTACGGCTACATGTGGAGAGGCGATGGCTTCCCGATGACCGTAACATCGATGTTCGGTTCCAGCTTCGTGCCGTTCGGCTACCCGATGTCCAGCTATGGCAAGACCAGCTTCAACTCGATGCAGGGCAAGTTCAACTTCGTGCACCAGATCGGTCGCACCCACGAAATCAAGGTAGGTGGCGAGGCGACCCAGTATCAGATTCGCAGCTACGGAATCGGAAGCGACGAACTCATGTCCCTCTATTCCTTCCGTCGCAGCAATCCCGACGCGTCTGATTTGCAGATCGCGATGAACTCCCGCATCGATTTCTACGGATACGATCAGTGGGGGAACAAGATCGATGACGGCATCAACGGTCCGAAAGAGCCTGTGTTCGCGGCCTTCTATGCCCTGGACAAGATCGAGCTCGAGGATCTCGTCATCAACATCGGTTTGCGCTATGATTACATCAACACCGCATCGAAGATGTTCAAGAATCCGAACAACGTCACCTTCGACGCGAATGGCCTCATCGAAGAGAAGAACTACGTCGATGCTCCGGTGTCCGAAACCGTGAGTCCCCGTCTCGGTTTCTCCTTCCCGGTGACCGATCAGACCGTGTTCTATGCCCAGTACGGCCACTTCGTGCAGCAGTCCCGTCTTCGTGACGTGTACCTCGGCAGCGCCGTCACGGCCAGCAACATCAAGGGCGGCTACGCCATTCAGACCCCGGTGGGCTTCGGCCTCCGTCCTGAGCGGACCGTGCAGTACGACTTCGGTTTCCGTCAGCAGATCGGCGACTACATGGCCTTCGACATCGGTGCCTTCTACAAGGATATCAAGGATCAGATTCAGCAGCGTCAGGTCAGTGCCGCCTACGGCGCCAGCCATGGTGCGTACTATGCCTGGGTGAACGGCGACTTTGCCACCACCTCCGGTTTGTCCCTGAAGATCGATCTCCGTCGTGTCGAGCGCATTCAGGCCTCTCTCGATTACACCTATTCCGATGCCCGCGGCACCGGTTCCAATCCCTCCTCGTCGTTCTATGCTCTCTGGCAGTCGCCCACCGAGACGCCCTTCCTTCCGAAGTACGTGTCGCCGTTGGCCTTCGACCAGACGCATCGCGGCTCTCTGAATATCGATTATCGTTTCTCCCGTGATGATGGTCCCGAGCTGTTCGGAGCCAAGATCCTCGAGCGCATGGGTCTCAACATGCTCTTCCAGTTCAACAGCGGTCATCCCTATACCCGCGTGGACGAGAACAGCTTCGGCAACCGTCGTCAGCCCATCGAGCCGATCAATGCTTCGCGCACTCCGTGGAATTTCCAACTCGATGCCCGTATCGACAAGAGCGTCACGCTCTTCGGCATGCTGGAAGCCAACTTCTACATTCGCGTCGTCAACCTGCTGGACATCCAGAACATCACCGATGTGTTCATGACCTCAGGCAGCGCCACGGACAACGGCTACCTCGCCACCGAGGACGGCCAGAAGCTCATCGCCAACTACGCCACCTACGGGGAAGTCTTTGCGCAGCTGTACAAGGACTTCTATTATCAGACCCGCATCATGAATGCCGGCGTGTATGGCGCTCCGCGCCAGATCTATGTCGGTATGCGTCTTGATTTCTGATGCCGCGCGTGATAATGGGTAACGAACAATTGGCAGTCAATCATTATAGGAGATACGGAGCATGAGTAAGCTCATCAATAGAACGTTGCTCGCGTTGCTGCTCCTGGGCTTCGCCTCCAGCGCCTTCGCGGAAGCGCCCCAGGGTGGTGACAAGAAGAAGAAAACAGGTGTCGCCAAGACCCTGCTCAACGATCAGTACGACTTCATTTCGATCAATAACTGTCTGATGTGGATCAGTAACAACGGCTGCACGTCGCACAATCCTACCACGGACCAGAGCGGGTTCGAGTGGCCGAAGACCAGTGCGAAGTACGCCATCTTCGAAGACGGTATCGTCTGGGGTGGCACGGTGCAGGGTGAAGTCCGCGTGGGTGGATCCACCTATCGCTACGGACTCCAGGCCGGTCCCATCATCAACAAACGTGCCGCCGATCCTTCCGATCCGCGCTATCGCATCTTCAAGGTGCGCAAGGTGGACGAGGCCGCGTTCGCGCGCATGACCTCCACCGAGCAGGCACGTCTTCGCAAGGACTTCCTCGAATGGCCCGTGGCCGATGGCGCGCCGTACAAGGACAATAACAGCAACGGACAATACGATCCGAATTTCGACGATTATCTGGCGGGATCCCGCACCACCGACACGCCCTGGTTCATCGGGGATGAGGTGATTTGGTTCGTGTCCAACGATCTCGATGCCGGTCGTACCAGCAACCTCTACGGAACCTCTCCGGTGGGGCTCGAAGTGCAGACGATGGTGTGGGGATACGAGCAGACCGGTCCGCTGGGCAACATGGTGTTCACCAAGTACACCGTGATCAACAAGGGCAACAACGACTACGAAAACGTGTACATGTCCAAGTGGGCGGATCCCGACCTCGGTGACGCCAACGACGATTTCGTGGGAATCGACACCGTGCTCAGTCTCGGTTTCGTGTACAACGGTCTTGCCAACGACGGAATCTACGGCGTGCCGCCTGCGGCCGGCTTCGATTTCTTCCAGGGACCGATCGTCCGCAGCCCCGGTGGTCAGGCCCACTACAACTTCGGCGTCCGCGAAGGCTATGTGAATCTTCCGATTTCCACCTTCGCCTTCTACATCAACGGCAACTCCATTTATACCGATCCCGATCTGGGCACCACCAACGGCGCCCGCATGATGTACAACTATCAGACGGGCAAGCTCTGGAACGGCAATCCCTACATCGATCCGACCTCCGGTTTGACCGCGCCGATCTGCCTCGCCGGCGATCCGGTGAAGAAAACGGGTTGGGTGGATGGAATCCTTCACGCGCCGGGTGATCGTCGCTTCCTGATGAGCGCCGGTCCCTTTACGCTGAACGTGGGCGACACGCAGGAAGTGGTGGTCTCCACCATGGTGGGACGCGGTGCCGATCGCATCTCTTCCCTCCAGGTGCTGAAGTATTACGATCGCTTCGCTCAGTTGGCCTTCGACAATAACTTCGATCTCCCGAAGGCTCCGCCGACTCCCGATGTCAAGGTGTCTCTCCAGAACGGCAAGCTCATGATGTACTGGGGATCCCCGACCACGGTGGCCAACACCGAGAATTTCGTGGATCGCGGCTATCGCTTCGAAGGATACAACATCTATCAGTTCGAGCGGAAGAGTTCGACCCTGAGCCAGGGCAAGCGCCTGGCCACCTTCGACAAGGTGAACGACATCACGACGATCTTCGACGAAGTCATCGATGAGAAGTCCGGTGTGGTGGTGCAGCTTCCGGTGCAGTTCGGTACCGATGCCGGACTTGCCCATACGCTGGAAGTCACGAAGGATGCCTTCCTCGATCGTCCCCTGGTCAATAACCAGCCGTATTACTTTGCGGTTACGACCTATTCCTACAATCCGGATCCCGAAGCGACTCCGCGTCAGCTCGAATCCAACCCCATCATTATCGAAGTGCGTCCCCAGATGACCAATCCGGGCTATCGCTACGGGATCGAATACAACAAGCGGATTCCGGTCAACCACACCTCCGGCTATGCCACGGGTGATGTGATCGTTACCGCTATCGATCCGTCGAACCTGACCGGCGACAGTTACGAAGTGACCTTCGACAAGGTGGGTACGGTGGATTCTCCCTACGACGGCGATCTCGACGGCACGCCGGACGAAGTGCTGTCCCTCGACAACTTCGCGGCCTGGAATCTGCGCAAGACCAGCGCGAATCCGGTTGCCACGTTGATCAATCGGTCGGACAAGGTCGGAAACAAGCCTGGCAACTTCTACACCATCGATGGGTTCTCGATTGGAATCTCGGGTTCCGGCTATTTCAGCCAGTACAAGGAACTCGGTGTGTCTGAATCCGGACACAATGAAATTCTGACGCGGACCTGGACCGGTGGTACCGAAGTCTACTGTCCGGTGAACGGCGACGCCGCCTGCCAGGGTGGCAACTGGTGGGAAGCGGGCTACACCTTCTTTGGCTCCGCCCTCAAGGGCTACGAAGTGAAGAAGACGGTGGAGATTCGTTTCGACTCGCTGAAGACGTCGAAGGGCTATTGCTACGTGCGTGGAGACGTGCCGAACTACAAGTACAATGGCTATTTCGATTCCCCCATCACGATTTGGGACGTGTCGAATCCCGCCACGCCGAAGCAGCTCAGCTATGCCTTCGTCGAGCAGAAGAACATCAAGTCCAACGATTTCATGTGGGCCCCGACCCCGACGGCCAGCGATCGTGAGTATCTGTTCATCCTCGATGAAGCATATAGTGAAACCCCGAATCCGGCCTACACCGGAGCCTTCGTCATCAATTCTCAGGCCGATCAGATGCCGATCCTGTATGCGGGTTGGTATGTTCAGCGCACGGGTATTTCCGGTTTCGGAAATCGCATGCCCTGGAAGACCGGCGCCATCTGGAAAATCACGCCCAACGTGCCGTTTTCCAGTGAAGACAAGTTCACATTCACCACTCCCAAGCCTGTGTACAGCACGACCGTGGCGGAATCCGATATCTCCGCGATCAACGTGTTCCCGAATCCCTATGTCGGCGCCAACGCACAGGAGCTGAACAAGTATCAGCGTTTCGTCACCTTCAACCATCTGCCGCCGCGCGCGAAGTTCCGCATCTACACGCTGTCGGGTGTGCTGGTCAAGTCCTTCGAAAAGAACGACGCCTCCCAGTATGCCTCGTGGGATCTGAACAACGCCAGCGGTCTCCCGATCGGGAGCGGCATGTACATCATCCATATCGAACTGTTCGAGCAGGGTGGAGCCAGTCTTGGCGAGAAGGTGCTGAAACTCGGCGTGGTGATGGAAAACCAGTATCTGGATCGCATTTGATGCCGAATCTCGTGCATCACGCGATCCCTCTTCCACAATGTGAATTTGTTATTAGCAGGAGATAAAACACTATGCGTACAACGCTCAAAATCTCATTAGCAGTCCTCGTGGCGCTGACCATGGTCAGTGCGACAGTGCTGGCGGGAGGTGGGAGCCGTACGGGCACCGCCGGTGCGGACCAACTGCTCATCCCCGTCGGAGCGCGAGGCGTCGCGTTGGGAAGCTCCTTCCTGGCCGGCATCACGGGCATCCAGGCCGTGACCTACAACCCGGCCGGATTGTCCGGATCCACCAACGGCGCCGAAGCTCTGTTCTCGACCAATACCGTGATCGGCGATCTGTCCCAGTCCTATGTGGGCGTGGGCGCCAACTTCACGGGCTTCGGTCATCTCGCCTTCACCGTGCGTTCGGTGTCCTTCGGCGATATCCTCATCACCGATGAGCGCAATCCCGATGGCACTGGCGCGACCTTCACCCCGGCCTTCGTCGTGGTGGGTCTCACCTATTCCCGTGCCCTGACCGATCGCATCCGCGCCGGTATCACGGCCTCCCTCGTCTCAGAAACCATCGATCGCGTCTCGGCCTCGGCCGTGTCGTTCGACGTGGGAATTCAGTACCAGGGCTTGGCTGGAATGAAGGGACTCGGACTCGGTGTCGCGCTGAAGAACATCGGTTCCAACGTCAAGTATGCCGGTTCCGGACTCATTCGCAATGCCAAGGAAGTCAGTTCCAAGCGCGATGCCCAGCTCCTCAATATCGAGGCCGCCGGGGTTCAGCTTCCGACCTCCCTGGAACTGGGACTCGCCTACAAGTATGATATCAACGAGGAAAACGCTCTGCTCTTCGCGGGTGCTTTCCAGAACAACAACTACCTGAACGATCTCTATCGCCTCGGTCTCGAGTATTCCTTCATGAATACCTTCTTCGTCCGTGGCTCCTACACCCTCGCGGGTGAGGATGAGAACGACGCCTTCGGCGACGCTTCCTATATCTACGGTCCCGCCCTCGGGGCTGGCGTCAATTACGATGCAGGTGGCATTCGTCTCGTGGTGGACTATGCGTATCGCATGTCCCAGGTGTTCGACGGAACCCATACGGTCACCTTCATGGTCGGCTTCTAGTTCCTTCGTCCTGCCTTGTCAAACTGTCGGGGGCTGGTTATTTTACCAGCCCCTGACTTTTTTTTCTGAGGTCCGCACATGAAATACCCGGTCCTGATTTTCCTTCTTGCCCTGGGCACCATCCCTCTCGTCGCTCAGACCGCTCCCCGCATGAGTCTGAGCGTCGATGTGGCCGGATTTCGCTATGACAGCGAGAATAGCTATGTGGAGATCGCCTACGCCGTGGCGCGAGGTCGACTGACGTACGAGAAGGACAACACGGGATTTTCGGCCTCCGCGCTTCTGCATCTGGATGTCGCTCGCGCGGGCGCGAAAGAGCCCGAGGTGGTGCGAAACTGGAGAATCCCCGTGCATGTGGAGGATACCGCAGGGCTGGACGATAAGCTGTTGATCGGCAAACTGAGACTCGTTCTCACGCCGGGCAAGGTGATCATGACCATTACGGCGCGTGATGAAAAGAATGCGGCCCTCACCGATACGGCACGATTCTTCGCCACGGTACCCCGGTTTGCCGCACGAGGCCCGGCGATGAGCGATATTCAACTGTGCTCCAGCATCCGCCCCATTCCACCCGACACGAACAATCTGTTTTACAAGAACACCCTCGAAGTCGTGCCGAATCCCACCCTGCTGTATGGAAAGAACTTCCAGAAACTTCGGTACTATCTCGAAGTGTACAACGTGACTCAGCCGAAGTTCGATCTGAAGACCGAGGTGATCAATTCCTACGGTCGCACCGTTGTGACGGCCAAGGAACGGCGCGGAGGTGCGGTGCCCTCCCGCGTGGAGATCGGCGCGGTGGATTGCACCACCTTTCCCACCGGATCCTACACGCTCAGCGTCGCCTGCCTCGATACGAGCGCGGCCATCCTGACCTCTCAAACACGCCAATTCTATGTGTTCAACCCCGATGTGGCGCCCGATACCACGCAGCGGTCCCGCATCGTTATGGAAATCTCTCCCGACCTGGTCTCGCTGAGCGAGCAGGAAATCGATAATCTCTTCGGTCCCACGCAGTACATTGCCACCCGTGAGGAACTCCAAATCTGGAAGAACCTTGCCGGAGCGGAATCGAAGAAGAAATTCGTCACGCGGTTTTGGGCGGATCGGGATCCCGACCGCAGCACGGCCCTCAACGAAGTGTACGAAGACCATCTTTCCCGCGTGGCCTTTGCCAACGAGCAGTATCGCACTCCCTATCGTCCGGGCTGGAAAACCGATCGCGGACGCGTGGTGATCGTCTATGGAAAGCCAGACGCAGTGGACCACATGGCCGGAGAAAGCGACGCCAAACCCTACGAGATCTGGTACTACGACTCGATCCAGAGCGGCGTGCAGTTCGTGTTCGTCGATAAATCGGGATTCGGCAATTACGAGCTCGTGCATTCCACGCTGCGTGGAGAACTGAGCGACACCAACTGGAAGCGGTACATCATCACGAATTGAGGTGAGGCGCTCCGCCTCCCATCCTGTCCATGGGTTCCTATCTTTCCTTTCTGCTGTACGCAGCCACGGCCTGGGTCGTGCAGCGTCTTCCCCTGTCCGCCGTGCGGGCCCTTGCTCGCGTGCTGGGTGACTTTTTTCATACCTTCATTCCCATCCGACGAGCCCTGACTCGAGAACAACTGCGTCTTGCTTTTCCGAAGCGTTCGGAACGCGAAATCCGAGAGCTCGCCCGCAAGTCCTACCGCAGTCTGGCTACCGCCCTCCTCGAAATGATGTGGGTGCCACGTCTGACGCCCGAGATACTGGAACGGGAAATGCGCATCGAGGATCCCTCCGTGATCGATCGTATCCGTGCACGCGGACAGGGCGCTCTGCTCATGACCGGACACTATGCGAATTGGGAGTGGGTGCTTCATCGGTGGAACCTCGCTTTCGAACATCCGCTCATGGTTATCGTCCATCCCCTGCATAATCCTCGCGTGGATCGGCTTGTGGAGCACTGGCGCTCCTTACGCGGGAATTCCGTCGTCCCGATGCGTCATGCCGCCCGTGCAGCCTATTCTACCCTCCGTGAAAAGGGGTATGTGTCGCTGATCGCCGATCAGAGCGCGGCGAAGGAATCGGTGTTCATCCCCTTCTTCGGGCGTCCCGCTGCGACGTTCGAAGGACCGGCCCGCTTTGCCCTTCGAGAAAATGTTCCTGTTCTGTTAATGCTCCCAGTTCGACAGTCTGATGGCAGCTATGTGCTCCGAGGCGGAGAGATTCCGTTCGACGATCTCGTGGGAGGAGATACGGAAGAAAACAGGGAAGAACTTACCCGTCGGCACACCGCCGCTCTGGAAGCCCACATTCGGGAGCATCCGGAATTTTGGCTTTGGCAGCACAAGCGCTGGAAGCACTCTCCGCCCACGTCGGTAGTCGTCTCGGCGGAGTGACGGAGTGTACCAGCGGATTCTCTTCATCCAAACCGCCTTTGCGGGCGACCTCATTCTGACTCTGCCCCTGGTCCAGGCGGTGTCTCGTCTTTTCCCGCAGGCAAACCTGGATCTGGTGTGCATCCCAGGTACCGCCCCCCTCCTCGAGAAGCACCCCTTTCTATCAGCAGTCCTGCCATACGAGAAGCGAGGAAGAAACCGGAGCATCATCCGTTTTGCGCGTTCTCTCCGGGAGCATGGCTCCTACGATCTTTGTATTTCGCCTCATCGTTCTCTGAGATCAGCCCTCCTTGCACTTCTGTCGGGAGCAGGCACCCGTGTGGGTTTTTCCACAGCCTCGGGTGCTTTCCTTTATACCCATCGCATCCCGTATGCCGGGAATGCGCATGAGGTGCAGCGAAATCTGGATCTTCTTCGGGCACTGAATCTGTCTTGTCCGGAATTGAAGGGACCCTGGCTCTTTCCCTCTCCTGCGGACCGGAGCATCATAGATCATCTCCTGCGTGGGCAGGAAGAGAGTGCTCCGCTTGTGTTGCTGGCGCCCGGCTCGGTATGGGCGACCAAGCGATGGATTCCGGAAGGATTTGCACGAGTGGCGGAGCACTTCGCTTCCCGAGCCAGAGTCTGTATCATCGGTGGAAAAGACGACGTGGAGCTCGCGGAGCAGATTGTGGCGCTCGCGCCGGAAGCGAAGAATCTGGCGGGAGCACTTACATTTTTGCAGACTGCGGAACTGGTGGGACGGGCGTCGCTGGTGATCAGCAATGACAGTGCTCCCGTTCATCTGGCCTCCGCCATGGGCACCCCGGTCGTGGAAATATTCGGTGCCACGGTCGCGGAATTCGGGTTTACTCCATGGAGGGTGGAGCATCGGATCGTACAAAAGGAGGGGATGGAATGCCGTCCCTGCGGGATCCATGGGGGACAGCAATGTCCCCTTCGAACGTTCGATTGTATGAAGGAATTGGAGGCGGAGAAGGTGATCGCGGCAGCGGAGGACCTTCTCAACTGTCGTTAGGGCTTTTCTTTTGGGAGAGGGGGAGATGAGGCGGCTGTGGAAGAACCCGACGTGTCGGAGGATGAGGAACTGTCGGATGTTCCGGTGGATGAAGTGCTGTCCTTCGTGCTCGAGCGCTCCTTCCCAGCGGGAGAGCTGTTCGATTTCTTGTAGTCGGTCAGATAGAACCCCGAACCCTTGAAAACGAGCCCCGCGCCTCCGCTAATCATGCGTTTGAGAGTCGGACGTTTACAGGAGGGACAGTCCACCAGCACGGGAGCGCTCATGGATTGAAAGACTTCGAAGGTGTGATGGCATTCAGTGCATTGATAGTCATAGGTTGGCATGGGAGACCTCTCGATCGGAACCAGGGTTCGTCATGAAATGCCGCGTCGTGTTTCAGACAGTACGGGATGAGGAAAAACGCTCGTGCAGGGCCTTTGCCACGACGTCCGGTACCAGCGTGTCGATGGGAGCACCGAGAGCCGCAAGGGAGCGCACGAGTGAGGAGTGGATCGCCAGATGCTCCGTGTGCGGAACGAGGAGAACGGTGGACAGTTCCGGCGCGAGCCGGCGATTCATCATCGCCATGTGATGCTCATATTCGAATTCTGTCGCACCCCGGACCCCACGGAGTAAAGCCACGGCTCCCATCGCTCGTGCGACATCGACAGTCAGGCCCGACGTGGAAGCTACGCGAACGGTGGGATGCTCCCGAGTGGCCTTGCGAATGAGGTCCATTCGCTCCTCCACCGAGAACAGGAAAGACTTCTCGGGATTGACGGCCACAAGCACAAGAACGGAATCGAAGAGGGCCAATCCCTGTTGGATGATGTCCACATGCCCGAGTGTGAGGGGATCGAAGGATCCCGCGTAGATGGCAAGTCGGCCTTCGCTGGTCATGTGGTGCCTCCGGGTTGGACGAGAGTGAGGCCAGTGTCTCCGTAGCGACGGGAATCACGCGGAATCCAGGGCTGGGGGACACTGGGAATATCCTTCGCAGCATGCTCCCAAACCAGAAGCCCCTGAGGGTGTATCCACCCTCGGGTGAGAATCAGTTCGAGGAGGGGAGCGGAATCGTGCTCCCGATACGGAGGATCGATGAAGATGAGATCGAAGGGAGTGGGAGATTGCGTGGAAAGGAACTGTTCCACTTTCATGGGATAGACTCGAGATCGGGAATCCATTCCCAGGGCAGAGAGATTTCGATGCAGAACAGAGAGACTCCCGCGTGCATGCTCCACGAAGGTGCAATGTTGCGCTCCACGACTCAGGAATTCTAGCCCACATGCTCCTGATCCCGCAAAAAGGTCGCAGACCTGAAGGGTGCCCCAATCCACATGCTGGGTGAGGATGTTGGACAAGGACTGGCGAACTCGATCCATCGTCGGACGGAAGGAGGCGTCGCGAGGCACCTGGAGTGGGCGACCCTTCATCAGGCCTCCGGTGATTCGCATCGGTAATAATCCAGAATGTGGCCGAGGGCGGAATCGAAGGGTCCTTCGGGCTTGCGGAGGCGGGATCCAATGGCGGGACCGAGGGGAGATACCGAAGAGAGAGGACTGATGCGTCGTACAGGGATCCCGGTATGGCTTGCGAGGGCTTCGACGAGATCGGGGCGGGCTCCCGCGCCATGCACCGCCACGCCATGCAGGGAGAGTTGGGCCTGGTCCAGACCATCACGCAGGAATTCGAGGACCTGCACCAGGTAGCTCGTTCGATAGGTGATGGCCCGCTGAGAGAAGGAGTGGAGGTGCCCATGGTGCAGAATGCTGAGGGCGCTCGAGGAAGGGAAGAGTCCTAGAATGGCCGTCGAGCCGACATGGAGGTCGCGCATGATATCGAGAGCGAGGCGCTGCATGATGAAGTGGTCAGCTTCGAGGCCCTCGATGTGGAATTCCAGATGCCGGAAGGCGTCGTGCAGAAAACGGATGGTGCTCTCGGGGAGAGCCACGGCCAGGAGGGCCTGATCGTTCCGACCCGTCAGGGGTTGGGAGAGCAGGGCCAGGGGACCATCTCCCACGGAGGGAAAGAGAAAGGAACCCGCCCATCGGGCCTGGTCTTCCGGGGGGAACGCGGTACAGGTGGAGTCCACTGGAAGCGTAAAGACCGTCGGCACGGTATGGGGCAGGGTCAGAAGAAGGCGGGAGGTGAAGACGGGTTCGGCATAGAGCAGAGCCGCGCATTCGCGAATGAACTCCCTCGCCTGGGCGTAATCGAAGGGCAGGCCATGAAGAAGAGCGGTGCCCCATTTCTGCTGACTGCGATGAGAGGAGGCGCGCAGCACGGTAACGGCGGATCCGCGTCGCTCGGCTTCCACGAGGTGGAATTGCTGTTCGTCGATGTTGAGACAGAGGACGCGCATGGCTTTACTTTATCGTGACACAGGGGCGGAGTTTTTCGAGCTTGGCGGGACCGATGGACGGCACATCGAGCAGATCCTCCACGCGACGGAAGCGCCCCACACGGGCGCGGTGTTCGACGATCTTGCGTGCGGTGCTCGGGCCCACGCCCGGGAGCTGGCAGAGTTCATCCACCGTTGCGGTGTTGATGTTGATGGAGCGGGCGGGTAGAGCCTTGCGGGCCGGGGCCGGGCGTCCGCCCGGGGCCGCTCGAGATCCGGAATCTGCGGGTTCAGACTCAGGGAGAGCAGAGGCGCGGGCGGCGAAGAGAGAATCCACTTCGCGATAGCGTGCGTCCAGAGGCGGCAGGGGGCCGTCTCCGGCCTGGCGGAGCCAGCGGACGGACCACCCCGCACCGAGCAGGGCCGTGAGAAACAGAATCGCGAGGGTTTCATTTTTTGTGCATCCAATCGAATGGCCGAAACGGATCAAGCGTTTCCACATGACGAGCTCCCCAAAAACGGTTGACGTGTTGAGGAGCAAGGTGCGGAGATCCGGATCCGCACGCAAGGCAAATCTAGCGGAACAGATCCCGGATCTTATCGATCACGCCTTTTTCCTCTTCCGAGGGCGAGAAGCCCTCCAGAGATTTCATGGTCTTCAGCAGGTCCTTCTCCTTGCCCGACACCTTGGTCGGCACGTACACATGCACATGCACGAGCTGATCTCCGCGTCCGTTGCGCTGAACATGAGGAATCCCCTTGTCGCGCATGCGCAAAATCTGTCCTGATGGTGTACCGGCCGGCACCTTCAGCCGCGCGGTTCCGGTGAGCGTAGGCACCTCCACTTCGGCGCCCAGCACCAGGTCGGCGTAGTTCAGGACAAGATGATAATGCACGTCGTCGTCCACCCGATCGAATTCCTCGTGCGGTAGTTCCTTGATGTACACTACCAGGTCCCCCGCTTCTCCGCCCCGGCGACCGGCATTGGCGGCACCTCGCATCGGAATGTAATGTCCCTCGTTCACACCGGCCGGAATGGTGACGCGGATCGTGGCCTCCCCCTGCACCCGTCCCTCTCCGCCGCAGTCGGGACACTGTTCGCGAATGATGCGTCCCTCGCCTCCGCAGTTCGTGCAGGGCACGACATTGACGAATTGTCCAAACAGGGAGCGGGACACCTGCCGGAGTTCTCCCGCGCCATGGCAGGCGGGACAGGTGTGGAAGTCGCTTTCACTCTTTGCGCCCCTGCCCTGGCAGGTTTCGCAGGCCACGTATTTGCGAATCTTGATGGTTTTCTCCACTCCCGCGGCGATGTCCTCGAGCGAGAGTTCGATCTGCACCTTCAGGTTCGAGCCTGGGGTTCCTGGCCCGCGCCGCTGGCGGGAACGCCCCCCGAAGACTTCATCGAAGATGCCCCCGCCAAAGGCGGAGCCGAAGATGTCCCCGAAGTGACTGAAAATGTCGTTGATATCGGTGAAGCCCGAAAAATCCTGACCTCGCAAGCCTTCATGTCCGTACTGATCGTAGCGTCGACGCTTGTCGGGAGCACTGAGTACTTCATAGGCCTCGGCGGCTTCCTTGAATTTTTCTTCGGCGTCTTTGTCGCCCGGATTACGGTCGGGATGGAACTGCATGGCCTTCTTGCGATAGGCCTTCTTGATCTCGTCCTCGCTTGCGGTGCGGGGAACTTCGAGAATCTCGTAATAGTCGCGTTTCATGCACCCGCCTCGGCGTCGGGGTCCGCGGCGACGATCACGCGTGCATGACGCAGAACCCGATCATGGCTGAGGTAGCCCGGGGTCACCTCGGTGACCACAGAACCGGGCTCCGCATCAGGAGCGGGCATCTGCATGAGGGCCTCGTGATAGGTGACATCGAAGGGGGTGCCCACAACCTCCATTCGCTTCAGTCCCCTCTGCTCGAGCGTCGTGAGCAGTTTGCGGGCGATGGCCTCGATGCCCTGTTGCAGGGCCGCCACGTCATCGTGGTTTCGCGCCGCCTGCACGGAGCGATCGAGATCGTCGAGCACAGGAAGAAGGTCCTTCATGAGAATCTCCATGCCCGTCTGTACGAGGAGCTTTTGCTCTTCCTGCGTGCGACGCCGATAGTTCTCGAACTCGGCAACCTTCCGCAGGAGTTGGTCCCGCAGGGTCTCCACCTCACGAGCCAGCGTCCGATCGCTGTCTGGCGTCCGACCGTCGTCCGACGACTGACCTTCGTCCTTGGACTCGATAGGCGCCGCGTCGCTGGCCTGGGGCGTGGAATCGGGATTCGGGGTCTCGGGTTCGGGGATATCGGGTCGTTGGTCGGTCATGGGGTGCAGTTCCTCGATGCAAAAGTGGTGGGAGGGAAAAAGGTGGTGTGGGTTATAGAGAAATTGTGCGGGCGAGATAGTCCACGATGGCGATGATCTTGGGGTAGTACATGCGGCGGGGACCGATGATGCTCACCGTGCCCTGCAGGTTGCCGATGCGGTAGGGTGCTGCGACGATACTGCAATCCCGAAATCCATCATGGGCGATTTCGCTGCCGATGCGGATCGAGGGGCGGGATTCCCCTTCGTCGAGAGAGCGGAGGACGTGGACGATGATATTCTGGTTTTCGAGCAGCTCGAGAATTTCGCGGATACGGTCGGGAGAGCCGAATTCCGGATGTTCCATCACGGTTCGCATTCCTTCGATATGAAGGCGCTCTTCTTCCACGGCCTCGGTAAACAGGCGTTCGGAAGAGCGAAGAAAGAGGTTGATGACACCGCTGTCGTCGCTGGCATCGCGAAAGCGTTCCTGCACGCTGTCACGGATGTCCCGCAACGTCGAGCCCGCCAAACGTTCGTTGAGCAGGGAGGTCACCTGGTCGAGGGTTTCGCGACGAACCTCGACGGGAACCTCGAAGAGCATGGTCTTTACCAGTCCCGAGCCGATGGACAGCACGACGAGAAGTCGGGTGGTGGAAAGGGGCACCAGTTCGATCCGTTCGAGAATGCCAGAACTGAGAGACGGCCCCGTGATGATCGCCAACTGATGGGTGATGCGATTGAGCACCCGGGATGCGTCGCGAATGGTTTCTTCCCATTCACGATGAGATTCCGCTTCATGCAGGGGTTGAAAGGTCTCGAGCTCCTCGGGAGTGAGGGGCTCGACTGGCATCATGCGATTGACGTAAAAGCGATACCCTTTGTCCGTGGGCACCCGTCCCGCGGACGTGTGAGGATGTCCGAGAAAACCTTTCTCCTCGAGGTCGGCCATCACGTTGCGAATCGAGGCGGGACTCAATCCGAGATCTGAAAGCTTCGAAATGGTCCGCGATCCGACCGGTGTGGCGGAATGCACGTATTCGACAATGATCCGCTCGAGAACGGCGCGTTCCCTGTCATTCAATTCGGTATGGTCGATGGGTGGCTGCATTCCATAATCTCCGCAAAAAAAATAGAGAACGAAGCGGTGGAAATCAAGGTAGCACTCAATGCCCTAGAGTGCTAACAGCCAACCGGGGAGAGAAATTCCATGCACGGGGTTGTCAGGGAATGACGGCTCAGGGCTGGAGGTCGCGAAGCAAGGCTTCGAGATTCTGCAACAGGGCGGTGCGAGAAAGAACCACGTCGCAGGGAGCGTTCGTGTTTCCCTCTCCGTCGTGGAATCCGACGATGCGAATGGTACTGGTATGCTCGTCGGATTTCAGGGCAGCGACAATGTCGGATGGAGGAAACTGTTCGGCGCCGAGGTCGAGGAGCAGGAGTCGGGCCTCCTCTCCATGGGCTTTGGACAGCAGGTCGTGCAGGGTGAGGGTGGCAATGGCGGCCACGCCACATTTGCGAGCGGCGGCCGCAACCCGCGAGGAAAGGGCCAGGTCGGGTATGGCGAGAAGCAGGGGAGCACTCATGAGGGAATCCGGTTCTATGACAAAGGAGAGTAGGTTTGCAGGATGGAGCGAGGACCAGGGGACAACACCCAGTGCCGCGTCAGGTCGAGTCCCTGTTGATGGCTGGGAAAGACCAGCAGGTGCCGCGCTTCTTCATATGAACACCAGCGAAATTCCTGATGTTCGTCAGAAAGACGAACGAGAGTCTCCTCGCTCACAAGACAGGCGAAGGCGGGCACGAGATGGATCTCGTCGGTACGGGGGAGATAAAAGCTGCCCGTCATTGGGAGAACGTCGAGACCCGTCGCGACAATTCCCGTTTCTTCCCGCAATTCACGCAGGGCCGTGTCACCGGCATGCTCTCCCGGTTCGATGGTGCCGGTCACCACCTGCCAGAGTCCGGGATACACCAGCTCCGTATCCGCGCGCCGCAGGAGCAGAAAGGGAGACTCGGGATGTCGTCGGCAGGGATGCACCTGCACCATAGTGGAGACGAGGGTCGGCATGATGCTCCTGACAGAATCGCAAAGGAAGGGGGGGACCGGTGTGACAGGGCGGCAGGTCCACATTGGTCGAACGAAAAAAAATACGCAAATTCCACCTTATTCGTGTGTTTCGTGTTGGCATGATCCATGCACGATCAACGCCATCATCGCGGAGAGCTTTCGGGTGATCCGCTTCAACAGGAGTAGTACCATGAACGACGACATGCACGAAACCATGCCGAACGCGAGCATGGAGCCCTTTCCGGTTCCGGAATCGATGCCCATTCTTCCGCTTCGCAACGTGGTGTTTTTTCCCGGTCAAATCATGCCCCTGTTCGTGGGGCGACACAGTTCGGTGCGTCTCATCGACGAGGCCTATCGGGCACAGACCCCCGTCCTGGTTTTAACCCAAAAGGACAGTGCCATGGATGTGCCCGGCATCGGCGACCTCTATGACGTGGGAACGGTGGTTCGGGTGCTGAAAATTTACACGATGCCCGATAGCTCGAAGAGCGTGGTTGTTCAAGGCCAGCATCGGGGTCGGGTGACCGGCCTTCTTCGGGAGGAGCCCTATCTGATTGCCTCGGTGGTACCCCTCGAAGACGAGCCGCTCGCAGAGGACGAGGTGGAACTCGAGGCCATGATGGTGAACATTCGAGGCCTGTTCAAGAAACTGGCGGAGCTCGAAACCAACGTCAATCCCGAACAGCTCAACATCCTCGTCAATACCCAGGATCCGGGCGCCTTCAGCTTTCTGGTGGCCACGATGATGGGGGTTCCCGTACCCGAGAAGCAGGGTCTGCTTGAAACGCACTCGGTCAAGGAGAGACTCAACCTGGTGACCATTGCCCTCAGCGGTCACATTCAACGCCTCGAACTCAGTCAGCGTATCCAGAGCGAAGTGCAGGACACGATCAACCGAAGTCAGCGCGAGTACTTTCTGCGGGAGCAACTCCGCGCCATTCGAAAGGAACTCGGCGAAGACAACGATCGGCTCGAGCTGGACGAGATGAAGGAGAAGATCGCCGCCGCAGGCATGCCCGAAGAGGCGAAGTCCGTGGCAGACAAGGAACTCAGCCGTCTGAGCATGATGAATCCGGCCTCGGCCGAATACACCGTGGCACGATCCTATCTCGACTGGCTTCTCGAAATGCCGTGGAGCACGTCCACGGAAGATAACCTCGATATCGCCCATGTCCGTGAGGTGCTCGATGCCGATCATCATGGACTCGGAAAGGTAAAGAAGCGGATACTCGAGTACCTGGCGGTCAGGAAACTGAAGCAGGATATGCGCGGTCCCATCCTGTGTTTCGTGGGTCCTCCCGGTGTGGGGAAAACCTCGCTCGGACGTTCGATCGCCCATGCCCTCGGGCGCCGCTATGTGCGGTTTTCATTGGGCGGGGTGAGGGACGAGGCCGAAATTCGTGGTCATCGACGCACCTATATCGGTGCCCTGCCGGGCCGGGTTATCCAGAGTCTCAAGAAGGCGGGCTCCAACAATCCCGTGATGGTGTTGGATGAGATCGACAAAGTGGGAACGGATTTTCGGGGAGATCCCAGTTCGGCCCTTCTCGAAGTGCTGGATCCCGAACAGAATTTCGCCTTCAGCGATCACTATCTGGAAGTGCCGGTGGACCTGTCCCGCGTGATGTTCATCGCTACGGCAAACATGCTCGAACCCATTCCTCCCGCTCTGCGGGACCGCATGGAAATCATTGAGATTCCCAGCTACGTGATGGACGAGAAAATCCAGATCGCCCGTCGCCATCTTCTCCCCAAGCAGAGAGAAGAGCACGGGCTCGGTGAGGACCAGCTCGACGTCAGCGACGAAATCCTGGCCCATCTCGTCGAGCACTATACCCGGGAGCCGGGGGTTCGAACGCTGGAACGGAAGCTGGCCGACATCTGCCGTGGGGTCGCGCAGGACATCGTCGAGGGCAAGACCGAGCGGGTCTCGGTAACCGAAGACGACTGTTCCCGGTTCATTACCTCACGGAAATTCCATGCCGAGGTGGCCGAGCGGATCGATCGTCCGGGCATCGCCACGGGGCTGGCGTGGACTCCCGTCGGCGGGGACATCCTCTTCATCGAAGCCACCCGCATGAAAGGGAAGGGGGGACTGATTGTCACCGGCAAGCTGGGCGAGGTGATGAAGGAGAGCATTCAGGCGGCCATGAGCTACATCGCCGCCAATGCCACCGCCCTGGGCGTGGAGGAGAACTTCAAGGACGGGCACGACATTCATGTGCACGTTCCCGCAGGTGCCGTTCCGAAGGATGGACCCTCGGCGGGTGTGACGATGCTTGCGGCTCTGACCTCCCTCCTCACCGGGCGCCCTGTCCGAAACGACACCGCCATGACAGGAGAAATCACCCTGCGCGGCGCAGTGCTTCCGGTGGGAGGAATCAAGGAAAAGGTGCTGGCGGCCCATCGTGCGAACATTACACGCATCATCCTGCCGACCCGAAACGAAGATGATATTTCTGAGATTCCCGAGAACGTACGGAACTCTCTGGAATTTCTGTTCGTCTCCGAAATGAAGGATGTGCTGGATCTGGCTCTCCGGGAACGGGAAAAAGAGCCGGATTCAGACGAAGCAGGCGCAAATACCGAAAAAACGACTTGAAATGGCCGAATTCTTTCCATATATTGATCGGACATATCCTAAAACCGAAGTGAGTACCGACCCACATGAAAGCCGCTGAAAAAACTGTTCCGAAACCCGTCAAGACCAAACAATTCGGAAAGGTGATCGGCATGGTGATCACCGATTGCCCGCTCTGCAAGAATACCATCAGTTTCGATGTGCAGACGGCGAAATATTGCCCCTATTGCAATGCCGAAGTGTACGTGGATCTGGATCGGGTGGAAGTCACGGTCCGTGGCCAGAAAACCACCGCGTCGAAGTCCGCCTCTTCCAAGAGGGTGGCCTGATTCGTCGGGATTTCATTTGTTCCGCATAATACAATCCGCCCCGAACGGGGCGGTTTTTTTTTCTCCCCTCGAAGAGCTCGATGTCTCAGGGACAGCATTGGCAAATCAGGGACAGGAGAACGCGTTCGTGTAGGGACAGGAGATCACCTTGGTTTGGAGTGGCTTCTTCTCTATCTTTCATTTTTTCGTGTCATTCGCATCATTTCCGGGCACGTCCATGGCAAAAACCACCCCGAAAACCACCCAGAAAATCTCCGCTTCCGGCCTCTCCCGCTCTGCCAGTCCCTCATTGCTGAGCCGTCGCCCCCACGCCGTTTTTCTCACCCTGCTGGCGATTCTCCTGGCCGTGTTCTTTCACGAAGCCCTGTTCTCGGGCAAGGTCTTTCATGTTCCTGACAATATCGCGTCCATCGTCTACGAGCAGTGGTATCTCGAGAAGGCCAAGACCGATGGCATCAACGCGTTCTGGAATCCCTACGTGTTTTCGGGGATGCCCACCTGGGGCAGTTCGACTCCGGGCCATGGATTGTACCTGCATACCTTTCTGGATCCCTTCAAGCCGAACGTGATCATGCAGATCTACGGGTGGGTGCAGGCCGTGGTCAACATTCTGCCCGTGCCCAAGATTTTCTGGGACATTGTCAACTATTTCCTGCTGGGTCTCTTTACGTACTTCTTTGCGCTGCGACGAAAATTCGAACCCATGACGGCCTTTCTCACCGCGGTGTCGGTGGTGTTTACCCTGTATTCGCTGAACTGGATCATGGCGGGGCACAACACCAAGATCACGGTGCTGGCCTGGCTTCCTGCCCTGCTCCTTCTCGTTGATCGACTCGTCGAAAAGAAATCTCCCCTCACCATCGCCTTTCTCATCGCGGCTCTGCATTTCACCTTCAATTCGGGGCATGTGCAGATGATCTTCTACGCGCTGTTTGCCGTGGGGCTCTATCTGCTGTTCAAATGGTATGAAGGGGCACGTCCGGCGTCGGTGGCGCTGGTGGCGCTTATCGTGCTCGGATCGGCGGTGTTCGCTTTCCTGATGCTGTCCGGTCCTTATCTCGCCACCTGGGAGTACAAGGATTTCTCGATCCGCGGAGCCGGTTCGGGAGGATCAGGCGTGGCGGGTACTGCGCCTGCCACCGGGGGACTCGATTATCAGTACGCCACGAACTGGTCCTTCAGTCCCGTGGAAATCTTTACCTTCTTCGTTCCCTCCTTCGTAGGATGGGGGACGCCCACCTATTGGGGAACCATGCCCTTCACGGAATCCCCGATCTATCTCGGGGTGGTGGGATGCTTCCTCGCTTTGTTGGCTCTCATCCTGAAGCCGAGGGACAAGTTTGTGCACTTCTGGGTGGCCCTGGGTCTGCTCACCCTTCTCATCAGCATGGGGCGGAATTTCTCCCTGCTTTACGATCTGTTCTTCTATCACGTCCCCTTCTTCAACAACTTCCGCATCCCCTCGATGATTCTCTTTCTCCAGGGGCTCACGATCGGGATGTTGGCCGGAGTGGGTCTTGGCGCGGTGATGGAACGCATCGCGCCGGCGGGAAAGAATCGGGGCGGCACCGATGGTCGTGTGCTCAAGGCACTGTGGTTTCCAGTTGGCGGTGCACTGATTCTCTTTCTGATTCTGCTGGTCAACGGGTCGGGGATGAAATCCTCCATCGCGGAGGACTTGCAGAAACATCAGCCCCAGTCCTGGAACCTCGTCCAACAGGTGGAGCAGGCAGCACAGAACGGCATGCTGGATCGCGTCCCCCCCGAATACCAGAAGGCGACCGTGGACGGGATTTACGGAATGGCCGTGAACGATGCCCTGGTTGCCCTCGTGTTCATGATCCTGGCGGCTCTGCTGTTGACGGCCTTCGTCAAGGGATCGGTATCCCGCACGCTCGTGCAGGCGGGGCTGGTGATTCTCCTTGTTGCGGATCTGTGGATCGTGGATTTCAAACCGATGAAAATGGACAGTCGGGTGGTGCAGGAACAGAATCTGCAGAGAACGGAGGTCGTGGATTTCCTGCAGAAATCTCAGGCCACCGATCCGCAGTTTCGCATTCTGCCGGTGAGTTCGCATGGAGGAGACAACTGGTATGTCGGATTCGGAATTCCCAGCGTGGCCGGATATCATCCTGCCAAGCTCAAACTCTACGACGACATTCGAAATTCCGTCTTCAACGAGTTCCAGTTCGGGGCCCCGCAGCAGATCGACATGGCCAACTGGAGACTGCTCAGCATGATGAATACGAAGTACGTGGTGGTGCCGGCCTCCTTCACGCTGCAGGCCCCCTGGCTGCGACTGGTGTTCCAGGGCGCGCAGGAGCATGTGTATGAGAATGGCTCGGTGCTGCCGCGCGCCTTCTTCGTACGGAGCGCTCAGGTTCTCCCCTCGGAGAAGGACCTGTTTGCCACCCTCGGTCTTCCGTCCTACCGCCCCGATCTCTATGCCTACATGTTGGACGGGAAAGCGCCCACGGCAACACTGGATTCGGCTCAGCTCGCACGCACCCGCGTCAAATACCTCGGGGGCACCATGAACGAAAGTCGGTATGAAGTGGAGACGCCGGCCCCGGCCATCCTGAAATTCAGTGAGGTGTATTATCCCAGTGGGTGGACCGCCACGATCGACGAGACCGAGACGCCGATCCATCGCACGGATTACGCGTTCCGCGCCGTAGTCGTGCCTGCGGGACGGCACGTGGTGACCATGCGGTTCGAACCGACGTCCTATCGCGCGGGATTGATGATCACGGTGGTGACCAATTATCTCCTTCTCGCCATCTTTCTCGTATATCTCGGCCTTGCCCTGCGGAAGCGGTTCGCCACGCGGACCCCGACTCCGCCCAGCGCCTCCTGATCAGGATCCTGGTGCGGTGAAGGTTGTCATTCAGGTCGGCGGAAAATTTCATGCGGTAAACCTCGCGGTCGAGCTGCATCGACGGGGAGTGCTCGAACGGATTCTTACCACGAAGGGCTGGTATGTGCGTTCCGTTCTGCCCGAGGAAAAATGGACGGCCTTGCCTGCGGCCGAGCTCTTCGGCATGCTCGTTCGCAAGGTGGGGTGGCTTCGGGAGCGCGGGTATTATTCCTACGTCAAGGACAACCTCTTCGACGCCCTGGCTCGGAGGGCGCTTCCTCCCTGTGATGTGTTTCACGCGTGGGGAAATTACGCCCTGGCCTCAATGGCGGTGGTGCGCCGGTACGGCGCCTCGGTGGTGATCGAGCGGGGTTCCACCCACCCTCACTACCAGGATGCGATTCTGCGAGAGGAATTCGAGCGATTCTCGGTGCCGGTGTCCCGCGCCCATCCTCAGATCATTGCCAAGGGTTTGGAGGAGATGGAGAAGGCCGACGCGGTGGTGATTCCCTCGGAATTCGTCCGTCGCAGTTTTCTCGCGCAGGGGTTTCCCGAAGAAAAACTGCAGCTCATTCCCTACGGGGCCGATCTCGAGCGCTTTCGCGCGGAAGAGGGAGACAAATTAGATCCCATCTTTCGTGTGCTGTTCGTGGGCAACGTGGGGATTCAGAAGGGGGTGCATTACCTGCTGGAGGCCTGGAAGCGCTGCGCCTTTCCCGATGCCGAGCTCCTTTTCGTGGGACGGGTGGATGAGGGCATGGCGCCGGTGCTGCGCCGCTATGAAGGGTTGTTTCGACACATACCGCATATTCCGCACGAGAAGCTTCCCCCCATCTATCGACAGGCCTCGCTCTTCGTGCTTCCCAGTCTTCAGGAGGGCAGTGCCCTGGTGACCTACGAGGCAATGGCATGCGGTCTCCCCGTGTTGGTGAGCGAGAATACCGGCAGCGTGGCCCGCGATGGGAAAGACGGGTGGGTGGTGCCCATTCGCGACACCGAGGCACTGGTAGAGCGGCTCCACTGGGCACGGGAGCATCGGGAGGAACTCACCGCCATGGGGCGCTCGGCCCGGGATCATGTGGGGCAGTACACATGGAGTCGGTACGCCGACCGGGTGATGGACCTGTATCATCGGCTTCGAGGAGTCTGATCCATGGGAGTGGGCAAGAAAGCCATCATCAGCACCTTGTGGACCAGCGGGCTCAATTACATCGCCATGTTGGTGGGGTTTGTGGTGGGAGTGATGCGTGATCGCATTTTGCACACCGCCGACAGTGGAATTTATGGATTCGGCCTTGCCGTGGTGGATCTGGTCTTCATCTCCGCCGCCGTCTCGTTCAACGTCACGCTGATTCAGGCCAAGGACGATACCGAGGAGCTGTACGGGACCGCCTTCGTGCTGACCCTACTGCTCGCGGTACTCATGGCCTTACTCTGCGCGGGCACCGCGTGGGTGCTGAAGTCCCTGGGAAGCACGGAGATTAAAATCGAGGCCTTTCTCGTGCTGGCCGCGTTCAGCATCCTCAATCTCTTCACCATTCTGTTTTCCGCGCGTGTGGAGCGGGACATCGACTACAAGCGCATTGCCCGTGTGAACCTGCTCTCCGTGCTGGCCTTTCCCGTGGTGTCGCTCTGGCTGGTGACCCAGGGCTGGGGCGCCTGGGGGATGGTGTACGGGCAGGGGGCATCGTTCACGGTGAGTTTTCTTGGCATGATCGTGATCAGTCGCTATCCCATTTCCCTGCGTCTGCATCCCGCCACAGCGCGCTGGTTTCTCTCCTGTGGATGGAAGATGATTTTCACCCGGGGCATGGAGGTGATTTTCGTGCGACTCGGAACGCTGGTGACCGAACGGGAACTGGGCACGAGTCTGCAGGGCAGTTACAGCCGCGTAGTCAAGTATTGGGAAATGGCACCCCAGACCGTATCGCCTGCCGTCATGACGGTGGCTTTTCCCACCTATGCCCGTCTTCAGGATGACCCCGACAAGCTGTCACGGGCCTTCTCCCTCGTGCTTTTCTTTCTGGTGCGGTTGCTTCTGCCCTTCGTGCTCATCTTTGGAGTGATTCCCGGGACCTTCATCCGCATTATCGGCACCCAGTGGCTCGTGGCCGAACCTGTCCTTCGCATTCTCGCGCTCGGGGCTCTGTTGTCGCCACTCTTCGAAAACATGAAGCAGCTCCTGTACGCGCTGGGTCGTCCGGGGCGCATCCTGCGTGTGCGCATCGTGCAACTGCTGGTGTTCGTGCCGGGCCTGATACTGCTTGTACGATGGATGGGGCTGTCCGGCGTGGCGGTGGCCATGGTGCTGAACTTCGCCATCGGGGTGGTGGGCATGTGGTTCGTAATCCGTCGTATCGTGCGGGCGGATTGGGGACGGTCGCTCGTTCTGCCTCTCCTGTTCGGTGCGCTCGCGGGAGGCGTGTTTCTCGTGCTGCCTCTTCCCACAGTCGGCTCCACCTTCGCGCAGTTTGTGCTCGAAGCCGGGGTGCTGGTTGGATTGTATCTTGTGCTGGAACTCGGGTTCGAATGGAAACCTCTGCGGGAACGGTATCGCTTCATTCGATCCCTTTTATCGGAACCCTCTCCCGGAGAGGCCGGAGGATGACCATGAAGATTCTGCTCGTCTGTGAATACTGGTATGGCACCGGAGGCTGGGGCTATGCCCGGGTCCTTCGAGAGATGGGCGCCACGGTGGAGGTGTTCGATTATCGGCGTTCCGTTACCGAAGGCGCGTCCTCCCTGCCGGGATGGTCGACCGTTCAGCGCCTGGCACGGATTCGAAGGATGAATCAGCAGTTCGTGGACCGCGCCATCTCCTTCGGTCCCGATCTCGTGCTCGTGCTGAAAGGGGAATGGCTCACTCCCGCCACGCTCCGCGACGTAAAACGGCGCTGCTCCTGCGCCCTGGCGCAATGGTATCCCGACGGACCGTTCAACGTCCAGGTCAAAAACGCGACGCGGGACAGCATCGCCTCGATTCCCGAATTCGACATCTACTACATCTACGCGCGTTCTCTGATCGAACCCCTCCGACGGGCTGGAGCTCGGCGCGTGGAGTATTTGCCCTTCTGTTACGATCCCGAGATGCTCAAGCCTCCGGTGGCGGTGTCGGACGAGGAGCGCCTTCGCTATGCCACCGACGTAGTATTCGCCGGCACCTGGGATCCCGATCGCGAGTGGTGGCTGCGCCACGTGACGGATCTGGGCGTGAGTGTGTGGGGAAATCTCTGGGATCGGCTTCCGGAGGGAGACGCCTTGCGCGCCCGCTGGAAAGGGAACGCGGTGTACGGAGAACAGATCTCCCTGCTCTTCGCCGTCTCCCGCATCCACCTGAATTTCCTGCGGGAGCAGAACAAGGATTCGAACAACGTGCGCACCTTCGAAATCCCGGGTTTCGGGGGATTTCTCCTCACCCAGCGCAGCGAAGAACAGGCCAGAGAGCTGTTTGAGGAGGATCGAGAAATCGTATGCTTCTCCACGGTGGACGAACTCCGCGATAAGATCCGCTACTACCTCGCGCACGAAGACGAGCGCCTGCGCATCGCCGAGGCCGGGGCATTGCGTGCCCGGAACGAACATCAAGCCGTGCATCGCCTCTCCCGCATCATCGACGACATCACCCATCTCGGTACCTGACCCATGAAGATCCTGCTCCTGACCTCCGACTTCCTCCCCAATATCGGCGGCATGGCGTCCCATGCCCTGGAACTGGCCCGTGCCCTGGTTGGCAATAGGCACACGGTGCATCTTCTCCACCCCGTGTATGGACAGGGAGAGAATTACGATGAGGACATCGACGGATTCACCGTGCACCGCATGTTCTTTTCCTGTACCCTGCCGAAGATCAAGCATGTGTTCTATATCCGCGGAGTGCGTGACGCCATCCGCCGTCTGCACCGTGCCATCGGATTCGACGTGCTGCACTGGCACGATCTGACACCCAATTGCTGGACCACGCGCGCCTTTGCGGGCCGAGTGCCCCTGGTGTGGACAAATCACACGTCCAACTATCTCGAATACGTCGAGTCTGAGAAGGGAAGACGGACGATGCGGCGATTTCTCGGTCATGCCGACGCCATCATCAGTCCCAGCAATGAACTGTTCGAGAAAAGCGTCTGGACTGGGGTTCCTCCCGAGCGACTGCATTACATCCCCAACGGGGTGGACACCCGGGTGTTCGCTCCGGGTCGGTCTTTCGGCGTGCTGGACAAGGATTACGCCATCGATGTCTCTCGTCCCATCATCATCTGTCCTCGTCGACTCGAACCCAAGAATGGCGTGGAATACCTGATCCGAGCCGTGCCCACCATTCTCTTCAGCGAGCCCCGCGCTCTGGTGCTCATCGTGGGAGGGGGATTTCCCGAAGAGAAGGAGAGATTCGAACGGATGCTCGAAGAGAGCGGCGCGAGGTCCCAGGTGATCTTCACCGGCAATGTTCCCAATACGCTGATGCCCCAGTTCCTTTCGATGGCCCAGGTGGCCGTGCTGCCCTCCCTCATGGAAGCCACCAGCATCGCGGGCCTCGAAGCCATGGCCATGGGACTGCCCCTGGTCGGCACGCGAGTGGGCGGAATTCCGGAAATTATTGACGATGGGGTGACGGGGATGCTCGTCGAGCCGAGAAATCCCGCGTCCCTTGCTGCGGCCTGTATCCGGCTGTTGCGAGACGAGGATCTGCGACGTCGTATCGGCAGGGCCGCACGGGAACGGGCCGAACGGGAGTTCTCGTGGTCCACCATCGCCGAACGCACCTGCAAGGTGTACGAGCAGGCCCGGCATCGCCGCGGGGAGGGCTGAGCACATGAAGATTCTGGTGGTCGGGCATACCTACATCAGTACCGCCGGTCGCGAGAAATGGAGAGTGCTCGCCGAGGATCCCGATGTCGATCTTCGCATTATCGTACCCCTGGAGTGGAAGGACTATCTCTTTACGCTCCGGTTCTCCGATCATCCCGATCCGGTGCTGGCGATGGACGGCAAGAAGATCCTGTTCAGCGGCAAGGAGGCCGCGCATTTCTATCTTTCTGCCACGATGGGGATGGGGCGTTGGAAGCCCGATATCATTCATGTGGAAGAAGGCACCGACGCCCTCAGCTATTACCAGATCCTGCATCTAAAGCGGATCCTGGCGCCTCGCGCGAAGACCCTGTTCTTCACGTGGATGAATTTTGAAAAAACCCTGCGCTTTCCCTTTCCCGCCATCGAACGCTACAACCTCGCGCATTCCGACGCAGCGATCTGCGGGAATCGCGACGCCGTGGAGTTGCTGAGGAAAAAGGGGTATCGGGGTCCCGCCGCCGTGATCCCCCTGCTCGGTGTCGACCCCACGCTGTTCACGGCGCCGAAGGATCCTCGCGAACGGGAGGCGCAGGATCTGCACGGGGTGGTGCTGGGATTCATCGGACGGTTCGTAGAGGAAAAGGGCGTGCTCGACCTGATCACTGCGGCCTCGGGACTGGATCGATCCCTGAACTACACCTTGCTCTTCGTAGGCGGGGGTGTGCTCGAGGATGCCATGCGCAAACGTGCGGCGGAGCTGGGCATCGGATCCCGCCTCCGTATCATTCCACCCGTTCCTCATGCGGAGATTCCTCATTGGCTCGGACTCATGGATGCGCTCGTTCTGCCCTCATTCACGGTGCCGCATTGGAAGGAACAGTTCGGCCAGGTGCTCGTCCAGGCCATGTGCCGCGAGGTGGCGGTGCTGGGCTCCACTCATGCCGAAATTCCTCGCGTGATCGGAGATGCTGGCCTGACATTCCCCGAACGTGACGTGGAGGCCTTGCGTACTCAGCTCGATCGCCTCGTTCGGGATGCGGATCTTCGGCATCACCTGGGTGAAGTTGGAAGGCAGAGAGTGCATGAAAACTTTACAAACGTGCGGATCGCGGAACGAACAATGAAAGTGTATCGGCAGGTGCTTGGGGAAGAGCCCTGGACCGAATTGTAAAAAATTCAACCCTCTTCGTTTTTCCTGTCCTTGACCTTTCCATTTTTCTTAAAATGGCAGTGAACTCAATGTCTGTTCACCAGCCTGGAGAGGCAATCATGGTCATGCCCGTATCCCCCTTGCCGCACCATCAGGATGACAGACATCTTTCGAGCGGCCACCATACAGCGAGATATCCCATGGAAGATCGATATCGGACCTTTCGCGGAACGACGTTCAACGCCGACGGAGAGCACGATCAGAGTTACATTCTGACGACGCTCAAGGATATCGAGCATCGGAGTGAAAAATCCGCCGTCGGATTCGTCAACACCCTGTTTTCATCCAGTTCTTCTCAGTCTCTGGACAAGGTGTGTCTCAACATCTTTACCAAGATCGGCAACGAAGACAGTCTGGATTTGATTCACGGAAAATATCCTCATGCCATGGCCGTCGGGTTGTCTCTTCTTCCTTCCGTCATTACGGTTTTTTCCACACTCGGCGGGCATCGCGAGGTGGAATACCTTCTCAAAATCGAAAAAACGCATCCGGATATGTTTACCGACACTGTGGTGGATGCCATCCATCGCATTGCGGCTCGCAATGCGCCCTTGCGGCTCTCGGAAGCCCTGGTGCCCATGGTTCAGGAGCTGTACTTTGAATCCGCACGCCACCTGAAGGTAAGAATCCTGGATTTTCTGCCGTTTCTGGATCAGCCCTTGCTTCTGTCTCTGGTCGTGTGCGGCATCAACAGCGAAGATTCTGAATTACGGATGCACGCGGTGCAGAGCGCGGCCGCCTTCGACGCGGCCCTGATTCGTCCCATTATTCTCCAGGCCTTTCGGCAGGAAGAGGACGAGGATGTGCTGTTCTGTTACGATCCCTGGCTGATTGCCATGCCAGCGTGATCCCTTCGCTCGACGTATCGTTCCAGTATCGCAGGCCCCTCAGCGGGGCCTGCGCTCGTATCGGACATGTTGGGATTACTGGGTGCGGACCGTATTTTTCTTCCTCACGTCGATGGAGTTCCTGATGTTCAGTTCCCTGCTTGCCTCTCTTCTTCCTCACCTCCCGAAATCCCTGGTCGGTTTCGCGTCCCGTCCTTACATCGCGGGCGAAACCCTCGCCGATGGGGTCCGGGTAGTGCGGGACCTGAATTCCAAGGGCATGATGGCCACGATGGACGTGTTGGGTGAGAGCATCACCGACCGACAGCAGGCCCTGGCCATGCGGGCACAATGCGAGGCGGTGCTGCATGCGATTCGCGATGAGAAGCTGGACGCCAACCTATCCGTCAAGCCTACGCAACTTGGCCTTTCGTTCGATCCCGCCCTATGTGAGGAGAATATGCGCGTTCTCTGCGCTCTGGCCACCGACATTGGCAGTTTCATCCGGCTGGACATGGAGGATCATCCCTATACGACTCTGACGCTGGATATGTACCGACGATTGCGTGCGGATTTTCCAGGTCACGTGGGTGTGGTCATACAAGCCTATCTCCGTCGAAGCGCAGAGGATATCTCGTCTCTGCTCGAAGAGGGAGCTACCAACATTCGACTCTGCAAGGGCATTTATGTTGAGCCTGCGGAATTGGCGTTTCAGGAAAAGAGGGAAGTGCGGGACAGTTACATCGCCCTGCTGCGCACGCTCCTGACCCGGGGGGGCTATGTCGGGATCGCCACCCACGATGACGTGCTCCTCGACGCGGCAAGGGAAATGGTGCGGTCGCTCGGGCTTTCTCGTGAGGAATATGAATTTCAGATGCTTCTGGGGGTGCGTCCCGCCGCGCGGGATGCCCTGGTGGCGCAGGGACATCGGCTTCGCGTGTACGTGCCCTTTGGCGATCAGTGGTATGCGTACAGCATTCGACGTCTGAAGGAGAATCCCAGGATGGCGATGCACATCATCAAGGCATTTTTCGGACTCTCGCGGTGAGCGCTCGTGCGCTGATGCTGTGCTCGGTGCTCCTCCTGGTGGGATGCGGCACTCGGCGCACGCCACCCGTATCCATGCCCGCGACATCCTATACCGACGATCTGGGAAGATCGCTGTCGTTTGCTACTCCTCCCCGTCGAATCATCAGTCTTGCACCAAGTCTTACCGAGACGCTCTTCGCTCTCGGAGCAGGAGATCGCGTGGTGGGGGTCACCCGGTTTTGCACGGCTCCTCCCGAGGCCACAACTCGTACCCAGGTGGGTGACATGGTGCAACCCCAGGTGGAGACGATCGCATCTCTGAACCCCGATCTCGTGGTGCTGTCCGTGGAGGGCAACACGCATCGCACATTTCTCGCGCTCGAACGCATGGGCATGCCCCTGTTCGTCTCGAATCCCCGGTCGCTGGACGGGATCCTGCATTCCATTCGCGTTCTGGGGAAGGTGATCGGAGAGGAACGCCGGGGAAAGGAGCTGGCTGATTCACTTCGTCGGGAGATGGCGGCTCTGCGTGGTCGACACGAGGGAAGGGCACCGTCCTGTCTGATGCTCGTCTCGTCTCGTCCGCTGATGGTGGCGGGGGCAGGTAGTTTTCTGGGAGAGATGGTGGAGTGGCTCGGGGCGAAGAACGCGGCGAGGGATTTGCCCGGGGCCTGGCCGGTACTGAATCGCGAGACCATGCTGACGCTGAACCCCGATCTGCTTCTGGTACCTGGAGACCTTCATGTGAACCGGGCCCAGCTCGAATCGCAGTTTCCGGAATGGCACGGACTGCGATGCATGCGAGGAGAGGGTCCCGTGATGGTGGATGCGGATGTGTTTTTGAGACCGGGTCCCCGTGTTCTTCAGGCGCTCCATGATCTGGATCGCATTCTGGGATCCCGGGTGTCCCCTCGGCCCTGAACGACAGCGATCCGTCCCCCCCAGCGGGAAGGACGGATCGCACGACGAGGTCGGGGATGGACTCAGGACCCGGATTTACCGGCGAGTCCTTTCAGATTCATGGTGCCAAGAATAGTCTCTGCAGTTTTTTCGCCGATACCACGGGTTTCTACCACCACCCAGAAGCGATCTCCCACCAGCACCGAGCAATCGCTGTTTTTGCCTTCCACCTCCCATTTCGCATAGGCGGGATAGCCTGCGATCTGGATGGATTTTTCGTAGCCCGAGGTGGACTCGCGCTGGAAGTTCATTTTCAGCATGGCCGTCAGTGGGGCGTACAGTTGATAGATGTACGCGTAGTCGAAGATTTCTACGCGGGCGGACTTTGCCCCCGAGGGATCGGAGAAATTGATAGTGGCCTGGGAGAAGGCGAATTCACCCATCTGAGCTGATTCCCCTTCGGGTTTTTCGGCTTTGAGTCCCGAGACGTCCTTCGGAAGGAATTCCATGAGCACCTTGAAGGACAGGGGCGGCACGGGCTTTCTGTTCTGAAGTTTTTCGAACTCCTCACCCATTTGCTGAAGGGCCTGGGTGGGATCGGTGGTGGGCGGGGCCTGCTGCTGCAGTTGCTGGGCCGTTTCTTCCATCTTTTGTTCCTTGCTGCCACAGCCGGAGCCGAGGGTCAGGAGAATGGGGAGAAGGAAAAGAAAGGGCACCATGCGAGAGCGGATCATGGTGGACTCCATGCGAGTGAAGAAATGAGGGAACGCTGATGAACACAGCAACATAGACCGACTCGGGGAGAAGTGCAACCCATCATCGGGACCTGACGAAGCCATCTTCGAGACCTATCGAACCCATTGTCGGAACCCGTCGAACTCCGTGGTTGGTCGTGTCAATGCAAGGGGTGATCGGGAGACGACGAAGGAGCCGAGCCCTGGTGGAGGGTACAGGGGCCTGGATCGAAGCGTGTGATGATATAGTCTTCCACGGTGTTGGGACAATGCTCGGTGGCCCGTCCCTGGCTGTCGAGGCAGAGTCGCACGAACTGCACGCCGTCGGGTGCGACGAAGGATCGCATCGGAAGGCCGATGCGTCGATCGGCGAACACACTCTTCATGAAGCGGGCCCAGATCGGAGCGGCGGCTACCGCGCCCTGTCCATAGCTGCCGGTGTAGGTGATGCGGCGATCATCGAAGCCCGTCCACACACCTGCCACCAGATTGGGAGTATAGCCGATGAACCAGGCATCGGCATAGTCTTGCGTCGTGCCGGTTTTTCCCGCTGCAGGCCCGGTGAACCAGCGACGCGTGCCCGAACCGGTGCCTCCGTTCACGGCCGATTCGAGCATGGTGGTGATGATATAGGCCGTTTCCTTGCTCAGGACCTCCTTGCGCACAGGCACATTGTTTTCGATGACGCGTCCATTGCCATCCTCGATGCGCAGGATCGCCAGGGGTTGGGCGAGGATGCCTTCGTTGGCGAAGGCCCCATAGGCGCTGATGATTTCGAGAGGGACGACTTCGGAGGTACCGATCGCCAGGGAGGGATAAGGGCGGAGGGTGCTCGTGATCCCCATTTTATGGGCGTAGCGCACCACTTCGTCGGCCGGGGCCAGTTGTAGCAGGGTCCGGATCACGATGAGGTTGAGAGAAAGGGCCAGCCCCTTGCGCAAGGTGTAGGTCCCACCTGCTTCACCGCTGGCGTTTTTCGGGGACCATGTTTTTCCCGTTCCGTCGTCGATGCTGAGTGGATCGTTCGACAGTTGGTAGGCCGGTGTGTACCCATTGTCGATGGCCACGGTGTACACGAAGGGTTTGAAGGTGGATCCGGGTTGTCGCTGGATCTGGGTGCAGTGATTGAGTCCGTAGCGGAACTGCATCTCGGAATTCCCCACCATGGCTTTGATCTGCCCTGTGGCCGGATCGATCGCGGTGAAGCCCACCTGGATACGGGTCAGCATTTTTCTCACCGAATCCACAAAGCGGGGATTCCGCAGGAGGTTGTCCATCATCCGGGTTCTGTTGGCACCCCGTGCGGAGAGAACCGAGGGATGGGTCTTGGCTGCGGAGCGAAGGGCGGATTCGAGGATGGCGGCATTGCGCGGCGCATTCCAGTCCCATGCAGCCTGGAAGGAGGGCTGAAGGGTTTTCAGGTGTTCGACCACGGCGGCATTGGCGTGTTCCTGCATGCGGGAATCGAGAGAGGTGTAGACGGTGAGTCCGTCGCGATACAGGTTGAACCCATATTTTTCGGCCTTCTCTCGCATGAGCTGGCGTACATACTCTGCAAAATGGGGGGCGATCCCCGAGCTCCGGGTGGCCGACTGTGTTTCGAGGGGCTCGGCTCGGTAGCGCTCGAACTCCTCGTCGGTGAGGTAGTTCTCGTTACGCATGCGCGCCAGCACCACGTTGCGACGTCGCACGGCCCGCTCGTAATCCCTTTTTGGATCGTAATAGGACGGGGCCTTGAGCAGACCGACGAGGAAGGCGCATTCCGACACGGTGAGGCGGTTCGGTCGTTTGGCGAAGTAGGTTTCGGCTGCGGTTTCGATGCCGTAGGTTCCCCGCCCGAAGCTCGAAACATTGAGATACATGACGAGGATTTCGTTTTTCGTATAGCGCCGTTCGATCTGGATGGCCGTGAGCCACTCGCGGAACTTACGCATCACCGACACTTCCCGGGTGAGGAATAGATTGCGGGCCAATTGCTGGGTGATGGTGGAGCCGCCGGGTCCGTGGAGCGTGAAGTGCAGAAGATTGCGCAGGGTCACCCTCACGACAGCACGAAAATCCACTCCCCAGTGCTCGAAAAAGCGCTGATCCTCGGTGGCCACCAAGGCCTGGACCAAGGCGGGAGGGATGCTATCGATGGCGCCGAGGCGGGCGCGGTTTTCCTCGAAGAAGCGGTCGATCACCTTGCCGTCGGCGGACAGCACCGTGGTGGCGATAGGAGGACGGGGATTTTCAAGATCCTCGAGGCTGGGCAGTCCGTCGAACAGGGAGGTGAGGAACATCACCCCGATGATGAACAGAAGGAGGCCCGGTACGACGCGCTTCCAGAAGCGTTCGGAGGTCATGCCCGGGCGCCCGGCTGGCAGGCCCGGATAGCCGGTTGGCCTGCTTCCAGCGCTGGATGGCGTGCGGCCAGGCGGAGGCGGTTGGAGCTCAGACATGCGTCACCGTCCTTTCCTCATGAGGCATCGTCCCTTCATCGTGAGGCACCATTCGACCCTCGCGGAAGGCCTGCAGGGACAGGGTTCCATTTTGGTAGAGACCGAAGGTATCGAAGCGCAGCCAATCTCCCAGATTCATGTACAGCCCCGTTCCGAGGGGACGAAGGAGGGGTTGATGGCGATGTCCCATGATGACGAAGTCCGCTCCTTCGTCGATGCGGCGCTCGGCGTCGAGCAGCATGCCGTCGAGGGGACCATATTTTTTCGTGGAGGTGTAATCCCGACTCGAATGGGACACCGCATGCGCGATGGAAAACGCCAGGTCTGGATGGAGGAGGCGAAAGGAGGCCTGGGCCAGGCGATGGCGCAGCACGGCTTTGAGAAGGTGATAGCCGCGATCCCGCACAGCCAGGCCGTCTCCATGATAGAGGTGGAAGCGATGGCCATCGTGGTCGAAGGTCAGGCGGTCGGGGACGACCGTGATGCCGAGATCCCGTGAGAATGCGGAGCCGATGGCGAAGTCGTGATTTCCCGCCAGGTAGGCCACCGTGGCGCCGCGCAGCCGAAGGTCCTCGAGTCGGGTGAGCACTCGATGGTAGCCCCGGGGCACGACCGATCGGTATTCGAACCAGAAGTCGAACAGGTCGCCCACGATGTACACCCCGGCAGGATTCAGCGTGAGCACCAGATCGAGAAAGGCGGTGAACCGATCCAGATGTTGGACTGCCCGGTTGCCGGAGTACACACCCAGGTGGACATCGGAAAAAAATACGAGTGGGGAGCTGGGGGGAATCATGAAAAAAAATGTGCATTGCCGGGGTGTTTTCCAAACGAAGATTCCTTGGGAGTTCTCCGAAGAATCCGTACTTTCCGGTGTGAGGAATCGCCACACCCACGGAGGATGTTGAGGAAAAAGTCCTCACGGATCGCGTTCCCTTCCTTCGTGTGGTGCGTGACCGGCTTCCCGGTCCGCTCCCCGGCTTGACATTGGGGGGGCCAAGTGCTAGTTTACGAGCAATTACTGACATACCTGAATGGAAGTTTTCTTTTCCCTTATCACTCACGAATGGAGGAATCCATGAGATTAGTTAGACACACTCTAACTGCCATGATTGTCGGCCTGCTGTGCACCTTTGCCGCGTTCAGTCAGCAGTATCAGGGGTTCAAGACTCCCAACGCGACGATTCCCGACATGGGGAGCGTGATGAGCTCGATGACGATCACCGATCCCATTACGATCTCGAACATGCAGGTTGTGGTGGACATCCAGCACCCGACCGCGGGTGATCTGATCATCACCTTGTCCGGTCCCACCGGCAGCTACGTGTTGTCCCAGAACAATGGTGGCGTGTATCGCAACTACGAGAACACCATTTTCGACAACAACACCTCGGGCTCGATTCCGGGTGTGCCGATCAACAGCCCGGGCAACACGACCGCCCTCTTCCGTGGAGTTTACAGCCCGCAGATGCCGCTGCCCACCTCTGGTTCGGCAGTAGGAACCTGGACGATCCAGGTCAACGATACCCAGGTGGGTGACGTTGGCGTCCTGGTGAAATGGGGTCTCGTGTTCAATACCGACAAGAACCAGTACAAGGATGTCCGTTTCGGCGCCGACCTCAATTACTATGGTTGGAACGAATATCCGGGATATTATCTCGAGGACGTGAGCATTCTTCCGCCGTACTCGGTGGCCGGTGCCCGTCCCGCTGGTGGCTATCTGCAGGGCTTCGCCGTGTTGCAGAATTCGAAGGCCTCCGCCACGGCGCGCGTGACCATTCAGACCCAGTATCCGTACGGCCTGCTGGGCCCGAAGGACGATTTCGACATGACCCTGGCCGGTTCCGGCACCTATCCCTCGGGATTCGCGGTCAACAGCGTTACCTTCCCCGGTCAGCATAATGTGGTGCTTTCTCTCTATCAGCGTCATGATCTGTACATCACCGGCAACGACAACACCATTTCGAAGATGGTGAACGTAACCCCGGGCTCCCTGGCATACGACAAGGGCACCATGGGTTCCGAATACAATCCGATGGTCAACGAGTGCAACGCGGGCGTGTACTTCCTGAGCGTGGCACAGACCCTCACCAGCGTGGATGTGTGGCATGGTCCGAGTGTGGAACTCGAGCCGCGTCCCTCTGCCTGCCGCTTCACGATCAAGGTGTATCAGGTTCCGGGTGGTTGGGGAACTCTCCCCTCTGGTGCCGCGATTGCGACCTTCGGTCCCTACCAGCTTCCCGCCCAGGGCAACAAGTGGAGCAGCTATGCTGTGCCGCCGACCACTCTGCCGGCCGGTACCTACGCGCTTGCCGTGTGTCTCGAAGTTGCTCCGTCTCCCGCGGGTTCTTTCGCCCTCGGTATGGACAACAAGCCGAAGTATTTCGACAATCCGAACAATCCCGGTGGGATGAGCTATCTGTTCGGTACCGTCAGCCAGGTATGGAGTGCCAACGGTGGCACCACCTGGGCCGAAGAAGTGGGCAAGGCATTTGCCACGAAGATGATTCGCGCCAACTTCATCACCGGTTCCGATCTCGGCGTGGTGTCCATCGATCAGCCGACCAACGTGGGCTCGACGAACTTCCGTCCCGTGGTGACCTACGGATCTTTCGCTCCGCTTCCGAATCTTCCGACGATGATGGGCTTCGGCCGCGTCACCGTGCGCAATGCCAGCGGCGCCGTGGTGGCCTTCACCGAGAAGCGCATCACCATGAATCCGTCCCAGACCCAGCCGCCCTTCAGCACGCCCTATGCGTACTACTGGCAGACGCCGAATAACGCCAACGGTTTCGACGCGATCACCCTGCCGGGTTCCGGCTCCTACACGATCACCGCCGAGGTGGAATTCGCCGACGACGAGAATCCCATCAACAATACCTATACCCGTTCCTTCATCGTGCCCTTCGCTCCGATCGTGGCCTATCATGATGGCTCCCTGACGAAGGTGTTGCGCGAGAAGATCGTGGCCGCCGTCACCGAAGCCGGTCAGACAGTGACCTTCGTGGATCGCACGACGAATCCGGTGAACTTCTCCGCCGAGCGCATCCTGTGGGTGGGCTCCATCTCCCGGAGCGACGCGGCCCAGGCGCGCCTGGCCATCGACAACGGTACCCAGTTCTCCGTCGTGCCCACCGAGGATATGAAGGGCGATCTGGCCAATCAGATCTATGCCTCCTTCGCGTCCAGCGATGAGTTGCGGAACATGGAAGAGACGATTGTCGCGACCCGCTCGCTCGTGACGCCGTCCTATCGAGTCACCGCCTTCGATCGTCAGATCGCCGGCCTGACCGCGGGAAGCATCCTTTCCAAGGATCCCACCGCGCGTGAGCATGCTGCGACGTTCTTCGCCCAGCTTGGCAATGCGATGACCACCCGTTCCCTCCAGACTCCGTCCATGATGAAGGTTGCCGACCGCGCCATCCCGGTGCCCCAGTCCAACGATCTCCGCGTGGAAGGCAATCGCATCGGTTCCCTCTCGATCGCCAACGTGGTTTCCCCGAAGGCGAAGAGCGTGCGTCCGGTGGTGAACGCGGCCGGAATCCCGACCCAGTTCACGCTGGATCAGAACTATCCGAATCCATTCAACCCGACGACCACCATCAGCTTCTCGCTGAACACCGATGCCTTCGTGACCCTGCGCGTGTATGACATGCTTGGTCGCGAGGTTTCCACACTGGTGAATGCGACCATGCAGGCCGGCCAGCACTTCACGAACTGGGGCGGTGCCAACACCCCCAGTGGCGTGTACCTCTATCGCATCGAAGCGCGTCCGACCGACGGCTCCGCCGCCTTTACGGCCACCAGAAAGATGGTGCTCGCGCGCTAATCCTCGACACTTCGGTGAATGCAAACGGTCCGACTCTGTCGGACCGTTTTTTTTTGCATAAAAAAACGCGGATCCGTGGTCCCGGATCCGCGCTTCTCCCTTTTCTTCCTACTGATGAGGGGGATTGCCGTGGTGAGCGATTACTTGTCGTCGCGGGTGACGGTCGATCTGGCCATGCCATCGATCGAGCGCGCCGAAGAGGTGGGAGACACGACCTGCATGGTCTCTCCCCTGTCTGCGATGGTCAGATACATGCCGGCCGCTTCGCGGAGGTCGAGCTCTGCCGTTGCGTGGGTGCGAGGATCCTCGAAGCGAAAGACCTGGGGCTGGGGAGTGGCAATGAGGGTAAAACGGTAGTCCCGAAGCGTAAGGGTGGTTCCCGAAAGCCGCACAGTCCCATCATGGGTGGTCCACTGCGTGTCCGTATTGTACGACTGGGCATGGAGGGAAGTCGAGGCGCAGAGGGCGAAGAAGGCGGAAAATGCAAATTGACGAAACATGGCGAACTCCTCGTTCTTGGATCAGAGACATTCTGACCAAAGAGCATACAGAATCGTGCCAATTTCGTAACCAAGAAAAAATCCGCCGAAAGGCGGATTTTTCGATGGGGATGGGATCGTCCCTGTGAAGGGCGGGCACGTTGCGTGAAGGATTCACACGGGGCGGATTTCCTGCCCTGAGGAGATCAGACGAGGACGACGGTCGGAATCGAGACGATGCCTTCGTGTTCGTGAAGGATAATACCGTGCTATTTCAGAGGACGTGCGGCACGGGAGCCCTTCCCCACCGGCACAACGCTAAGCAGCATTTGATTCTGTACCGTGCAGTACTTGGTGAGGGCCTGCTGAATCATGGGCATCGAAATCTGCGCCAGGCGATCGAGCTGAGTGAAGGGCGCCAGGGGATCCTTCAACAGAAGGTTGGCGCGATTCATCACGAAAGCGCGACCACTCACGCCGGAAATGTCTTCCGCTGGCGAAAGCACGGCCATTTCCACCGCATTTCTCGCTTCGAGCAGATCTCGTTCGATCACGGCTTCTCTTTTCAGGACGGCGATGGTTTCCATCACCCGCTCGTAGAATTTCTGCAAGTCGGCCTCGATGGTTCCGTTAATCGTGATCCACAGGTTTCCGTCCAATGCCTGACTGCTCTGATGCGCTTCGATGGAGGTGATGGTGGGATCTTCTTCCGCGAGGAGCACATGGAGATAACTGTTCGAGGATCCCGCCAGAATGTGCGCGAGAAGCTGAAGCACGGGTTCGTCGGGATGTCCGAAGGGTACGGTGGGAAAGACAAGGGACAAACGGGTGGTGCTGATGTTGTCCTCATGGACGATGGAGGCCTGGCCCAGAGGCGGAAGCGCGGGGACAGATGGAATATGCAGTTTGCGGTTGGCGGGGATGGACGAAAAATATCGGGTCACCCAGGCGGTGGCGTCTTCGATGCGGAAATTTCCGCTGATGGTAAGAGAGGCGTTGTTGGGGACGAGCCATTGCGCGGCAAAGGAACGACAGTCCTTGAGCGTGATGGTCTTCCACTGCGAAGGCTCCCCGTTTGTCAGCGATTTATAGGGATGGCCGTCGGGATAAAGCTCCTCGTAAGACTTTTTGTTGAGATCGAACAGGGGGCGGGACGCGGCCTTTCGGTATTGTTCCTGGAGGCGCTCGACGATGGCGTCCAGTCGCGTCTTGTCGAAATGGGCCCCTCCGCTCCGCATGCGATCCGCTTCCATCCACAGGACGGACTCCAGAAACCCGGCCTGGTAATAGGCCGAAATGTGAATGGCATCCACATCGGTGAGGGCCGCCGTGGCACCGGCACCCGAGCGTTGGAGGCGCTGAACGGTTTCGTTGGGAACGGCGGACGTTGGCGTCATGTACAGGGAGCCCACGATCGAGGCGAGTCCCTTCTTCTTGGCGGGATCGAAGGCCGAACCCGCACGAAAGCTCAGAATGACGGCCACGTCCGTCACCGTGGTATCGCGATGTAACACCACCGAGAGTCCGTTGTCCAGCACGATGCGATCGATGCGCGGCTGATAGGATTGGGCGTGCAGAAGGGCGGAAGACAGGAGGAACGCGGTAAGAAGAATGGGGGACAGAGGGCGAGGCATGATCACGATTGATAATTTTGAAACACGAATGACAAATATACGCAATCAACCGTACCTGGCGCAGGTCAGAAACAGAGGCGGTACCAAGCGGGAGGCCGGGACTTGCGCGGGGAAGAGAAACCGCGTAGTTTAGTCTCGCTATCGGGGTGCTGCCACAGTGGCGGCTGAGAATACACCCGTCGAACCTGACCCGGATAATGCCGGCGTAGGGAAATGGACTTCTCCCCGAAAACCGCAATTGCGGTTTTTTTCGTTTCCTCGCTTCGCCCGCGTCAGGGTCGAGTTTCCTGAACCCTCACATTGAAAGGACTCATGTGATGCGACTTTCCTGGATGCTCGTCCTTGCAGGAACCCTCTCTCTCTCCCTTCCCACCTATTGCCAGCAGCGGATCCATGGCATCGTGACCGATGCGGGCTCCGGTTTGCCTATTGTAGGAGCAACAGTGCGTGTCACTGCCCCCCCTGCCACCCACGCCACGGATGGGGACGGTGCCTTTGTGTTCGTCTCCCGTCCCTCGGGACCTACCACGCTGACGGTGACGCATGTCGGCTATCGGTCCTGGAGTCAGGATCTCACGGTGAGTGGCACCGATCTCGACCTCCGCATCTCTCTCGTGGCCGAACCCCTGCGCGCGCTCGGTCTCGATGTCTTCGCCACCCGTGCGGAATCCCGTTCTGCTCCGGTGAGCTTTTCGGAACTTCCCCGCCCCGCGCTCGAGGCACGCTATACCGTGCAGGATGTGCCGGTGCTGCTGTCCGATCTTCCGTCGTCCACCTTCACTAGCGAAAGTGGGAATGGGATGGGCTACACCTATCTGCGGATTCGGGGCTTCGATCAACGCCGGCTGGCGGTGATGGTCAACGGCATTCCCCAAAATGAACCCGAAGATCACAACGTGTACTGGTTGGACTTCGCCGACTTGCTCGGAAGCGTGGAAGAAATCCAGGTGCAGCGCGGCGCGGGGAGCGCGTTTTACGGACCTCCCGCCATCGGCGGCTCCATCAATATCGTGACGGGAGATTTTGCCGATCGCAAGGGCCTGACGGTAAGCCAGGGATTCGGGAGTTTTCACACCCGAAAAACCTCGGTGGCCTTCGGCAGCGGACTCGTGGACCATCGCTTTACGGTATATGCCCGACTGAGCGCCATGAACACCGGAGGCTACCGAGAGCATTCCGGCATGTCGGTGTGGCAATACTACCTCACCGGCACGCGGTACGACCCCGGATTCACCACGCGCATTACCCTGTACGGCGCTCCCGTCGAAGACGAGCTGGCGTATTACGGGCTGCCTCGCTTTACCCTGTCCGATCGCACCGCGCGCAGAAAGAACTACTCGTTTTGGTCGGACGACGACACTGCCTACACCTATACGCAGACTCGACGGGTACAGGAGCGCGAACAGTTTTTCCAGCCCCATTATGAAATCATGAACGAATGGGAGATTTCGGAGCGATGGGTCCTGAATTCCGCTCTCTTTCACGTTCGGGGCACGGGGTATTTCGATTACGATGCCACGGGATGGACCGATGCCCGCTACTTCCGTTTGACCGAGGCCTATGGGTTCCCCGGAGTCGCCGATCCCGAACAGCCCATCATTCGGGCCTATGTGGACAATGACCAATCGGGCTGGCTGCCGCGTCTCACCTACACGGGAGACCACCTCACCGTGACGGGAGGACTGGAGCTCCGGAGGCACCGCTCCCTGCACTGGGGCGTGATCCAGAGCGCCGCATCCCTGCCCGCGTCCCTGGATCCCGGACGCCGATATTACGAGTACCGCGGTGGGAAGGATATCGCCAGCGCCTATGCCCAGGCGGGATGGACCCTGATGCCCGGGACCACGCTGCAGGGAAGTCTCCAGTATGTGTTCAACCGATATCGGCTGTTCGACGAAAAATATGTGGGAACGGATTTCACGGTGGATTATTCCTTCCTCAATCCCCGACTCGGCATCAACGTGAATGTGAACGAGCAGTGGAACCTCTATGCCTCGGTGAATCTCACGCGTCGGGAACCACGCCTGAAGAATCTCTATGATGCCGCAGAATCCAGCGGAGGGGCCCTGCCCCAGTTCGCCATGAAGGCCGATAGCTCCTGGGATTTCTCGCGTCCTCTCGTTCAGCCGGAGCGTCTGCTCAACATCGAAGCCGGTGCGGGGCTGCGGCGCGATGGCCTTCGTGCAACGGTGACGGGGTTCGTGATGGATTTTCGGGACGAGATCGTGAAGAGTGGACAGCTCGATCGATTCGGACAACCCATGACCGGCAACGCCCCACAGAGTCTGCATTATGGCATCGAGGGCGAAGTGGTGGTGGGTCCGTGGAATGGACTGACTCTCGAAGGCAATGGCATGCTCTCGCGCAGCCGCCTCGAGCGCTATCGTGTGTACGAGTCCAGTGAAACGGGCGTGGTGGAGCGCACCCTCGACGGCAACCGCATCGCGGGGGTGCCCGAGCTTCTTGCCAATCTCATCCTGCGCTGGGAAGGGCCATACCTTGGTGTGAACATGACGGTGAAGCATGTCGGGGATCAGTACACCGACAATACCCAGAACGACCGGTATCGCGTGGATCCCTCGACCGTGGTGAACGCGGGACTCTCCCTGCGCATTCCCGAATGGGTGGCGGGCACCTCCGGTCTCATCCGACTGACCGTCACCAACCTCTTCGACACGCTGTACACCATGAGCGGAGAAGGGGATCAATTTTTTCCGGGCGCCACGCGCGGGATCTACGGCGATGTGACCGTTCATTTGTAAGGAAGCCGCTCCGTGTATTTTTAAACGTGGTGTTGTGCATAAGACCCACGTCGCCAGGAAGGACGGACGCCGGATCCGATCCTGTCCGCGGCTCCATCCACCACAGTCTTCGAACGTGAGAGAACCATCATGACATCCACCACCGCTCTTCTTCTTTGCAATGGCGAGGCCCCTCATCCCACCATTGCTGCCGTCCTCCGAGAAAAGGCGGCCCTGCTCTGTTGTGCCGACGGAGGGGCGCAGAGAGCCCGGGAACTTGGATGGATGCCCCACCTCGTCGTGGGAGATCTGGATTCCATCGGCCCGGATCTATTGCGTGAACTCGCAGACGCGGGGGTGGACATCCAGCATCTCAGCGGGCAGGAGGACACCGATCTCGAGAAGTGCCTGAAGGTGCTCCGGGATCGTGGGATGCACAGAATCCTGATCTTGAGTGCGACCGGAGGACTCCTCGATCATGCCTTCGGCAACTTTTCAATTCTGGCCCGATATGCGTCCCACCTCGACCTGGTGCTCTTCGATCACCAGTATCGCATCGACATCCTGGCGCGTTCGATCACGGCCCGGGTACGGCGGGGGGATCGCGTGTCGATCGTGCCCCTGCCTCGGGTGACCGGGGTGACGTATTCCGGACTTCGATATCCGTTATTCGACGCCACCCTCGAGTTCGGTTCCGCCGAGGGCACCTGCAACATGGCCGAGGAGGAGTGCATCACCATCGACATTCGGGACGGAGTGTATGCGTTGTTCCGTACCTGGAATCTGGACGAAGAGTGCCGCGATCCCGAATCCTAAGGGAGCGCGGGGTGCCCTTCATCTTATGTGGAGAAGCGGTATTTTCCGCTGTTGTTCCACACCCGGTGCCCCGCATGCCCTCGCGATTCCGCCTTTCTTTGTTCGCCCTTCTGGTTCTTGCCCTGTCGATCCCCCTGCGTGCCCAGGACACGCGGGAGAATGCGGATTTCAAACTCGCCGTCAATCTGTACAACGATGGGGTGAATGAGTCCGCCGAAGCGCAGTTTCGAGCGTTTCTGGAAAAATACCCCAACAGCAGCACCGCGACCGATGCCCGGTATTATCTGGGTATGATTCAGGTCCGACTGAAAAAGTACAAGGACGCGAGAACCACCTTCCAGGATCTCGCCCTCCGCTCTCCCGATCATCCGCGCGCTCCGGAGGCCTGGTGGAGTGTGGCCGAGACCTTTGCGGCCGAAAAGAACTGGGCAGAGGCCGCCACGGCCTTCGCGCGCATCAAAACGTTTTATCCGAAGAGCCAGCGCGCCCCCGAAGGATTGTTGCGTGCCGCGGAGGCCTTTCTGAAGGTGGGAGACGAAGACAATGCCCGCACGGTCCTGTATGCCCTGCAGTCCGAATATCCGGGATCGGCGCCGTATCAGGATGCCCAGTTCCTACTGGGGCAGGTGCTGGTGCAGAGTGGGGAATATGATCGTGCCATCGTGGAATTTCGTCGCATGCTCACCGCGTCTCTCTCGCCGGCCCTGCGCGCCCGTGTGCTGATCGAGATCGCCACGGTCCATCATCTGCTTGGAAACAAGGACGAGGCCGAGGCACGCTTGCAGGAGGTTCTGTCGTCGGGACTCAAGGGAGCGGTGATTTCCCAGGCTCGTCTTCGATTCGGAGACGTGCAGTTCCGGCATCGGCAGTATGCCGAAGCGGCCCGGTCCTATCGCCTCGTGGCGGACGACAGCCTGGCCGAGACCGACCTGCGCCGTCAGGCGATGCAGGGGCTCGCGGAATGCGCCTTCGCGGGAGGAGACTACGTGACCGCAGCGCGCACCTATGAACGGATCCTGAGCGGTGGGGGAGAGTCCACCCCCGACCTGCGCCTCCTCGATCAAGCCGCGACGGCAGCGCAACAGGTGGGGGACTATGCCGCAGCCGGCCGCTATCTCGAGCGATTGCTCGCCGACACCGCGTCAAACCCCGATCGACGGCGACCCCTGATGCGCCTGGCCCGGAATGCGGAATATGCCCGCCTTCCCAATCGCGCGCTGCAGTGGTACCAGCGCTATGCGCAGGACTATCCCGAGGATCCCGGACTTCCGTTTGTGATCACCGCGATGGCACAACTCACCGAAACCGAGCTGCGGGATCTCTCCCGCGCGGCGGAACTCTATCGATCCGTGGTGGATCGGTTCGGAAGCTCGGCGATGGGAGATGATGCGCAGATGGGATTGGCGCGTGTGCAGGCCGCGCTCGGACACGACGAGGTCGCTCTCGATGCCTGCCGCCAGGTACGTACTCGATTCGCCGCCTCGCCCTTCGCTCGCCTCGCCGACAGTCTTATCATCGCCATCGAACGGTTTCGTCCCGCACGGGTGGATCAGACTCTCCCCGCGCTGGCAAGCGTGCTGGCCCTCGTCAATGAGAAGGGAGGATCGGCGAGTACCGATCTGGCCCTGGCGGAATTGTATCTGAACCAATTGCGGGATGCTGCCGGAGCAAAGGGCTTCGTGGAAAGCGCCACGCGCAAGGGGCTTCAGGGCGAGGAGGCCGCGCGCGCGGCACTGCTGAATGCACGTATTCTGACTCGCCTGGCCCAGTCCGGAGCCGGAGACCCGATGAAGGCGGAACAAAGTCTCCGTGCGTTGATCGCGCAGGGAGGAAAGGAAGGCGAGGAGGCCGCCTGGTTCCTGTATCAGGTGCGGAGCGAGGGCAAAGCGCCACAGGCAGTGGAAGCCGCCGCACTCGAGTATCTGGGAGGCACGTCCAAAGCCAGGGCCGACGAGGTGCGACTCGCCCTTGCCGACGCCTTGCGCATGCAGGGGCGGCATGCGGACGCCGCACAGGAATACGCACGCATCATCACGTCCCGGGGCAGCGATCCCGCCACGGCTGATGCGTTCTTCGGTCGCGCCGCGTCCCTGGTGGCAGCGGGCAAGTATTCCGAGGCGATCGACGATATCCGCATGTACGAAAGACTCGCCCCGCAGGGGCAGAGAATTGGCGAGGCCCTGGATCTTCTTGCCACCGTGCAGGTTCGTATCGGCCAGTATGGCGAGGCGGCCCGGACCCGCGAGTCCATGGTGGATCGTTTCTCCTATGCTCCGCTTGGGGACAGTGCCCGTCTCGCGCTGATCGCGGTGTTGATCGATGCCCGTTCTCTGGACCTTGCGGCCCGTCAGGTAAAAGAAGAACTGCGCGTGCAGGCCCGACACCCCTTTACCGACGAGGATCTGACCTCCGAATTCGTGTATCAGGACGCGGTGGTGGCTGCCCGTCGGGGTGAGTCGGTGCGAGCCCGGTCGGTGTTGATGGACTATGTGACCCGCTATCCCCGGGGACGGCGCTTGGGGGATGTTCTCTATGCCTTGGGTGAGATGTTTCGTGGAGAAGGCAAGTCGAGTCTGGCGGCTTTTTATCTGACCCTGGCCGGAGAGGTGAAGGGCAATACCGTCGCTCGGAAGGCGGCGGCGGACCTATTCATGGAAAACGGCCGTTATGACGACGCCATCCGGGAGTACACGCGCCTGGTAGACGAAGTGGCGCCGGGCCCGGAGCGCGTGCTGTTTCAATCCCGCGTGATCGTTGCCCAGTATCGCGCCAATCGACTCGCCGAGGCCGAAGTGGGGGCAAAGGCCTTTCTTGCTTCGCATCCCGAAGCGGAGGCAGTGAAGGAAGAGTTTCTGCTGGAAAAGGGGAAAGCCCTCTTCGCACAGAGAAAGTTCTCCGAGGCAGAAAACCTCTTCGAGGATGTGGAAGATTCGGACGTGGCAGATCTGGCTGCCCTCGGACTCCACTGGCAGGGAAGGGTGCGCGAGGCCCAGAGCGACAATAGCAAAGCGGAAGCCCTGTTTCTGGACGTGATGAAGAAATATCCCGGAACGATGGGTGCGATGGAATCCGCCTTGTCTTTGGGACGGATGGCCACCCGTGCGGAGAAATGGGAGGTGGCCGCGAACAATTTCAGACTCGTGGCCGAGAAGCAGGACGCTCCCATTCGCATGGTGAAGGAGGCTCTCGACGGTTTGATACTCGCTTACGATCAACTTTCGATGTACGATGCCGCAGTGGAGATGACCAAACGGTACATCGCTGCCTGGCCGGGAGACCCATCCGTCTTTCGAAAGAAGGTGAACATGGGCGTGTTCTACTATCAGCTTCGTTACTTCGACCAGGCGGTGAATCATCTGCAGGGATTGTTGGCCGAAGCGCCTCCCGACGACCAAGCGGAGATTCGCTACTACATTGGCGAGAGCTTTTACTACAAGGGCGATTTCGAGCAGTCCTCGGTGGAATTCCTGAAAGTGCCCTATCTGGTGACCAAGAAAACCGAAATCGACTGGCGTGCCCTGTCCTATTACATGGCCGGCCAGAGTTACGAAAAACTGGGGCGGTATTCCCTCGCGCTCGAGATGTATCAGAAAATTCTCGCGCTCAAGGACGCCGATCCTCGGGATCGGGCCCAGGCGGAAAAGGAAATCACGCGGGTGAAAACCCTGATCAAGTAATGACGGCGAAGGCGCCGTGTCGAGGACATCGAGGTGATCATGCACTTTGAATGGACGAACGATCTCCGCTTCGTGGTGGCGGTGATGCTGGGCCTCTTAGTGGGGCTCGAACGCGAGCGGGTGGGCGCCGAACAGGGCACTCGCATTTACGCGGGGATCCGCACCTACGCCATCATCAGTATGTTCGGCTATGCCACGGCGTATCTGCATCGCATCGGGGTGTCCTTTGCTCTCCCCGCTGGCCTTGTCACGCTGGCCGCGTTGGTTCTTACCGGCTACCTGGCGAAACTGCGGGATGGCCGCGTGGGGTGGACGAGCGAGATTTCGGCTCTGCTCACCTTTGCGGTGGGCGCTCTCAGTCTCCTGGCCGATATCTGGATCCCCATGGCCCTGGCCATCATCAACACCCTGCTCCTGTCGGAGAAATCTGAAATCGAGCCGCTGGTGGAAAAGCTCGACAAGACGGAATTCCTCGCCGTGCTCCGCTTCTTGCTCGTGACGGTGATCGTGCTCCCTGCCTTGCCGGATCAGGACTATACGCGATTCCAGCTCAATCCCACGCGGGTCTGGCAAACGGTGATCATGGTCTCCAGCATCGGATTCGTGGGGTATTTCCTGGTCAAGCGCTTTGGCGAGAGACACGGATTGAGACTGTCGGGCCTCCTTGGAGGGGTGGTGTCCAGCACTGCGGTGAGCCTGGCCATGGGACGTCATGCTGCCACGCACCCCGCGCACGGGCGCAGTGCCCTGCAATCCTCCCTTCTCGCCAGCAGCGTGATGTATGCGCGCATCCTTGTCCTCATCGGGATTCTCAATCCCTCCCTCATCCCCACAGTCTGGTTGCCGCTTACTATACTGGCGGTTGTGGGGATTGTGCTTTCCTTCGCGTATTTGCACGGAGATAGCGAGTCCGATCCGGCCACTACCGCCACGCTGAAAAATCCCTTCGAAATCAAACCCGCGCTCATCTTCGCGTTCGTGTTCGTGCTTCTGTCCATCATCACGCGCTCCGTGAAGGATGCCTACGGTGGTGCCGGACTCCTGGGACTGTCGGCTATCGTGGGTGTCACCGACATCGATCCCTTCATCCTGGGATTGGTGCAGGCGCAAGACAGCGTCAACGGTCTGGCGGCCGTGGCCATCGTGCTGGCGACCCTGAGTAACACGGTGGCGAAGGGTGTGTACTTTGGCGTGCTGGCCACATCGGTGCGGAAGGAAACGATGCTGCGATATGCGCTATGGGCGTTGGCGCACGGTCCCGTGCTCTGGTTGGCGACTCTATAGCACCGCGATACGCGATCCTCCGTCCTCGTTCAGAGAGATCGCGATGGCGGCGGGAATCTCATCCTGCATGTCCTCGACGTGAGAGATGACACCGACCACGCGGTGTTCGTGACGGAGTGTGCGCAGGGTTTCCATGACCTCGCGCAGAGAGGCGCGATCGAGAGAGCCAAACCCTTCATCGAGAAAAAAGAAACTCCGCGAGGATTGGCGATCGGTGTGGATCGTATCGGCCAGGGCCAGGGCTAGACAGAGGGCGGCCTGGAAAGACTGTCCTCCCGACAGGGTGCGTACGCTCCGCACTGCCCCATCGTGTAGAAAATCTCTCACGACAAAGGCCCCGTCTTCATCCAGTTCCAGTTGCAGCGCATGGTGGGTGAGTCGCAGAAAGCGCTGATTCGCCATGGCGCAGAGATTGCGCAGGAAGATCGTGGCGGCGAAGTCCACAAACTTTTTCCCTTTCAGCAATTCATATACCACACGGATCGTCTCCAGGCGTCGGGAGAGGTGCTCCGAGAGATCGAGCAGGCGGGCACGCTCGACGATATCGCGCGCGAGCCGCTGCTGTTCTGCCTCCAGGCGCCCCAGGGTCTTCTGTGCTTCGTCTCGTTCCATCTGCGCGCGGTTCTTTTCCTCGCGGGCATTGTGGAGCGCGTCGATGTCCGGATCACGATCACCGATCAAGGTGTGCACCTGTGCGAGGTTCTTCCGGCAGGCCTGCCATTCTTCGTCGAATATGCGCACCTGTTCCCGAAGGGCTTGTCGCATGGACTCATCCCGCGAAGCCGTGCGGAGTTCCTCGAGATCGGCGAACCCTGCCTCGCCGCAGGCCGCAAGGAGTCCGGTACGCGCGTGTTGCATGCGGGTCCGTGCCTGGTCGAGATCTCGATTCAGCGCGTCGAGCTGGGCGCGGGTGAGCACCAGCGCGGTCTCGGTCTGGTGTGATCGCTGAAGAGCGTCGGCATGTCGTGCCTCGAGGGCGAGGCGATCCCGTTGGGCTTCTTCCGCGATTCGGGTCCACTCCTCCTCGGAATGGACGAAGGGATCGCAGGAGAGGGAATCCTGTTCGAGCATGACGGAGCGCTGACCCTGGATGCGTTCCCGTTCGGCACGCAGGGCGGCCAGGTGCAGATGGAGGTTCGACACCTCCGTCTCGCATTCGGCGCAGTCGTTCTGCGCGGTGGTCAGCTCGGTCGTGAGTGCATCGATGCGTTCTTCGAGTTCGCGATCCTTGATTGTCGCCTCTTCGAGGGCCTCGAGATGGTGGGGATCCCAGGCGGGCCAGCGGAAACGCGCCAGGACGGCATCGACGGCGGCGGTGGCGTCCTGAAGAAGACCGGCGGCGCGATGGAGCTCCTTCTCCGTGCGGTCCCGTGCCTGTCTCAGCGCGGAAAGGCGTTCGATGGAGGCCTGGAGGCGTGAGGCCTGATCCCGGAGGTTCTGCACTTCGCGTTCCTCCGCAGTCACGAGGGCGGCATCGGTCGCCTCCACCGGATGCGGATGCTCGACAGCGCCGCAGAGGGGGCAGGGGAGTCCGGGTGCGAGGGTATCGGCATGGATGGCAAGGGCATGGCGAAGATGGAGGTGCCGGAGCTGCTGTTCCCTTTCGGCGATCCTCGCCTTCAGTCGCTCCAGACGGAGATGGAGGTCCGCTTCGATATTCCCGGCCTCGCAGTCCAATTCCCTTGCCGTGTGCGCCCACTGCTCCTGCTCCTCGTCCCATCGCCGCCGCAGACTCGCCTCTTCCTGTTCGACACCTTTTTGGTGCGCGCGCGCCGTATCGAGGTCGGACTTCCAGGCAAGGATTTCAGGAAGCTCCGCCCACTGCATCCGGTCCTGTCGCATGCGATCGAGGGTTTGGCGCACCTCGGCCAGACGGGTCTCTGCAACGGTTTTCCGTGCGCGCTCCGCCTCCACGAGGCCCTCCTCGTTCGCAATGCGGGCGTCGCATTCCATCATGGCGAGGTCCTGTTCCCGCACGCGCCGCATCGCCCGTGCGGAGGTCTCGGTTTCGAGCAGGAGCGTGCGACGCGCCTCGAAGGGCGCGCAGGCGTCCAGTTCTCGCTGGGCTTCTCGTTGCTGTTCCGAATGCGAGGCGAGGGTGGATTCGTGGCGCTGTCGTTCCTTCTCGATCCGTGTCACCTCGTTCTCGATCCCGTCCAGGGCGGTGAGGCGCGCAGCCAGGATGAGGGCCTGCTCGGCGCGCTCCCAGCGACGTCGGTCCTGTTCCCGCTCGGGCCGTTGCGCAGACAACGTGGCCTCCTGTTCGAGAAGCAGCGCACGCTGGTCGGCCAGGTTCTGGAGCCGTTCCCGCTCTTCGACGTCGCGGGTCCATGCCCGCAGGCGTGTGTCGCATTCCGAAACGACCGCGCGGTGTTCCGCTTCGGCCTTCTCCAGCGCAGCCATCGTTTCCGGCGTGGCGTCCTTCACCGCCTCGAGGCTGGCCTGGACTTCCCGCACGCGGATGTCGGTTTCCCGTTCCAGCGCCGATGCGCGATCCTGTAAATCGAATCGTTCGAGATGAAAGAGAGAGAGGATCATGTCGCCGCGTTCCTTGCGGCGGAGATCCAGGAATTCCCGAAACTGACCCTGCGGCAGGATCACCGCCCGGCAGAAGTGTTCGTACGACATCCCCACGATGGATTCCATCATGTCAGGCCCAGGGTCCAGGGGTTCTTCCCGATCCTCGTGCAGGCGCAGGAGGCGGCGTTCGGCGTCGAAGGGACGACGGCCCTTGCCGGTTCGTCGCACCCGGACGATGGAACGGAAGCGCTCTTCATCCCGCTCGCCGGCAAGGAAGGTGAAGTCCACCACCATCACGCTGGAGGCGAGATTGAGCACGCTGGCATACTCGAGATCCCGAGTCTGGAGACGGGGAACCCGGTTGAACAGGGCAAAGATCATGGCATCGAGCAGTCCCGATTTTCCCGCGCCCGTGGGACCGAAGATGCCGAACACATGGTCCGCGACGAGAGGTTCGAAATCCACCACCTGTCGTTCTCGATAGGACAGAAAGCCCTCCAGCTCCAGGCGCAGGGGAATCATGCGGGATCCTCCCCGGCGAGCAGTTCGCGGAACACGGTCAGAATCTCGTCGCTCGGATCGAGACCCTTGCGCTCGCGGAAAAATCGGACAAACAGCTCCGAAATATCGAGACCGGGGTCCACCGGATGATGGGGGAGATCGGGGGTGATGTCGCGCGGGGCGGGGATGAGGGCGAGGAGGCGCGGATGAACGGCGCGAATGCGGGCCTGATCCTCGGTCGAGAGGTAGCGTTCGCAGACGAGGGTGCATTCCACCCAATCCTCGGCATAGGCGGGCAGGGCTTCGACGGCCTGGTCCACGCTGTCGAAGCGAAGGCGACGCACCTGCCGTCCTGTGTGGAGCGGCAAGGCTCGCACCATGGGCGGGAGGGACGGCGCGAACTCCACCAGGGCCACGGATTTGCGCGCTACGCCATCTTCGGGGGCGGTGGCCAGGGGGGAGCCGCAATACACGATAGGGCAGGGATCGGAGGCGACCTCGATCCAGCGATGGAGGTGGCCGAGGGCCACATAGTCCACGCAGGGAGGAACGAGGGTTGTCCACAGTGCCTCGGCACCTCCGATGCGAATCGGCTTTTCGTCTTCCCCTTCTTCGTAGCATTCTCCGTCCTTTCGCATCATGAAGGCGTGGGCGAGGAGGATGGTGGGACCGGAGGACGGGGGAATGCGCGCCGCCAGGCCAGCCCACGTGTCACCGATCAGATCCCGCAGGGACGAGTCGGTTTTCTCTCCGACGAGAGCGCGTTTCAGGCGGACCTCGTTGGCATAGGGCAACACGAGGAGGTGGAGGGGGCGATCGTGGCGAGGGAGTTTCCACTCGAGGAGGCCAGGTTCGGAGCGCCGCAGGGCGAGTCCTGATGGGAGCGCGAAGGGAGGGCAGTGGTCTCCCGGGAGGCCCAGCAGAACGATGCCGCATTCCCTGGCCAGGGGAGAGGCCCCGGGCAGGCGTTGCGGGCTGTCGTGATTGCCCGCGATGACCGTGACCGCGCAGTGCCCCTCTCGCGAAAGCCGTTTGACCGTGCGGTAAAACAGGGTCTCTGCCTCGATGGATGGATTGGCCGTGTCGAACACATCGCCCGCGACAAGCACGGCATCCACGCTCTCCTGTTCGGCGAGAAGACAGATCTCCTCCAGCACGGCCTCCTGCTCTTCCTGTCGGGAGAAAGGGCCGAGGGTTTTACCCAAATGCCAGTCCGAGGTATGGAGAATACGCATGGTGGTGAAATCCAAAACAACGAGAGGAAACAAGGTACGAATTGCAGGGATCGGAGGAAAAAGGGAAGGATTTCCACCCTTGACAAACAGGGGAACGAAAGATATATTAGCACTCGTTATTTATGAGTGCTAACAGGCTCTTTTTCTCGATTTCACATCATTTAGGAGGTTCACATCCATGTCGATCAATCTGAAGCCGCTTGCTGATCGTGTCGTTGTCCGTCCCCTCGAAGCTGAGGAGAAGACGGCGGGTGGTCTGTACATTCCCGACACCGCGAAGGAAAAGCCCCAGCAGGGGGAAGTCATGGCCGTGGGTCCGGGCAAGGTCGCCGATGACGGCAAATCCATCCCGATGGAAGTGAAGGTGGGCGACAAGGTGCTCTACGGCAAGTATTCCGGCACGGAAGTGCATGTGGGTGCCGATGACTACCTGATCATGCGTGAGTCCGACATCTTCGCGATCATTCCCTAATCCCCCTTCACGAAATCGAACATCACAGGAGACATACAAGAATGGCTGCCAAAATCATCACCTACGAATCCGAAGCTCGCACTGCCCTCAAGAAGGGCGTGGACAAACTGGCCGATGCCGTGAAGGTGACTCTCGGACCGAAGGGTCGGAATGTCATCATCGACAAGAAATTCGGCGCTCCCACCGTCACCAAGGACGGCGTGACCGTCGCCAAGGAAATTGAACTCGAGGATCCCATCGAGAACATGGGCGCCCAGATGGTACGCGAAGTCGCGTCCAAGACCAGCGACGTCGCCGGAGACGGCACGACCACGGCCACGGTGCTGGCCCAGGCCATCGTGCGCGAAGGCCTCAAGAATGTGACTGCCGGAGCCAATCCGATGGATCTCAAGCGCGGCATCGACCTCGCGGTGACGAACATCGTGTCCGGTCTTCGCGAAATCAGCCGCGAAATCAGCGACAAGAATGAGATCGCGCATGTGGGCGCCATCTCCGCCAACAACGACATGACCATCGGCCAGCTCATCAGCGACGCCATGGACAAGGTGGGCAAGGACGGCGTCATTACCGTCGAGGAAGCCAAGGGCACCGAGACCGTGCTCGACGTGGTGGAAGGCATGCAGTTCGATCGTGGCTACCTGAGCCCGTACTTTGTCACCGATCCCGACAGCATGAAGACCGTGCTCGAAGACGCCTTCATCCTGATTCACGACAAGAAAATTTCCAGCATGAAGGATCTGCTTCCGATTCTGGAGAAGGTGGCACAGCAGGGTCGTCCCATCCTCATCATCGCCGAGGACATCGAAGGCGAAGCGCTCGCTACCCTCGTTGTGAACAAGCTCCGCGGCACTCTGCGCGTGGCCGCCGTCAAGGCTCCGGGCTTCGGCGATCGCCGCAAGGCCATGCTCGAAGACATCGCCGTGCTGACCAACGGCATCGTCATCAGCGAGGAGAAGGGATACAAGCTCGAAGGCGCCACGATGGAATCCCTCGGTTACGCCAAGCGCATCGAAATCGACAAGGATAACACCACCATCGTCGAGGGTGCGGGCAACAGTGAGGACATCAAGAAGCGCATCAACGAAATCAAGGTCCAGATCGACAACACCACTTCCGACTACGACCGCGAGAAGCTCCAGGAGCGTCTGGCGAAGCTGTCCGGCGGCGTGGCCGTGCTGAAGATCGGTGCCTCCACCGAAGTGGAAATGAAGGAGAAGAAGGCGCGCGTTGAGGATGCTCTCCATGCGACCCGCGCTGCCGTAGAAGAAGGTATCGTGCCTGGTGGCGGCGTGGCGTTCCTGCGTGCCCGCAAAAAGCTCGATAACCTGAAGGGCGAAAACGCCGATCAGCAGACGGGTATCGACATCGTCTATCGCTCCCTCGAAGAGCCCCTGCGTCAGATCGTCAACAACGCCGGTCTCGAAGGCGCAGTGATCCTGCAGCGCGTGATCGAAGGCGAAGGCGATTTCGGGTTCAATGCCTCCAGCGAAAAGTTCGAGAACCTGATGAAGATTGGCGTGATCGATCCGACCAAGGTGAGCCGCATCGCTCTCGAAAACGCGGCCAGCGTGTCGAGCCTCCTGATCACCACTGAATGCACGATCGTGGAAAAGAAAGAAGAAAAGCCCCCGATGCCTCCCATGCCGGGCGGTGGAATGGACTACTAGAAATTCACTGGGATCAAACACACAAGGCCGTCGAAAGACGGCCTTGGTGTTTTTGGCGAGAAAAGAGTAAACGGTGAAGAGTGAAGGGGTTAGTGCGCTCCATTCCCCGCCAGCAGAGAGTCGGCAATACAGCGGGAGAGGGTTTGGAATACCGCGTCGGGCGTGTCGGTGGCGGCGAAGCCCGCATGGGGCAGAAGGCGGGGTTCGGAAAGGGCCAGGAGGGTGAGGTGCACGCGATGGCGCAGGGCGGGGCAGGGGCAATGAAGAGAAAGACTGGTCAGATCCCTCACATAGGCGTCGATGCGCACCTGGGGATGCAGGGCCTTGAGGCGAAGCACCTGGACGAGGGAGGAGACAATGAGGCCTTCGTTTTCGGAACCGAGGGCTTTGCGGTAATTCTCCATCGCGTACCCGATGCGAGCCGTTGAGTCGCGAGAGATGGGAGTGGCGGGAGCCAGCGAGGCAAAGGTGAGGAAGAGGATGAGAGTCATCAGGGCGGATGGTGTGTACACGCGGTTCATGGGAGCCTCCATCGGATCTACAAGTTCAACATGAGTATCAGTTGCCGAAAATTCTCTTCAACATGTCTTTCAGACCGTTCTCCCGGTTCTCCCGGGGATCGGGATAGCGATGGCGAAAGCGATCCCAGCGGTCCCGGGGCACGAAGCCGATGGGCCCGTCGGTGATGCCGCCATGCATGAATCGATCCTCGACGCGGATGGCGATCACATTGTCCGCATCGGGGCGCAGGAGTCCGGCGGGAACGGTGTAGGCACGCAGGTCGCGATGGGTTTCCCGTTGATTGTACACACCGAAGGTCCCCGTCCCTCCGATGCGACGGCCATTGATGTACACTTCATCCACGTCGTCGATACGACCGGCCAGGAATACCAGCTCGCTCTGCGCGAGAGAAGCGGGAATTCGAACCTCGCGGCGATACCAGGCCACGCCATCGAAGTCGCGAAACCCCTGGGTTTCCCAGAAGGCAGGAACGGTCACCACCGTCCAGCGACGATCGTCGTACCCGGGATTCTTCCATCCCCAATCCTCACCAAGACGAAAGCGCCAGCTTCCTTCCAGATTGAGGGTGGGCTTAAGAAAATCCACTCGCTCGAAAATTCCAGGCGTCCCGCTCACGATGCCGCCTTCTCCGTACTGATCGTACACGCGCACGGCGATCACGTTGTCGCCCCCGAACTCGATCAGATCGTTGGGAATGCGATAGACGCGATCGTCGGCATAGGCCGTGATATAATGAGGCGGGAAGGAGCCGGAGAACCCGATCATGCGTCCGTTGATGTACACCTCGTCGACATCGTCCACCGTGCCCAGATGCAGGTAGAGGGGACGGGATGCGAACTCGGAGGGAATGGTCACATGTCGTCTGTACCATGCGTATCCATCATATCCCGAAAAGCCTTCGTTTTCCCAGGGAGAGGGGACGAAGATATCGGACCATTCCTTCTCGTTTTTCAGTTTCGGTTCGGCGTAGCGTAGGTCATCACCGAGTTCGCATTTCCATTGTCCCCGCAAATCCACCACCCGCGTCCACACCTGAGCCCGAATCGGAAGGGCGAGAAGCAGCAACAGGGAGGCGATATGGAGACGGGAGAGCATCATGTCGTTTCAGATGCAAGGTACGCCCCCCTCCCGTCTTGGTTGTCACCGGCGGGTGAGAAGATGTCACGAAATGTCACCAGAGTTTACGGCAGGAGTTTATACCCCATCCCATGCACGGTGAGAATGTGGCGAGGATGAGCGGGATCGGGTTCGATTTTCTGGCGCAGGCGGAGGATGAAGTTGTCCACCGTGCGACTGGTAGGCGCTTCGTCGTAGCCCCATACGGTGGTGAGGAGCTCGTCGCGCTCGACTACGGTTCCACGTTTTTCGTGGAGGTAAAACAGGATGTCCATCTCACGGGTGGTCATCTCCAGGTCGAGACCGTCGCGGCGCACCCGACGATGTGCGAGGTCCATCTCCACCCGTCCCACGCGCACCACACCCGCGCCTCCTGGCTCGCTACGGCGGAGCAGGGCCTTGACGCGGGCCAGGGTTTCACGGAGTCCGAAGGGCTTGGTGATGTAGTCGTCGGCGCCGAGCTCCAGGCCGAGCACCTTGTCGATCTCTTCACTGCGCGCGGTCAGAAAAATAATAGGTGTATGGTTCCCCTCGGCCCGCAGACGGCGACAGACATCGAGACCCGAAAGCTGGGGCATCATCACGTCCAGCAGAATGAGATCCACAGGCGTGTCGTGCAGGCGTTCGAGGGCCTCCACTCCATTCGCGGCTTCCACCACGGAATAGCCCTCGAACTGGAGGTTGTCGGCCAGTCCCTGTCGCATGAGCGGTTCGTCGTCGACGATCAGAATGGTGGGCATGGATCACTCGCTGAAGAGGTTCGATGGGAAGTGCATCGTGAAGGTGGATCCGGCGCCGGGAGCGCTGGAGACCGTAATTCGGGCCCCGTGGGATTCGAGGATGTGACGGACGATGGTGAGTCCCAAGCCGCTGCCCTTCGTCTCGTGAATGAGAGGATCGGAGGCGCGATAGAACTGCTCGAAGATCGTTTCGTGCAGATGGGCGGGGATGCCGATTCCCGCGTCGCGCACGGACAGGGTGGCCTCAGCGGGAGTTCGCTCCAGAGATACGGTCACGGTATCCTGGCCGGGACTATACTTCACCGCGTTATCGAGCAGATTGTACAGGGCCTCGCCCAGGGCATCGGGATCGACGCGGAGGGTCACGGCGGCATCGGGAAGGTGCACGTCAATGCGGTGTCCGTCCATCACGCCCTCGGGCGCGAAGTCCCGCACCGTCGTGTTCACCAGCTCGCGCAGCTCGGTGGGAATCGGATGGTAGGGGCGTCGCCCCGCGTCCATACGCGAAAAATTGAGGATGCGATGGACCAAGCGGGTCAGACGCTCGGTTTCGGACAAAATGGTCTGAAGATAGGATCGCTTCTTCTCCTCGTCCCGCACCCGGTCGAGTACCAGGGTTTCCGCGTACATGCGAATCAGGGAGAGGGGAGTGCGCAATTCGTGCGATACGTTGGCGGTGAATTCGCTTTTCAGCCGAGCCAGGCGCAATTCATGGCGGATGCCGCGAAAGAGGACGATGACCGCCGCAAGGAGCAGAAGGGTGACTCCCCCGAGAATGAGGAGGTTCCGTTGAATGAGAGATTGGGTCAGGTCGTCGGGACTTTTCCCGGAGACGGACAGTTCGATCGTGCTGGTGGGTGGGAGGGTGAGGGGGCGGGTCACTCCCTGCCGCGGATCTCCCGAACGGAATTGCACGGAGTCTCCGTCGCGATCGCGCACAACAGCCCCGATGCCATTGCGGGCCAGTTCCCGCAGGCGGGGACCGAGCGCCTCGGCGATGAAGCGTTCCGGTTCGGCGATGAGAAATCCATAGGCATGACGGGCACGTGCGGAGACGGCGTACACCAGACACAGCTGTGATTTCGACCCCAGACGGCAGGGCACGATCTCGAAGCGGCGGTAGCCCAGGCGGGACCAGCGGCGCAGGCGGGACCATTGTTCCTGGCGTTCGGTGATTAGGCGCCGGGGATCGAGGGAATCCTCGATACCGGGGTAACCCACCTGCGTGGCAAGCCAGGCGGTGATAACACCTGTCGAATCGGTGCAGAACACGGTGTGAAAGGGAGAAAAAGAATGCGCCGATGATGACTGCGACCCGCCTTCTCCTTCGGTGAGCAGGCGGTCGATTTGTGTCGCGAAGGCATTGGAAGTTTCCCAGCCCTGCTGGTTGATCGAAAAGAGAAGGGCGTCCGCCTGTCCCGTCCAGGCCTCACGCAGAAGATCCCGAGTGGTGGCCAGGGTGCCCAGCTCGATGATCATCACCACCACGGTGGGCAGGAGCAACAGTCCCCCCAGGATGGGCAGAAGCCAGGGACCGCGGTGCCATCGTCGCATACGTCCGTCCTACCAGCTTCCGGAGGATCCTCCTCCTCCGAAGCTGCCCCCTCCGCCGGAGAAGGAACTCCCCGACGACCATCCGCTCGACGAGGATCGGCTCGACCACCCACTGCTCCACCCCGAACCCGACCATCCGCTCGACCGAGAACCCGACCGCGTTCCGCCCTTGCGCGCCGACTCCAGCCATTTCTGTCCCGCAGTGGAGTTTCGTGTCCACCGCCGAAGAAGGAGAAAGGCCGTGATCCATCCGATGACGAGAGCGAGAAAAAGAAAGCGCCAACCCGTGGGTTCGAAGATCACCACAAGAGAGGGGAAGAACATGGCAATCGCCATCACCACCCAACCGCCCACCCTTCCCGCGAACAGGGACACCGGAAGTGCGATCAGAGAGATGACGAGAAGAATCACGAACAGGGCGATCATCCCTCCGGAATCGTCCCCCGAGGTCTCGGTGACCTGCAGGGCGCCGTCGGCCGCCTGGATCATGGATTCGACGCCTTCAGTGATGCCGGCGTCGAAATCTCCGCTTTTAAACGCGGGCACGATCTTCTCGCGAATGATGTAATTGCACAGCGCGTCGGTGAGGGAGGACTCGAGTCCGTACCCCACTTCGATGCGCAGCTTGCGGTCTTCCTTTGAGATGACCAGAATAGCGCCGTTGTCCACTCCTTTCTTGCCCAGTTTCCACGTCTCCGCCACGCGCAGGGAGTATTCCTCGATGGACTGATCGCCGAGAGCGGAAATAATGAGCACGGCGAATTGGTTGCCGGTTTTCGTTTCGTACTCGGTCAGGCGGGTCTCGAGGGCTTGGACCGTGGCGGGGGAGAGGAGATGGGCGAGATCGTTGACATGTCCCGCGAGATATGGAACCTCGTCGGCACGCAGGGGAACGGCGAAGGCCAGTACCAGCGCCAGAATCGGAAGGATGCACCGGCTCAGGCGTGTCATCGCTCGCTCATACGAAGAGAATCGGACAGTTCGTTGGTATCGTCCCGACGAACGGCTAAACCATGGTCGGTCAGCAGGCGACCACAGGCTCCGACGGTCTCCACCAGGCCCTCGGCCACCTGCCCCTGCTTCATGCGCTGGATGAGGGCGGCCACGATCGTTTCCCATTCCTCCTTTTTCACCGCGGCGTTGATGCCGCTGTCTCCCAGAATCCTCACCCGACGCTCGAACAGAGAAACGAAGATGAGGATCCCCGTCCGCTCGCGGGTCAGAAACACCTCCTCGGCCAGGAAAGCGAGGGCGGCACGCTCATCCACATTCTGTTGCATGGCCGGCACCGAGATGCCGAGTCTGCGAATGGCGGGAATCAGGGCCAGGGCATTGCCGACGAGAAAGGCAGCAATCGTGGAAAAGGCGCATTCGGCGATTCCGAAGGGCAGCCAGAAATCCGTGAGCAGATTTATCGCGGCAAAGCCCAGAAGGACGACGAGAGCCAGGGCCGCTCCCACGCGAAGGCCAGCTTCGGGATAGAGTCCGCTTTGTCCGACGATGAAGGGAACGATTTCCCCGGACGTTTCGGCTTCGGCGCGGGAGACAGCGGAAGCGATGCGGTCGCGTTCCGGGGCGGAAATCAGGCGTGGCAGACGGCTCATGGAGGCGTTCCGTGTAGTGACGATGGAAAGCGGAAAGATAGAGAACGAAGTCGGGGAAGGCAATGGTGTTTTCTCGTCGCGGGCAATGGCCTTGTTATTCGTCGTCCAATCCCTATTTTACCCAACTGGCAGACGCTTACATTTCCGGAGGACCTTCCATGACCCACCCCATCCGTTTTACCCTGGTTATCCTGCTGTTCGTGGCAATCGGCTGTGTGAGAGCCCAGCCTTATTCCCTGCAGATCCAGAACGTGGATGTGAGCAAGTTTCCGAAGATTTCCCTTCAGGTGGTGACGAAGAACAACCTTCTCTACGTGCGGGATCTCGACAGCACGAAGCTCACGCTCCGCGAGGATGGCATTTCTCACGCTCCCTTGCGGCTGAACGCCCCTCAGGGCAAGACCCGCTTCAGCGCCGCGCTCCTGACATGCAGCGGGAACAGTTTTCGTCAAAACGATCTCGATGCCGCCAAATCCCTGTTCGATCAAATCGTGCAGACTATGGACGGGGTGCTCGATGAGGCCGCCGTGGTGACCTACGACAATGTGGCGACGACGGTACAGAACATGACCACTTCGAAGAACGGACTCCAGTCGGCCATCACGAATCTCACCATCGGCACCAACAGCAATCTGCTGTGGGATGGAATTTACAATGCGCTGGAAGCCCTGAAGTTCGGAGGAAGCAAGCGCACCCTTGTCGTGGTGACCAATGGCCGGGATGATGGAAGCAAGCAGAACTACACTGCCGTGGCGCAGAAGGCGAAGTCCGTGCAGGCCACGGTGTTCGTTCTCGGTGTCAGCGTGACCGCGAGCCAGGCTGATCTGCAGAAGCTCTGCAACGAAACGGGCGGCGAGTACAGCACCAATCTCGCGTATCTGACCCAGCGATTCCTGCTCACCATGCGCGGGACCCCCGAGCATTACTTTGTCGAATACACCAGCACGCACCTCTGCCGCGATGGCGCGGATCGGCGCATCTTTCTGGAAGCCCGGATCGATACGGGACGCGTGAGCAAGGATACGGTGTTTTCTATCGCCGGAGATCCCACCACCGTGGTGACCACCCATATCGGAGCGGACTCCGTGACAGCGACCTCGGAAAAGGATGCCATCGTGCCCATGTCCCTCCAGACCGCCGTGACGGGGCAATGGCTTGTTCCGGGCCAATGGGTGCTCGAATTCGATACCTCGAAAGTGAAGTTGCAGTCGATCGCCGCAGACGGGAATCTCGGCAAGGATAATCAGTACGCGATTCAGCCCACAGCTACCGGGGCCACGATCGGCGTCACGGGAACGTCCGTGCTTTCAGGGAAGGGCGTGCTGTTCCGGATGACCTTCCGCACCATCCCCACCACCCAGAACGTGGTCGTGCCGATTCAGCTGCGGAATATCACATTTACCGGGGGCTGTCTCAATCCCGTGCTGCATCCCGGACGTATTACCATTACACCGAAGAAGACCGAAATCACTGCAAAATCTCAGCTCTATGTCTTCGCCTGGGACGACGCAAAAAAGGACTATAATCAGCCCCAGGAAGTGAAGGTGGAAGTGTCCAACAGCGGAGACTTCCCGGTGAGTCATTGCACCGCCACCCTGGTGCTTCAGGACGGAGTGAAGTTGGTGGGAGGTTCCGTGCCCGAGGCGACGGTGGTCCCCTCCACCTTACAGCCTGGTCAGATCGGGTATGCGAAATGGCAGATGAAGGTCCAGCCCCGATCCAGCGATGCCACCCTCACGCTCGATGTCATCGCGCGCTGCGCGGAGAACGTGACGGCCGATACCCGCATGCTGGTGAACGTGAGAGCCGCCACCTCCGCAGTGGCAGGTACTCTGAAGGTGGATACCGTGACCAGCACGGGCGGCGTGTGGACCCCGAAACCCGTCCCTGTGCGCCTGACCATCGTCAGCGCAGGCTCCCTCACCGGCCCCTCGGGACAGGCTACCCTCCTGCTTCCCAACGGCGTGACCCTGGCCTCCGGCACGGCCACGCAGAATTTCTCGGGGATGGCACCGGGTGGGAAGGCCGACCTGACGTGGATGGTGGACTATCCCACGGGTGCAACCGATACCACCTATCCTCTCGCGGCGGTGATCGAGGCCATGCCCACGCCGAACGACACCCTGCGCGCGAACCTCGTCGTGCCCGGGGCCTCGACGGCGAACATCGTCTCTACCTGTCCCACCCCGCCCGAGGTGACCTACAACGCGGTGACGAAATCCTTCGAACCGTCGCCGTATGTCATTTCGGGAGGATTTCGCAACACGGGCAACGCCCCCAGCGCGCCCATCGTCGCGGAGCTCGATCTGCCGAGCGGATGGAATCTGGCTCCCGGTGAGACCGCGTCGAAATCCGTCACCCCATCTCTGGCTGCGGGAGACAGTGTCACGGTGACCTGGACCCTCGTTCTCCCTGCCCCGACCTGCACACCGGACACGGGACGGCTGCAGTATCGCACTGCCATTACCTGTCCGCTTTCGATCGCACTTCCCGCCCGTCCCAACGCGGCTCCCGTGATCACCGGACATCTGCCCATCGCCACCGACACCCTGGTGAGCAAGGGGGACGAGATGACCTTCTCGGTGACAGCGACGGATGCGGATCAGGACGATCTGACTTATGCCTGGACCCTGAACGGATTGCCCGTGGGCACCGATGCACCCAGCTTCACGCGCACCTTCGCCGATCAGCTTCCCTACGACGTGGTGTGCACCGTCACCGATCCCTGCGGGGAAAAGACGCGGTTGATCTGGACCCTGATGGTCACCGGAACGGACCGCACGCCGCATTCCGCCGACGGATTCACGCTTGTCGGGAATTATCCGAATCCCTTCAACCCCGGCACCACCGTGGTCTTCGTTGTCCCCGACGGACGCCATGCCGTGACTCTGGACGTCACCGATTTGCTGGGTCGCCAGGTGCGCACGGTTCTGTCTTCCGTCCTGACCGGAGGGGAACATCGAATTGCCACGGACTTCACGGGACTGCCCTCGGGGTCCTACTTCATCCGCCTCCGGAGTGCCGAGATCCAGTTGCGTCTTCCGGTACGCTTCGGCAAGTAAACTCCGAATCCCATGACTGATGTTGTATGGCGAGGCCCGGCCCCATGGCTGGGCCTCGTTCTGTTGTATCTCATGGGCATCCCTTCACTCCACGCTCAGGACAGAGACGACCTGTATGACGGGCTCGACGTGAAGGAGTATCGTATTTCGGTGAGGGTGGAAGAAGGCACCGGGACCGTGACGGGAGAAACGCGAGTGCGGTTTCGTCGCGCCAGGGGGACCGACACGCTGCGTCTGGCCATGGACGCGTTGCGGATCACGGGCCTTGCCACGGAGGATGGACACACTCTTCCCTTCGACACGACAGGGGGGCGAGAGCTGCGTATCGCGTTTCCACATGCGGAGCTCGCGGAGGACACCCAGGTGGTGATCGTGCGGTATTCCTGCCGGCCTCGTCGAGGGATGACCATTCTGGGTCCCGACGCCAGCCATCCCCAGCGCCCCCGAGAGATCTGGACTCAGGGGCAGCCCGATCACAATCCGGCCTGGTTCCCCTGTCGTAACGATCCACGGGATAAGGCCCGATCGGAACTGTGGGTGCGGGTGGACACGGCGCTCACGGTGTACGGAAACGGACTCCTTCAGGAAACCCGGGAGCATGGTGATGGAACACGATCCTGGGGCTATCGGCTCGACCTGCCGCACAGCGATTATCTCATCGCCTTTGTGGCGGGCACCTTTCGCGAGTTGCGGGACAGCGTCCGGGGCATTCCCATTCGCTCCCTCTATCCCCCACACTGGCCCGCATCCCGCGCTCGGCGCCTGTTCGATCGCACTCCGGCCATGCTGCGGTTTTTTCTGGACGCCTTCGCGATCTCCTGGCCCTGGCCCGGATACACCCAGGTTCCCATCGCGAATTTTCCGCATGGAGGAATGGAAAACACCACGCTCACCACGCTGAGCGACGAGAGGGTTTTCGTTCCCCCGCCCATGCTGGAGGAGTATCCGCTCGATCCGCTCCTTGCCCACGAGCTGGCCCATCATTGGTGGGGAGACCTCGTCACCTCCGCCGATCGCACCCATCTCTGGTTGAACGAGGGGTTCGCTACCTACATGCAGCAGCGTTGGACCCGACACGATCGCGGCGAGCAGGATTATGCCGTGCAGCGTCTGCTCGGCATCGAACAGGTGCGGGCCTACGCAGACGGGGGAGGGCGGATACCCGTGCTTGCGCCGGATCCTATGATCCCGGTCAACGCCTACACCAGGGGAGCGGCCGTGCTGCACATGCTGGCCCGCATCGCGGGGGAGGAGAAGTTCCGAACTCTCGTGCGACGATGGACCGAGCGGTATGCCTTCGACGCAGTCACCACCGAAGATCTGGTGCGTCTGTCCGAGGACGTGTTGGGCCGCCCGATGCGCTGGTTTTTCGACCAGTGGCTGAGGCGTCCGAGCGCGCCCCAGTTGACGGTGCGATGGACGTGGACGCGCGCCATCGGACTTCGTATCGAGATCCGGCAGTCGCGCCCCGCAGATTCGCTCGGCACCTGGTTTCGCCTTCCCCTTCGCGTGGATATCGGGGGGAAGGAAGGGCGAGATGTGGAGGTGAGGGACAGTCTCACGGTGCTGACTCTGCCGAAAACGGCACGACCCGCCTGGGTGAGAGTGGATCCCGAGGGGGATCTCTGTGGTCGGATCGATCATGTGGAGGATGTCGCAACGACCCGACGTGTGATGGAAAGACATCCCTCGTTTCTTGCCCGTCTGCGCGCGATGGAGGTTCTGTGTGGGCATCGAGGGGATCCCGCAGTGTGGTCCGCCCTCCTGCGCGCCTATCGACGCGAAAGGCATCGCGAATTCCGCACCCGTCTGCTTCGCAGACTCGGCGATGAGGCGGAGCCACGTGCCCGTTCCCTATTCGTCGCGGCGCTCGGAGATCGGGCGGCTGCGGTTCGCGCATATGGGGTGATCGGCCTCAGCCGTCTTCGCACGACCCGGGACATCCCCCACTTCCGTGCCGCGCTCTCTGATTCCAGTGACAACGTGGCAACCGCCGCGCTCAACGGCCTCCTCATGGTGGACAGCACCACCACGGGTCCCGATGTGCGAGGAGCCCTTCTGCGGCCCTCGTGGAAGGATCAGATTTCCCGCGCGGCTCTGGAATGGATCCGTCGATACGGGATGCCGCTGGGTGACGACACGCTGCGTCGGCTCGGCGCCCCGGGCCGGGATCTCGACCTTCGTGCGCTGGCCTCGGTGATGCGTCTCGAGCGGAACCCGAGGGAGGCCCTGCCGTGGATCCGGGGCGTATGTGGCGAGCCCGATCCCGAGGTACGAATTCTCGGAATTCTGCTTCTGGTCCGTCTTGGCACCCCCGCAGCCCGGGAGGAATTGCGGGCCGTGGAGGAGAGGGAATCCGATCCGCGAGTGTGGGAGGTAATCCGGAATCTTCGGCGCTCGTCGCATCCGCGAGGGATCGAGGAGCGGAACAGAGACTAATGGATGGACCCGTCGGGAAGGAAAAAATCCGGAAAAAGGGGAGTACGGCTGGGAGAGGAATTGGACGCGTTGGCGGTTTGACTTTGAAACCGGGGAGGTCTATATTTGCTTTCCTGATTACTGTTTTTCATCATTTTTCTGGTGAAGATCAATCAGAAAAACGCATTCACCCATTGTTTGGAGGCTGATCGGCTGTGAGGAAGTATTTGTTCCGCATTCTCGTGACGCTCGGTTTGATTGTCCTTTCCGTCGTCATGCTCTGGCCTACCTGGGCGGATTACCAGTATCAGCAGGCCCTCGACGGCTTGACCGGTCGGACCAAGGACAGCACGAAATATTATGACGAGAACGGGGAGTCTATCCGCAATGCCCGTGCCAATCGTCTCAAACTCGGACTCGATCTTCAGGGTGGCATGTACGTCACCATGGAGGTGGACATTCTGAGCATGCTCGACAAGATGGCACGCAACAAGGACGATCAGTTCCGTCAGATCTTCGCGCAGACGAAGAGCGAAGCGGGCATGTCCGACGCCGCCGTGGTCGATCTGTTCCGCGCGAATTTCGACAAGCGGAACGTGCGCATGAGTCGTTATTACGGAGATCTCCGGGACGACAATGCCACGATCGCCGCCTCGCTTCAGGAGGAATCCGAGAAGGCCGTCGATCGTGCCATTCAGATCATCCGCAATCGCGTCGATCAGTACGGCGTGGCCGAAATCACCATTACCAAGCAGGGCAGTCGTCGCATCGTGCTCGAATTGCCGGGCGTGAGCAACGAAAAAGAAGTGCGTGGTCTGATTCAGGAAACCGCACTCCTCGAATTCAAGCTGTTCGCGCCGGTGCCTCTCGTGCAGAAGACCTTCGAGAACATCGACAAGGTTCTCGCCGGCAAGCAGCTCGATTCTCTCACCGCTTCTGCGGACTCCGCACAGTCGGATTCTGCCCAGGCCGTCGCGCAGAAGGAAAAAGAGAAGAAGGATTCCGCCGAGTACGCGGGACTGAGTAAGGAGCAGCAGGCGGAAAAGTTCAAGCGGGAGCATCCCTTCTCGAGTCTGTTCATCCCGGTGCAGTTCGGATCCGGGCTTCTGGCCACGCCCGAACTCAAAGAGCAGATCACCAATATCCTCAAGCGTGAGGACGTCAAGCGCATGATTCCGCCGGATCTAAGCATCGCCTGGGCTGCACGGGCCGAAAACATTCAGGGCAAGGAATACTACATGTTCTATGCGCTGAAGGGCCAGGCCGAGCTGACCGGAGAAGTGGTGGTGGATGCCAAGGCCCGCATGGATTCGCAGGGTATGGGCGGCGCCGTGGTCTCCATGGAAATGAGTGCCGACGGAGCCAGTGAATGGGCTCGCATCACCGGCGAGAATGTCAACAAGCCGATCGCGATCGTGCTCGACGACGCCGTGTTTTCCGCCCCGAACGTGAAGCAGAAAATCATCGGGGGCAGCAGTCAGATCGACGGGATGAAGGACATGAACGAAGCCCGTCTGCTCGAAATCGTGCTGAAGGCCGGTGCCCTTCCCGCGCCGGTGGAAATTATTGAGGAGCGCACCGTGGGTCCGTCCCTCGGTGAAGACTCCATCAACAAGGGATGGTGGTCCTTCGTGATTGGTGTGGGACTCGTCTTTCTCATGATGGTGATGTTCTACCATACCGCCGGCATCGGCGCGAACATCGCGGTCATTTTCAACATGCTGTTCATCCTCGGAATCCTGGCCGGGTTCAAGGCGACCCTGACCTTGCCTGGAATTGCCGGTATGCTCCTCACGGTGGGTATGGCGGTGGACGCCAACGTGCTCATCAACGAGCGTATCCGCGAGGAATACGGAATGGGCAAAACCCTGAGGGCGGCCCTGGATGCGGGATACTCCCGCGCCATGCCGGCCATCATCGACAGTAACCTGACAACCATCATCACCAGCGTCATCCTGTACAACTTCGGTTCGGGTCCCATCCAGGGCTTCGCCCTCACCCTGATCATCGGTCTTCTCAGCTCGATGTTCACGGCCATTGTGATGACCCGCATCATGTTCGAACTGACCCTGGACAAGAGCCCCAAGCTCCTCAATTTTGGTTGATCCCTTTCCGTGTGAACAATAAGCTGGAGCCATACATACCATGCGCGTATTTCAAAACCTGAATGTCGACTTCATGGGCAAGAGACGGCTGTTCTATGCTCTCTCTGGCCTGATCATTCTCGCCGGCATCCTCTCGTTCACCTTCAAGGGGGTGGTGCTGGGGTTGGATTTCAAGGGCGGCACCGAGGTGGTGGTGCGCTTCCCCCGCACTGTCACGATCGGTGAACTGCGTACCATTCTGTCCGACGCCAAGATCGGATCCTTCGAAGTGAAGACCTTCGGAAAGGATACCGACTACATCATTCGCACCGATTTGATGGGAACCGGAACCAAGATCTCCACCGAGATCAAGGAAACCCTCGACAAGAAATTCGATAATCGCATCGAGGTTCTGCAGGAAAACCGGGTCGAAGCCAAGATCGGATCCGAAATTCGACAGGACGCCGTGATTTCGGTGTTTCTGTCCCTGATCGGAATCATGATTTACATCGCCTTCCGCTTCAAGTGGATTTTTGGAGTGGGCGCGGTGGTGTCTCTGTTCCACGACGTGTTGCTGACGCTGGGTCTCGTCTCGGTGTTCACGAACGTGATTCCCGGTGTGAACCTGGAATTCGATCAGAGCATGGTGGCGGCCTTTTTGACCCTGATCGGATATTCGGTGAACGACACCGTGGTGGTGTTCGACCGCATCCGCGAGAATCTGCGTCTGTTCAAAACTCAGGATCTCTATTCCACCTTCAACATGAGTGTGAACAGGACGATGAGTCGGACCACGCTGACGATGGCGACCACTGCCGTCACCATGGTTGCCCTGCTCTTTTTTGGAGGGGAACCCACGCGTGGATTCGCCTTCACGATGTGCATCGGCATGCTGACGGGCGTCTATTCCAGCGTGTTCGTGGCTGCGGCCATGACCTTGGACTGGGCGACGGTCAAGAACGTCAAGATCACCTTCTAGTTCAATCGTGCGGGGCCTCCCATGAAGTTTTCCACGCTGGATCACGACGGCATCGCCGTTCTCACCCTCGAGGGCAATATTCTCGGAGGTCCCGAAGCCACGCAGCTCAACGAAACCGTGCATCGCCTGATCGATGCGGGCAAAACCCGTCTGGTCATTGATCTGGCAAATGTGGCGCTCATGAACAGCTCGGGCATCGGAGCCATCATTTCCGGCATGACCACGCTGCGCAATGCCGGAGGTGATCTGCGGATCGCCTGCGCGAACGACAAGATTCAGCAGCTTCTGCTTATCACGAAGCTGCATTCCGTGCTGCATGCCTTCGCCTCCGTCGAGGACGCGAAGCGCAGTTTCCTCTAATCCGTGTTCCTCTCACGAGGAACCGAAAACCCTGCATGCCATGCAGGGTTTTTCGTGTGAAGCGAAAAACAAGGGTGTCATCATGTCCGTGTGCATCGTGCTCGGCGCCCAGTGGGGTGACGAAGGAAAAGGCAAATTGGTGGATCTGCTCAGCGAGGAGATGGATGTCGTCGCCCGCTATCAGGGAGGCGCCAATGCAGGCCATACCATCGAATTCGGATCGGAGAAACATGTTCTCCATCTCATTCCCTCGGGCATCTTCCATCCCCATACTCATGTGGTGATTGGCAATGGGGTGGTGATCGATCCCGCCGCTCTCCTCGAAGAAATGGACCTGCTGATCTCGCGTGGCATCGATCCCGCAGGACGAATGCACATCAGCGAGACGGCTCATCTGATCCTTCCGACCCATAAACTGATCGATGCCCTGCTGGAGCAGGGTCCCCATGCCGTGGGGAGTACCGGTCGCGGTATCGGTCCCGCCTACACCGACAAGGTGGCCCGTCGCGGAATTCGCATGGGGCTGCTTCGCGATGCGGTGGCCTTCGAGACTCGCCTTCGTCATACCCTGGCCGAGCACAACCTCGAGATTCGTCGCACCTTCGATCATCCGGGAGTGGAGATCGAACCCGTCGTGTCCGAGACCCTCGCGTTCGCTGCCCGTATCCGGCCCTACCTGCGCGACACGGTCCAGTTTCTGCATCAGGCCCGCCAGCAGGGCATGGCCCTGCTCTGCGAGGGAGCCCAGGGCGCGCTGCTGGATATCGAGCACGGCACCTATCCGTACGTCACCTCTTCCCACCCGACGAGTGGGGGAGCGATGGTGGGACTGGGCATACCCCCGACCGCCGTCGACGATATCGTCGGAGTGACCAAGGCCTATTGTACGCGGGTGGGATTGGGACCCTTTCCCACCGAACTCCATGATGCCACGGGAGAGGCCCTACGCCAGGCAGGCGCGGAATTCGGCGCCACCACGGGTCGGCCCCGTCGTTGCGGATGGCTGGATCTGGTGGCTCTTTCCACCGCCATCGCCATCAGCGGCATAACCCGCCTCGGCATTACCAAACTCGACGTGTTGCGCGGACTGCCGGAAATTCGGGTCTGCACCCGGTATCGGCTGGACGACCAGGAGCTGACCTGGTTCCCCACGGATTCGCGGCAGCTCGACCGCGTGACTCCCGAATACACCTCGTTTCTTGGGTGGACGGAGGATATTGCCGACTGCCGCACGGTGGACTCTCTGCCGAAGCCGGCGCGGGAATACCTCGCATTTCTCCGTCACCATCTCGGCGTGCCCTTCTCGCATGTGTCGGTGGGTCCACGACGCGAGCAAACTATCCTTGTTCGTTCTGGAGAACTCGCGTGATGCTTTCCGGTACCGCCGAACGGATCGTGATCCATGCCGAGGGACGCCTCAGCTCCCAGAGCCAGAAACTCATTCTGGCTCCCCTGCTCTACATCCCTGAACGCGTGGTGGCCGTGATCGACAGCACAAAGGCCGGTGGCACCGTTCAGGAACAGGTGGGATTCGGAGGAGAGATTCCGGTCGTGGCCTCGCTTTCCGAGGCCCTCGCGTATCAGCCGGATTCCCTGCTCCTGGCCAGCACGTCCATCGGAGGGGTCATTCCCCAGGAATGGCATGAAGCCATTCGTCTTGCGATCGAGACGGGAATGACCGTTATCAACGGACTCCAACAACATGTCAACGACATCCCTGATTTCGTGCATGTGGCGCGCACGCATAACGTGCGGCTCATCGATCTGCTTCGGCTTCCAAAGAGCCACCAAATCAAGGCCCAGGCCTCGTGGCGTCTCCGCACGGCGAAGACCATCCTGACCGTGGGCACCGACAGCGACACGGGAAAAATGACCACAGGCTGGAGAATGTATCGGGAGATGGTGCGCCGGGGACTCTCGGTGACCTTTCTCGGCACGGGACCTGCGGGCATTGTGCTGGGCCGCAGGGGCGTGGCGGCCGAGTCCATTCCGGCGGAATACGCCACCGGAGCTCATGAACTCGAGGTGGACAAGGCCGCGCACGAGGGAAGCGAGTATATCGTAATCGAAGGCCAGGGGGCCCTGACCAACTGCGCCAATTCTCCGATCGCGCTGGGCATTCTGCACGGAGTCATGCCTGATGCCATGGTGCTCAGCCACCGCCTGGCCCGCGACACCGATGGATTCGGTCTCGCTCTCCCGTCGCTCGAAGAAGTGATCGCCCTGCACGAACGGCTTGTCGCGCCCTTTACGGGGGGACGTATAGTGGGCATTGGACTCAATTCGATGGACGTGTCGAACACCGAAGCGCAAAGTATCGCGGCCTCCATGCACACGCGCACCGGGTTAGTCGCCGTCGATCCTCTTCGGAAGTCGGCGGCTCCTCTCGTCGACGCCCTCCTCTCTTATTTTTCAACCTATCGGAAAACCGAATTCGACAACGACGCCGCCCACATCCCGGATCGGGATTTCTAGGGCTCGACGGTTCGCGTTTTCTTGTTCCATTCCCTCCAGCCCACCAGCAGGAGCGTGATGCCCGTCAGTGGCAACACGTATCCGCCCATGGCCGCACTGAACGGTGCGAGCAGATCATGCCCCGTAGCATTCAGGATGAGGTACACGGTAAAGGCAACGTAATAGGCGAGAAAGAGGGCCCCCTCCCAGCGGGCGATCACATGGCCGGTAAAGAAGATGGGAAGGCAGGCCACAGCCACGGCGATCATTACCGGAGTGTCGAAGTGGAGCGCGCCCGGTGGAATGGGGAGTCCCCCCGGCGCAACGATGGCGCTGAGTCCCAGCACAGCAAGGATGTTGAAGATGTTGCTCCCGACCACATTTCCGACCGCGATATCTTTTTCTCCGCGCAGCGAGGCGATGATGGAGGTCGCCACCTCGGGCATGGAGGTGCCTGCCGCCACGATGGTGAGGCCGATGACGAGTTCGCTCACGCCCAGGGAACGGGCAATGGCCATGGCTCCGTTCACCATCCACTGGGAGCCGAGGACGAGGAGGGCAAGACCCACCACGACGAACACCACGTGCAGACTCCAATGACCTTTAACGGGCGGGGCGTCCGGATCCTTCATGGCGGGATCGGCAGAACCCAGCTTTATGCTGAGGAACGTGTACGCCGCAAAGAGCAGGAAGAGAACGATACCGTCGAACCGGGAAAGGTCGCCATCCATCGACAGAAGGTAGAGCAGAAGCGACACTCCGATCATGATGGGCACATCGATGCGGACAAGCTGTCGTTGGACGACCAGGGGAGTGATCAGAGCCGAGATGCCGAGGATGAAGAGCACATTGAAGATGTTGCTGCCGACCACGTTGCCGAAGGCCAGATCCGGCTGTCCGGAAAGACTGGCGGACACACTGACAGCCAGCTCGGGAGAACTGGTACCGAAGGCCACGATGGTCAGTCCGATGAGGAGGGGAGAAAGACCGAGCATGGCGGCCAGGCGGGAAGACCCGCGCACGAGTGCTTCGGCGCCGACGACGAGAAGCACCAAGCCTACCACGAACAGGAAGAGAGTGAGAAGATCCACGCGGGGCTCCAGGATTAGGGTGAGGGGGGCCGAGGAGAATCCACGGACTCGAGATCGTTGTGTACGGATTGCGACCAGAGACGGATGCCCGACCGATATCCCGCTCTTGCGATCATGTGGGCCGAGACAGGTGTGGTCAAGAGCAGGAACAGAATCGCGGTGAGGACACGCAGAAGGATGGACCATTCCGCAAACAGGAGGGCCGTGCCGAGAAGGGTGAGGATCGCTCCCAACGTGGATGCCTTGCTGGTGGCCGACATGCGACTGTAGAGGTCCGGCAGGCGAAGGACGCCCAGGGCCGACAGGAACAGGAAGATCGATCCCAGAAAAATCGCGAGGGCAGCGGCGAGACTCATGTGGTGGGCCCTCCGCGATCGAGATAATAGGCGAAGCCTACGGTGCCGAGAAAGGCGATGAGAGCCAGCGTGAGAGCGACATCGAGAAACACCGGATCGGAGGCCTGCACGCTCACGGCGGCGATGATGCCGATGCCGATCGTGGTGAGCAGGTCGAGCGATACCACCCGGTCCGGTACGGACGGTCCTCGCAGGAACCGCAGGAGCGTGAGCATCACTGCTGCGGCCAGGAGAAGGAAGGAGGCGTCGAGGAGGAGGCGTTCGACAGTCATGAGAACAACTCCCGGATGCGGTGTTCGAAACCGCGTGCGATCTCCTCGCGCACAGCCTCGGCCGTATCGATGCGAAGCACATGAATGTAGAGCGTAGATCCGTCTTCACTGAAGTCGAGACTGAGGGTGCCAGGAGTGAGCGTGATGAGATTGGCGAGCAAGGTCTTCTCTACATCGCTGGTGAGGGACACCGGGAGAGCGACGATGCCCGGTCGGAGGTGGGACAAGGGACGCAGCACATCGGCCGCCACGCGCAGGTTCGCCTTGAGCAGTTCCCACAGGAAAAACAGAAGGAGGCCGAGGGCTCGCGGAAAGCGACGAAAATAGGGATCGTCGCGGAAGGCGGCGCGCAGCACGAGGTGAGACAACAGGAATCCGAACGCCGCATTGATGGCACTCGCCTCTGCAGTGAGGAGGATCCATCCGACGGCGAGAAGCAGGTTCAGAGCGAACACCATCATCGCATGCCCCCCAGCACAGCCGTGATGTAGGCCGTCGGATCGAGAATCCGTCTTGCGGCTTCGGTGGTCAGGTCCGCCATCGGACCCGCGCCGATCGCCAGGACAAGGGAAACCATGCCCAACAGAGCCGTTGGCACCAACACCGTCCAATGATCGTGAAGAGAACGGGAAATCCCGGACGCTGCGTCCGGAGCGTTCTTCCAAAATACCTCCGCCCAGATCTTCGTCATCGAGAACAGGGTCAGGATGCTCACGCCGAGCGCCACCGCAGTGATTACCCATTCCCGAGAGGAGAGTCCCGCCTGCACGAGAGCGAACTTCCCCCAAAACCCCGAGAGCGGAGGCAGTCCCGCCAAACTGAGTGCGGGCACGAGAAAGAGCAGGGAGAGAAGCGGAGATGCTCGGTAATAGCCACCGAGCATCTTCAGGTCGAAGGTGCCGGCATTGCGGTGGATCAGTCCGCTGGTGAAGAACAAAGCGGACTTGGCGGCAATCACGTGCACCAGAAACAGAATGGTTGCGGCCAGTCCGTCCACCGTCATCAGTCCCAATCCCATGATGAGGTAGCCGATCTGACTGATAATGTGAAAGGAGAGGAGGCGACGGAAATCCGTTTGAATCACCGCGCCGAACACGCCGGTGACCATCGTCAGTCCTCCGATCCAGAGCAACAGGGGGCGCGTGAATCCGGGATCCTGCACGAAGATCATGCCGAACACACGGATGAGGGCATACACACCTACCTTGGTGAGGAGTCCGCTGAAAATGGCCGTGACTGCTACGGGCGGTGTGTGGTAGGAGGCCGGAAGCCAGGAAAAGAGCGGGAAGATGGCGGCCTTGATGCCGAAGGCCAGCAGAAACATGAGGGACAGCGCGGTGAAGAGGGGACTGGCGGGCATACGCGGCACGAGGCGCGCCAGGTCGGCGATGTTGAGGGTTCCGGTAAGTCCGTATAGAATACCCAGTCCTGCCAGGAAGAGGGCCGATGAGAGCAGATTCAGCGTGACGTATTTCAGCGCCCCTTCGAACTGGGCCTTCTTTCCCTGCAGGGCCATGAGAACGAAGGACGAGATGAGCAGAATCTCGAACCACACGTAGAGGTTGAAGAGATCGCCTGTGAGAAAGGCCCCACTGACCCCCATCACCAGAAAATGGAGGAGGGCTGCATAACCGGAGCGGAAATCTTCTTCTCCTGCCTCGGCAAGAGAATAGAGAGCGGTGGTCAGATGCACCAGACCCGTGACCACGATCATGATGGCGCTGAGCAGGTCAGCTACCATCGCGATGCCGTAGGGCGCGGGCCAGGAGCCGACATGTACGACCTGAATGCCTTCACGCAGTACCTGCGTGGCGAGCATCAGGCCCGCACCAAGATGGAGTGCGGCGCCGAGAGGATGGAGAAGGCGCTGGAGCGCGATGTGTCTCTTGGCCAGCACGAGGCTCAGGGCGGTGACCATCGGGATGAGAATGGGGAGGAGGACGATCATGAACTACTCCCGATCCGTGGCGGTGAGGTCATCTACATCCTCACTCCCGGTGCTTTGCCAGGTGCGTTTGAGCAGAACGATGGCAAAGGCCTGCACGCCAAACCCAATGACGATGGCGGTGAGAATGAGTGCCTGGGGGAGGGGATCAGTGATGGGTGCGGTGGGTGTGGTCTGTCCCAGGGGTACGATGGGCACGGCGCCGCGAAGCAGTCCTCCCACTGTGAAGATGAGCAGATTCGTTGCATGGCCCAGCAGGCCCAGTCCGATGATGAGCTTGACCATACTGCGCCGTAGCATCATGTAGATGCCCGCGGCATACAGGAGGCCCGTGACGATGGAGAGGAGCACCGTCATCGTTCCTCCGCCAGTCGAAACACGATGCCGAGCGAGATGCCCAGGACGAGGAGGTACACGCCTGCGTCGAAAAGGACGGGTGTTCCCACCTTCCCCACGACGGGAAGGGGCTCCACAAGCCAGAGGCCGGTCATGAATGGCAGTCCGAAGGCCACCGGCATCAGGGCTGAGACGAGCGCGATCGAGAGGCCGAGCAGCAGAAGAATGCGGGGACGGATGCGGAGCGCGCGGCGGGCGGCATCCACTCCGAAGGCCACCAGCACCAGAGCGAAGCCCGCGGCAGCCACCAGGCCTCCCACGAATCCTCCTCCGGGAGCGTTGTGTCCGCGCAGTAGGAGGAAGACGCTGAAGATGAGCATCAGGGGCAGAAGGAGACGCGTGGCTGTGCCGAGGATGAGGGATTTCACGAGGCCCTCCGATGGCGGGAGGCGAGCAGGGCTGCCACCCCGATCGACGCGATGGCCAGCACAGTGATCTCGCCCAGAGTGTCGAGTGCACGGAAATCCACCAGGATGACGTTGACGATGTTACGACCCTTGCCAAGCGGCAGGCTGTTCTCGGTGAACCAGGCGGAGAGCGGCGTGTCGGTGTGCTGGGCAATGACCGCGAGCATCAGCATGGTGACCATCGCACCCGCCGACAGAGCCACCGCCGCATCCCGCATTCGACTCCGCATCCTCGAGATCCGTGCAAAGCGAGGAAGGCGGGCGATGACAAGCACGAAGAGGATCACCGTGAGCGTTTCGATGGCGAACTGGGTCATCGCCAGGTCCGGCGCGCTGAAGAGAAGAAAGATCATTGCAATGCCGTAGCCCACCACTCCGAGTCCGAGAATGGCCGTCAGACCACTGCGTGCCCCCACGGCCAACGCTGCACCGAGCAGGATGGCCGCCACGATGGCCCCTTCCTTCGCTGAGGCCCCGTCGAGAGAGAACGAAAGCGGCAGGCTCACCTGGGGCAGGAGAACGATCCCGATCATCAGAACGAAGGAGCCCACGATGAACAGAACGTACCAGCGCAGATATCCCGCCTGAAGAAGCCGTGTGCTGCCTCGTGCGGTACCCAGCATCGCCGCAAGGGCGGTGCGATACCCGGCGTCGGGACCGTAGGGTGTAAATCGGACAAAGAAATCCGAAACTCCGCGAAGGCGGAACCAACCCAGGGCAGCCGCAGCGCCCAGGGCGAGGGTGACGAGACTCCAGGCCAGCATGGGCGTGAGGCCGTGCCAGAGGGCGAGAGGCGTGGAGATGAGGGACCCCGCCATGGCGGAGGCGGCGGGACGCACCAGGGATCCTGCCAGGTCGGGCAGGATGCCGAACCCGAGTCCCAGCAGGCCGAGCACGAGCGGACCGGCGAGCATGGAGAGAGGAGGATCGTGCGGGGTACGGGGAAGGGAGGCGGGAGTGCCGATGAAGGGACGGATGCCGGTCATCCAGGCAGCGGACACCGCGAAGAGATTCGTGACGAGGAGGATCAGGACGAGAGCCAGGGGACCGCCCAACGCGGCTTCGATCATGAGTTCTTTGCCCACGAAGCCCACGAAGGGGAGGAGACCCGCCATCGACAGACTCGCCAGCAGCCCCGCCGTCGTCGACCATGGCATGGCTGAGCGCAATCCCGAAAGGAGTCCCGCGTCCCGTGTGCCGGTTTCGTGATCGAGAATTCCCGCGAGCAGAAACAGGGCGGCCTTGTAGAGGGCGTGCACGAGGATGAAGAGAGCGGCCGCTAGAAGGGCGAGGGGCGTGCCGATGCCGATCAGAAAGGTGAGGGTGCCCAGGGCCGAGACGGTGGTCATCGCGAGAATTCGTTTCAGATCCCGCTGACGATAGGACAGGATGGCGCCCAGCACCATGGTTGTGCCTCCCACCCCGATCAGCAGGGTCTGCCACAGTTCCGTTCCGCCGAGCACGGGAGAGAGTCGTGCCATCAGGTACACGCCGGCCTTTACCATGGTGGCGGAATGCAGATAGGCCGACACCGGAGACGGGGCGGCCATCGCATTCGGGAGCCAGAAATGAAAGGGGAACTGCGCGGACTTCGTGAAGGCACCGGCAAGCACAAGCAGGAGAGCGGGTGCGTAGAGCGCATGCTGACGAATGGCCTCAGACCGGGACAGCAAGGTGGGGAAGTCCGTTCCTCCCGCGATGCCGCCCAGAAGCAGGAACCCCGCCAGCATGGCCAAACCGCCGAGTCCGGTCACCAGCAGCGCCTGCAGAGCCGAGGCCCGAGACGGCGCATCCTCATGATGATAGCCGATGAGGAAGTACGACGAGATGCTGGTCAGTTCCCAGAAGAGGAAGAGTGTGATGAGATCATCGGCCATCACCACTCCGAGCATCGAGCCCATGAACAGGAGAAGAGGAGGGGTAAACCGCCGCAGTCCGGGATCCCCGTGCAAATAGGAGCCCGCGTAGAGCAGCACGAAGGCGCCGATCCCGGTGATGAGCAGGACAAAGAGCAGAGACAGGCCATCCAGCGACATCGAGAGGGAGACGCCCCATCGCGGAATCCATTCCACCTCTTCACGCAGCGGAGTGCCCGTGAGCACCGAGGGCAGGAGAGTCAGAAAATACACGAAGAGCCCCGCTGTGGCCAGGGAGAACACGGCCTCCGTGCGGGGGCCCACCATCCGACGGAGAGCACCGGAAAGCATGGCCGCACTGAACACAAGGAGGAGAACGGTCAGGAGCATGCCGCCTCAGGCCTGAGATGGAATGCGGGGCAGGTGGATCGCGTAGGTCTGTCGACCCGGCATGGTCGGTTCGAGCAAGTCGGCAAGGGAGACGGAATGCAATTCCGCGTCGATGGCCCGCTGCACTCGGGTCCACAGCGGTCGGATGGAACAAGTGACCGTGTGGGTGCAGGATTCCTCGGATCCGGGATATTTCGTGCAGAAGCCTTCTTCGTAGAAGCGACCTCCCAGGGCGGCGAGCACGTCCATCACCGCGATCTCTGCGGGAGGGCGGGAAAGAGTATACCCTCCTTCCTGCCCCCGCACGCTGTCCACAAAGCCAGCCGTGCGCAACAGGCGCATGAGCTTGGCCACGTGGGCCACCGAGAGACCTTCGGCCCGGCTGATCTCGGTAATGCTCGTCACCGGGGCCTCCTCGTGATGGCGGCGGGCGAGCTGCAAGAGACAGCGGAGACCGTATTCTTCCTGAGAGCTGAACTTCATGATTGGTCGTTCCTCTTACAGCATGGCGCGGGGAATGCTGTTTCCGCAGGCCCGGGCATGCTCGAGTTCGCGAAACTTCTCGGGAGGAATCGCGGGACCCGGACGGGAACAAAGCTCATCAAACACCCTTGTAAGGCGAAGGGCCAGGGACTCGGGCTCCTGTCCCTCGATCTCGTAGCGTGGCACGACATGGACGAGAGCGCCATCCTTGAACAGAGCCACCGAAGGCGAGGAAGGAGGCACCCCGGGCATGAAGGCGCGCATCGCATCCACCGCGTCGCGGTCCTGACCCGCAAAGACGGTAACCCAGCGATCGGGAAGCACGGAGTGCTGAAGGGCGGCAGTGATGCCCGGACGGGCACTGCCCGCGGCACAGCCACAGACAGAGTTGACGAAGACCAGCACCGTACCCGAGGAAGCACGCATCAGGGCGTCCACGGCATCCGGGGTGGTCAGTTCCTCGAATCCCACGAAGGTCAGTTCGTCCCGCATTGGCTGCACGGCCACGGGATCGTAGAGAGGGGGACGGAGAGGACGGGGGTCGGACATATCTTTTCCTTTCAAGAAATCGATGGGGAGAATCAGAAGAAGCCGAGTTCCAGTCTTGCGGCTTCGGACATCATTGTAGGACTCCAGGGCGGCTCCCACACCAGTTCGACCGCGGCATCAGAGACACCAGGGATGGTGCGGATCTTGCGTACTACTTCTTCGGGCAGGGATGCCGCAGCGGGGCAGTTGGGAGAAGTGAGGGTCATCCGCACCGTTACCATGCCGTCCGAGCCCACACGCACCTGATAGATCAGGCCCAGCTCGTAAATATCCACGGGAATCTCGGGATCGTAGCACGACTTCAGCGCCTCGATCACCTCGTCGTCAATGCGGATCAGATCCGCGTCCTGCAATCGTTCCATCGGTCACTCCGTGGCGATCGTGGTGGTGTCGCCCTGCAGGGCGCCGTGCAAGGTGTGCCAGGGCAGGGTGGCACACTTCACACGCATGGGGTAGTCCGACACGCCCGCAAAGGCGGCCAGTTTGCCGAGACCCTCGGCCTGGACCGTGGGATCGGATTTGCCGGTGACGAGATCGTGGAAGAGTTGAAACAGGATTTCTGCTTCCGCTCGGGTCTTTCCCTTCACGAGCGTGCTCATCACCGAGGCCGAGGCCTTCGAGATGGCGCATCCACTTCCCTGAAAGGATACCTCCGTGATGCGGTCGCCCTCGAAGCGCAGATAAAAGGTGTAATGATCGCCGCAGAGCGGATTGTAGCCCTCGAGTGCGGCGTCGGGATGTTCCATGACATGGAAGTTGCGGGGATTTTTGTTGTGATCGAGAATCACTTCCTGATACAGATCACGAATGTCGTCCATCATACCAACACCTCCGTCAGGCGAATACTTCGAGTACATGATGAATGCCGTCGATCAGGCGATGCACGTCGGCCTCGGTATTGTACACGGCGAAGGAGGCCCGGGCAGTGGCCGGGATGCAGAAGCGTTGCATCACGGGTTGGGCACAGTGGTGCCCGGCCCGAACGGCAATGCCTTGCTGATCGAGGATGGTGCCGATGTCGTGGGGATGCACGGCACACAAGGTAAACGAGAGGACCCCGGCCCGACGGGGCGCGGTGCCCACGAGGCGCACTTCGTCAATACGGGCCATCGTCGTGCTCGCATACTCGAGCAGGGCGGACTCGTGGGCTGCTACGGCCTCGATGTCGAAGCGACGGAACCAGCGCAGGGCTTCAGCCAGTCCGATAGCGCCGGCGATGTCGGGAGTGCCGGCCTCGAACCGATAGGGGGGATCGTTGTAGAGCGTCTTTTCGAAGGTCACCGAGAGGATCATGTCCCCACCCCCCTGCCAGGGAGGCATGCCTTCGAGGAGGGCCTTCTTGGCGTAGAGCACGCCGATGCCCGTGGGACCGTAAATCTTGTGTCCGCTGAACACGAAGAAATCGCAGTCCATGGACTGCACGTCAATGGCGGTGTGCGCCACGGATTGAGCGCCGTCGATGAGCACGGGAATACCGCGGGCATGGGCCTGACGGATGATCTCCTCAACGGGGTTGACGGTGCCGAGCGCATTGGAGATATGCACCACCGACACGAGGCGAGTTCGGTCGGTGAGCAGACGGGGAAGCTCGTCGATGAGAAGGGTGCCGTGATCGTCCATCGGCAGCACCTTCAGCACCGCACCTTTCTCCTCGCAAAGCATCTGCCAGGGGACGATGTTGGAGTGATGCTCCATCGCGGTGATCAGGATCTCGTCTCCGGCGCCGATGTTTTTCCGTCCCCAGGACGAGGCCACGAGGTTGATGCCTTCGGTGGTGCCTCGTGTGAAGATGATCTCGTCACAGGAGGCGGCGTTCAGAAAGGTCCGCACGGTTTCACGCGCGCCCTCGTACTGTTCGGTCGCCCGCTGGCTCAGGGCGTGAACCCCCCGATGCACGTTGGCGTTGTCCTCGAGGTAGTAGCGGGACAAGGCCTCGATCACCGCCCGGGGTTTCTGCGTGGTGGCGGCGTTGTCCAGATACACGAGGGGATGTCCGTGCACCATTTGCTGGAGGATGGGGAATTCCTCTCGGACAATCATAGGATCAAAGGATCGATCCTTCACGAGGGGACGGGGACCGTCCAGTACTTCGTAGCGCATGGTCAGAGGTCGGATACTGATGGGAAGCGGGTATGAATGCGTTCATCGAGATGCGCGCGCAGGAAGTCGGGCGCCACGTCCCGCGTGAGCTCGCTGGCAAAGGCGTACACGAGAATCGTGTAGGCGTCAGCACGCGAAATGCCTCGCGACTGGAGGTAAAAGAGCATGGTGTCGTCGAGCCGTCCTACTGTGGCGCCGTGGGTGCACTTTACGTCGTCAGCGAAGATCTCGAGCTGGGGCCGGGAGTCCGCCGAGGCCGTTTCCGTGAGCAGCAGATTGTTGTTGCTCTGCTTGGCATCGGTTTTCTGGGCGCCGGGACGCACGATAATGCGACCGCTAAAGGCGGTGCGGGCCTCGTCGTCGACAATGCTCTTCATCAGTTCGTGGCTCGTGCAGTGAGGCGCGGCATGATCGAGCAGGGTGGTGGTGTCGGCATGCTGGATTCCGTCGGCCATGGTCAGTCCATTCACGGTGCAGTGGGCACCGGGTCCGGTGAGCCGGGCCCCGAGATCGAGGCGACTCAGAGCCGCGCCAAAGGAGAAGGCATGGGTGGACACCAGGGCATCCTTCGCGGCTATGGCCTGCACAGCTCCCACGTGCAGGGACGCGTGATTTTCGTCTTGGTACCGATAGTGATCGATGCGGGCGCCTTCGTCGGCGAAGATCTCCGTGACGGCATTGGTGAAGGCCAAACCCTCACCGACGCTCACGTAGGATTCCACCACAGTGGCGGTGCTGTTCGGGGCTGCGAGCACGAGCAGGCGCGGGGCCGTCATGATGGGTGTGCCATCGGCCACCGTAATGAACAGGGCGTGAATAGGCGTGGTCGCCTCGGCTCCGGCAGGAAGGGACACGAAGACGCCGTCCTGCAGGAAGGCCTGATTCAAGGTCGGGAAGGGGGTGCGGGTGGTGTCGTCGGCCGCGCCGAGGCGGGCCAGAATATCGCCGGGATGGGAGCGCAGCACCTCCGCCAGGGAGCCCGACGAATAGCGGGGATCGGCGTTGAGAGACAGGGTGGGGGCATAGACGCCGTTGACGAACACCAGGCGGGTGCCATCCCCCGAAAGCAGGGGAGCCCAGGGCTGGGACGCGAACAGCGCAGGATCGGGCAGCACGGAGGGCGCCAGATCGAGCGGCACACTGTCCAGGGTGCGCAGACTCGTGTACTTCCATTCCTCGAGACGGGAGGTTGGCAGTCCTTGCGCGAGATAGCGTTCGAGTGCGGTCCGACGGTGGTCCTGCAGAATCCCACCACCCTCATCGTGCCGGGTGGCGGAGAATCGGACATGGAGATCCTGAATGCGACGATCGAATTCCGAAGCGATCATGGGTGCGCTCCTCAGGCCGACGCGGCCGGGTCTTTCACCCAGTCGTAGCCGGTGGTTTCGAGTTCGAGCGCGAGTTCTTTGCCTCCGGATTTCATGATGCGTCCGTTGTAGAGCACGTGGACGAAATCCGGCACGATGTAGTTGAGCAGGCGTTGGTAGTGGGTGACCACGATCACGCCTTTCTCTGCTGTATGGAGTTTGTTGACTCCCTCGGCCACGATGCGCAGGGCGTCGATGTCGAGTCCGGAGTCCGTTTCGTCGAGAATCGCGAGTGCAGGATCGAGTACAGCCATCTGCAGGATTTCGTTCCGTTTCTTCTCTCCGCCGGAAAAGCCCTCGTTCACGGGACGATTGAGCAGGGAGGGATCCATTTCCACGAGTTTCATTTTCTGCTTGATGAGGGCGAGAAAGTCCACCGCGTCCAGTTCCTCTTCTCCCCGATACTTCCGCACCGCATTGAGCGCGGCCTTGAGAAAATAGGTGTTGCTGACACCGGGAATTTCGATGGGATACTGAAAGGCAAGGAAGACGCCCTCACAGGCACGTTCTTCGGGACTCATGTCCAGCAGGTTCTTCCCGTGATAGAGCACTTCACCTTCGGTTACCTGATAGAGCTCTCGCCCCGCGAGAACCTGGGCGAGAGTACTCTTGCCCGAGCCGTTGGGTCCCATGATCGCATGAATCTCGCCCGGGCGGACGGTGAGGGTGATGCCCTTCAGGATGGGCGTGCCATCAATGGAGGCGTGCAGGTTACGAATTTCGAGCATGAATAATCTCCGTGGGTTCTTCGAAACGAATAGGTTATCCGACGCTGCCTTCGAGGCTGATGCTGAGCAGTTTCTGGGCTTCGACGGCGAACTCCATGGGCAATTCGCGGAAGACCTCCTTGCAGAAACCGTTGACGATCATGTTCACCGCGTCCTCGCGGCTGATGCCGCGCTGGGCGCAGTAAAAGAGCTGGTCGTCGCCGATTTTCGAGGTGGTGGCCTCGTGCTCGAGCTGGGCGGATTTGTTTTTGACTTCGATGTAGGGAAAGGTATGGGCGCCGCACTGATCGCCCATGAGCATGGAATCGCACTGACTGAAATTGCGGGCGCCCTCGGCGCTCTTCTGGATTTTCACCAATCCCCGATAGGTGTTCTGGCTGCGCCCGGCGCTGATGCCTTTGGACACGATGGTACTGCGGGTATTGCGTCCGATGTGGATCATCTTCGTGCCGGTATCGGCCTGCTGGCGGTTGTTGGTGACGGCCACGGAGTAGAACTCTCCCACGGAATCATCCCCCTGCAGGATGCAGCTCGGGTACTTCCAGGTGATGGAGGAGCCCGTTTCCACCTGGGTCCAGCTGATCTTGCTTTTCACGCCGGCGCATTTGCCCCGCTTAGTCACGAAATTGTAGATGCCGCCCTTGCCGTCCTTGTCGCCCGGATACCAGTTCTGCACCGTGCTGTATTTGATTTGTGCATGATCTAGCGCCACGAGCTCCACCACTGCGGCATGGAGCTGATTCTCGTCACGGATGGGCGCGGTGCAGCCTTCGAGGTAGCTCACGTAGGCGCCCTCGTCGGCCACGATCAGAGTCCGTTCGAACTGCCCCGTCTGGGCGCTGTTGATGCGGAAGTAGGTGGAGAGCTCCATGGGGCAACGGACACCCTTGGGCACGTACACGAAGGAGCCGTCGCTGAACACCGCGCTGTTGAGGGCGGCGTAGAAATTGTCGTTCACCGGCACCACCGATCCCAGAAAGCGCCGCACCAGGTCGGGATGTTCCCGCACCGCTTCGGAGAAGGAGCAGAAGATGATGCCAAGGTCCTTGAGTTTATCCTTGAATGTGGTGGCCACGGACACGCTGTCGAACACTGCGTCCACCGCCACTCCCGCCAGCAGTTCCTGTTCGCGAAGGGGGATGCCCAGTTTTTCGTAGGTGGCGAGCAGCTCGGGATCCACTTCATCGAGACTCTTTTTCTTCTCGGCTGTTTTAGGCGCCGCGTAGTAGCTGAGGTCCTGGTAATCAACGGGAGGATAGGTGACATTGGGCCAGTGGGGCTCGGTCATTTCGAGCCAGCGTCGGTAGGCCTTCAGTCTCCACTCCAACATCCAGTCCGGCTCCTGCTTCTTTTCCGAAATGAAACGGATGATATCCTCGTTCAATCCCTTAGGCGCCACATCGGATTCGATGTCGGTGACGAATCCATGCTTGTATTCGCTTTGGGTGAATTGTTCCAGGGTGCTTTCGGTGGAGTCGCTCATAATGGTCCTGTTTTTCTCGATCGTCCGTACAAATGTGTACAAAAAAGTCAAGATTCAAAAATCACAACGCCAAGGCGGGGAGAAAAATTCCTGGGAAGCAGTATCTAGGTTTGGACTTTCTTAAAAAGAAAGGACCAAAGAAGTGGGTGCGACATAGGAAATCTCCTCGGAAAATCGTCGCTCCGTTCGTTGCACATCCAAACTCGGATTCGCGATGTGTCGCTGCTCACAGTTGTCCTTTCTTTCAAAAGAAAGGACCAAAGAAACTTTGTGCGCCATAGGAAAACACCGGAAAATCCGCACTTCGCGGCCGCCGCATGCAAACTCGGGCCGATCTCCTGGAGATTTCTGTCGATCGGCCCTCAAACAGGTGCATGCGTGTGCGTCCGCTCGGGTGCGGTTTTTCTCGGTGTTTTCCAGGGGTGCACTGTCATGGATTCACGGTGGTGGCTGCATAGGAAGATTCCGGCGAATTCGGGAAATCGCAAATCGGAAATCGCACATCGCAAATGGCTCAGCACGTGTTCATTGTTCATTGATCACTGATCATTGAAACGGCCACCGCGCGGGACAATCTCCAATCTCAAATTTCCAATTTTAAATTCTTTTCGCGAATCCTTTCCCGATTCCCCGCATCATATCCACGGATGAACAGTAAGGAAGAAAGGTCGTGTTTCATGATTCCACGTTTCGCGTTTCACTGATTCCATGGATTCTGGTGCTGGTCCTGGGCGGGAGTCTGCCCTGGCACCGGCTGGCCGCTGCGGGTGACGAGGGGAAAAACGCCGCCTGTTTCCGCTGTCATGCCCTACCCACCCTGGCGGTGCGGGAGGACACGACGGGCGTCCATCGTTCCTTTTTTGTCGATCCCAGGCGGTTTGCCCATTCCAACCATAAAAGCCTGGAATGCGTGCATTGCCATACCCAGGGATTCACCACCTATCCCCATGGTACGGAGTCCCCGGTGTCGAGTCTCGCCTGCACTACCTGCCACACGAACGATCCGAAATTCGCGACACTGCGCTTTCCGGAGATCGAAGGGGAATTCCGTCGCAGTGTGCATGCCCAGCGTTTAGGGGACAGGATGACCTGTTTTTCCTGTCATGATCCCCATGCCTTCGATCGGCAGCCCGATCCCAGTCTTACCAAGATTCAGACGGACAATCGCATCTGCATGCAATGCCACCTTTCCGAGGCTCGTTTCGCCTCCCTCACCGGGCGGCGCTTTCCCGTGCTCGAGGAGGTGCATGCCTGGCTGCCCAACACGGCCATGCACTGGGAAAAGGTGCGCTGCGTGGATTGTCATTCCTCCTACGCCGCGCCGAATCTTTCCCACAATATCCTGAGCAAGGACCAGGCCGTGCGGAACTGCGAAAGCTGTCATTCCGCCAACACCATTCTTCGCTCCAAACTCTATGCCCATCAGGCCCGCGAAGAGAGACAGAAATTCGGCTTCATCAACGGATCCCTCATGAACAACGCCTATGTGATCGGCTCCACCCGCAACGCCTGGCTGGATGTGCTGAGTATGTCCATCTTCGGACTGCTCTTCGGCGGCATCGGCCTCCACGCCTTCCTACGCTGGCGTGGCACCCGGGCTCGGAGGTCCGCATGAGCAGACAGTATCTCTACCCTCTCTGGTTGCGGATCTGGCACGGATTCAATGCGCTGTTGTTTCTGGTGCTCATCCTGTCGGGACTCAGTCTCCACTACACCAGTACCCTTCTGCCCTTCGAAACGGCCATGCTTGCGCACAATGCGGCAGGAGTACTCCTGTCACTCAATTACCTCGCCTTCGTGGTGGGCAATCTCGCCAGCGGGAACGCACGCCACTACCTGCCCCGGATGCGCCGTTTCCTTGTGCGTCAGCGCATTCAGATCCGATACTATCTCGGCGGCATTTTCAGAGGCCGTCCCCATCCTTTCCATACCGACAGTCAGGCCAAGTTCAATCCACTGCAACAGGTCACATACCTTGGCATCATGTATCTACTGATGCCGGGCATCGTGGTCACGGGACTCTTTCTTCTCTTTCCCGACACGGCTCCGGACACGGTGCTAGGGCAGGGCGGCGTGTGGGTGATGGCCACCCTGCATACCATCCTCGGATTCTTTTTGAGCGCCTTCATGATCGGACATCTCTACCTGGCCACCACCGGTAAGACCCCTACGAGCAATTTCCGTGGCATGGTCACCGGCTGGCATGAGGACTGATCCTTTTCTTCGCAACGATCTTCATCAGTATATCGGTATCATCATGGCTCTTTTTTCCTCTCTCCGTCCCGCCCTGCGCCGTCTCCGAGGATTGCTCTGGCCCCGTCCCTGGTACGGGCGCGTGGCATCGGTCCTGGTTCTGACCGCCCTGTTCTTCGTGGTGTTCATGGCCGTGATCTACAATCCCTTTTTCGAAGCCTACACGGGCGTGGTCAACGCCGAGCTCACCTACGAATCCAGCCGCACGGTGTCGGACGCGGAGTTCGAGGCCCTGGCCCGTTCTCTCACGCTCGAAAAACGCAAGGCCCTGGCGGCCCTGGCCGTGGGCGACGAACCCAACGAGGTGTCCCGCACGGTAAAGGAAGACATCCTCCTCAACACCCGATCCCACGCCAGCGATCACATCTATCCTCACATCGAGTATTTCCGCAAGGCGGGGATCCGGCGCTACGAGGGTCCGCAGACCTGTCTCACCTGTCACGAATCCATGAAGGTGAAGGACGGGCAGGGATCCTGGCACGAAGTGAACACGATGGACGACGTGCTGGAATCCGTGCATTTCAAGTTCCAGAGCACGGCGGCGGGATTCAGCACCTACGGGTACGACGGACGCAAGGTGAACGAGGGCGCGCACAAGATTCCGGTGGGCAAGATCGACCGGGCCTGTGGCATCCCCGGCAGCTTCAGTTGGACGGGGTGGGCCGCACTCATCGCCTCGAAGCCGGCCCATGCCGGAGGCAAGACGGTGTTGCGCAGCGAGGGGTGCGGACAGTGTCACATCGGCGGCAATTATCATCCGGCCACGGAAAAGATGATGCCGATCGGGGATATCCCCTCAGAGGTGAAGGACGGGATCGACTGCCTCATCTGCCATGCCGAGGGCTACGACATGAACTACAAGTACGTGATTCAGGACCAACACGGGCAGCGCTGGAACCAGGATCGCACGATGAAGGCCGCCCTCACCGTGGGCCGTCCCACCAACGAGAACTGCCTGAACTGCCACCAGCATAACATGGGGGGAGACGTCTATCCCCAGAATGCGAGCGCGAAGAAACTCGGGTACAAAAACCAGCGCCTCCAGCACGCGGGCGCCAAGCGCGGCAATCCCTTCAGTCACGAAGCGGATGTGCATTACCGGGCAGGGGTGCTCTGCACGGACTGTCACGTGCCCCAGGGACACAAGATTCCCCGAGGCACCTTGGGCACCGACCTGGTGAGCAACGATCTGCCTGGCGTGAAGGTGGCCTGCGAAAACTGCCATACCTCCGCGCCCCACACCGCCGACACCAAGGTGCGTGCGATTCTCAACGGACATGTGTCCCGCCTGGCCTGCGAGACCTGCCACATCACGCATCTCGAGGACAAGAACGTGGTGCTGCGGGACTGGGTGCATCCCACCTGGGACGAGGAAGAAGGCATCTGGACGCCCACGGACATCTACCGCAGCGGCAAGAGCGGAGAGGGCTTCACCTACCTATGGTTCAACGGCAACGGCACCTTTTTGGCCAACGCCCTCGGCGCTCATCCCGACAAGAATCCCGCCTACAATCCTCTGATGAATCAGCTCGTGATGCTCACTAATCCCGTGCTCCAGGCGGCGGTGCGCGTGAACGTGGAGAAACTGCGCGGTCGCTATCCCTCGATCGAAATCGAGCGCTACGTGAAGGATGTGTTCCACAGTATCGCTCCCCTGACCCCGGCCCTCCTGGCCAAGCGCAAGGATATGATCGAGCGGAACGTGCGTCCGGTGATGAACCAGGGCGAAAGTCGGATCTATCCCTTCAAGCTCTTCAACGCGATGATGTACGAGGACATGGGGAATCAGGGTCCCTTCGGTGCCATGATCCTTCCCTTCGATTATCCCACCTATTATCAAACCGGAAATTCGAAGAATGCTGTGGCGGTAGCCATTCAGAATCCCATCGTCAAGCGCATGTACGAACTTCCTTTCAAACTCTACATGATGAACGAGTTCATGTACTACTTCGGGGTGGACACGTGGAACACCACCTATCCCCTCCAGGATGGAAAGCTGGTGAACGTGGAACCGCACTGGATGCGGCAGATGGGGTCCCTGATGGTGAATCACGGCATCAGCCGCGAGGCCCGGCAGTGCGTGGACTGTCACAGTCCCTCGGGCATCATGGATTTCGCGGGCCTCGGGTACAGTCCCGCCCGCGTGAAGGACCTGCAGTATCTGCCCGAGCTGAAAACACTGGGCATTACGGGAAAGAGGACGCCGCCCGTGCCGGCCAAGGGTGCCCGGCCCATGGCGCGGCGCTAGACGCAGTTCTGAGCCTCGGGATAAAGGAGAAGGACGGGATTTTCCCGTCCTTTTTCCGTACTTGGGAACCTTGGTCCGCATCCCGTGTTTGGATCACAGACGCCATCGCCCACATCACGATTCAGAGGAGTCATTTCATGACCACTGCGCGACCCATTTTTTCGGCCGTTCTTTTCCTTGTTCTTCTCACCGTTTCGGGGTTTGCCCAGAGCCGCGCCTACATTCGCGACGCCATCAAGGAATGGGGGCAATGTAAGACGGTGGCGATCACCGACAAGGCGGGTGACATTGCCGTATACGGCTCCAACGGCTATGCCTATGCGGGAGAGATTCCCGAAGAGCTCATGAAGAGCATCAAGGAACTGAACGAGAAGAACGAGGAGATCACCGATATTTCTCTGACCGAGGGCGGTCGGTGGGTGGTGTTGTATGGAGACAACGGCATGGTGTATTCCGGAGTGTCCACCGAATTGGAAAAGGAGATGTCCTCGTACAATTCCCGAGGTGATCGCATCACGAGTGTGGCCCTCAACGACGAAGGGGATTGGATCATCATCAGCAAGGAGTATTACACCGTTTCCGACGGGGATCTGAAGGGATTTGTGGCGGATGGGGTAGAGAAATACGGAGCTCTTTACGCCGCGCATCTGACCGACGACGGGCTGGTGCTGGTGTACGAAAAGGGCTTCAAGTTTCTGGGCACCGTGCCCTCGGAGCTCACCGACATCCTGTCCAAGGAGACGAAGGACGTGTACCGCGTGAAGTTCACCTCGGCGGGGCACTACTTCATTTCGGATCGCAAGGGCTGGTATCGGTACAAAATGTAGGTCCACACGCGGGTGAGGGGGAAGGAAGCGCCTCGTTTTTCTTCCCCCTCCATGCTATCTTGTGGTTGTCCCCGGGGATGAACTGGTTTCGACGGGGAGCCGAGGCATACGAATCTGCATGCCGTGCCTGTCGCAAGCACGTTAATCTTACGGCACCGGCATAACTGCCAACTACGATTACGCACTGGCCGCTTAATTGACGGCCACGTCCCTCCGAGGCCTGCCTGTCGGCTAAGGATGTGGGCGACGCCAAAGACAGGATAGGAACCCAGGCGTTCGGCGAGGGGACCGAGATTTCTTCCGAACTGGCGATGACGAGTCCTGTCCTTCGGGCCACGGCACCGCGAGACTTTAAAGAAGGACTACGCATGTAGGACGATTCGGTGTCTTCTCTTCGGACGGGGGTTCGATTCCCCCCATCTCCACAAGAGGAATTTCGGATTTTCAAATTGGAGATTGGAGATTTTCGGATTTCCGATTTGCGATTCCCGATTTGCGATTTTCCATCACTAGTGTCCGGGTGTTTTCAGCCATGGCGCCTCTAACACAATGCAAATCATGCACATACGAGGATTTCGGGGTGTACACGACTTGAGTTCAAATTTCTAGTGCAACACATTGCATCAAGAATCCCGGATGCAGGAGTTGCCCGATGTCCTACTGCCGCTTGACCGCCACAGAACGTGAGACCA
>CAYQST010000008.1:0-122523 GCA_964420295.1 uncultured Chromatiales bacterium | reverse complement strand
CTAGACTTTTCTGATCCAGAGTCAGACGTGTTGCCAATTACACCAAGGGGCAATCAGTCAGAGCAATGCAAATCTAATACGGGCATCGGTGAAATGCAACTTTCGCATGCGAACTTTCCATGTGTTTTCTCGGTTGTACGTTTGCCCCCCTGTATCACAGCTTCGGAACGCGCATGGAACAGCACAAAGTGGTCCTCATCAAAGGCGATGGAATCGGCCCTGAAATTTCAGCATCGGTCCAGGCCATCTTCGCTGCGGCCAAGGCCCCGGTGGAGTGGATCGAACGAGAGGCCGGTCTCGGGTGTATCGAGCGCTATCCGAGTGGCTTGCCGGAGGATACCGTGCAGACAATTCAGAGAATAGGCGTCGCCCTGAAAGGCCCGACCACGACACCAACCGGCGGGGGGCACAAATCGGTGAATGTGACGCTTCGCAAGGCCCTCGACCTCTACGCCAACGTGCGCCCCTCTCGCACCATGGCGGGCGTGGCCACCCGGTATGATCATGTGGATTTGATCATCGTGCGCGAGAATATCGAGGATACCTACGCCGGTATTGAGCACATGCAGAGTCCCGACGTTGCGCAATCCTTAAAAATCATCACCCGTCCCGGCTCTCTCAAAGTGTGTCGGTATGCCTTCGAGTTGGCGCGCACCATCGGGCGCAAGAAGGTCGTTGCCTTTCACAAGGCCAACATCCACAAGCTCACCGATGGACTGTTTCTGCAGTGCTTCCAGGAAGTCGCCAGGGATTATCCCGACATCGAGTCGGGAGATATCCTCGTTGACAATCTGTGCATGCAGCTTGTCTCTCGCCCCGAGCAGTTCGATGTTCTCGTGGGCGCCAATTTGTATGGGGACATAGTGAGTGATCTCTGCGCCGGCCTCGTGGGTGGCTTGGGGGTCGCTCCCGGAGGAAACATCGGCGATACCTGTGCGATCTTCGAGGCCGTGCACGGCTCGGCGCCGGATATCGCCGGCAAGGGTCTGGCCAATCCCACCGCCCTGCTCATGAGCGCCATCATGATGCTCGATCATCTTGGCCATGTCCATATCGGAGAGGCCATCCAGAAGGCTCTCGATCGAACCTTCGACGACGGCATCAAGACGAAGGATCTGGGGGGGGCGTCCTCCACGCAGGAATTCACCGAGGCCATCATCGAACGGCTCGAACCTCCGATCCTGCCAGACCCGGCCTCCGCGCTCCCCATCACCATCCAGGTGCAGCACGAGGATCTGAACCGCCACGCCAGCGTGGAGTATGTGGGCGTGGATGTGTTTGTGCACTACGACGGCGGAATCCCGAACATTCCGAAGGAAGTGGATTCGCTTTCCCTCCACCTGATCAGCAATCGGGGTACGAAAATCTATCCGGGCCCCCTTCCCTTCGCCATGCTCGTCAACTGGTACCGCTGTCGCTACCTTTCCTTCGATGCGCAGGGCAACAAACGGTCTATCCGGCACGACGAGGTGCTCCACCTCCTCCATGTCCTCGATGACCTGAAGTTCGATGTCGTCCACATGGAAAAGCTGGCCCGGTACGATGGAGTCGATGCCTTTAGCAAGGCCCAGGGCGAATAGCACGATTCAATGGGACGCGTCTGAATCGCCGACGCCCCCGACGATGCGGGGGCGTGGGTGAATTCAGTGTTACGCGATGTGTCTACGGAAGAACGACGATCGGAACCATGTGTTGGGTCTGGCCATTGTTGGCCACGATGAAATATCGTCCCGGAGGAATCGAGTGAAGTGATAGCCGCATCGAGGATTCGGATCCCGATGTGCCGGTGTGAATGACATCCGTGCGGAGCACTCGTCCCAGCATATCCACCAGGCGAATCTCTGCGGAAGCGGTGACAGCAGACTGGTAAGACACGAGAAGAGCGCCTCTCGCGAATGAAGGGGTCACGGAAATCGAAGATTCTGAGTTCGGCGAGGAAAGCGGCGTCACGGAAATCACCGATGACAGATGCGTGCTGCCATCTCCATCCACCTGGCGAAGACGATACCACCAGCGACCCGAGCGGGGAGATCCCTTCGGGCGATCGTCGAATCGATAGGTGTGAGATTCGAGCGTGGTCCAATTCCCCGGAACGAAGTCCACGCGAGTCCATTCCCACGTATCCTCCGACCTCTCTACCTCGAATCCGATACACTGATATTCCGAGGCGGTTTTCCAGCTCAGTCGGGCGATGCCATCGTTCCAGCTCCCGGAAAACGCCACGAGTTCCACCGGCAAGGGGAGGCCGCTGGAGACGATGAAGGACGACCAGCTCGTCATGTTCGCGGACGCGGTGTAGGGGTTGGCGCCCGCCAGCGATGCATTGCGTTCCACCCAGCTGGTGGTGTACTGATTGATGGTGATGGGATTGGATCGATTGAAATTGCTTCCTTCATCTGATGCATTCCATTGCAGGGTGAGCGTCCCACTGCTCGAACCGGGACTGTCTTCGGCAATGGTCCACATTCTCGCCACCGCAGTGGTGGCATCCGGAATGGCGGGACTGATGGTGGTGCCCACGCGAACCCCAAAATTGTCGGTATTTCCGACGATGGATATCGTCGCGGGATTGTAGCTTGTGGTGGAAGGGCCGACCGGGAACACTGTTGACGCGACACCAACCCCGTTGCGCTTGAGGACCCCGGTGCCATTGGTCACGACGTAATTCATCGAGTTGGGATTGAGCACCGTTCCGGTGGATCCGATGGTCAGCGTATTCGCGCCGAGGATCAGTTTTCCATTTTGAAAGGTGAGCCCCGCGCTCAGCGTGCGTGCGGCATGCAACGTGACATTCAAGGGGTTATCAATCACGAGGCGTGAGGGGCCATTGGTGGCGGGGAATTCCGCGTTCGTGCTGGTTTGACCGACCTGAAACGCGGAGGCCGTTGAATCGGAGAGAAGGTACCGCAGCACGGCGTTCGCTCCGTAGGAAAGCGTACGGGAATTCAGGTTGATCGCCGTGTTGCTGTAAAGGACAAGACTGTCATTCACCACGATGTTCCCCGACAGCAACTTTTGTCCCCCCCCCATCACACGCACCGTGCCATAGGATGCTATATTCGCCTCGCTCCCGCGGATGTACTTTGTCTGGGAGGAATTGGCAACGCTGTAATACTCGAGGATGCTCCCATTACTGACCGTAACATTATTCACGGTATGGGGGACAAAGGAGGTGGTGTTGAACACGTTGAACGGAAAGTTATCCTCTCCGGCCCGGACGATCGCACCGGGCGCCACATAGACACTGGCTGTAGGATCCGTCTGATCGGGACTGAGTCTCATGTCGGTGTAGTCGAACACCCCGCTTAAAAACCGCATCGCCCCCCCGGTTCGCACACCGACGACGTGCGCCGCGAGATAGGAGAGTTTCACTGTATCGAGAATCGAGTTCTTCTCGATCGTCATGTTGTGAATGTCATTATCATTGCTTCGCGAATTCGGAGTGATGTAACTGTTTCCTGATCCGAAAAAGCGAATGGTCCCCTGGGAGGTCACCCCGGTGGACCAGGTGATATACCCGGCATCGGTATTCCCCGTGCCGAGATGAGTGAGGTCCCCCTGTACACTGATCTGATACGGCCCCATGGCAATGGTGCTATACAGACCCACCGTCAGGGTCCCATAACAGGTGATATTTCCCTGCGAGGTTTTGGTATATCGCGTCGAGCCACTATTCACTCCTGTAGAGAGAGAGTAATACGAGGTGGCGGCGATATTCTGGTTGGCATTGCCATCGTAGACAATTGTGGATGTCCCATAATCAAAGGTCCCTGCCACGGAAAAGCAGGTTCCGGATCCACGAATCGAAATGACCGAGGATCCGACGCCGAAATACCCGGGGATGTTCAACACGTTGTTCACCACGAAATTGCCCGCCACCGTATAGTTGCCCGAAACCGTCAGGTTGTGAAACGTGGTGGGGGTCATGGTTCCCGATCCCGCGAGCACCACGGTGATGCGCGTGCCGGGGATGAAGGTCCCGGTGCGATTCCAGTCTCCATTCAGCGTGATCGTCTGATTCGACCCATCGTTATCCAGGGTCCCAATAATCGTAATGGATCCAATGGTGGGATTCGCGTTCAAATCAACGGTATGGCCCGACCTGATGACAACATCATCTCCGGTTTTGGGGATTCCGCCTTGCCAGGTGCTACTGGATCCCCAGTTCCCATTCCTGTTAGAGTATATGGTCGCCGCATCGCAGGGGAAGGTCCCAATACTGGATACGAGAAGAAAAACCCAGATCGCGCGTTTCATAACCGCTCCTCATTCTACCTTACCAAAATACGAATTCTTCGCGCTTCGCACGAGTCACATGCTGAGGGCTATGCAATATCTTCACACATCATGGACTCCTGCGAGACTCTTCACGAGGGATGATGTCGAGGCGGAGAGGTGCTTTGTCCAGGGTGATGCGTTCGATCATGGGAAATCCTGAGGAATGGGGTTGCAGCTCGCCCATTTGAGGAGAGAGCCCCGTGCCCGGAGATTTCGCTTCCCACCGCCATGCGGAAATATTATCCACGGTCTGATCCCGAAACCTCCTGAGTATGACACGAGCAGATATTTTTTCGCCAGGGGTATGAAGCACGAACGACAAAGGACGGCTCGACGCCCGATTTCCAACCGTTATCGTGTCTGGAAGGTTACTCCACTCGATCGAAGAACTCCAGGATGAATCGGTCGGCCGCGAGTGGTCCTCCCGGTGCGTCCTGATTGCAAGTTGGACATGATTTCGGGAAAAACGCGTGTTCAAAATTCTCCAGTTTCCCGGCACACGACTTGGATCGATCCATTCATGATCGGCGTCCACCACCATCGCCGCGAAGGGAAGGCCCGCTTCGGACAGGGCGCGGTCCAGAGGAACCCCTTGCGTTTCCGCATCGATGATCCGATCCCGGGCGCCATGCACGATAGCCAGCCAGGCAATTTCGAGGGAGGCAAGTTCCTTCGCCATGGCAATTCGGTTCGTCCATTTCCACACATTCACTCCATCCCACCTCCTCAGTGGGCCGCTGTGCGGACCCCGATGGATTGTCACCGCATTCCCGTGGGGCGGCCCCCACAGACGGTGGACATCGGGCAGCCAGTCCTTGCCCTTCCCTGCCCCACTGCTCAGCCAATTTGCCATCGGTTCAGAGCAATACACCGCACTGAACACGCTGCCATAATGCAGTCCGAGGCCCAGAGCGCCGGTCCCTCCCATGGATTGTCCCGAAGCCGTGATCCGGTTCGTGTCGATCCGTACGCCCGGTATGGCGCAGACCGCGTCGACCGCGCGCAGGATTCTCTCCTCGGTATAATTCCGTATCGTGTCCTGCCCATCAGGAGGGTGCTCGGCACCTGCGTGGATCGAGAATCCATAATACCAGGTGCAATTGATGTCGTCGATATAGAGTCTCACCACGGGCAGAGTGTCGGGGACGGTGGGAAGAGTGTACCCTCGTCGTCCCTTGTCCCATCCGTGGAGAATGACGGAAAGAGGGAGCGCTTCGTGTGCGGACCGAGGCGGGATGCGAAGTGCGAAGTTATAGGCCTGCCCTTCGAAATTCGTATTCCAATCTTCCGCATCCATGAACTGGGTGTAGATGCGATCCAGCGAGTCCGGGCTCGACCACACGAGGATGGGTTGAGTCTCGGCGGGGATTTCATCAACCCAGTCCGTCCACACGATGGATTGGGATTCTCTCATCCTCCCCTTCCGAAGCGGTACAATCGCATACCGGGCACGACAGGGAGCGTGGGGCGTGACCACCGCCAATCCCACTCCCGGAGCGAGTTCGGGGGCGCCGGACTCGATGATGAAACGTCTTTGGTGAAACGAAGGATGCGGAGGGATTTCGCGGTCTCCTTCACGCGGGAAGTCGCCGGATCCGGTTCCCAGCTCCATGACAAGTCGGGCCGAGGCAGGTCCGTCTCCCACCGTATCGCGAAACACGCCATAACGAAGATCCCGGCCCCCTCCTTCGATTTCCTTCCAGGTCACGAAGGTCTGGCCATCTCGATGTCGGACCGCGATCATTGAAACGGACCCGGGGTGCAGCGTTTCGGCTCCCACGCAGGCGGAAAGTACCAGAGCCGGGAAACAAAGGAACACCACCCATCCGAATGGAGTTCTTCCCCATGGGCGCCACCTGGGAAGGGAAATGAGAAGGATGTGCGGAAGGTTGTCTCTCATGCGCAATCTCCGTAATGTAGCACATCGTGTTGGTATTGCGTTTCATGCCCATCGAGGTCGCCATGACGCCTTTCTTCAGTATCATCCTTCCGGTGTGGAATCGGGAACGGATCCTCTCCCGCGCCATTGCGTCGGTACGGACCCAGAGCTTTTCCGACTGGGAGTTGCGAATCATCGATGATGGCAGCGACGACGGGACCTCGGAAATCGCGGCTGCGGCGTCTCGCCTGGATTCCCGGATCCACTGGCAACGACAGGAACGCAGTGGTCCCTCGGTCGCACGAAACGCGGGACTGTCCCGCGCCCTCGGAGCGTGGATGACCTTTCTCGACAGCGACGACTATTATCTGCCCGCGCATCTCGAACATCGGGCCTGGACCCTGCGCACCCATCCTTCGGTACAGTTTCTGCATGGAGGCCTTACGCTGCTGGGAGACGAAGATCGCCACACCGTGCCCGACGCCGATCATCCGGGACGGCGCATTCATATTCGCGACTGCGTGGTAGGTGGAACCTTTGTCGTCACACGGGGACTCATCGAGGCAGTGGGAGGATGGCGATCCGGCTATGCCGAGGATCGCGACCTGTATCGAAGACTGGAGGAACGTACGCCTCCATTTCGCGTCTCGGAACCCACCTATGTATATGATCGCAGCGGCACGGATGGGCGCTGCGACCAGGAGATGAACGTACGGTCCGGACAAGGGATTTCCCTTTCGAATGGATAGCGGATTTCGTACTATTTCCCGCCATTTTCACACTCCATGACGCGCATGGTCCGCCGCCCCGGCTCTTTCAACATCAAGTTCCTCCTCTTTCTCTTCGCGCTCGCCATCGTGGTGGGCGTGTTGTTCTACACGAACTCCATCATTCGCAAGCTCGAGCGTCGCGAACATCAGATCAACGACCTGTACGCTAGCGCGTTGCAGTACGTGGGGAGCGATCAGGCATTGAACGGGGATCTCAGCTTCGTGTTCGACGAGATCATCAACAACAAGGACAGCTACCCGATCGACTTTCCCGTCATCCTGACCGATGCCGACGGCACTCCCATTTCCTGGAGAAACCTCGACATCGATTCCAGCCTCGACAGGGAGGCCCAGTTGCGCCTGGTGCTCGGACTTCGGGACGAACTGGCAGCGGCCAAACCCCCGCTTGTGATCAAGGCGGGAGACAGTACGATCATCCACTACATCTATTTCGACGAATCGACCCTCATTCGCGATCTACGCAATCTTCCGTTTTATGAGTTCCTTCTCGCCTCGATGTTCATCCTGCTGGGCTACGTTGCCTTCAGCTACATCAAGCGGACGGAACAGGCCAATATCTGGGTGGGCATGAGTCGGGAAACCGCGCATCAACTCGGCACTCCCCTCTCCAGCCTCATGGGATGGATTGACCTCATGCGCACCCATCCCTTTGATGAGCACCAGGATTCCATTCTCACGGAGATGGAACAGGACATCCAGCGTCTGAACCTCATCGCCCATCGCTTTTCCAAAATTGGATCGCAACCGGAGTTGGTGCGTCAGGACGCATCCGTCACCATCCAGCGCGTCGTGGAATACATGCGGAAGCGCACTCCGCGACTGGGACGGAAGGTCGAAATCCACTTCTCCCCTCCCGGTCCCGTCATGGCAGACTATAATGGCGAACTCCTGGATTGGGTCCTGGAAAATCTCATCAAGAATGCCCTGGATGCCATCGACAGTCCCGAAGGCCGCATCGTGCTTCTCCTGTCCGGATCGAATCGATCGGTGACCATCGACGTGGCGGATAACGGCAAAGGCATCGAAAAACGTCATCGCAAGGATATCTTCCGACCCGGATTCAGCACAAAGAAACGAGGATGGGGCCTTGGGCTGAGTCTGTCGAAGCGCATCATCGAGAATTACCATAACGGTCGACTGAGTCTGGTGGAATCCGCACCGGGGAAAGGCACCCGATTCCGAATTCGCCTTCCTGCCTCTCCCACGCCGAAGCACTAGTGCATCGCGGTTGCCGCGTCTCCGCACCGAGACCCCACATTTCGCATTTGGACTTTCCCTCTCGGTTCCCTAGATTTGTTGTTCAGGATTTTCAAAGGAATTGCCTCCATGTTTACTGTTCTCATGATTCTTACCATCCTCACCGGTGCCTTCATGGTGATCGTGATCCTCATGCAAAGCAGCAAGGGCCAGGGGCTCTCGGGAGCCTTCGGCGGCGCGGGAGGCGTGGGTACCCTCATCGGAGTGCGTCATGCCGCCGACGTTCTCTCCAAAACAACGTGGATTCTCGCGGGGATCTTCGTTCTTCTGATTTTCGTAATCAACCTGTTCTTCGTGTCCAGCGTTGGACAGCAGGAACAGAGTCTGATCCAGCAAGGGATGGGAAATGCTCCGGCCCAGCAGCAGGCTCCGGCCCAGCAGCAGGCTCCGGCCCAGCAACAGGCTCCCGCGCAGCAGCAGGCTCCGGCCCAGCAGCAGGCTCCGGCCCAGCAGCAGGCTCCCGCACCGGGCAAATAATTCGATCCTTCGGGAACATCAAACAGAAAAAGGCCGCAATTGCGGCCTTTTTCATTTTTTTCGAGAACGTACGTTCTAAAACGAAAGAATGAATATGATGCTGGCGGTGAGCAGGATAAGGATGGAGCCCCCCGCGAGAAGAAAGGTAATCAGCGTCTTGAAGGGAGAGTCCGGTACATCATACCCTTTCTTCGCGATATGGAACTGGTAGATCGAGCGCCAGCTGAAGTATCCCGTGAGCGGAAGTGCGATGATCATGATGGAAAACAGAACCGAGCGCATCGTTGCGGGAGTGGCGTTTGCCGCGTGCTCCTGCCAGCTGGTGATCAGGAGAACCAGCCCCAGAGTCAGAAGGAGGATCCCGATGATCAACAGGAGGGTACGGGCGAAACGGTATATTCTCTCGACAATGGCTGCCATGAACTGCTCACATGGTGAATGAAGGCTGCTCTTCCAGGTAGGACACCACGCGTTCGAGAAACATCCCCCCCAGAGCGCCATCCACCAGGCGGTGGTCAAAGGAAAGGGAGATATACATCATCGAACGAATTGCGATAACATCGCCATCTTTCTGCTCAATTACAACAGGCCTCTTGGTCACCGACCCCACGCCAAGGATCGCCACCTGAGGCTGGTTGATAATGGGGGTTCCGAACAGATTGCCAAATACCCCGAAATTGGTGATCGTAAAGGTCCCATCCTGAATCTCTTCCGGCTGCAGCCTGCGATGCCGCGCACGGCGAGCCAGGTCGGCGATCGAGCGCGCCAGACCGGTGGGATTGAGTTGATCGGCACCACGCACCACAGGCACGATGAGCCCTCCATCCTCCATCGCCACGGCGATGCCCAGGTTGATGTTTTTCTTGACCAGAATATTGGTGCCGTCGATGGATGCGTTCACGAAAGGGAAATCCCGCAATGCCCGTACTGCGGCTTCGGCAATGAAGGGCATGAAGGTCAGGGACACTCCTTCCCTCGCCTTGAAGGACTCGGCATGCTCGGCACGATAGCGGGCGATGGCGGTCATGTCCACCTCCGACACGAGGGTCACATGGGGAGAGGTATGCACGCTATGCACCATGTGCTCGGCCATGAGACGCTTCATGTTGTCCATGGGAATCACCTGCACCGTCTCACCTCCCTGGAAGGACACCGTTGGTGCCGTCATGGACTGACGTGGCGCAGAGGGGGCCATCGTCACCGCCGAGACCGGCGTGGTGGCCCGATGCGACAGGTATCCGGTGATATCGGTCTTCGTCACGCGACCATTCGCTCCCGTGCCGGGAATCGTGGCCAGCTCTTCCATGCCGATCCCAGCATCTGCAGCGATGCGCATCACCACGGGAGAATAGAATCGCTTGTCGTCGGACTGGGAAACAGCCGGCGTGGAAGAGGTCTCCATCGGAGCGGAGGCGACAGGAGTCGGAGCGGCAGGAGCCGGTTCGATCGCTTCCGCAGGAACCGTTGCGTTCGAGGTCGCTGTACCAGGTGCGACCACGATGGCGGCGCTCGCCTCGGTTTCGATGATGGCCACGGGTTTGCCGACCTCGACCGTGTCTCCCTCGGCAGCCAGGTGCTGCACGAGGATTCCCGAAGCCGGGGACGGGACCTCCGTATCCACCTTGTCGGTGGCGATCTCAAGAATCGTTTCATCCTTGTCCACCGCATCGCCGGGTATTTTATTCCATTTCAGAATGCGGCCTTCGGTGATACTCTCGCCCATCTTGGGCATCAGCACTTCGACATTCATGTTCGTATCCTTTGAAAGGTGTGTTAGTATGCGAGAAGTTGACGGAGCGCGTTTTGGACGTCCCTGTCCTGAGGAAGGATTTCACTCTCCAGGGACCATGCATAGGGGATGGGGCAATCCTGCGCGCCGATGCGGCGGACAGGCGCATCGAGAACCTCGAAGGCTTCCGCCGCGATGCGCGCCGCGATTTCCGCACCAAACCCGCCGGTAAGATTGTCCTCGTGTGCGATGAGAACCCTGTTGGTTTTCCGGACGGACGTCAGAATCGTGTCCATGTCCAAGGGATGAATCGTTCGAATATCGATGACTTCGATCGAGTACCCTTCCTTGTCGAGAACTCGGGCGGCTTCGAGGCTTTTCTGCACCAGCGCGCCCCAGGTCACCACCGTGATATCTGATCCCTCCCTGCGGATGACTGCCTTTCCGAAGGGCAGCAAATACTCGGAATCCGGCTCCAGCGAAGCGGCGTAGGATTGGCGATACATGCCTTTGTGCTCGAGAAACAGCACGGGATCATCCATCCGACAGGCGGCTTTTAACAGACCTTTCGCGTCGGCCGCAGTTGAAGGGTAGGCGATATGAATCCCCGGCAGGTGAGCGAAGTATCCCTCGATATTCTGGCTGTGACAGAGGGCACCATGAATATACCCACCGACCGGGACCCGAATGACAATCGGTGCAGAGAACTGGTTGTTGGACCGGTATCGCATCGTGGCCACCTCGTTGCGAAGATGCATCATGGCGGTCCAGATGTAATCACCGAACTGAATTTCAACCACAGGCTTCAGCCCCCTGGCCGCCAGGCCTACCGCGGTACCCATGATGCTCGATTCGGCCAGCGGAGAATTGAAGCATCGATCCCGACCGAAGCGCGTGCTCAGGCCCTTCGTTGCAGTAAACACTCCGCCCTTCCCATCCTCCACATCCTGACCATAGACGATGATATTGGGATTGCGCTCCATTTCTTCATGCAGGGCATGATTGATGGCGTCGACGAGGACCACCTTATTGCCCGACGGAACGGTTTTCTCATACTCAAGGGCGGGAGGATGAGGAGAAAACAAAAAGTGCTTGGCCGTTTCGGGAGCGGGAAGATCTTCGGCCTCTACCTTTTCCACTGCGGCCTCCACGTCGGCGTCCACCTGAGCACGCAGGAGTTCAGCCTCGTCCTCTGTCAGCATTCCTCCTTCGATCAGGGCCGTCCGAAGGCGGGTAATGGGATCCCGCAGTTTATCGAGTTCCAACTCTTCCTTACTGCGATATTTGCTTTGATCATCGGAGGAAGAATGGGGGAGAAGCCGAACGACATCGGTCACGAGGACCGTGGGGCCCTCTCCGCGCTGGGCGCGTGCGATGGCGCGTCGAAACGCGAGATGAGATTCGATGAAGTTCGTGCCATCCACTTCGACGCGATCGAGGTTCACGTATCCGTGCACCATGTCGAACACGGCGCCTCCCGTCTGTTGGGAGAGATGCACGCTGATCGCATATTTGTTGTCCTGAACACAGAATATCACGGGAAGCTTCGCGCGACTCGCCCAGTTGAGGGCTTCGTGAAAATCCCCCTGACTCGTGGTTCCCTCGCCACTGCTCACGTACACCACCTCGTCGAGTCCCTGCAGCTTCGCCCCGAGCGCGGTTCCCACAGCATGGAGGTACTGCGTACCGGTAGGCGAAGACTGGGAGACCACACGCGCACTTTTCATTCCATAATGCTGTGGCATCTGTCGCCCTCCGGAGTTGACGTCCCCCGCTCGCGCCAGAAAATTCCGCATGATTCCTTCTGCGGTCATCCCCATGCCAAGCATATAGGACAGATCGCGATAGTAGGGATAGGACCAGTCCACACCTGGACGCATCGCATGGGCCGCCGCCAACTGCGCGGCTTCATGGCCCGAGCCACCGATGTGAAAGAAGCTCTTTCCCTGCTTCAGGAGCGTGAGCATTTTCTGATCCAGACGACGGGCCAGCATCATGCGGGAAAGGATCTGGACGAGGGCAGGACCATCGAGGGGGAAGTCCTCGGGAATTTCGATGGGAGGTGGAAGGAGATTCACGGCGGTGTGATTGACGACACAGCTCGGGCCGGTTTCGTCGGGAATGGCGACAGTCGACATGATCGTGCGCTGCTCCGGTTGCATGTGCTGAGAGATGGATTTTGGGTCTGAACCTTCCGTGAAGTCGAAGTTACTTCTCGGATTGGAATTCCTGGCAGGAGTTCGTAGTTTTTTCGACCCTTGAACCACACCAGGTGACACTGTAATGAACACAATAATGCTGGACGGTAATTCCCTCACGGTGGAGAATATTCGCGATTTCCATCGTCATGCTCCCAAAATCGGCCTTTCGCGGGAAAGCCTCGATCGTATCCAGGCTTCGCGAGATCTGGTTGAAACATGGGTTCGGGAGCAGCGCGTCATGTACGGGGTCACCACCGGCTTCGGAGAGTTCAGCAACGTCTCGATCGATTCGGAGCATCTCGAGGATCTTCAAAGAAATCTGATCCAAAGTCATTCCATCGGGTGTGGCGCCCCGATTCCGAAGGACGTCACGAAGACTCTCATGCTCCTGCGTGCCAATGCGCTGGCGAAGGGATGCTCCGGTATTCGTATCAAAACAGTGGAGCATCTTCTTACCATGCTCAACGAAGATGTCATTCCTGTCATCCCGCAGAAAGGCTCGGTGGGGAGTAGCGGAGATCTGGTGCCTCTTTCTCATCTGGTTCTTGGGATGATGGGTCAGGGCCCGTGGTGGGATGGTGATGAGATTCGGGAGCATGACCTGAAGGATCGCCTCGCCTCGCTGGGACTTCCACCGTTGCGTCTTTCGGCGAAGGAAGGACTCGCGTTGATCAACGGAACGCAGATGATGTCGGCCTACCTGGCGCACGCGATCCTTCGGGCACGTTCCCTGGTAAAACTCGCGGATATTTCTGGAGCGATGACACTTGAAGCGCTCATGGGCACGGATAAGGCATGCTCCCCTCTTCTCCATGCTGTCCGACCTCATCCTGGTCAGCTAATTGTGGCGAGAAACGTGCTCCGTCTTATCGAGGGAAGCGAAATCCGTGCTTCGCATCGAGAAAACGACAACCGTGTTCAGGATAGCTATTCCCTCCGCTGCATTCCCCAAATCCACGGAGCATCGCGAGATGCCATTGGGTATGTCGATCGCGTTCTGGGAATCGAAATCAATGCCGCCACTGATAATCCACTGATATTTTCGGAAACGAAGGAGCTGATCGAAGGCGGAAACTTTCATGGTCAACCTTTGGCTCTGGCGGGCGATTTTCTTGGCATCGCGCTGTCTGAACTGGCGAATGTCAGTGAGCGAAGAATCGAGCGCACCGTGAATGGAAAGTTGAGCGGCCTTCCCCGGTTTCTCACCAATCAAGGGGGACTTCACAGCGGGTATATGATTGCGCAATACACGGCCGCGGCCCTGGTTTCCGAGAACAAGGTTCTCGCCCATCCCGCCAGTGTCGATTCGATTCCCACCTCTGCGAATCAGGAAGATCATAACAGCATGGGGTCGATTGCCACTCGCAAAGCCTGGGAGATTCTGGGAAATCTCGAAATCGTGTTGGGCATCGAGCTCATGACCGCGAGTCAGGCTCTTGATTTCCACCATCCGCTCGGTGCGGGGCGAGGCACCGGGGCGGCTCGCGAAGTGGTTCGATCGGTGATTCCCTTCCTCGAGGAGGATCGGGTGCTCCATGACGATCTCCGTCTGGTACGGACTCTTGTGACAGAAGACCGGATCGTCGAAGCCGTGCAACAAGCGGTGGGTGCCCTGGAGTAATTTTTTCACCCTCTGTCTTTTCGTCCTCCCTGGTTGTATCTTTGTGGAATTCTATCCCAGCCCTTTCATCAATCGGAAGAGGTACGATGTCCAGCGAACCGATCATTCCCCCGGTTACACCGTACAGCAACGAGGATCCGCAGTATAATCCTTCCCTGGATATTCGGCTGCTTCGTCGTTCTCTTCGGACCATCATGAAACCCGCGTCCTGTCTCGAGAGCGATCGCTGCATTCAGGATGCCGTCGATCTCATGCAGAACAAGCGCTCTGGATGCGTGCTCCTCACGACCGGTTCGCGTCTCAGTGGCATCTTTACCGAACGGGATGTCCTGAAGAAAATTGTCGGTTCTTCTCTGGATCTTCGTGCGACCGCGGTGAGCAAGGTCATGACCCCCAATCCCCAGGCCCTTCATGAATTCGACACAATCGCCTACGCGCTCAATTTCATGGATCTGGGGGGCTACCGACATGTGCCCATCATCAATACCGATCTGGAACCCGTGGGGATTGTCTCGGTGAAAAACATCATCTCGTTTTTCGTGGACTACTTTGCGGATGAGGTGGTCCATCTCCCTCCCCATCCGTTCACCAATCCCGAAGGGAATCCCTTCAAGGATTTCGAATAGTCAGCACTGCGAGCGGTCTGCCATTTTATCGTTTGGAAAGGGAGTCCCGAATTGCGGCCACTTCAGACTTGGCCTGTGGATCGGATTCCAATTGCAGGTATCGATCGAGAGCGGGAAGCGCGGAGGTGGGGTTGGTTGTGCGCGTCAGAAGCAGTCCCAGGTTCTTCCATGCAGGCGCGAAGGTGGGGTCGAGATCCACGGAACGTTTCCACAATTGTAGGGCAAGCGGAAAGCGATTCTGAGAAAAGGCGAGATTACCGAGATTGAACATGAGCAAGGGGTGCTCTGGATTGATGCGAAGGGCTTCGGCATATCGTGATTCCGCTGCCCCCGTCTGTCCAAGCGCGGCATGGGCATTCGCGGCATTCATATACCCCCAGAAACTGGGCTTTTCGGCCAGAGATCGAGTAAACAAATCCAGGGCTTCGCTGTACCGACGTTGGTCGAAGGCGATTTCCCCGAGTCGCACATACTCTTGCTCATGTGTAATACGCACCGTGGGCGACAGGGTGCTCATGATGAGTACCACTGCAGCCACCGCTCCCCCTTTCCACGCGACGGAACGATACACACGAGTCCGGAGTGCGGTGACGAGGGCCTGAAGTCCCGAAGCTCCGAGCACACAGAGGATCGGAAGCACAGGGAGACGAAGGCGTCCGTTGACGAAAAACAACGCCGTGACAAACACCACAGAAAGGAACAGGGAGCTCAGACGGCGAGTCATGGGATCCTTCCATGTAACAAGAATGCCGAGCAGAGCCAAGCCAAAGAGGAGAGGAAAGCCCAGCACCCCATACAAGGGGAGGATGGCATGATGTCGATGAATGAATCCCATGTCCATTCCCATCTGATCAACCTCTTCGGGGGTGAAGAAGAGGAGTACTTTCCTCACGGTGAGGGAAAGGGCTTGTCTAGGCTCCTGTCGAATCCATGACCACCCTTTGTCGAACCACCAGTCCGAAACCTCCGAGGATGTGAGTGCGCGTCCGACGGTGCGCTCGACATACGCTTTTCCATTCGGATCCCGATAGAGATCCACGGCATCCGGCAACGAGTACATTCCATCCGCACCCGCATGATTTCCCACATAAAAATTGAATCCACCCGACGCGGTAATGGGCACGAGCACGCCTTCGGTGATCATATTTCGAGCTACCCAGGGGGCGATGACGACCAGGGTGGTGCAGGTAATCCACAGAACCCGCTTCCGTCCATTCGCGTGGGAGAGGTGCTCCTTCGCGAACAGTATCAGGAACACGAGTGCAGGGACGAAGAACACCGTTCTCATCACCACGAGCAATCCCAGCACCGTTCCTCCAAGGATGAGGAAACCCGGAGTAGTTCGTTGCTCCTGGTTCAGCCAGAACCACAGCAGGACGATCATCAGATCCACCGTCAGTGATTCCGTCAGAATCATGGAGTCATGAAAGACGAAAGGAGGATACAGCGCGGCCACGAGAGCCATCAGGCCTGCCGCAAGAGGCGCAACGCGTCGGAGCATGATGCGATGTAGCAAGGCGATAGCCAGCGTGCCCATCAGGATTTGAAACACGCGCATGCTGGCATGCAGGTCGCCAAAAAGCATCCGCACACCTGCCAGGAGATAGGCATAGAGGGGAGACAGGAACCACGCATCAGATGAGGTGGTGCCGCTGACGATGGCCTCAGCCCACCGCACATAGAGAAGGCTATCGGAGAAGGGGTGCGTGAAAAAGGGGCTTTCCTGAAATTGCAGGAAAAAGAACAACCGAACGACGAGGGCGGACAGTCCGATCAGTACCGTCCACAGCCAGGACGGAACCGCGTGCGTGTTTTTCATGCTGGCGTTAGTCGATGATGCGGAAGGAACGGACCAGGCGGCGCTCGCCGGCAGTCAGCAAAAGGTAATAGGTACCCGCCGGAAGCATGGGAAGATCGATGGGAACGAGGTGGGCTCCGGCGGAGGTATTCAGAGTGCGGACGAGCCGTTCCTGCCCCTGAAGATCCACGAGCCGCAGGAGGACCGTTTCGTCATCCGACTGACGATAGGAGATGTGCACACGGTCGGTTCCACGCGCGGGATTCGGCCAGCAGGGATCGAGGGCCCACCCTTCCGCGCTTGCCACCTGCAGGGACTGTACCGCGCTCGTCGTGATGGTGCCATCGAAATCTTCCTGTTTGAGACGGTACAGAACATTCCCCTCTGCCGAGGCGGCCACCCAGGGCTCGAGATCGACAAAACGATAGGAGTGGGGTTCCGATGTCGTTCCCTGCCCTGGAACGCTTCCAATGCGTTGCCAGAGGCGAAAACGCTCCGATGTCGCACTGCCCATGGCGCGTTCGATAATGAAGCCACGGTTATTCGTTTCCGAGGCGGTCTTCCATGTAAGAACGGCAGCTCCTTTTTCGAGGGAAGTCGAAAACTGGAGCAACTCGACAGGGACGCCATTGTAGAAATTGACATGCGTCTCGGCCAGAAAGTCCACGGAATCGGATTGCTGAGGATTCGGGAAGAAATACGGCGTGGCGTTGATGGGGATGCCCGTCTGCGGCAGAACAATGGATCGGATGGCATTGACGGCTGGCTTCTTCACCTGAATGCGAGCAATATCTGCAGGAGGTCCCGATATTTTCCATGCAAGATAAAAATCCCTGGCTGAGTTCACCGTAGCGATGAACCCATCGAATATGAACTCGATCACCCAGAGATTGTCGGGGATCTGACCGCTGAGATTCGCCGGGATTGCCGCGACGAAAGAGTCCAGCGGTTTCAGTGGCTGGAGTGGACTGTCATACAGCTTGACGATGATGGTATCCAATTGTCCCGCAGTGGACGATGATTTCTGGATGCCGAATCCGATAATGGCAGAATCGATCTGCGCGGGATACGGAGTGGAAAACCGTACCAGAAACCAATCCGTCGGCAGGTTTTTATTAATGACGCTGGTCGTGGCCTGAGGATCGTAATTCATCAGGGTTTCGTAGATCGGCTGAGCCTGGCTCAAAGACGTCCATACACAGACGAGGGCGAGAATACGCAGGCCAGTCACGCGGTGGGACATACAGACTACCTCCTTTTGTGCACGGAATCTAACAAAACCCGTGGAGAATTGGAACGCGAGAGAGAAAAGAAAACGGCGGCTGTCGAGGGACAGCCGCCGTGGGTTCCGAAAAGAGAAGCTGCGAACGAGGAATCCTCGACGCTATAGCAACTCTTACTTGGAGAGGGTCATCTTCTTGAAGCTGGTGAAGGACGGAGCACCACTGACCGGGGCCGCATCGATGCGATACATATAGGTACCGCTGGCCACGGAGGCGCCGCTCTGATCCAGACCATTCCAGGTCACCGAGAAGGTGCCGGCGTTCTGCTTCGAGGAGACCAGCGTCATCACTTCGCGGCCAAGGAGATCCATGACGCGGAGGGTAACCACACTGGGCTCGGCGATCGTGTAGGTGATCACGGTCGACGGGTTGAACGGATTCGGATAGTTTTGCTCGAGGGCGAAGCCCGCCGGAGTGGCGGCATCCACCTTCGGAGCATTCTTCTGAGCCGACTTCACCGCGTAGATCACGCCCACGAAACCATCGTCGGTGCCCATGAAGGAGACGCCATCGACGGACGGGGTGTTGATCACGTTCGAAAACACCGCGCTGAGATCCACCGGCTTCTCGTTCGTCGAAGCGACGATGGCACCAGCCTGATCACGCACCGAGCGGATGTAATTCACGATGTCTTCCTTGCTGTTGATCTGCATGTTCGGAAGCGTGTATGCATCGTTGTTCGGAACGGGGTTGCTATTCGGGGTGGCGATGAGACGAGCGTTGTCGTAGTTCACCGCGCTGTTGCGCTGGATGTTCAGCACGTTGTCCATGTTGCGGATGGCGGAACCTTCGTTGACGTCCTTGTTGTACACGAACGCCACGTCGTTTCCGTTCTCCATCGCCTTCTGGATGCTGGTATTGACATCCGCCGGCATGGTGCCGAGCAGGTAGAAGGTGGTATTCTTGGCCTTCACCACGTTGTCGGTGGTGGCAGCGGCCAATTCCGCCTGGATGCCATGATTGGCAAGGTATCCAAGGGCATCGTTCTTCTGTGTGTCGGTCACGCCATTGCCCGCGAAGAGCACGGCGCGGGTTGCGGTGATATTGACCGTGGTCACGATCATATCGTTGGCCGGGTTGTGATCCATCGGCTTGCGGGAGAGCCACACCTTGATGGTGTACACGCCCGGAGTCGGGGTCCACTGCGGGAAGGTCAACGTCACGTTGGTGAAGTTGGCATTCGGGCTACCGGGGCCGAACTGCGGGATAACATCGGGGGCCTGGTACACCAGGTTGTTGCCGGTGTCGTAGATTTCGAAACGGACGTTGCAATCCACCGGAGTCGTGGTCGGAGTGTTATTGCTCACGATCACAGACGGGGTAAGGATCGGATTCGTCGCGAGACTGATGGTATTCTGCGCGAGTTCGTTGCCAAGACGGACATAATTGATGGCGAAGTCCGTCAGGTTGGCATTCGGTACGTTCATGCGAATCGGCATCGTGAAGTTGTCATACCCAGGCACATTGGCATTGATGGCATTGAACACCGGAACCGTGGAGGCCGAGGTGATCAAATAGCCCATGCGGGTACCAGTGGTTGCGAACGGACCGATGGGACCGAATTTGTCGTTGAACTTCGTGCTGAAATGACGTGTCGCCAGAGAAGGCATCATCTTGTAGGTGTAGGGGTACACCAGGAAGGTGGGACCAGCGGCCGGCGAAGCGTTTTCGATCGTCACGAAGTAGGTGCCCGGAGACAGCGCGATCGGACCCTGGGCCGTGACGCCATTGATCGGGAAGGAGCGCCAGTTGCCCGGCACATATTCGTTGGCGCCGACGATGGGCGACTGACCAACAAGGATAGACGGAGCACCGAAGAAGGTACTCGCGGCTCTCCAAATCTTCACGCGCACCGCAGAACGCGGCGTGGCGGCCAACCCCATATCGAATTTGTAGTCGATGCTGCTGAGCAGAGTGGAGGGCCACTTGAACAGGGTGAACGCGGAAGCGAAGCCAAAGTTGAACGGAATGGCCTGCTGAGCGGACACCGCCGTGCTGCCAAGACCCACGATGTACGGATTGAACTGAGCCACCTGATCGCCATAATACCCGATCGTCGCGTCCGTCACCTTGAACTCGGGGGAGTACCAGGTGTTGTCCATGATGTCGTCATCGTAGCGAGTCTGGGAGAGATCCAAACGGAGGCGATAGTCACCCGTCGGAATGATGAGGTTGTCGGTGTTCGGAAGAATGTTGCCACTCGTACCCGGATCGACAGGGTTCCCGGCCAGATCCTTCGGATAGGCGTAGGCATAGGGACCGTTGTAGAGAGTACCTCCCATTGCGGGAGATCCAAACTGATCGACGGCCTGGACGCGCTCGAAACCGCTCGCGTCACGATAGTACATCTTCTGCACGCCCCAGAATGCCGCGATGGGATCCTGATCCTTCGCATGGATGGAATAGGGCGGGAAGGTGGCGATGTTGTCATACAGATACCCGAGCGTCACACCGGTGAGTGCACCCGGAGTCGGGATCCCCTGGAAGGGACCGACGATGCCCTGATGCATGTCCATCGGCACGGCATATCCACCCTCGACGTACTCGATGGAGATTTCGTCGATGCGAAGCTGACCGTATTCGGCGATATTCTCACCGTAGGTGTCGTAAATCGTCACGTAGTAGAGACCGGCAAGGGTGTTACCATTGAGGGTGCTCATCAAACCGTGGCCGCGATAGGTGCCATCGTTGACGGTGGCATCGTCGATCGAGATGGACGGGATCGCGCTATCGAAGAAGGTGATGTCATTGAAGCCATCATCCACGCCGAAATCGAAAATCGTACCCGGCTTGGATTCGCAGGCATACAGACGCACGCCACCATTGGCGGCAAGCGTGTTGGCACCCGCGAACGGGAGCAGCTGATTGGTAGAATTGCCACCGCCCCGAGGCCAGGGCTTGGCACTGGCAGCCACCGGCACGGCCGGCGCCACGGGATCGGTGAGGATCGCGGTGTTATTCGGACCGGGGACCCAGGAACCGGTGAAGTTCTGGACCTTACCGAAATACACGGCGATGTCGCGGTTCTCCGCGCGGAAGGACAGACCACTCGCATTGTTGATGCGAAGACGGACGCGGAAACGACCGTTGTTGTTTCCGATGGTACCCGGAACCGGGCAGTAGAACCCGAACGCGTCGCCATGCACACCCGGCTGAGCGATGGGATCATTCGTCGCACCGGCGCACGGATTGGTGAGATCACCCGCCTTGTTCGGGATGATACGCTGGCCATTGAGGAAGCCCTTCACCGCAGTGGTGGTACGGGTCTCGGTCCAGATCACGGTTTCTGGCTTGATCACGCTCGGATTGAACATGAGCGTCCAACCTTCGAGATATCCATCCTGCTGAGGAAGGAGCGTGGGACCTTCGTCCCACATGCGAATCGTCCACCAGCCTACCGCGTTGTCGCCGTCGAACAGAGCCAACGGAACGGAGGGGGCAATATGAATATTGCAGGGAGACATGTTGTTCGCAAGTGCATTTCCGCCGTCACGGAAGAGGGCGTAGGAGTTGGCGGTACCGAGCTGGCCGGGCCAATCCACGACACCGGCACTGTTCTTGACGCGCACGGTTCTGCCGCCCGGAGAGGTCAGCTCAATCACCAACGTCGAGTAACGGATGGTCTGGGCGTAAATGCCGAGACGGACGTTGGAAACAAGAAGAGGCTGATTGTTTGCGGGCGCCGGCACGTAGATACGGTCGGACACCTGCAATGCAGGCATGATGCGCGCATGAGGCTTGCTCGTGTACTTGTAATTGCCCGCTTCCGCAAGCGGCGAAGCAACGATCAGCCCAACAAGTACCATGGCACATAGAAGAGTAAATTTCTTCATTTACTACCTCCAAACTGTTGGGAAATTGATGAAAAGTAAGGCTTGTTTGTCATGAATGTATGAAACAAATGGATTCTCTTGGGAGGGAACAATGATCTCACCAGCATGCACACATCGGCACCATCACACGCAACATCACCTTCGTGGTGTTCCGATTCAAATGGGTATTGCCAACCGTGATTGTACCAACGTGCAATGAGTCCATGCGGTAAAAGAACTCGTGCCAAATTACGATAGGGGAGGCGTAATGTCAAGCAGATCAGAAGAGAAAAAACCCGCGAAAAATTAACGGTTTAAACGCGACACTCGCGTTCTGTTGTGGAAAATCAGTCGGTTTGGTGAGGACCCGACGCTCGACTCAACACGACAGTACGGGTCTGGGCTCCTCGGGACGTTTTCATCTTACAAAAATAGAGACCATCGGGAAGCTCGGTGCCATCGAAATGTGTGCGGTGCCTTCCTGCCGTCATCCGTCCCGAAATGAGCACCGTGACTTCGCGGCCCAGCGCGTCGTAGATGGTCAGGGTCACGTGTGCGGACTCCTTCAGGAGAAACGGGATCTCCACTTTTCCAGAGATGGGCTGGGGTTGGATTTCGCCCAGGAGGAAATTGTGACGCACCTCCAAACCGACAGGAACTTCTTCCGACAGATCGATGGACCCGTCTCGGTTGATGCGTTTGAGTCGGTAGTACACGACGGACCTACCATTCCAGGTATCCACATAGGTCTGGCGATCTCCCTCCCCGTCTCCACTTTCGATGCGTGTCACCCGTTCATATTTCCCCGACTCTCCACGCCGGATCACTTCGAATACTGGGGTCGGATCCTTCCCTTTGCTCGTCCATTGGAGCAGAACTCGGTTGCTGTCTACCCGTGCGAAAAGAGACAGCGAGATGGATCGTGTGGGCGTGGAAATGAACACCACCCTGGGCTGATTCATGGGAGTGGCGGAGAGCACCGAACCCACCGCGCGGTTGAGCAGTCGTTCTTCCTGCCCTCCGTTCTCGTCGATGGGATAGTACGCCACCAAGCCGGGCTCGTCCCCCACGAGCACCGAGAACTGCACCCGCTGAATGTCCTCCTTCGTTCGACTCTTTCCCCAGATGCGCACCTCATCGATCAGACCTCGAAAAAAAACGCGGCGCATGGGGGTGGTGCCAAGCAGGAGACCGGATGCCTGTATCGGAGCGGCAATGCCCTGGTCCGGAGTGGCTTGGAGGTCGCTGACGGCAACGTCGGCCCCGTCCACGAGAAGCCGGAGCTGGCCTCCGGCGCGATCGGTGCCGACAGCAAGATGATGCCAGGATCCGTCTGCAACGGGAGCGAGGGAAGTCAGATCCACCATTTGGTTGCCATTGCACCACCGCGACCGCGCCCGACCCCGCTCGTCGATCCACAGGTCCAACGGGAAGGGAGAGACGAAGTCCGACCCACGACAGGACAGAACGGGCACGGATCGGGCATCGCTCTTGATCCATGCCTCCACGGTCCAGCCGGAATCGGATCTCAGGGCCTCCGACACGGAATCCGGCAGTACCACATATTGTCGCTCTCCGCTGAATGCGAGCGCGTTCTGGGCTCCCTTGGTCGCATCGCGAACCAGCACGGACAGGATGTGCGCGCTGTCGCGGAGGCGGGAAAAGTCCGCAGGCATGCGAGGATCAAGCAGGGTCCATCGCGCCTTCTTTCCTGCTCCCTGCACCTCGCCGATCATATACTTGACATGAACGCGGCCAGGGCTCGAAAAGCGAAGTGGAAGAAGAAAGGTGACGGTATCGCGGGATTGCGGAGATCGAGGCAGGGAATCGAGATAGGCGACGATCCGATGTCCCCTCTCCGCAGTCACCAAATCCTCGATCGCGGCGCTACGGCGGAGTATTTTCTGGCCGGGACCTCCCACCACCACTGCGTCGCCGACCGTGCAGGAATCAGGAAGCTGAAGGACGATCCCCACAACACCGGCGGTCTCTCCCTCCAGGCGCGCGTCGATGGAAAGCACCACCGGCTCGTCCACAAACGTGCGACCAGGCAGATGAACCCGGGTCACTTCGACGAGGCAACCGGACAGGACAAAGGAAAGAGAAACGAAAAAGAGGACCCAGCGAAAACTCATGGGCACTCCCGATGAGGGCGGTCGTAGAGATCAGTGATGTTCGCGAAGAAATTCCAGGCGGGGACGCAGTTCCTCGACAGGCGTGAGGAGCTTCTCCTTGTCAAAAATGGCATCCTCATACTTCCGAAAGGCGAACTCCCATTTGCTACTCATCACAATGGCTTCTTCGGGACATACCTCTTCGCAGAATCCACAGAAAATGCACCGCAGCATGTTGATCTCGAAGAGCACCGGATAGCGTTCCTTTTCCTCCTCGGTTTCAGCGGCCTGCACCTGAATGGCGAGCGCGGGACACACACGGGAGCACAGACCGCAGGCCACGCACCGTTCCGTACCGTCGGTCTCCTGAACGAGCACCGGCGCTCCCCGGAACGAAGGGGGCGGAACCCACCTTTCCTCTGGGTAGAGGCGGGTCTCCTTTTTCTTCAGCATTTGTTCCAGCGTGAGCTTCATCCCCTTCACGATCTCGGGGATGTACAGCTTCTCCCAAAAGGTGAGAGAGTAGCGAGGATCGGAGGATGCGGGAGTTGCCATGGTTGTTCCTTTCACACCAGCGAATAACGATTTATCGGGACAACAACACGATACCAGTGACAAGCACATTGGCGAGCGCCAGGGGTAGCATCACCTTCCATCCCAGATTCATCAGCTGATCGTAGCGGAACCGGGGGATACTCCACCGCACCCACTGATACACGAACAGGATGAACGCAACCTTGAGCATGAAGGCGAGGATGTGAATCGGCACCATCCAACCAGCGGAGAGCCCCAGGGTTTCGAGATACGGAACCTGCCATCCTCCAAGATACACGGTCACGATCACCGCCGACGAGGTGATCATGTTCGCGTACTCGGCGAGAAAGAACAGCGCGAACTTGAAGCTACTGTATTCCGTGTGGTAGCCGCCCACCAGTTCGGGTTCGGCCTCGGGGAGATCGAAGGGGGCTCGATTGGTCTCGGCGAAGGACGCCACCAGAAAGGTGATGAACCCCACGGGTTGGATCACGATGTTCCACATCCATCCCGCCTGATGAGCCACGATGTCGGTTGGCCGCAGACTGCCGGTCACCATGATCACGCCGATCAGACTCAGGCCCATGGACAATTCGTACGAAATCATCTGCGCGCTCGATCGCAATCCGCCGAGCAGGGAGTACTTGTTGTTGGACGACCATCCACTCAGGGTCAGACCGTACACACCGACCGAAGTGAGGGCGAGGATGTAGAGGATCCCGATGTTGACATCAGCAATCACCATGGGCACGTCGCGACCGAACATCGATATCGTGACCCCCGAGATCGGCACGATGGCGAGGGTACTGAATGCCACCGCGATGGAAATGATGGGTGCCAGGGTGTGGACGAAGCGATTGGCTGCGGTGGGGACAATGTCTTCCTTCACCAGCAGCTTCACCACATCCGCGTAGGGTTGTAAGAGACCAGCCCAGCCCACACGATTGGGTCCGACGCGGTTTTGAATCCAGGCACTGATCTTACGCTCGGTGTACACCAACTCCGCCACCGTCACGAGCACGACGCCCAGCATGACGACGATTTTGATGAGGATGATCAAGAGGTCCACAAAATCCATGGGCGGTCTCCGCTATTGATGCACATCGGAATACGTGTAGGAGATGGGATGCGCCGGGGCCTCTCCCTCGAGCCGACGCCCCTGTCGCCCTAAACCCTCGTGACTGAGGTGGGCGAAGGCGGGAAGGCGTTCGGCCATTTCGTCGAAGACGTCCTCGGCGTGAGACCAGGACCACGTTGCACCGAGCGCAGCGGCCAGACTCTGAACGATTTTCCACACCGATCGCACATCCGGTTTCTCGGTACGTCCCCATCGGTCGAAGGCACTCCCGAATCGATCGAGGCGGCTCATGGCATAGCCTCCGTTCCAACGCTCGTTTTCCGCGGTCACGATGGCGGGACGGATCACCTGGGCCTGTGCATCACCCGACACCCATACTCCCGAGGTTTCCGCCCACATGGCGGCAGGCAGAATCACGTCGGCGCGGTCGGCCACGGGCCCCGCATGGGTGAGCAGTCCGATGACCACGAGGGAATCACCGAGGGCCTCGATGAAACCCGGCACCTGCGCGGCCTCGCTATCGGCGATCAGCAGCACATCGTAGGCGCCCGCCCGGAGCTCCGCGAGAAGGGCAGCGGTGTCGCGTTCCGCAGACGCGGATACCATGCCGGCAAGGCGTGCGCCCCGGGTATTCGGGTGGCGATCGGCCTGGCGCAGCAGCGTATCGGCGAAGCGGGGATCCTCATGGGGCAGAAGGTCGCAGACGGTGGTGCCGAGAAGTTCGTGCCCGAGCCGGACAAGTGCATAATTGTCTTCGCTCGTGCAGAGCCCTGATCCCAGAACCGCCACGCGATTCGATTCCCGACCCCGCAGATGGGCAACGGCAGCCGAGATGGCGGCGTCCCAGGAGACCTCGGTCCGCTGGTCTCCCCGACCCACGAAGGGCCGCGTGATCCGGGTCTCGGCGTGGACCGCCTCGAAGCTTTTCACTCGGCCCTCGTCACACATCCAGAACCCGTTCACGTCGTGATTTTCTCGCGGGGTCAGGCGCAGAATCCGATTCTGGCGCACCCACACCTCGGTATTGCAGCCCTTCGCACAGCCAGCGCACACCGAGGGCGTGGAGGACAGGTCCCAGGTGCGGGCAGCGAAACGGAATTCGCGGCTCGTCAGAGCGCCCACGGGACAGATGTCCACCACATTCATCGAATAGGCATTGTCGAGCTGCTTGCCAGGATAGGTTTCGATGGTGACGCGATCCCCCCGCTCGACAAAGGTGAGCTGGGGCTCCTTGACGATATCCTCACAGAATCGGATGCAACGGGAGCAGGAGATACAGCGTTCCCCGTCGAACATCACATGCGGACCGAGGGCCACGCGTTTCTGCTTCTGGTTTTTCTCTTCGTCGAAGCGACTTTCTCCGACGCTGTATTTGTAGGCGTAGTCCTGGAGTTTACATTCACCCGCTTCATCGCAGATCGGGCAATCAAGAGGATGGTTGATGAGGATGAACTCCATCACCGCTTCGCGTGCCTGAATCGCCTTGTCGGAATTGACGTGGACCACCATGCCATCCATGCATCGCGTGGAACAGGCGATCACCTGTTTCGGCATCTTCTCCACTTCCACCAGGCACATGCGGCAATTGCCGGAGATGCTCAGCGCCGGGTGCCAGCAGAAATGCGGAATGTAGATTCCATTCTCGAAGGCCGCTTCGATAATGGTTTTCGTCGGCTCCGTGTGAATGGAGATGCCGTCGATGGTGATCGTGATCATGCGGGGTTTCCCCTCATCTTGTCAGGAATGGGTTCTGTTGTACTCTTCGATCCCGAGGGCGAGAATCTGCACCGCCCGTCGGCAATGATTCGCTTCTAGAACATAGGCGAGGCGCGCTTCGTTTCGTCCCCTGCCCGGTGTCGCATAAAAACCGGGGCCGGGCGCCACCATCGTGGTTTCGCCTTCCACGGAGAAATCCGTCAGCATCCAGGCGGCAAAATCCTCGACATCGGCGATGGGGAATTTCGCCATGATGTAGAACGCGCCCGTGGGTTTGCGGCATACCACACCCGAAATTTTCTCGAGTTCTTCGAACGTGGCATCGCGGCGCTGCCGGTACTCGTGCACCATGGGCTCGAAATAAGCATCGCCGGCATCCACCAAGGCAGCGGAGCCAATCTGTTCGAGAGTGGCGGTGCAGAGGCGAGCCTGGCCGAAGCGCAGGAAGATGTCGTTGAGGGCGGGATTCTTGCTTACGATGCAGCCCATGCGCCCCCCACACAGACTGTAGCGCTTGCTCAGGCTGTCCATCATGATGGCGCGATCCTCGAGTCCTTCCATCTGCAGAATGCTGCGGGTGCTGCCTTCGTAGATGAATTCGCGGTACACTTCGTCGCTCAGCACGTACAAATTGAAGCGAAGGGCCAGACGCCGAATCATGTCGAGTTCGTCGGCACCCAGCACCGTGCCTGTGGGATTGTTGGGATTGCAGATGATAATGGCCCGGGTCCGCTCGGTGATATACGATGCAATCACGTCTTCGGAGGGGAGATGAAATCCATCCTCAGGGAGCGTGGCGATCGGCACGAGAGAAATGCCGCTCATGATGGCGAAGCCATTGTAATTCGTATAGAAGGGTTCGAAGACGAGGATCTCGTCGCCCGGACCCGCCACGGCCGTCATTGCGAAGGTGATGGCTTCGGATCCGCCGGTGGTGATCACGATATCGGAGGGCTGGACATCCATGTCCCATCGCTGATAATACCGGGCCAGACTCTGGATAAACAGATCGATGCCCTTGGAATTGCTGTAGGCGATGACCTTCTCGCGGTAGGCCGAGACGGCCTGCTGGAATTCGGGAGGGGTCGGGATGTCGGGCTGGCCGATGTTCAGATGGTAGACACGGGTTCCTCGCGATTTCGCCTGATCTCCGAGAGGGACCAGTTTTCGGATCGGGGAAGCCGGCATGATGGAGGCGCGTTGAGAAAGGGAGAGTTGGGATGCCATGATGGTGCTCAGGGTACGATACAGTAGTGAGGGAAGAATCCTTGGATTCTTCCGAATTTCTTCAATCTACCCAGAATTGCCTGTTCAACCAAGACTGGGGCCCGACCCGGGGCGGATGAGCACGCGATGTGCGTCTTCCACCCGACCCAGCAGGGCTGCCACGCGAGAAAGATCCTCGACCGAGATGGATTCGATGCGCCGAATCCACTCCTGGAGAGGCTGCACGGCGCCGAACCACAGCTCGTCCCGTGCGATGCGGTTCATGCGGGATTCCATGCTTTCCAGCCCGAGGAGAGCGCCCCCAATCACCTGCTCTCGGGCGCGACGTAATTCCGACTCCCGAACGGGAAGGTCCTGCACCAGCCGGAGTTCATGCTCCACGGCGTCGAGGCAGCGGGCCTCCTTCTGGGGATCGGTGCTGAGAAACACCGAGAACACGCCCACGTCGCGGTACCACGACAGGGCGCTGTATACCGTATAGGCCCAGGCATGCCGTTCGCGAATCCGCTGAAACAACCGGGAGCTCATACTATCGCCGAACAGCACGCTCAGGACCGCGATCGCATCGCTGTCGGGGTGAGTAATGCCGGGCACTGCCGTGCCCAGAATGACATGCACCTGTTGCACGGCCTTGGATCGTTCCTTCGTACACGGAGGGAGGAGGATCGGTGCTCTGCGCGAAGGCCGACTGCCCATCGGGAGATCTCCGAGGAGACGGTCACAGGCATCCACGAGTCGATCATGATCGAGACCTCCCGCGGCGGCCACCACGATTCGACGCCCTTGATGATAGCGGGTCAGATAGTCCCGCAGTCCTTCGGAGGAAAAGGCATCGATCGAAGACTCCTCCCCCAGCACGGGATGGGCGAGCGGATGGGTGCCGAACAGGGACTGCTCCAGATCGTCGTTGATCACATCCTCGGGATCGTCGTCCACGCCGCGGATCTCTTCGATGATGACCCGTTTTTCCTTCTCCACATCAGACGGACGGAAGAGAGGATTCCGAATCAGATCGGTCAGCAGCGTGAGCGCGCGCTCCAGATGCGCGTTGCGCACTCGCGCATACAAGCAGGTGACATCCTTGGCCGTGAAGGCATTGAGATAGCCGCCGACCGCTTCCAGTTCCTGCGCGATCCGACGGGCACTTCGCTGCGTGGTGCCCTTGAATACCGCGTGCTCGATGAAGTGGGTGATGCCGTGATGATGTGCGGACTCGTCCCGACTTCCGACATCCACCCAGAGCCCGATAGCACAGGACGACAGGGAGGGCACGGTTTCGGTGATTACCCGAACCCCGTTGGCCAATGCGGTGCGACGATACTGGAGCGACGGGAACGGGGCCTCGAGCGCTCCGGGCGTGGCGGGACGCTGGTGCCGCTGTGGCCCACACGATGGGGCGGAGAACTGGGAGCGGGACGGACGATACACGGAGGGTGAATCAGAGAGACGAGGGAAGGAGCACCAGGGCCGCACGCGGCGCGGACTCGTCGTCGAGGAGGGGGAGAAGTTCGAGAGTGGAGGACGGAGGTCCGGCCACGGACACGGTTCGCCGCATGGTGAGAGAGGGCAGAATGCCGGTCAGCTCCGGAAAGCAGGACCCGATCCGCGTCTGATCTCCGAGTGGCGGATCCGTCCATGCGCGGGCGGCATCGTTCATTCGCTGAATGGTGCCGTCTGGGGAGACGAGCAGGCAGGCCCGCGAGGAGGCAAACATCAGATCAGACAGGGCGGAGAAGACCTCCTGTCCCGCGCGGGCCGCCGTGAGGTCGAGAATACTCAAACGGATGCCGATATGGCGCCCTTTTCGAGTGTGCACCGGTCTCCACCAGACCCGAATGGTTTTCACGGCTCCAGAAGCATGCACCAGCTTGTACTCCCCTTCCATCGCCTCGTGTCCCGCGTACATCAGCGTGCGATCGTTGCGATACTGCTCGGCGGAATCGGGATGGATCAGGGACTGGAAGTAGTATTCCTTCTTGAGAAACGCGATGCGATTCCGTCCCGTCAGGGTTTCGAAACCAGGACTGACGTATTCGTAATCGCCGTTGACGTTGACCCAGATTTCCAATGTCCGCACATGATCGACAATGACGTGCATCCGTTCGTGGGTCTCGTGCAGCAATTTCTTGAACTTGTTCTTCTGCATGCTCAAAAGGGCGATCACTCCTTCCTTTTGCGGATGCGTCAGCTTCAGTCTGTCGATATGAAATTGCCGTTTCTTTTTGATCATGGACTCTTTCAACACTGCTCCATCTTCCTGCCGGGAGAGGGAACGGTGAAAATCGTGGGAACTGTCTCGGAAAGTTATCAAAAGATTCCGAACAAAAAAACCTACCTCCACGACGGTTATTGTCGCATGATTGTTTCGTGACCCGTGTATGGAGAGAAGAGAAGGGATCTGATCCGACTCTGCTCTGACGTTAGCGGAGGGCGTCGGCCAGACGGGAGGCGAGAAGGGTCATGCGGGCAGACGGTCGGGCATTGGCGAGGGCGAGGGCGCAGGCCCGACGCTGTCCCACGAGCACCAGCACCCGTTTGGCGCGGGTGATGGCGGTATAGAGAAGATTGCGGGACAGCAGAATCCGATGCTGGGTGGAGAGCACCACGATCACGGCATCGTATTCGGATCCCTGACATTTATGCACCGTGCCCGCATAGGCCAGAATCAGGTCCCCATATTCCTCGGGAGCATACGTGACAATTTCTTCGTCAAATCGAATCCTCATCTCGCCCTTTCGATCGTCATAGGCGACAATGCGTCCGATATCTCCATTGAACACGTTTTTCTGATAGTCGTTTCGAATTTGCATCACCTTGTCACCGATTCGTAATCGCCGATCTCCTTCGTCGACCACCAGATCCGCGTCGGGGTTCAACGCCGATTGGAGGAGGGTATTGAGGGCACGGACCCCGGCGGGCGTCTTGTGCATGGGAGACACTACCTGGATATCGGTCATGGGATCGTATCCGAAGCGGGACGGTAGGTCGAATTGCACGAGGTTGCGAATTCGATCGGCGATCTGCTCGGCCGTATCGCATTCGATGAACCAGGTCTCCTCGTCCTCCACCGGTTCCTGGCCGGCACGGATGCGATGGGCATTGGCGATAATGGAACTTCCGCCCGATTGTCGATAGATGCGATTCAGTTCCACCACATCCAGCACGCCCGAGGCGATCATGTCCCCCAGGATATTGCCCGGACCGATGGCCGGAAGCTGGTCAGCATCGCCCACACAGACCAGACGGGTGTCGGGCCCGAGGGCGCCGAGGATACGGGACATCAGAGGAAGGTCGACCATCGACATTTCGTCCACCACCACGAGGTCGGCATCCACCGGATTCTCGCCATGGCGGAGAAAGGCCCCGGAGAAGGGATCGTACTCGAGGAGCCGATGGATGGTGCGGGCCTCGACGCCCGTCAATTGGGAGAGGCGCTTGGCGGCCCGTCCCGTAGGCGCGCAGAGCGCCAGGCGCAGTCCCAGCATCGGTGCGATGGCGCAAATGCCCGCCACCATCGTGGTCTTGCCCGTGCCCGGTCCCCCGGTCACCACGAGCATCCTCCCGGTAAAGGCCTTGATGACGGCCTCGGCCTGCAGGGGTGCGAAGCGGAGATCTCGTTCCCGTTCCACATTTTTCAGGGCTTCGTTGATGTGCGATACCTGGGATACTTCGGGAGGGAAGGATGCCAGGCGCACGAGTGCATCGCGGACGACGGTTTCGGCATATCGAAGTTCGGGCAGGGTCAGCGCATCCTCGTCCGCGAACAGCAGTTCATCCTCCACCATCCCATCGAGCACCGATCCACACTCCTCGGGATCCACGCCGGTGAAATTTGCGCATTCCGCTTGGACGCCGTCGCGAGGGACATACACATGTCCTTCGGCATAGCAGAGACGATTCATGCCATCGAGCACGGCTGCCCGTAGGCGTCCCGGGTCGGTCGGGAGAATGCCGAGTGCCTGTCCCATGCGATCGGCGGTAAGGAACCCCACGCCGTCGATCTCCACCACCACACGATACGGGTCGGATCGAAGCAGGGAGACAGCATGGTCCCCATAGCTGCGATAGAAGCGATGCGCATAGGAGGTGCTCACCCCGCATTCGCGCAAAAAGGCCATGATGGATTGGAGGCGACGGCTTTCCAACCAGCTCTCACGGATGCGTTCGAGGGTTGCGGGACCGATGCCTTCGATGGACAGCAGGTCCTCGATGCTTTCGTCCATTACACGAAGCGTGTCCCTGCCGAACCGTGCGACGATCCGGGAGGCCAGAGTGCGCCCCAGGCCCTTCACCGAGGGCGAGGAGAGGAAGCGCACCAGGCCCTCCTCGGTGGTGGGTTCAGGAAGTTCATAGGAAGACCAGGAGAACTGGCGGCCAAATCGGGGATGCGTAACCCAGGAACCGACCAACGTGTAGGTTTCCCCCACCGAAGGCTGAAGCATTTCTCCCGTGCCGGTGAAAAAGGTATCGGGTGGTGGGCCCTTGAATCGCGCCACGGTGAAGCCGGTATCCCGGCTTTCAAAGACGACGGACAGTAGCTCCGCCGTCACGGTGCACTGGGGCCCTGAATCACGATCCGGGGACGAATACGCGGGCGTCATGAATGCGAATTTTTCCTTCCGGGGTGGCTAATTTTCGTACATCGTGAAAAGATCACTTCCGAGCAATATACGGGAGAGTTCGTCGCGTCGCGACCCGTTTTCTTCACACTTCCCACTTCACTCGTCCCTTAGGAGCTCCCATGACCTGTCTCACCCGTTACCTTCAATTCCACACTTCCAAATCCAGGGAATACATCAACATCACTTCCCAGGTGGAAGATATCGTGCGTGAAAGCGGCATTCGCGAGGGTATGGTGCTTGTCTCAGCCATGCATATCACTGCGGGCGTGTACGTCAACGACGACGAGCAGGGTTTGATTCGGGATATCGACGAATGGCTCGAAACACTCGCTCCTTTTCGGGAGGACTATCGACACCACCGTACTGGAGAAACCAACGGAGACGCCCATCTGAAGAGCCTTCTCGTGCACCACGAAGTGATCGTGCCGGTCACGGCGGGGAGACTGGACTTCGGTCCCTGGCAGCAGATCTACTACGCCGAGTTCGACGGTCAGAGAACCAAGAGGGTCATCGTCAAGGTCATGGGCGAATAGGGCCACCACTCTGCGTTTTTCCTCACTAAAAAAAGCGGTATACTACGTTCTTTGCATTGAAGTGGACGAAGGACATGAAGAAAATAATCTTGAGCGGCATGCGACCCACGGGAAAGCTCCATCTGGGGCATTGGACCGGGGCTCTGGAGAATTGGGTGACCCTCCAGGGAGAGTATGACAATTATCATCTCGTGGCGGATTATCATGCCTTAACCACGAACCCCGATACGAGCCAGATCCCGACCAATACGATCGACATGGTGATCGACTGGTTGGCGGCGGGCATCGATCCTGAGCGCAGCCCCATCTTTCGCCAATCTCAGGTCAAGGAGCACACTGAGCTCTTTCTCCTCTTTTGCATGCTCATCACGAAGAATCGCCTGGAGCGGAATCCCAGTCTCAAGGATCAGGTGCGGGATCTGAACATCGAATCCATGGTGTATGGCCATCTCGGGTATCCGGTGCTCCAGGCGGCCGACATTCTGTTGTATCGGTCGCATTTGGTGCCCGTCGGGGAGGACCAGCTCTCGCATGTGGAAATCACCCGGGAAATCGCCCGGCGATTCAATGCCCAATACGGAAACGTGTTTCCCGAACCCGAGGCGCAGCTCACGCGGTTCGCTCGCCTGCCGGGGTTGGACGGGCTCGGCGTGAAAATGAGCAAGAGCCTGGGGAACACCATCCTGCTCAGTGACGCGCCGGAGGAGGTACAGGCCAAGTTGCGGAAGGCCGTCACCGATCCGGCGAAGGTGAGAAAGAACGATCCCGGGCACCCTGAGGTCTGCGTGATCTATCGCTACCACGAAAAATTCAATCATGAGGAGACGGGAGAAATCGAGGCGGGATGTCGGTCGGGAGCGCTGGGGTGCGTTGCCTGCAAGCTTCGCTGTGCCGAACGGATCAATGCCTTTCTCGCCCCGCATATCGCGCGTCGCGCCGACCTCGAGGGCCAGTCAGGACGGGTTCTCGAAATCCTCACCGATGGGGAAGCCCGGGCCCGCGCACGGGCGGTGGAAACGATGACGCAGGTCCGCGACGCCATGCAATTGGGATAACATGCCTGCCTTCAACGTCAAAGTGCCCAATTTCGAAGGTCCGCTGGACCTCCTCCTGTTTTTCATCAAGCGGGACGAGCTGGATATCTACGATATCCCAATCGCCTATATCACGCAGGAATTTCTCCGCTACCTCCATCTTGTGCAGAAGCTGGATCTGGAGTTGGCTGGGGAATTCATCGTGATGGCCAGCATCCTCATGCAGATCAAGGCCCGCATGCTCCTGCCCTCGATGCAGAACGAGGATGAGGACGAGGTGGTGGTGGATCCCCGTGCGGAGCTCACGCAGCGACTGCTCGAATACAAGAGGTTCAAGGAAACCGCAGAAGAGATGGAATCGATGGAGCGCGAACAGAAGCTGCGCTACTTCCGCTCCCTGTTCAAGTTCGATGTGCGCCTGAAGGATCCCGAGGAGAACGAGCAGGTCCTCAGGGATGTCACCGTGTATCACCTCATCGCCGCTTTTCAGCACGCGATGGAGAAGATGCCGCAGAAAACGGTGCACGAAGTGCGTCGGATCCCGTATTCGATCGAAGAACAGGGTTCCTTTCTTCTCGACCGCTTGGAACGCAGCGGGGCCTTTCGCTTTCTCGATATCGTCGAGGAGATGCAGGACAAACTGCACCTCGTGGTGACCTTCATCGCTCTCCTGGAATTGATACGGGCGCATCGCATCCGAGTGGACATTCAGGGACCGTTCAACGACTTCCTTCTTCTCCCCTTCGAAGATCGCCCCGTCGTCTCGGAATGGGACGAACAACCCATGACCCCGACTTCGCCATCCTCCGATGCTCCCACCGAAAAAACGGAGATCGGAATCGCTGAAAGCGAGGACGGATCCTCGGATTCTCTTCATTCCGCGTCTCCCTCTTTCCATGCCACCGACACCGTATCCCCTTCCCTCTCCACTCAAACACCCGACGTCGCATGAACACCGAGGATTTTCCCATCACTTCTGATTCCCCGATGCCCGACTACTCTTCCATCGTGAAGGAAACGGCACAGGACGAGCACGAACCGATACGAGTCGAGAATGAATCCGATCATTCGGAAGAGACATCCTCCTCGTCCGTCGAAGGTGAAAGATGGCAGAACGAAATGAAGCTGGAGTCCGGTACCATTGTCGCGAAGGCAGGCGAGGTCGAGGCATCGACCTTCGTTCCCAATGATCCTCCATTTTCGTGTGAAGCACGGGATTCTCTCTCCGAAGACGAGTGGGATATGGCGGGAATTGTCGAAGCCGTCATCTTCGCCAGCGATGAGCCGGTGGGGTTTCGGCAACTGCGGGATATCATCGCCCCGCCCGAAGGGGATGAAGATTCCGCGATGGAAAACGAGCCCGGAGGCGGAAGACGAGGCAAGAAGAAGCCTGCCTTCACCGTCAATCTTGTCCAGCGTCTGGTGGAGGCCCTCAACGATCGGTACGACCAGACACAGAGGAGCTTTCGCATCGTCGAAGTCGCCCACGGATATGCCTTTCAAACCCTTCCCACCTATGGCGTGTATGTGGGGCGACTGTACGCGGACCGGTCCCGTCGCCGACTTACGCAGGCGGCGCTCGAGACTCTGGCGATCATCGCCTTCAAACAACCCATCAGCAAGCCCGCCGTGGAAGCCATTCGTGGCGTGAACGCCGACTTCGTCATCAAGTCCCTTCTCGAACGGGATCTGATCACCATCGTCGGTCGGGAGGACAGCGTGGGTCGCCCGCTGCTCTATGGAACCACGACCACGTTTCTCAAACATTTCGGGCTGCGCTCTCTGTCCGATCTCCCAAAACCTCGCGAGATCAAGGACCTGCTCCGTGAAGAGGAGGGCCCCATCACGCATTCCATCGAGGAAATGCGGGATGAGGAATCGGATGCCGCCCGACTTTCCGAAGAGTTTTCTTCTCTTTTCGACACCCTGCACCACCCTCAGGTCATTCCGAACGAAGAAGAGCCTGTGGACCTGGGCATGACCGGACCGATCCTCGATGAGACTCAGGATCACTACACCGCTTTCCGTGACGAGACGCCACTTCCCGCAGACGCGGACGGAAGCTCGAATGCGTCCCCGTCCCCACCAACAGAAAAGGAATCGACATGACAGACGACAGAAAACCCGGAGGCCCGTACCGCAAGAGCGGAGGCTCGCGCCCCGGTGGATGGAAACCCGGTGGGAAACCGTTCGGCCGCAAGAAGCCCGGTGAGGGCTTCTCCTCGTCTCCTCGTGAGTTTGGTGAAAAGGGTGGATTCGGCGCCAAGAAGCCCTTCTCCAAGGATCGACCATTCTCCAAAGACCGGCCCTTCTCCAAAGACCGGCCCTTCTCCAAGGATCGACCGTTCTCCAAAGACCGGCCCTTCTCCAAAGACCGGCCCTTCTCCAAGGATCGGCCATTCTCCAAGGATCGACCGTTCTCCAAGGAGCGGCCGTTCTCCAAGGATCGACCGTTCTCCAAGGATCGACCGTTCTCCAAGGATCGACCGTTCTCCAAGGATCGGCCATTCTCCAAGGATCGACCGTTCTCCAAGGATCGACCGTTCGACCGGGATCGTGACTTCCGTAAGGATCGACCCTTCACTAAGGACCGCCCCTTCGACCGGGATCGTGACTTCCGCAAGGATCGGCCCTTCACCAAGGACCGCCCCTTCGACCGGGATCGTGACTTCCGCAAGGATCGGCCCTTCACCAAGGATCGCCCTTTCGACCGGGATCGTGACTTCCGCAAGGATCGGCCCTTCACCAAGAATCGACCGTTCGACCGGGATCGTGACTTCCGTCGTTCTGATTCTCGGGAGGGGGATCGCCCTCACGGTGGAGGCGGACATTATGGAAAGAAGCCGTTTTCTTCTCAGCGCCCCTATTCCGAAGGCCGTTCGTGGGACCGACCACGGCGAGAGGATCGTGGCGATGATCGGGGGTGGAAGGATCGCGAGTCCGGATTCCGTGATGCAGGAGATCGTCCGCGTCGTGATGAGGGAGATCGTCCACGTCGTGATGAGGGAGATCGTCCACGTCGCGATGCAGGAGGATTTGGAGCCAGGAGCGGGAAGGGTGGATTCCGGAAACCGGGTCCCCCGAAAATCTACAAGCCATATGAACAGCGACGCACTCGACCTCCGTATCGGGAAGGAGGGGAGGAATTTCGCGGACAGCGAGACAGGCCGGAAGGGCGTGGGTACCGCGGACCAGACGAGAGGCGAGCGGAGGATGAGGTTGGGAGAAGACGTTCCTGGGAAGATGGCACGGGTCGCGGGCATTCGGATGAGCGATTCCGTGAAGACCGCTCCGAAGGTTATACCCGACCGACCGGGCGGCCCGATCGCGTGAATCCGCGGGTTCCCGCGAAGAGGACGAGAGAAACCGACCGACCTGAAGAGCACGGGCGAGAAATCGAGGCGCGTCATCCCGCGACACTGCGCGGCAAGGACAAACCCCGCGTGCATTCGGCGGACGTGCGTCCCACGACGGAGGAATTGCGCCTCAACAAGTTTCTCGCCAATGCCGGAGTTGCTCCTCGACGCAAGGCCGACGAAATGATCGCCGCCGGCATGGTGCGCGTCAATGGCGCGGTGGTCACCGAGCTCGGCACGAAGATCAATCCCCGGGTCGATGTGGTGATGGTGGGCGATGCCGTGGTGGAAGTGGAATCACGGCTCGTGTACATCGTGCTGAACAAGCCCAAGGACTGCATCACGACGATTAGCGATGAGAAGGGGCGTACGACGGTGATGGATCTGGTGCAGAGTGATTTGCGGGTGTTTCCCATCGGTCGCCTGGATCGCAATACCACGGGAGTTCTCCTTCTCACCAACGACGGTGATCTCGCCAACCAGCTCATGCATCCCAAGTTCGCCGTGCCGCGTGTGTATCGGGCCGAAGTGGACAAGGCCTTCACTCGACGGGACGCGGAGAAGCTCGCACGCGGACTGGAACTCGAAGACGGGCCGACGGCGCCCTGCGACGTAGAGATCCTCGATCCTCCATCCAATCACCATGTTGGTCTCGTGCTGTACGAAGGCAAGAACCGAGAGATCCGTCGGATGTTCGAGGCCCTGGGATATGTAGTCATCAAACTCGATCGCGTGGCCTATGCCGGTGTGACGGTGGATGGAGTGAAGCGGGGGCATTGGCGCTATCTCGAAGAGAATGAGGTCGTGCGCCTGAAGAAAATCCTGGCAGGTCACAGCAGCGCGTTGTAACATGGCGTCCCCCTCTGCCCTGCTGGATTCCATTCGCGGCACGGGGATTCTGGCCCCGATGCTGGCCGTGGCCGACGGTCCCTTTCGCGCACTCTGTCACGACCACGGCGCCTCACTGAGCTTCACTGAAATGGTGAGTGCCCGAGGCATTGCCGAAGGAGACACGACAGCATTCCGTCACGCGGCCTTCGGCGACGACGAGGGTCCGATGGGCATTCAGCTTCTTGTCAACAGTCCCGAATGGCTCGGCGCCGCTATTCCTGAGCTGGAGCGTTTTCGCCCCTCCGTGATCGACATCAATTCCGGATGTCCATCCGATCGTGTGTGCGAAGCCGGGGCGGGCGCGGAACTCCTCGACGACATCCCCTTGCTGAGAAGCATCATCGAAACTGCCGTTCGGGTCGCCACTGTGCCGGTATCGGTGAAGCTGCGGATTCAGGGGCTCCGTGGGACTCAAACTCTGAGAGAGATCCTCTCCGTGGTGGAAGGTAGCGGCGTCGCCTTTCTCAGCCTGCACGGACGAGCGAGAACCACGAGCTACGATGAGCCCGCCAATTGGGACGCCATTGCAGAGGCGGTGTCTCTCTGTCGCGTGCCGGTGATCGGCAATGGCGATGTGATGAGCGCTGCCGACGCCCTTCGCATGATGGAGCGCACCGGCTGCCATGCCGTGATGGTGGGACGAGGCAGTCTCGGCACACCCTGGATCTTCGACCGCATCCGTGCCAGGGAATGGAGCGAGGACCCGGGTGCTCCGCTCGAGGAAGTGGCGCGCGTGTCGATGGCGCATTTGCGCACCCTGGCTTCGCGGTTCGGACCTGTACTAGCCGTGCCACGCATGCGCAAGCACGCCCTGTGGTATTTTCGGTTTTTCGAGGGTGTGGAGGACCTCAAGGATCACCTCTTCCGAAAGGAGAGCGATCGATGGGTGCTCGAATGTGTCGCCGCGCATTGTGCGCGGGAGCCTCGGCGTCTGGCACGGGATGCGGAGGAATTTACCGAGCGGGAACAGCGTTTTCACAGACGGGTCCTGTACTGGATCGATCAGACTGACGAACGGTACAAAGGCCTCATCCATTCCCGCTAATTCTGTTCCATCAATCCGTCACGATCATGAAACACGCGCTTCGAACCATTTTCCGTAGCAGGGTCGCCACCCTGTTCTTCCTGTCCACCCTCGCCATCTTCGCCGCCTGTGGCGTCAACATGTATTCCGACAAGGACGATGTGGCCCTCGGACAGCAGCTCGACACCGAGATTCGCGCCAATCCCACGGAGTATCCGATCCTCAAGGGACATCCCGAGGTCAAGGCCTATGTGCACGGCGTCGTCGAGAAAGTGTTGAATTCCCCCGAGGTCAAGAAACGCGGCGTGTATCCGTATCAGGTGGAAATCATTCACGACGATAAAACCATCAACGCCTTCTGCACACCGGGGGGCTATATCTATGTCTATACCGGATTGCTGAAGTTTCTGGACAATGAGGCCTCTCTGGCCGGAGTGCTGGGACATGAGATCGGGCATGCGGAACTCCGTCATGCAACCAAACGCATCACAGCCGCGTACGGGGTGCAGATCGCGCTCGCCGTGGCCCTGGGGCAGAATCCCGGGATGCTCGAACAGATCGCGGCCAATCTTTTCACCAATCTCGGATTTCTGAAGAACAGCCGCGACGATGAGATGGAAAGCGACAACGTCAGCATGGCCTACCTGCGAAGCACGGAATACTATCCCGGCGCGATTCGGTACTTTTTCGACAAGATTAACGGCAGCGGAAAAGGCCGGGCCAGCGATCTCGAAAAACTCTTCCTGACCCACCCCCCTTCCAACGAGCGCGCTTCGAATGTCGATCAGAAAATGAAGGAGTGGAACCAACCCTCCGCCAACGACGGGACCCTGTTTACCGCGCGATACCAGCAGTTCAAGAAGCAACTCCCATAGATCGACGGGCGGGATTCTTCCCGCCCTCGTCGTATCCATCTGTTCCACCATTACGCACCACCCCCATGCTGGAAGTACGACACATTCGCAAGGCCTTCACCTCGGTGACGGCAGTGGACGACGTGTCCTTCGACGTGAAACCCGGTCAGATTTTTGGGCTGATCGGACCCAACGGCGCGGGCAAGTCCACCACGATCAAAATGATCATGGACATTTTTCAGCCCGATGCGGGGACCATCCGCATCGATGGCGTCACTCCGGGGATCCACACCCGGAATGCCATCGGGTACCTTCCCGAAGAGCGCGGCCTCTATCGCAAGAACAAGGTGATGAACGTGATCGCCTATCTGGCGAGTCTGAAGGGCATGGATCCTTCGGCAGCCCGTCGCGCTGCCTCTCCCTGGATGGAACGGTTCCAGCTCACGGAGAAGGTCACCAGCAATGTCGAGGAGCTCTCGAAAGGCAACCAGCAGAAGGTACAGTTCATCCTGTCCATTCTGCACAACCCGAAGCTGGTGGTGCTCGACGAGTTGTTTTCCGGACTCGATCCGGTCAATCAGGTTCTGATGAAGGACGCCCTTCTCGACCTGAGGAAAAACGGTCGGGCTGTTATCTTCTCGACGCATCAGATGGAGTATGCGGAGAAGCTGTGCGATGATCTGATTCTCATCAACAAAGGCAAGATTGTGCTGGAAGGATCCCCGGCCTCGATCAAACAGCGGTACGGGAGGAACAGCATTCGTCTGGAATTCCAGGGAGACGGAGGATTCCTCTCCTCCCTACCGGGAGTGACTCGCGCGGATGTCTTCCGCAATTACGCCGAAGTGGAGCTCGCTCCCGAGGCCGACCGGCGGAACTTTCTGCGGACTGCGGCGGAACACCTCGACATCGAGCAGTACGCCCGCATCGAGCCCTCCCTTCAATCCATCTTCATTGACACCGTGGGCATGCCCACTGCTGAGCCGGAGCCCGAAGCCCCGGTGCGCACCGCACGCGCGCCCATGCATCCCCGGGTGAAAAAGGCGGCGTTGAATCTCGTCCTCTCCCTGCTCATCTTTCTTGGGATGACAATTATGCAATTGGCCGCGAAGGATGGTCCCAAATGGGGCCTGATCGGGATTCTGGCCGTCGCGGTGGGAATCGCAGTGGTTCGGTTTCTGAACGAAAAGAAAAAGGCGCATGCCGAGACGTTCCCGAAGGAAGGAGGTGTACAATGACACGCAAAGCGCTGTCGGTGGCTCGGTGGGAATTCGTCGAGCGCGTCAAGACCAAGAGTTTCCTGATCGGCCTTGTACTGACGCCCCTCATCATGGCGTCCTTCATTGTGGGACCGAGTTTGCTCAAGGATTCCCTCGCGAAGAAGGAGAGTTCACGGATTGCCGTCGTCGATGGAACCGGCCAGCTCTTCGACAGTCTGAAGGTGATCATCGAGAATGAAAACCGTCTCATTTCGGGCAACCCTCGCTACGAGCTTCTGCTTCGATCGGGAGAACAGGCCGTGATCTCCACGGTGGATCGGGATATTCTCACGGGTACCATCGAAGGTGCCATCATCATCCCCGCCACCGTGTTCGATTCGCTCTCGGTGACCTACCGTTCCCAAAACGTGTCCGACATCGAAGCGATGAGCGGCCTCGAACAGCTGCTGTCCCGTCTCATCGCGTCGAAGAAACTGGAGAGCGCGGGACTGGATCCCCATCTCGTGGCGGAATTGAATCGACGGACCAATCTGACTACGGTGCGCGTGACAGACGCGGGTGCGTCGGAATCCGGGTTCCTGGAGTCCTTCGGCATCTCCTACGTCTTCATCATCATGCTGATGATCATGATTCTCACCTCGGGGCAGTTTCTCGTCCGCAGTCTGGTGGAAGAAAAGAGCAACCGCATCGTCGAAATCCTGATCTCGTCCTGTTCGCCGATGGATTTAATGTTCGGAAAGATCATCGGGTTGAGTGCCCTGGGGCTGGTGCAGGTGGTTGCCTGGCTGGCCATGCTTCTGGTGGCAGTGCTGGTGGCGGGTGTGTCCAACCTGCCTCTGGAAAATCTCTGGCTGATGTTTCTGTACTTCGCCCTGGGATTCGTGCTCTATGCCACACTCTTTGTGATGTTCGGTAGTTTGGCCTCCACCGAACAGGAAGCGCAGCAGATGACCTCCTATCTGAGTCTGTTCCTCTCCCTGCCCCTGGTTATCGCTTTCATCGCCACACAGAATCCGAACAGCGGGATCCTGACCGTTCTCTCGATGATTCCCTTTCTCACACCCAGTTTAATGCTCCTCCGCCTTCCTCTCATCACTCCCCCGGTGTGGGAAATCGCAGCGACGCTCGGCATCCTGGTCCTGTCCATTCTCTTCTTCACCTGGGTGGCGTCGAAGATCTTTCGCATTGGCATCCTGATGACCGGAAAACGTCCGTCGCTCGACGAGATCGTGCGGTGGATTCGATCCTGACGCAGCTGGAATTTCTTGTGCCCACCGCTCCGTGCGGGAACGAGACAAGCCCCCGGAAAGTGTTATCTTAAAGATTGCTCCGACTGTCATTTCGGCGGTCGGCATCGTATCACGGAGCGGATCGCATGTCATTACCCATCGTCAGTATCGTCGGACGTCCCAATGTCGGGAAGTCCACCCTCTTCAACCGTCTCATCGGCGAGCGGAAGGCCATTGTGCATGATCAGGCGGGCGTGACGCGGGATCGCCATTATGGCGAAGCCGATTGGGCCGGAAAGGAATACGTGCTCATCGACACTGGGGGGTATGTGCCCGACAGCGCCGACGTCTTCGAAAAGGCGATCCGCGAGCAGGTGCGCATGTCCATTGACGAAGCCGACGTCGTGGTGTTCGTGGTGGACGCGCGGGACGGGATCATGCCGATGGAGCAGGACATCGCCGACATGTTGCGACGCAGTGGAAAGCGCACGCTGCTGGTAGCGAACAAGACCGATGGGGACGCCATCCAGCAGACTCTCAGTCAATTCTATGAATTGGGACTCGGAGATCCGATTCCGGTGTCCGCCCTCAACGGGCGCCTGACGGGAGATCTGCTCGATGAGATTGTGCGGGACTTTCCCATGGCCGCCGACATGGAGGAGGACGTGGAAGCGCCCATGCGTCTGGCGATCATCGGCCGTCCGAATGTTGGCAAGTCGTCGCTGACCAATGCCCTGCTCGGGGTGGAGCGTTCGATTGTCACCGACATTCCGGGCACGACACGAGACTCGCTCGACAGCGTGCTGAAATACTACGGGAAGGACATCATCCTCATCGACACGGCGGGGGTGCGAAAAAAGAGCAAGATCAAGGAGAACGTGGAGTTCTTTTCGACGCTGCGCACCATGAAGGTCTTGCAGCGCTGTGATGTGGCGGTGCTGATGCTGGATGCCAGCACGGAACTTGCGCACCAGGATGTAGACATCCTCAGTCAAGCCGCGTCGATGCACAAGGGTATCGTGATCGCGGTGAACAAGTGGGATCTGATCGAGAAGGACACCCACACCAGTCGTCTCTACGAAAAGGCCCTGTACGAGCGCATCAAGATGTTCGATTACGTTCCGGTGATCTTCATCTCGGCAATGACCAAGCAGAGGATTTTCAAGTTGCTCGAGATGTGCTCCCGCGTGCACGAGGAACGATCCCGGCGCATTCCCACCAGCGAATTGAACGACAAGGTGCTGGAGATCGTACACGCCACGCCGCCCCCGGCCACTCCCACCGGGCGCGAGGTAAAAATGTACTATGCCACCCAGGTGCGGGAGCGCCCTCCCGTCATCGTGTTGTTCACCAACGAAGCCAAATACATTCCCGAGCACTATCGTCGATTTGTGGAACGCAGCATTCGTACGGCCTTTGGATTCGAAGGAGTGCCGCTCACCGTACAATTCCGAAATCGTCGCTGACGCCGTTCGAAGGAGATCCCATGAGTCCCGCTCCCCCCACCCCACCACGCCGCCCTGCCCTGTCTTTCCGACCCATGACCCTCTTGCGTTGGGTGATCATTCTGTCAGTGGTGGCCTTTGCGGTACAGGTGTGGTCCCTGTTCAACATTCCCGGCGAGACCATCCCCTACACCCGGTTTCGCTCCCTGGTGCAGGACAGTGCCATTGCCACGGTGACTCTCGACGGGGCGACCCTGTATGCCACCGGGCACGCGGAGAAGGGAAAGACCGGCGCGATGTACAATGTGACGCTGCCGACCTCGATCCCCGATACCGATCTGCTTCGGCTTCTGGAGTCGAAGCGTGTCACGGTAACGGCGCTCCCCGATCGCACGTCCACCTACACCACGCTGCTGTGGTTCATCATTCCGCTGGCCACTACCTTCCTTCTCCTCTGGTTCCTGAACCGTCGGATGCGGATGCAATCCTCGTCCGGCGGCCTTCTCTCCATGGGAAAGATGAATGCCGCCATGTATTCCAAGGAGCGCGTGCATACGCGCTTTTCGGATGTGGCGGGCATGAAGGAGCAGAAGGAAGCGCTGTTTGAGATGATTCACTTTCTCACCCGGCCCGAGGATTTCAAAAAACTCGGGGGCAGCATGCCCAAGGGAGTATTGCTCGTGGGTCCTCCCGGCACCGGCAAGACCCTGCTGGCCAGGGCAGTCGCAGGTGAGGCGGGCGTTCCGTTCTTCCATGTCGCCGGTTCGAGTTTCCTCGAAATGCTGGTGGGCGTGGGAGCGAGTCGTGTACGGGACCTGTTCGCCACGGCCAAGAAGAGCACACCCTGCATCATCTTCATTGATGAGATCGATTCCATCGGACGCAGGCGCGGAGGAATCCAGGGTTTCTATGGCGGAGGCGCCAGCGAGATGGAGCAGACCCTGAATCAATTGCTGACGGAAATGGACGGCTTCGAACCCAACGAGGATGTGATCGTGATCGCCGCCACCAATCAGCCCGAGGTGCTCGATCCCGCCCTGCTCCGACCGGGACGCTTCGACCGCCGGGTGGCTATCGACCTGCCCAGCATGGCGGATCGGGAGGACATCCTGAAGGTCCATTTGAAGAAGATCCGTCTGGCGGACGATGTCTCCGTGTCCGATCTCGCGCGCTCCACCCCCGGCAACAGTGGTGCCGACCTGAAGAATCTGGTGAACGAGGCCGCCATCCTGGCCAGCAAGCAACGCAAAGACGCGGTGGAGATGCAGGATTTCCGCACGGCGTTGGATACCATCATGCTGGGTCATGTGCGTTCGAGCTTGATCCTCCAGCCTGAGGAAAAGCGTCGCACCGCGTATCACGAGGCAGGCCACGCCCTGGCCGCGCGGCTTCTCCCCACGGCGGATCCCGTGACGAAGATCACCATCGTGCCACGAGGCCGGGCCCTGGGTGTGACCATGCAAACGCCCATCGATGAGCGGCACAATTACACCGTGGACTACTTACGCGAGCGCCTGATCGTGTTGCTGGGTGGACGCGTGGCAGAGGAACTCGTGTTCGACACCATCTCCACCGGTGCGGAAAACGACCTGATGCAATGCACCACGCTGGCCCGGAACATGGTGGCCCGCTACGGCATGAGTGAAAAGATCGGGGCGCTCTCCCTCCTCGAGCCCGGCGCGAACGGATATCTCGGTGACAATCCCTATGCCGGGTCGCGAAATTTCAGCGAGGACACGCTTCGACTGGTGGATACCGAGACGCGACGCCTGATCGACGAGGCCCATGAGGCCACGCGACACCTGCTGCGGGAACACCGGTCCGTGCTGGATCGGGTTGCCGAGGCGCTGCTGGAAAAGGAAATTCTCGAAGGAGAAGAATTCGCGGCGCTGTGCGCGGAAGAGATCGACGGCCTTTCCCGATCCTGATTCCCCGCATCGATTCGACGCCCCGCATCGATCAAACGGTGATCTCCAACTTCCGATCGCGGGCGGACTGCCATTCCGTTACCATAATTCCGATCACGAGCACGACGGTGGCGAGCAGACCTCCCTCGGGACCGAAGTACCCTCCGGAGATCAGAGTCGGCAGTGTTCCCACGGGTTTCCACATCCCGTCATCGAGCAGTCCACTGATGGAGAACCCGAGCACGGGACCGAGAAGCAAGTTCCATCCCATGTGCATGCCAATGGATTGCCACAGAGAACCGGAGCGATGCCGCGCCCGACCCAGCCATACCCCCGCGAAAAAGATGTTCCCCGCCGCAAGGGGTGACACGTAAGGATTGAACACGTGTCCCACGGAAAAGAACGCGCTGATCGCGGCGGACGCTCCCCAGGGACCCAGCAAAGGAGCCAGGACCCGCCAGGGATAACCGCGGTAGAGGATCTCTTCGGCAAGGGAGACGAGAAGGGCGAGCAGCGTACCGGAGACAAGGATGCGGATCAGGGCATTTCCCTCAAGGCCCCGAATCCAGCGCTGGCCGAAGAGATATAACCCGAGGCAGAGAAGCGCGATGAGGAGGACGGCGAACAGAAGTCCGAGACAGAATCGCCCTACGGTGCGCCAGGACAGCGGGGCGCCCAGGAGGTTGGCAGGCTCCTTGTCGATCAGGAGGGCACAGAGAGCCCCCGCACCCACGGCGGAGAGCAGGAGGAAGGAGTGAAACAGGAACTGGGATGGGAAAAACGAAAACCAGGATCCGAACTCGAACCAGAACAGCGCCATGAAGAGGATGACCAGGGACAGGTAGAGTGCCAGTCTCCACGGTGAACGGAGAAGGCCGTCGGAGGTATGAAACACAGAGCGCCACGTCATGAGCGTTCTTGCTCCTTCCAGGAGACGGACCACAGGGTCCCCAGAGTTGACACCAGCACGAGATAGGGAGCATGGAGCAGTTCCGCCGACAGCACATCGACGAGGCGAAGGGGAGAGCGAAACAGCCGCGCTGCGGAAAAAAGGACTGAGAAATCCGCAATCCATTTCACTCCCAGCAGTATCATCCCAGCTCCCAGCAGGGGTCCTCCGCCCAGAGCCAGGAACGGGATCAGAAGCAGTTGCAGAAAATAGGCGAAGAGGAGGGTGAGAAAGGACACGAACGCGCCATTTTCGTAGCGCCCTCCCTTCGAGGCCCATCGCATGCGTTGTCGCAGAAATGTGGTGAGAGTGGGCGCGGGATCGGTGGTGACCACGGCTGCGGGAAAGGGAACGAATTCCGCTCTCCCTCCGTGCCGGTACACGATCCGCTGCATCAGGAACTCATCATCTCCGCTCGCGATGGAGAGGTTGCCCGTGTAGCCCCCAGCTTCGAAAAAACGCTCGCGACGATAGCCCAGGTTGGCCCCGTTGCAGAGTCGCGGCCAGCCCACTCCCATTAACCCGGCTCCCACGGCCACGAGGCCAAGAAATTCCAAGGCCTGGACCCGGGCGAACCAGGTGGAGCGATCGGTGTACAACACGGGACCCGCCACCACATCGGCTCCCGAAAGGAGAGGCGCGGCAAGGGTGCGAACCCAATCCGGATGGTGACGACAATCCGCATCCGTGGTGAGGATCAGATCGGCTTCCACCGCATGGACACCCAGGGTCAGCGCGGACTTCTTACCCGGCGGGGCATCGGATGAGAGCACGAGGCCTCTCGGGTCGCCGTCGAGCAAGGCGCGGGCGCGCGCTGCCGTATCGTCCCGACTGTGGTCGTCGATGACGACAATCCGGAGGTTCTCCTTCGGCCAGGTCTGCGCGCATACGGAGGTGAGACAGGCCTCGATGCGATCGGCTTCGTCTCGGGCAGGAATGAGAATGGCCACGTTGGGCCACGACTCCGGATCGGGAGGTGGGGACTGGGCTTGAAGATATCGAAGCCCCTGCCGAACCCGTCTCAGGAATAGCAGATACACTCCTGTCAGGAGAGCAAGGAGCAGAAGATATCCCCAGCCCGCCATGATCATCATTCCGTCTCCAGGCGGGAACGCTGTCGTAGGAAAAACACGCCGATGATGGCGGGAATCACGAGGTTGATCGTGAACAGCAGAAGCGCGGCCTGGAGGGCGGCAGCCGGAGGTGTTCCGAGGGCGGAAAAGACGAAGACGGCCACTCCTTCGCGAATACCCAGTTCCGCCAGCGTGATCGGGGGGATGAGGGTTTTCACGAGCATGAGCGTACCCGTTCCCATAAGTGCGGTGGGAAGAGGCATCGCATGAAACGCGGAAAGCAGAAGGACGAACTGAAGCACGAACGTGCAATAAAAGAGGACGTTCAGCACAAGAAGATTGCGGAGCAGAGAGGTTGGATAGCGATCGAGTGCGGTAACGATGTGGTGGAGCAAGGTGGTCAGACGACGGGAGGGGATCCGGTCGAGGAGTCCGGTCCATTGTCGGGCGTGGCGCAGGGCATGCCAGCCCAGCGCGGTGAGGATCAGGGCGAGGAGAAGACTTCCGCTCGCCCAGGCCGGTTGGGACCAGGAGAGGCGCAGAGTGAAGGCAGCGAAGGCCAGAAAGCCAAAGGTGAGAGTAGTCCACTGCGCCAGGAGTTTATCGAAGAGCGTGAGTCCCGACACGAGCAGGACCTTGTCCTGTCCCACGGCCCAGACCCGTCCTCCGAATTCCCCGATGCGAGCCGGCGTGGCGAATCCCAGGGCAAGTCCCGAAAACAGCGCGGTCCGCAGCACGCGGGAGGAGAGGTGGGGAAAGAAGGGCGACACGATCAGGGCCCAGCGTCGATACTGAAGCCAGAGGTTCAGGGGCAGGAGGGCCATCGCCGCGAGAACGGGAGCCAGGTGCGCGCGACTCGCGGCCAGGCGGAGCTCGGGAAGATCCACCGTGACGATGATGACGGTGAGAATTCCGATGCCCAAGGATACGCGCAGGATCCATCCGAGTCGGAAGAAGCGTACGGAGGAGCGGATGGGAGAAGAAGTCGATTCGGAATGCACGAGCGCCGGAACTCGAAGTGAACGGAAAGGGAGAGGTACTCAGTCGGATCGGCAGATGATCCGCCCGCGTCCACGGAAAATCGAGGAAGGACTCCTACAGGAGATCGAGGATGTACACGTTGAGAGCGGGAAGGGCCAGCGCGTAGAGTAGCCAGAGTGTCGCGCCGATCGACACCGGGATGGCGAAGTTGTCGTCGATGATGCCGAAGGAGAGAACCTCGGCCACGGCGCCCACAACCCCCGCCACGATTCCGATCAGATACTCGCCCGGAAGATGAGCCACCTTCGGCGTCAGCAATACCACCAGGGCTGCCGATATCACAAAGGCGGTGGAACCTTCGAGGGATTTGCCCCGATACCGTCTTGTCCCAAACCGTCTTCCCACCAGAGCCGCCACCGTATCGGAAATGATGAGGATCGAGAAGGCCGTAATGGTAATGAGTTTCGGAAAGACGAAGACACAGAACGTGGCGGAGATGAGAACCCACGTCGCTCCATTCAGGGTCTTTTTTTCGAGTGTCTGCTCATGGGTTCTCAGCATCTTGCCGAAGATGCGTCGGTACAGCGCGAAGGTGGGAGGGTGAAAGGAACGCAACACATCAGCTACGACGAAGAGCACCGTCATGGGAATGAGGATACTGAGCGTCAATTCTCGGGAAATGAAAAAATACACCACTGGTATGGACAGAGAGCACAGGTGAATGCCCTTCCGTAGCAGCTCGTACTGATAATCGACGGGATCCCGTTCGATGGTGGTCACTTCCTTGGCGGTCGACGGCATAGTGTTCAGGATGCGGGTGGAGGAGGTGAAGGAGAATCGGCATTCTGAGAATCCGGTCGTGAATCCTGCTCCTCCTGCCGTTTGAGTTCATCCACCGCGCGGCGAATCTTGTCCATCCTTTCCTGATCGAGTTTGAGCAGATCGTGTTCGGCGGGCACGGTCAGGGGAGGCAGGACGCCGTCCCTGCGCGGCGGAGGGAGTTCTTCGTTTCGGATGATACGATCGATTTCGTCGCTATCGAGGATTTCGCGATCGAGCAGGGCTTGCGCAAGACGGTCGAGAATATCCCGATGGTCGCGCAGGATCACGTCGGCGCGGTCCATACACGATGTGACGATGTCGCGCACGGCATCGTCGATGGATTCGGCGGTTCGTTCGCTGAAGTCGCGATGCTGGGCAATCTCCCGGCCAAGGAAAATTTCTTCCTGCTTCGAGCCGAAGGTGAGGGGACCGAGGGGACTCATGCCCCACTCGCACACCATTTTGCGCGCGAGGGTGGTGGCCCGCTCGATATCGTTGCCGGCGCCCGTGGTAAGCTGTCCGAACACGAGCAATTCGGCGGCGCGACCGCCCATGGCATAGGCGATCATGGCTTCGAGATATTCCTTCGAGTAGGTGTGTTTTTCGTCGATGGGAAGATAGGTCGTGACGCCGAGAGCGCGGCCTCGGGGGATGATTGTCACCTTATGTACCGGATCGGCTTCGGGGATCATTTTCGCCACGAGCACATGTCCTGCTTCGTGGTAGGCGGTCAACCGTTTTTCCTGATCGGAAATGATCATGCTCTTGCGTTCCATTCCCATCATCACCTTGTCCTTGGCCTCTTCGAAGTCGGCCATGCCCACGGTGCGCTTGTTTTTGCGTGCGGCGAGAAGGGCGGCTTCGTTGACGAGATTGGCGAGTTCGGCTCCGGCCAGGCCCGGCGTACCGCGGGCGATCTGTCCGACGCTCACATCGGGATCGAGTGGAATGTTGCGGGTATGGACGTTGAGAATTCCTTCCCTTCCCTTGACGTCAGGTCGGTCCACCACGACCTGGCGATCGAAACGGCCAGGACGGAGAAGCGCGGGATCGAGCACATCGGGTCGGTTGGTGGCGGCGATAATGATGACGGTGCTCGTTTGTTCGAACCCATCCATCTCGACCAGGAGTTGATTGAGGGTTTGTTCCCGCTCGTCGTGTCCCCCACCGAGGCCCGCGCCGCGCTGGCGGCCCACGGCATCGATTTCATCGATAAACACAATGCAGGGCGCGTTTTTCTTTGCGGTTTCAAACAGATCGCGCACACGGCTGGCGCCCACGCCAACAAACATTTCGACGAATTCCGCGCCCGAAATGGAGTAGAAGGGCACGGCCGCTTCTCCGGCCACGGCTCGTGCGAGGAGGGTCTTGCCCGTGCCCGGAGGGCCGAGCAGGAGGACGCCACGAGGAATCTTTCCACCCAATTTCTGAAACTTGGAGGGTTCGCGAAGGAACTCGATAATTTCCTGCAATTCCACCTTCGCTTCGTCGGCCCCGGCCACGTCACTGAAGGTAACATGATTGTTTGCGTCGTTAATCATGCGGGCCCGGCTCTTGCCGAAGCTGAACAAGCCCTTGCTGCCTGCGGCTCCCGCCCCCCCCTGCATGCGACGCATGAAGAACAGGGTAACGGCGAGGATCAGTATCCAGGGCAGAAAGCTGACAAACATCTGGGTCCAGGTATTGTCCTTCTCCTCATACACGATTTCGATGCCCTTGGCCACCCACTGGGACTGCATCGAGGAGTCCAGGGGACCCAGTACCACCACGAAGCTCTGGGCATCGACCTGACGCCCCTGCACCGTGCGCAGGGGTGCGGGATGACTCAGTGTGCCCGAAAAGGTATAGTCGTTGAGATTGGCCTTGGTCACCACGCCGCGCTGGATCTTGACCTCCTGTCCATCCGCCGTCTTCACCTCACCATTCAGCAGGCGCTGGAATTGCAAGAAGGTGATGGCGGGATCGTTGGTACGGGATCCCTGGAGGAACTGGATGAGCACGAATCCCACGAACAGGATCGTGAGCCAGCTCAGCACGACACGGGAGATGCGCACCCAGTTGTTTTCGTCGGTATTACGGGTCGGTGTTTTTTTCGATTGCATGGAATTCTTGTTCCCACCTCCATTTTTCGAGGAGGGACCTTCATCCTCTTCCGAACGGTACCATGTGCCCGGTTTCTCTCTCATGTGCGGTTCCTTCTCCATTCCGTCTCGACTCCTTGTTGATGGCGCGTCACCATGGTTCGCGCTCGTCAGTCCTTGATGTAAATGTCCGGAAGATTCCGTGCAATTTGCTCGTAATCCAGTCCGTATCCTATGACAAACCCCGGTTCTATGACGAAGCCGGTGTAATCGAGATGCAGGGGGACCTCCGTTTTCGAGGCCTTGTGCAACATCGTAACAATGCGCACGTCCGCCGGGTTCATCGCCCGAAAGTGGGAGAGCAGGAATTGCATCGACAGTCCGGTATCCACGATATCCTCGACAATCACCACGGTTCTTCCGGTGAGATCGATGGCGACATCCCGCACCAATTCAATACTGCCGCTGCTGGACATGGTGTTGCCGTACGAAGAAATCCGAATGAAATCCACCTCACAATCGCCGCGGAACTCGCGCACGAGATCCGAAAAAAACAAAAAGGCCCCCTTCAGCACGCAGAGAAACACGGGACGGGTATTGGCCAGATCGCGGGACAGCTCCGCGCCCAGAATTTTTACGCGTTCGCGAATCCGGTCGGCGGTGATGTAAGGGCGAAACTGATGGCCGTTGAGTATGAGGGAGTCGGGGTGGGATGCGCTCATGAGGGCTCCGTGGTGGGACGAAACGACCATTGCAGGGCCTGACGACTGTCGGCGGTCAGGCGGACCCGGTGATCGAGCCGGATGCCGCACACCCAAAGGATGCGCCCATCTTTTTCCAGAACGGGAACGCGAACCCGTTCATCCTGCGGAATCCCCTGTCGAGCCAGAAACTCGAACACGAAGACTTCGGACTCTCTGCCGAGGGGCTGAAATCGATCCTGCCGGGAGGCAGGTCGCAGAATCCAGTGCTCTCCCGCCACTGCGGCATCGCAGTATTCAAGGTCCGGATCCGATGAAAACGCGGTGGGCAATGCCTCCATCCGAACGGATCGAAACGCGCGATTACCAACGGAATAAGAACAGCCCAGAACAGCGGAGACAGGTGCCATGATTCCCTCGTGGGAAGGCCGGAGCACCAGTTCCGTGCGGTGTCGGATGGCGATCCACTCCGCGTTGAGGGAGCGAGAACGACCGCTGGTACCGGACAGGAGATCCATGAGGGTCATGGTTCCGGAGTATGGAGGGATGAGACTCCCGGTGAGGGTCAGGGCCCGACCAAAAACCAACATCCGCTCGAAATCAAGATACTCGTTCAGGGGCGCAACTGCAATATAAATGGCGTTTTCGCGTCGTGAGAGGCAGATGGACGCCAGAGAGTCGGCATGCCGCTCGAGAAAATCCGACAGGGAGGCGAAGAGCCGAGACGTGTCGGCAAGAGTATCGGTGATTCCGGGATTGAGGTAGGTTCGGATCGCGGGTAGCACGTGGTGACGCAGGGCATTGCGGGCATAGTGATCGGTCGCGTTGCTGGGATCCTCGATCCACGAAACTCCCACCTGGGCCGCATAGGCATCGAGATCTTCGCGAGACATCGCCAGCAGAGGACGCAGGAGGACGCCCTGGCGCTCGCGCATGCCCGCCAGGCCCTTTACTCCGGTGCCGCGGAAGAGATGGAGCAGGAGACTCTCGGCCTGATCGTCGGCATGGTGGGCGGTGACGAGGTACGCAAGTCCCAACCTTTGCCGCAGTTCTTCGAGAGCCGCGTATCGCAGTTGGCGGGCCCGCTCCTGAACGTTGGATCGTGACGACCAATCGGCCTCGAGCGGGAGCCGAAATGATTCCCACCCCTGGTTCCGGGCGAAGGTTTCCACCAGGGTCCATTCGCTGTCGGTATCGGTCCGTAATCCATGATCGACATAGGCAAGAACGACCTGGAGATTCCAGCGAGGCGCGAGGGTGGCGAACAGGTGGGCGAGGATCATCGAATCCCGTCCTCCGCTCACGGCAAGCAGGAAGGAGGCATCACGTCGAAGTGCATCGACGCGACGAAGCACTTCGGTGAGCCGGGATGGAAGGATCGCGGGATCAGCGATCATGCGTCTGTTCGTCCATCGATTGGTTCTCGATTGAGTGCTCGTCCATCAGACGTTGGAATTCCTTGAGCGTGGACAGATCGGCGGCCAAATCCACCAGTGCACGCAGGCCCGTTTCGGAGACGGCCAGGAGGTGGGCATGCACGGGGTGGGATACCTCTTCTGGGGCTTGGTCGAAAAGGAGGCACAGGCCTTCGTGCAACCCATGGATGGCTTCGGAGAACTCCATTTCGAGATGGGCTTGGTGTTCCGATTCGGCTCCCTGTCGGCGCAACGTGCGGAGCAGACGGGTTACCGCCGCTCCACGAAAGGCGAGGTCGGCGAGCAGAGTGGGATGGGTGTGCTCACGTGCCCGAAGGAGCACGGCACGAAGCCAGGATTCCGCCTGGAGGGGTGCTCCGGAGAAGGTGGAGAGAAGGGTGAGGAACTCGTCGAGGGGTTGGGGCGTCACTGCCGAAGAAGAGGTCATGATGGGTTCGTACAAATGTATCGTCTTTCCCGATAACAACCATCCGAAGCCCGGCTTTGGTTGCATTTCACACGGCTTTCCGCTAGTTTATTCGGATTCCGGCCCATGCCGGCCCTATCTCGCGAATTCACCCGCCCACGTTACTCCTGGAGAGTTATGAAACGCTTTCTCCCCGTCCCCATGCGTTCGACATTCAGGCACTGCGTTTTGTTCGTATGCGCCGCGCTTTTGCCCGCCATGATGGCTTTCGGTCAGCCGACACCCACTCCCGCAGGCATCACATTTACTTTCGACCATGGGGATGCCGGTACGGTATCCCTGATTGGAGACTTCAATAGCTGGTCTCCGACCGCCAATCCCATGTCCAAGGATGCCTCCGGCACCTGGGTCGCCACTACCCGGATTCTTCCGGGAACCTATCAGTACGGTTTTCTTGTCGATGGCCAGAAAATTGTGGCAGATCCCAAAGCTCCCTTTTCTTTTCAGGATTTCGAAACCGCCAGCATGCATTCCCTCCTGACACTGGGAGAGAATGGAAAGATCGTTACGGAGGGTTATCCGGCCCGTCGTCCGCTCAACGATCGGTATGAGAAGAAGGGCGGCACCGTGTACCTCAATCTCGTCTGGCGTCACACTATCCCGATGTTCTACGACCGCGTGACGGACCAGATTCCCGTGCCCTTCGCCCGCATGAAGGCGACGCGCGATTACTTCGAGATGTATGACGTCATTCAGCGCTATCCGAACATCCATGCGACCACGGTGGTCTCCCCCACCCTGCTCTTCCAGATTCAGGAGATCTACGTCAAACGGATGGAGCCGTTCGTGAAGAAGTATAAGTCCCCCAAGCCCCGCAAGGCGGATATCGACGCCAACGGGTTCCTGGCCCGGATGAAGGGAAAGACCGATCCGTGGATCGACATAGCCCTCACGCCCGCAGAGCGCCTGACCGACACGGACAAGGGATATCTGTACAAGAACGAGATCAACGCCTTCACCATGCCCTACGAAAGGATTCAGCGCTTTCCCGATCTGCTTCGTCTGCACGATAAGTACCTGGCGGCGAAAGGCAATCCCGAATACACGGTGGACGAGCTCCGCACACTGAAGTTCTTCGCGATCCTGGCCAATTTCGACACCGAGTTCTTCGAGCGCGCCGTGGTGCTGTTGCAAACCGGCACCCGCATCAAGCTGTCGCTCGATCTGCGCGACATCATCTATTATCGCAGCGACGAGAAATACTATCTGAAGCGGACGATCACTGAGGATGACTGCCGTCGCATCGTGGCCTCGGCCTATCACATCATGTCGAGCATTCTTCCGACCATCGTCAAGACCCAGTACAACCGCAAGGCTCGGGTGGGACAGGTGGAGATCGCCGGAACCTCGTATTCCGACGCCCTCCTTCCGCTCCTCGCCAACAATAAGGTCGCCAGGGACGCCGATCCGAATGTGACCTTGCCGAATACGCTGGCGATGCCCGCCGATGTCACCACCCAGCTCGACGCGGCTCGGGTGCTGTACGGACATTATTTCAAGGAGCAGCCGACCGTGTATGTGCCGGCCTACGGAGCCATCTCGGAGGATCTTCTTCCCATTCTGAAAAAGAGCGGGTATCAGTGGTTCGTGTCAGATGAACAGGTGCTCAGCAAGAGCAACAGCGACCTGACCCACAGTGCGCCCTACCGCATGAGCGTCGAGGGAATGGACATGGGCGCCTCTTTCGGTGATGCCCTGTCCCAGCATCGGTTGGATTACGTCTACCGTAATTACTATGCCGAAAACGCCGCCGACGATCTCGTGCGTCACATCCTGTCCCTCGCTCCTGCGGACGGGAAAAAGGATGCTCTCGTCACCATCGTGCTCAACAACGACGATCACTTCATGCACTATCGGCGCGATACCGATGGCAAGGGCTTGGCGAATTCCCTGTATCGGAAGATCAATGCCCTGTTTGACAGCCGCGCCATCATTTCCACCACGATCAGTGAATTTGTGGATGGGAACATGGATCGTGGTATTCCCTCGCATCCTGTCGCGAAATTCGAAGCCCTCGGCACCCTGGCGGCAGGCAGTTCGATGGAAGGTGATTTCGATGCCTGGCTAGGAACACCGCAAAGCAACGCGGCCTGGAATATGTGGATCGAGGCGCGCACCAAGGTGCAGACCCCCTACGCCGCCCCGGCGGTGGATGCTGAACTCGATCCGCTCGGTTTCGTGAAACAGCCGCTCCTGTCCCTGTACGAAGCGCTGGACAACGAGTGGTTCATGCAGTTCCGTGGCACCGCCACGTATCCGAAGTCTCTGCCCACCATGGAAGAGCGGTTTACGTCGCTGGTGAATGCCGGACTCACGGGAGCCGGTGCCACTCCGCTCGCGGTGCGCTCCTTCAGCAAGGGCGTGAACCTGCCGACCTGGGATGTGCCGAAGCGCAAGACCAAGGTGTTCTTTACCTGCAAGCTCGTGGATCGGGAAGCGATCACCCATGTGTTCATCGCGGGCAACCGTCGCGAGCTCGCCAACGCCGAACCGAACACCGTGAAGATGTTCGACAACGGTGAGAATGGCGACGAGGTGTATGGCAACAATATCTGGACCCTGATCATCGATCTCGACGAAGGTCCGCTGAAATACAAATTCACCAACAGCGGTGGCCAGGGAACCTGGGACGGCTCCGAGGATTTCCCCAGCGTGTGGAGAGAAGTGAACATCTCCGGTGAATCGATGCGGATCGACGACGTCTTCGGAAAAATCAAGAAAAACAACTGACCGACGAAACTTACGCAAGGGATGTCGGCCTCGTCGGCATCCCTTTTTTTTATCTCGTGCCATGACTTCCATCGTCCTGTACAATCACACGTTCTATTCCCGTGAGGAGATGCTGGCCGATCTGGCCGCGAAGGTCGATCCCGTGGGGATCACGATGATCCTCAGCGCGTATGAGATGGCCTCCCACGTGCATGAATTTCAGAAGCGGAGCGACGGCACTCCGTATTTCTGGCATATTTCCCGGGTCGCGCGCATTCTTGTCCGAGAGCTCGAATACCACAATCCCGACGTTATCTGTGCGGCCCTGCTCCACGACGTGCTCGAGGATAGCTCGATTATCACCGCCGAAGTGTTGCACTACAATTTCAGTTCCTACGTCTCCTACATCGTTGAAGTCCTGACCAAGAACATTCGACTGCTCGGTCTCTCCCGTGAACTCGAGGACCAGCAGTACGTCAATCGCCTGTCGGAAGCCAGCGTAGATTGCAAGATCGTGAAGTTCGCCGAACGGCTGGACAACTACCGCTGTCTGGAATTTGGCATCAAGCGCAATCCCTTCGCCTATATCGAGGAAACCGAACTGTACTACTTTCCAATGGCCGAACGCGCTCCCCATCCCCAGCTCGAGACCCTGATGCGCGCCATGCGCGCGGTGAAGGGGACCCTGTTCACGTAAGGCGACGCGATGATCGCCGTCATACAGCGAGTGGAGCGAGCGGAGGTGCGCGTCGGAGATCGCCTCGTGAGTCGCATCGGTCCCGGAGCTCTCGTGTTGCTCGGGGTGCGGACCAGCGACGACGCGCAGGAGGCGCAGTACCTGGCGACTCGCGTGACGTCTCTTCGCATTTTCAATGATGACCAGGGAAAGATGAACCTCTCGGTGCAGGATGTCGGGGGCAGCATCCTCGTGGTGTCGCAGTTTACCCTCCATGCGGACACGCGAAAAGGGCATCGGCCAAGCTACATTGACGCGGCTCCCCCTGCGCATGCCGAACGGATGTATACGTCGTTCATCGAAGCCTGTCGTGCGATTCTGGGAGAGGACAGGGTAGGAACAGGAGAGTTCCGCGCCATGATGAAGGTGGAACTGGTCAACGACGGTCCCGTGACCGTGACGGTACAGAGCAAGAACGAGTACCGGTCGTCGTGAACGCGCCGTCTCGCGTCCTTTTGGTCTTTCTCGATGGAGTCGGTCTCGGAGTCCGCGACCCTCGCCGCAATCCATTCTTTCTCGCTCCTCCCCCCTTTCTCACCGCCCTCCTTGAACGCTTCCCCTCCGTACGTGACGCGAACCGCAATCGCGATGGGCTCGTGTGCCAACCCCTGCGCGCAACCATGGGCGTGCCTGGTCTCCCGCAGAGCGGCACAGGTCAGACCGCGCTCTACGGGGGTGTTAACGCAGCCCGTCTCATCGGCCATCATTTCGGACCTTACCTTTATTCCTCGCTCAAGCCCGTCCTGAGCCAGAGAAACATCTTCTCGATGGTCCGCTCCCTGCCCGGGATCGACGCTGAAGAGGTGGTGCTCGCGAATGCCTTCCCGCAGCGTTTCTTCGACTATATGCAGGGACCCCGACGTCGCATTGTGGCGGGCATCTTCGCCGCGCATGAGGCAGGCGTTCGGTTTCGCAATGTTGACGACCTGACAAGAGGCACCGGGATCAGCACGGATCTGACCGGGCAGCGTTGGAAGGACATCGGCCATCCCGAGGTGGATGCCATGTCCGCCGAGGACGCCGGCGCTCGCCTGGCTCACATCGCCGGAGAGGCGCGTTTTACTCTGTTCGAGTACTTTGCCACCGACAAGGCGGGACATGAACGAGATCCGGAGCAGGCCGTGGATGTCATTACCGAACTCGACGCGTTTATGGCGGGACTTGTTGAAGCCCGACCTCGGGATCTCCTCGTACTGATCACCAGTGATCACGGAAATCTCGAGGACCTCTCCACCAAATCACATACGCGCAACCCCGTGCCCCTTCTCCAGATCGGACCCCGGCACGGCCACGACACATCCCGACTGCACGGCATTGAAGATCTTGCGGCATACATCACCGGCATTCTGACGCGACCCTGACCTCGAGTCGAAGGTTGGAGTTCTCTTTTTTGGTCTTGTCGGACAACCGCCACTCACGTACACTCCCTCATCGTATTCTGTATCATGGAATCTGGGAGATCCATGACCTCGAACACACGGATCATCACCCTCCCCGCACTCCGTTGCGCGGGGACCGCCATCGTCGGCATCATTCTCTCTTCTCGCACGCATCTGGCTCCGGAATACTGGATGGCAGGAAGTCTCGCGCTCTGGACTGCGGTGTTGATCGGGGTCTTGTGGACCCGGACCCGCGCCCTGGCGGGCCTTCTGGCTCCTCTGCTGTGGCTGCTCGTGCTCGGGCTCTCCTCCGAAGTGGAGGATCGGTTGGTAAATACCGACCTGTTTCGGTGCGTGGAATCTCGAGACAAGGTGACCTATCGCGCGGTGGTACTCGACCGACCGGAACGAAAGGCCGATCGGATGCGCGTTCCGGTACGCATCCTTTCCTCGGATCCGGTCGGAGCCAGAGGTGAAGCGCTGGTGTTTGCCCGATCGGCTCCAGTGGGGATGGGGGACACGGTGTTCATCTGCGGTTTCCATCGGATTCCCCGTCCCGCCACGGTGGACGGAGGATTCGATTACCGTGCCCACCTGCGCCATCGCGGCTGGGCCGCCACCATCCTTGCGATGGGACCGGAAGCGGTGTGGCGCGAACGGGCGGCGCATCCGGGCGTGTGGAATCACCTTGTCGATGAGGTTCGACGCGGCGTGGAATCCGGACTTCGCCGACTCTTCGATTCGGCGCATGAAGGACTCATGCGCAGTTTGGTGATCGGGGATCGCAGCATGGTGGATGAGGATACAGAGGAGCATTTTCGTCGTACCGGAGTGATTCACATCCTTTCGGTGAGCGGCTCTCACGTCACCATGATCCTCGCGATGCTGTGGCTGATCACGGGACGGATTGCGCTCCGATATCGTGTCCTGCTCGTCCTTCCTCTCCTCGCCCTCTATGCCGCGGTCACGGGAGGAGAGGCACCGGTGGTGCGATCGGTGCTCATGTCGGCGGCCCTGGTTTCCGCCCCCCTTCTTCAACGACCCACCCGGGCCCTGAATCTCCTGGGTGCCGCAGCGTTGCTCCTCCTCGCCTTCCAGCCCCACGATCTTTTTCATCTTGGCTTTCAACTTTCCTTCGCCTCCGTCGGGGCTCTGCTGGTATTGACCTCACCATCGAGGCGATTCCTGCTCCGCCTGCTTCCCTCACGATGGAGAACGGCACGGATTCCGAAATTTCTGGCGGAGGCATTCGCAGTCACACTTTCCGCCCAGATCGGGACCCTCCCCTTCATGATGGCCAGCTTCGGTCGCACCAGTCCCATGGCCTTCCTGGCCAATCCACTCGTTATTCCTCTCGTGTTCGTGGCGATGTGCGGAGGGTTGGCCGCCGTGCTGCTCCTTCCTCTCTGGGCGGGCGGAGCGCGGGCCCTGGCGGCCTCGGCCTCGATGGCGCTGGACTCCACGAGGACGGTCACGGATGTCCTCTCTCGCCCGGTCTGGGCCGAATGGACCCTCCCCTCGATTCCCGACGACCTTCTTCTCGGCGGGTCCCTCGTCATTCTGCTTGTGCTCCTTCCCGACGGTCGACGAGGCGGGCGCATCGCGCTGCTCGCGCTGACTGTCCTCGTCCTCCAGGCCTGGTGGCCGAGGGCCCCGGAGAACCAACCCCGCCTGGATGTCGTCGATGTGGGGCAGGGAGACGCGATTCTCCTGCGTACTGCTTCGGGTCGCACCCTGCTCGTGGATGCAGGATCGATGCGGGACGGAGGCCGGATATTGCCGGATTGGCTCCGTCACGAGGGCATCCGCGCGATCGATCTTCTCGTGGTGACACACAGCGACGAGGACCACCTTGGGGGGGTGCCTACGCTGTTAGAATCGGTGCGGGTGGGTTCGGTGATCACATCGGGCCGCTGGGAAAAGGAGGGACTGCCAGCCCGGGTCTCCGCACTGCTGCGGGAGAAGGGCGTGCCTGTGCAGCATGTCGTGGCGGGATGCAGGCTTCCTTTCGACGAGACGTTGCGTATTCAGGTCCTCGCTCCGGAACCCCGGGATTCGACCACCGAGAGCGGCAATGCGACCTCCCTCGTTCTCCGCATTCAGTATGGTGCCACCGTTCTCCTGCTCATGGGCGACGCGGAGCAGGATCAGGAGGAGGCAATGCTACGACGCTGGGGTCCCCTGCTTCGCGCCACGCTCCTGAAATGCGGCCATCATGGAAGTCGACACGGCTCGAGTGATGTCTTTCTGGACTCCGTACGCCCGCGACAGGCGCTTCTTTCCTGCGGTCGACTCAACCGGTTCCGGCATCCCCATCCCACCGTCCTCGCCCGCCTCCTCTCGCGCCGAAGCGCCGTCTTTCGCACCGATCTTCATGGTCGACTGTGCGTCCTTCTCTCACCCGATTCCTGCACGATAGACTCCTTCCTTACTCCGTGAGGGGCTCCCTTCCCTAATCCATAACCGGCACAATATATGCTAGTATAAACAGTGTTGATTAGAATGGAATGAAAAAGACCTGAAAACGATCAATTTTTCACAACGCATGCAACAGAGATGGGACATTTTATCCCGAACATTATCAGCTCTTGGAATGGAGGTATTCCGATGAAACACGGTATCGTGATGGTGGTGCTTCTCCTGGCTTTCGCATGGAGTGGATGCACGAAGGAGCAACCGGATCTCAGCCCCAATTCCCCGAACGCCACGGCCACGACCTGCATCGGGTGTCACAGCAATCAGGATGTGCTCAAGCAGGTGGCCGATCCCAATCCCCCCACCGGACCGAGTGAGGGCGGATGCGGAGGGACTCTCCCCGAAATGGAAGCCTGGCAGAAGGTGTATGTTGGCGGACCGAACGGCGAGAAGTTTCTTTCCAGCGCCCATGGCAAGCAGAAATGCGTGAGTTGTCATGGTGGCGTGGAGCCCGCGACCGATAAGAAAGCTGCTCATGCGGGGAATTTCGTGAAGTACCCTTCCCGTGAAGCGGAAAAGTACTGCGGCACCTGCCATGCCTCCATCGCCTCGAAGGATTTGACCAACCTTCATACGCAGGGTTCTGGACAGAAGCATATGGTTTCCCTGCGTAGCGGATTCCCGAATTATGCCAGCTATCCCGAACACCTGAAGGCCGGCTACGACAAGAACTGCGGCAAGTGTCATGCCTCCTGCGGCGAATGCCATGTGCAGCGTCCCCGTCAGGCAGGTGGCGGATTTCTCGCGGCGCACGACTTCCAGAAGGAGCCCGACATGCGCCTCAATTGCACGGCCTGCCACAGTGCCCGCGTGGCCCATGCGTATTTCGGCGAGGCCTTCGGAAACAAGGCCGACGTGCATTACACGAAGCTTCCGGGTGGGAAGTGCACGAACTGTCATAACACGAACGAAATGCATGGAGACGGGACCATGTACACGCAGCGGTACAAGGTGGCCTCCCTTCCCAAATGCGAGAACTGCCATGGCGGCAAGGCCACGGCAAATCCCTACCATGCGAAACACTGGAACGACCTGAGCTGTCAGACCTGTCATTCGCAGGATTACCAGAACTGCAGCAGTTGTCATGTGGACACGGGAGTGCGCAACGGTCCCTACATGGGTTTCAAGATCGGACGCAACGCGATGACCGACACCAAGCGCTTCAAGTATGTCGTGCTTCGCAACGCCCCCTATGCTCCCGACACCTGGAGCAATTACGGCATCGCTCTCATGGCGAACTTCGATGCGGCGCCCACCTTCAAACTCGCGTCTCCGCACAACATCCTGCGCTTCACCGCCCGCACGACGGTGGAGAGCGGGAAGCCCTGCTACGACGCCTGCCATATCATCGACGGCCGCAACAAGAAGTGGTACCTCTTCCAGGAAGACCTGAAGGCCTGGGAAGTGCAGGCCAATCAGCCCGTCATTGTCGATGGACATCTTCCGACCGGTTGGAAATAACGATCTCTTCATAGTTCAGCATCCCTGTCACCATCCCATGGAGAAACCCATGCAGAAGTACGCGAAACTGTATCTCGCTCTCCTCGTCCTCCCGCTCTTCCTGTTCGTGAGCGCCTGCAGCGACGATGATTCCACCACCAACCCGACGCCCAACGTCAACGAAGCCGAGCTCCTCGTGCAGTCCCTGGAAGGCACCAATGGCGGCTATCTGAACAACGAATGCCCCGCCATCGTCACGGCACAGAACGTGTACGAAGACCTGAATGGCGCCAAGAAGTTCTATCTGGTGGATGTGCGCGCCAAGGCCGATTACGACAAGGGCCACGTGGCCGGAGCCGTGAACGTGCTGCCCGCAGACATCCTCACGCACATGGCCTCGGTGAACATGGCCAACTACGACAAGGTCGCGATCATTTGCTACAGTGGCCAGACCGCCGCCTGGCTCACCGCGATCTGCCGGATGAGCGGCTACAGCAAGGTCTTCTCCATGAAGTACGGCATGAGCTCCTGGCATGCGGACTTCGATAAGATCACGCCGAACATCAGCAGTCAGTACGTGGGCGTTTTCACCGATGCCGTCACGAACAAGGCCGCGGCTGGCGCCCTGCCCACCCTGACCACCGGAAAGACCGTCGGTGCCGACATCCTCAAGGATCGCGTGGCCGCCGTGCTTGCTGAAGGGTTCTCGAAGAGCACCATCGCCGCCGCCACCGTGATGACCGATCCCTCTCAGTACTACATCGTCAACTATTGGCCGGCGACGGATTACTCCACCCTGAAGCACATCAACGGAGCCATTCAGTACTCGCCGAAAGCCGACCTCAAGCTCGCCACCTTCCTTAAGACCCTGCCCACCAACAAGACCATCGTGGTGTACTGCTATACGGGTCAGACCAGCGCCAACGTGGTCGCCATCCTTCGCGCCATGGGCTACGATGCCAAGAGCCTGCTCTACGGCGTCAATGCCATGATCTGGCAGACCATGAAGGACGGGAACAAGAACCCCTGGAACGCCACCAACGACTGCATGAACTTCGCGTACGTGAAATAACGCGAACCTCGTTCGCAACGAAGAGCGCCGGCCCCAGGGTCGGCGTTCTTTTTTCGTAAAGAGGAAAGGGCGAAGAGGAAAGTGTTAGGGCTCGCGGAGGATGGTCAGCGAGCGGGAGAACTCGAGTTCGAAGAGATCCCGACGGCGTTCGGCGCCCCAGATTTCGATGCTGCAGTCGGCGGTGGAACGCGAGGGCTGGAGTTCGAGAGTGAGCCGTGCATCGTCGATGCGGCAGCGGATGCTTTTCACGAGGGACTGGTGGCGGCGATCGAGTCCGTCGGCGACGCGCAGGATGGCCGCGAGGCGACGCACGATGGCGCGATCCCCGTCACCGAGCCGCATGTAGGCCTCGTGTTTGGCCTTGGGGTGGCTCTTGCGGTGGTACCGGGCCACGTTGGCGATGATTTCGATTTCCCGATCGGTAAACCCCATCAGCTCGGCGTTGCGGATGAGATAGTAGGAATGCCGGTGATGCTGGGCGTGGGAAATGTGGTATCCGATGTCGTGCAGTTGGGACGCCGCTTCGAGAAATTCTCGCTCGGCCATACCGAGTCCGTGCACCGACACGCACTGATCGAAGAGGGACAGGGACAGGCGGGTCACCTGCCGGGCATGAGAGAGATCGGCACGGCAGAGACCGAGCAAATGATCGACACTCGTGCGACGAATGTCGCGCAGATGCGGAGTCGAGCGCTCCTGTCCGGCTTTTTTCTGAATGGTATCCAGAAGGACCCCTTCGCGCAGGGCGTAACGAGAGGTCATCACGGCATCAAGTTTCAGCTGGACGAAGATCTGCTCCAGGATCAACACGCCGGCAGTAATGATATCCACGCGTTGAGGATCGAGGCCGGGAATGCGGCTGCGCTGACGACTGGTTCTCGCCTCGAGAATCTGGCGCACCACGGTATCGAGGCCCGCGCGGGTCAGCAGGATCCCTCCTTCGGGGGCATCGTCCTCGGCGCCGTTGGTCCGTCCTGCCGCCATGGACGCCACGCTCAGCACGGTGCCGGAGCAGCCCACAACGATATCGCAGGGCATGCCCAGGAGAGCGCGGCGCATGGGTTCGAGTTCGCCGGCAAGGAAGCGCCGACATTCCAGGATGTCCCGATCCCGAAAAGGCTCGGAAGAGAAGAAACGACGGGTCAGACGTACAGCGCCTACCTTGAAGCTGTGGGCGTATCGTACCGCGCCATGCGGAGCACCATGCAGGAATTCGGTACTGCCACCCCCGATGTCGAAGAGGATGGTGTTTTTATCCCACAAGGGCAGGGCCTGCATGGCACCAAGATAGATGAGGCGGGCTTCCTCGAATCCGCTCACCACTTCGATCGTGAGGCCGAGTTCGTCGCGCACCCGCGCCAGCAGCGCCTCGCGATTGTTGGCCTCGCGAATGGCGCTCGTTGCCACGGCTCGAATCTCGGCGTTGAAACTGCGGGCGATGAGAACGAAGCGGCGCAGGGTGGCCAGTGCCCGGTCCATTGCTTCTTCCTTCAAATGCTTCATGTCGTTGATCGCCTCGCCCAGCCGCACCACTTCTTTGTCGCGACTGAGCACGGTGAACTTTCCCGACGGCTTGACATCGGCCACCACGAGATGGAACGAGTTGGTACCGCAGTCGATGGCGGCCAGGCGCTGCGTGCGCGACGCCGGGGGACGAGCCTCAACCATGTCTCACCTCGACGTCGTGCATGTCCATTTCCGGTTGCGATAATTGCAGGAGCACCAACATCTCGTTGAGAACGGACCACACCTTTTCGACACTAATCGCCTCCATCGCTCCTCCCTTCCCGAGAATAAAGCGATGTGACGTGCCCAGCGGAGCCCATTGCAGGGGATCGGTGGGACCGAACAGAGACAGGGTGGGGGCGCCTGCGGCAGCGGCCACGTGCATGATGCCCGTATCGTTCGTGACAAACAGATCGCAGTGTCGCACCACCGAAGCCACGAAACGAATAGGTTCGTTCTGTAAAATGATGCAGTCGTTCGGCACATTCAGGGTCATTTCGCGAAGCGGCTCCTCGTCGTTGGGACCCGCCGTGATCAGGATGGCCGCGCCCAGAATCTCGGCGCAGCGGTTGGCGATCTCGGCGAAGCGAAGCGCATCCCAGCGGTTCGGAATTTTTGCGGCTCCGGGATGGAAGCCGATGACGAAAGGGGCGCTGCCGCGTCGGACCTCGAGAAACTCCCGTCCCGCGACGATCTCCTGTTCCGACAGTCCGAGGGCGAGTTCGAGGGAGGGCGGCGTCACGTGAAGGGAAGCCGCGATGTCGAGATTGCGCTGGGTTTGGTGGACGGTCTCGTCCTCTCTCCAGTCGAGGGGCTGCCGTATTGTAAACAGGTAATGGGTGAGGTTCTTTTTCCCTTGCAAGGATGCGGGACCGATACGATGCCGCGCTCCGCTAATCCAGGCGAGCATGTCGCTGGTGACCGACATCGCCACGGGCGATGGTACGAGCACCAGGTCGAAGCGACGGGATTTCAAATCCCGTCGAAAGCGGAGCAGAGGCAAGATGCCTCGAAAGACGGCCTTCTTGTCATAGACAATCACCTCGTCGAGCCAGGTGGCCCCGGTGAGAATCTCGCCGTTTAGCGGGCGGGCCAGCAGAGCGATATGGGCCGTGGGCCACGCGGCGCGAAGGGCGCGAAGCAGGGGCACCGCGCAGAGCATGTCCCCCAACTGATTGTGCTGACGGATGACAAGAATGCGATGAACCTCTCCACGACCAGGAGCCGGACGCTGCCGGGACGGCAACATTAGGCGCAGCGCGGAAAAGATGACTCTCTTCGCGCCTTTTTCGAGGCGTTTGGCGAAGGGGAGTGCCACCTTATTTCATCGGACGCGAGTCGATTTCCTCGAAATCAGCATCCACGGCATGGTCGTCCCGCTCCCGCTCTGAGCGGCGACGGGGCGGATCGATACCTCGGACCATCGAGGTGAGTTTCATGATGAAGCGGACGATGAAAAAGATCACCAATCCGAAGAGGATTGTGCGGATCAAGCCCATGGCTAGTCTCTGGAGATGCGGGACATCGGGGTGTAGTACTCGATCGCGACATGGTCGGGTTTGAGAATTTCCCTCACCAACTCGTCGAGATGTTCCTGGTGCTTGACGAAGTCGATCTCCGTGGCGTTCACGATGAGCACGGGGGCGTTCTTGTAGCGAAAGAAGAAATAATTGTACGCGTCGTTGAGGTCGCTGATATACTTGCGGGTGATGGTGTTTTCGTAGTCTCTGCCACGCAGTTTGATATTGGCCATGAGGCGGTCGACACTGCTTTGCAGATATACGACGAGATCGGGGCGAGGCAGGGATTTCTCGATATTCTGCACAATCATCTCGTACAGAGACAGCTCATCATCCTGCAGGTTCAGGTGAGCGAAGATGCGATCCTTTTCGAACACATAATCCACGAGCAGGTATTCCTCGAACAGCTCGCCCTGGCCGAGTTGCTGCAATTGCTTGAACCGCGTCAGCAGAAAGAAGATCTGGGTCTGGAAGGAATAGCGCTCCGGATCCTGATAGAATCGGGCGAGAAAGGGATTTTCCTCGAATTTCTCGAGGATGAGACGTCCCCCCAATCGATCGTGCAGGAGGCGCGTGAGACTGGTTTTTCCGGCGCCGATGACGCCTTCGATCGCGATGTAACGCAGGTCCGTTTTCATGTCGGAATCTCCAAACGAAACGCGGTTTTCCACACCCGGCCCATGTCGGTACACACGGCCAGCAGGGTGGCGGGATGGTCTCCCACTGGAGCGCGTCGCTCGGCCAGAAGTTCGGCCAGGGGCGCGAGCACGAAACGCCTCCGGGCAAGACCGGGATGCGGGAGCCGCAGAGTGGACGAGGTGCGTTCCTGACTTCCAAAATACAGGATGTCGATATCGATGCACCGCGGATGATTGCGGGGAGCGGGGATGCGACCGAGAGCCGTCTCGATGTTCTTGCACAGATCGAGAAGCGAATCGGGATCGCGCGTCGTGGTCATCTCGACCACGGCGTTGAGATAGCGGGGTTGGTCGGGCAGGCCCCAGGGTTCGGTTTCGTACACCGACGAAGTCGCACGAAGCATGAGTCCGACGTCCTGGAGATGCGCGACGGCCTGCCGGAGAAAGGACAGACGGTCTCCGATATTCGACCCCAGGCCCAGGAAGACCGTCACGTGATCACCGCCGTTCATGCACGTCCACTTCCACATAATCCACCACGCCGTTGATCGGGGCTCCGGGCTTGCGTACCTGGACCCGGACGGCGGTGACGAGAGGGAACCGTTCGAAAATCGAATCGGCGATCCGCTTGGCCACCGTTTCGATGAGATGAAAGGTTTCGTTGGTGAGGATGTCGCGAATCAGGCCATATACTTTTTCGTAATTCACCGTGCGAGCGAGGGTGTCGGTGGCGGCCGCCTCGGTGAAGTCCGTTTCCAATTCCACGTCCACGTGGAACTTGCCTCCCAATTGCCGCTCTTCATGATGGTTGCCGTGATACGCATAGAACACGGCGTTGTGGAGGCGAATACAGTGGGTCTTTTCCATACCGTAAACTAGTCAGCGGAGGGTGAATTGACAACAGAATCCTCCACGCGGGGATGCCGACGACACCAGAGCAGCGTGATCATACCCAGAGCCAGCCAGACGAACATTCCCGGCAGTCCCGAATACCCTCCGAGCACGGTAGGCTGTCCGGGAAAAAGGATGGCCCATACCCCCAGCTTCTGGCTGTTGAAGACCCCGTGAATCCATGCCGCGAGCAGGGTACTCTGATAACGCAGGGTAAGCTCATTGATGAAGACGCCGAACCCCGTGGTCAGCGCGAAAAAGAGCGGGATATTCCACCAGGAAAAGGTTGAGAACGCAAATCCCCCGAGTAGCAGCGGGAGATGCCAGAGTCCCCAAAGCAGACCCAACACCAGGTGGGCACGCGCACGTCCCAAAGGAAGGAGTCGCGGGAGCAGAAACCCCCGCCAGCCCAGTTCCTCGCCGAACGCGGGAATGCCGTTGATGAAGGGCACGAAAAGGAGAGTGGATATCGCGATGGCGAGAATGATAAGGGAGGGCGAAGGCAGGTCTACCGGCATGGCGCCCATGCCGAACAGACGCATCATTCCCGTCAGTTCCCAGTCGGGACGGTCCACTCCCGTGGCGGTGGTGAGGAGGGCGATGAGAGCGAAACAGAGTGGAAGGAGAGCGGCCACGGCGAAGTAGGGCCGAAGGGGGCCGACGCGCAGGCGCAGTACCGACCAGGGTTCCTTCGTCACGAAGCGAGTCGTGACGATCGCGGCCAGACCAGGAAGAAACATCACTCCCCCCACGAGGAGCTGGGCCGTGGCCGCATGCGTGCCCGTGATCGGAAGTCCAAGAAGCAGGATCAGAATTTCGATGGCGTAGGTGGGCAGAAAGGTCAGGACGAGAAACCAGAGAACGGCGGGATGACGAAGCGCGGACATGAACTCCTCCGGATGGTGCGACGGCATTCAATGTGCGGAATCCCGCGATGTCAGAAAAGTGTCGGTTCCTCCGTATCTTTTAGTTCGTTTTTCACCAATTGTTTGTGACGATCCATGACCTCCGATCCCAGCTCCGATCCCCGATCCACGGACCCCTCCTCCGCGCTTCCCTCCCATTTCATTCACGACATCATCGACGACCATAATCGCACGGGACGCTTCGACGGACGTGTCCATACCCGTTTTCCTCCCGAACCCAACGGATACCTGCACATCGGGCATGCCAAATCGATCTGCCTGAACTTCGGTACGGCCCTTCGGTACGGAGGCCTCTGCAATCTGCGGTTCGACGACACAAATCCCGTCAAAGAGGATGTGGAGTATGTGGACTCCATCCGCGAAGATGTGCATTGGCTCGGATTTTCCTGGGATGATCGGGAGTTTTACGCGTCGGACTACTTCGAGCGCATGTACGCGTGTGCCGAAGAATTGATCCGCCGGGGCAAGGCCTTCGTGTGCGATTACAGCACCGAGGACATCGCGGCACATCGGGGCACGCCCACCCGGCCGGGGACGGAAAGTCCGTGGAGGAATCGCGACGTGGAGGAAAATCTGGATCTGTTCCGTCGCATGCGCGCGGGAGAATTTCCGGACGGATCGAGGACGCTGAGAGCGAAGATCGACATGAGTTCACCCAACATGCACATGCGGGATCCCGTGATTTACCGCATCCGTCGCGCCACACATCATCGCACGGGAGACGACTGGTGTATCTATCCCATGTACGACTATGCGCATTGTCTGAGTGATTCCTTCGAGGGCATCACGCATTCCATCTGCACGCTCGAGTTCGAAGTCCACCGCCCCCTCTACGACTGGTTTCTCGAACAACTCGAGGTCTACCGTCCCCAGCAGATCGAGTTTGCCCGGCTCAATCTCACCTACACCGTGATGAGCAAGCGTAAGCTGCTCACCCTCGTGACGGAGGGGCGGGTGCAAGGATGGGACGATCCGCGCATGCCCACCATTTCGGGACTTCGTCGCCGGGGCTTCACCCCGGAGGCCATCCGCGACTTCGCCGAACGCGTGGGCGTGGCCAAACGGGATAATGTGATCGACGTGGCCCTGTTGGAATACAGCGTGCGCGACGACCTCAATCGACGCGCCCTTCGTGCCCTGGCCGTGCTGCGTCCTCTTCGGGTCATCCTCACCAATTATCCGGAAGATCGCACGGAGTGGCTGACCGCCGTAAACAATCCAGAGGATGTCTCTGCCGGCACACGGGAGATTCCCTTTGGTCGGGAACTCTACATCGAGCAGACCGATTTCATGCTCGATCCACCCAGGAAATTCCATCGCCTCTCGCCCGGAGCCGAGGTACGCCTCCGCTATGGCTACATCATTCGCTGCGATGAGGTGGAATGCGACGCCACGACGGGAGAGCCCATACTGCTTCGCTGCAGTGTGGACCTTGACACCGGTCCCGGTGGATCCCAGGCCGACCGTCGCGTCAAGGGCACCATTCACTGGGTGGCGGCCTCCCACGCCATCGACGCCGAAGTGCGCCTCTATGATCGCCTCTTTCTTTCTGAACAACCCGATGCAGAGGAAGGCGATTTTCGCGATTACCTCAATCCACAGTCCCTCGAGGTCCTGTCACACTGTAAACTTGAACCCTCGCTGGCCTCTGCCCAGCCCGGCGATCGCTTCCAGTTCGAGCGCATGGGGTACTTCTGCATCGATAGCAGGGACAGCCGACCCGATGCCCTGGTGGTGAACAGGACGGTGAGGTTGAGGGGGAGTGAATAAGTGAATAAGTGAATAAGTGAATAAGTGAATAAGTGAATAAGTGAATAAGGGAATAAGGGAATAAGGGAATAAGGGAAGGAGTGAAGAGGGAAGGAATTAGGCGCGCTGAAGACGGCGCGTGACGGTTTCCTTGCCCAGAGCTTCCATCATCTCGAACAGGCCAGGGGAATTGGTGCCACCGGTGAGGACCAGGCGGAGGGGGTGGATGATTTTTCCGGCGCCGAGCCCGCGGGTGGCGGCGAATTCGCGAATGGTGGATTCCAGCGTGGTTGCGGTCCACTCTGTGTCGAGAAGCACGGGCAGCAGAGAGGAGAGGTGGGCCCGGGTTTCTGGAGTCATGAGCTTGGCGGTGGCCGCTTCGTCCCAGGTGAGAGGATCACGGAAGAAATACGAACCTTCTGTAAACACATCCTGCAGAAAGAACATGCGCTCCCGCATGAGCGGAAGCACGCGTCGGAGATACGCATCGTCGATGGGAGCGAGATCCTCGGGCACATAGGCGCGGAGGCGCTGCACCAGATCCTCGTCGTCGATGAAACGCAGATGTTTGCCGTTCAGCCAGCGCAGCTTGTCTTCGTCGAACACGCTGCTCTTTTTCAGAATCCGACGCACATCGAAGGCGGCCACGAGTTCGTCACGGGTCATGATTTCGCGATCGTCTCCAGGTGACCATCCCAGCAGGGCGAGAAAGTTGAACAGGGCTTCGGGCAGGGTGCCGCGCATCTGATACTCGCCCACCGATGTGGCCCCATGCCGTTTCGAAAGGCGCTTCTTGTCTGATCCGAGGATGAGAGGCACATGACCGAAGGTGGGAACCTCGTACCCGAGGGCCTGATACAACAGGATCTGCTTCGGTGTATTGGACAGATGATCGTCCCCGCGCAACACATGGGTCACCCCCATGTCGTGATCGTCCACCACGACCGCCACCATGTACACGGGCGTGCCGTCGGATCGCAGAATGATGAAATCGTCGAGCTCCGTGTTCATGAAGCTCGTGCCTTCGTGGACGAGATCATGAAAAAAGACTTCGCCCTCCGGAATCTTGAAACGCAGCGTGCGCGGCCGCCCTTCCCGCTCCCGGGCAGCATGGTCGGTGGCGCTCAGATGGCGGCAGGTGCCGTCGTAGCGATACTCGAAGCCTTCGCGCTCACCCTGGCGCCTCTTCTCTTCCAGCTCCTCGGGCGTGCACCAGCACCAGTAGGCCTTGTTCTCGGCAAGCAGACGGAGGCATTCCTCACGATGTCGATGGACGCGGGTGCTCTGAAGCACGGGTTCCTCGTCCCAGTCCACGCCCAGCCAGCGCAGTCCGTTGAGAATTTCGCGCGTCATCGCCTCGCTGGATCGGGCCTGATCGGTATCTTCGATGCGAAGCAGAAAACGCCCGCCGATGCTGCGGGCATAGAGCCAGTTGAAGATGGCGGTGCGAGCCCCTCCGACGTGGAGGTAGCCGGTGGGACTGGGGGCGAAACGCAGGACGATGGGTTCCATGAACGAAGAATCACGTAGTGGTGGAGGGAGGAGGAGCGGACAGGGGGGCCGGTGTGGTGGAATGCCGATACACCGTTTTCATGATCACGAGAAAGAGGACAAGGGAGAGACCGCCCCACAGGACGCTCCAGACCAGGGCGGGTATGCCCGTAAGTCCGGCGAGAATGCTCGCATCCGTGGGTTGGGAATGAAGGGTAAACAGATCGTCGCGCAGATCGATGAGGGCGTACAGGCAGCTGACGGCGCCCAGAAACTGCATCGAAGTTCGTGCGATCCACAGAGGCGCCTTCAGGGCATTGATGAGCACCGCGCTCCCGAACAGAAGTCCGAATCCCACCCCGAAGAGGTTCCGCACAAACGTCACGGTCAGGATCAGCACGATCACGCCGAGTGCCGCGCCGACGCGGCGTACCGACCCAGCGGGAAGGGAGAACCAGAGGAGGATACCGCCAAACACGAGACTGCCGAGGTAGCCAGAAGAGGCGATGAGAAACGCGCTCCCCCCCTCGGTGACACAATGCCCCCCCACTCCTTCATGCACCACGATTTCCACCACCCGCCCTCCCGAGACCAGGGCCGCCACCGCGTGCCCCGTTTCGTGCAGCAACACCACGAATAGCTTGAAGGGCAGAAACACGATGGAGTGAAAAAACAGAACGGCGATGCCAACCAGGGTTAGCAGAAAAAGAAAATGTATACGATGCGCGCTGAGTGTAATGGACATAATGCGTACGCGGTTCAATCCTCGCATCAAAATACGGAGAGCGGAGGGGTTTCCGAACTCGCGGGTGGAGAGGGGGCGGATTTGACCGTCGCCCATTCCTGTTCGTCGTAGGACACGGATTCGAGCACCAGTCCGTGCGGAGGAGCCAGGGGGGAACGACGGCGGGCCTGGGGCGCATCGAGCAGGACATGGAAGTCCTCGGGCGACAGTCGTCCCGCGCCCACATCGAGAAGGGCACCCACCAGGGCACGTACCATACCATGCAGAAAGCGATTCGCTCGAATGGTAAAGCACGCGCCTTCTTCGTCCTGTAGCCATGAGGCATCGAGAAGAACGCACCCCTGGTGCGAAACCTCCTGCCCGGCTTTCGACAACATGTGAAAATGGTGCGGTCCCCGCAGATGAGCCACGGCCTGCTCTAGAAGACGGGAATCGGGAATCCACGGCACGAACCACACGAATCGACGCTCCAGCACGGGACGCCGAAACACGATACGATACCGGTAGGTGCGGGAGGACGCGCCGAAGCGGGCATGGAAATCCGCAGATACCGGGAGCAGGGCATGCAGGGCAATGGACTCTGGCAGGCGGGCATTGAGGGCGCGCAGCAATACGGAAGCCGAGAGCCGTGTCGCCAAGTCCACATGCGCCACCTGTCCGCGGGCATGCACTCCCGCATCGGTGCGGCCCGCTCCGATCACACGCGCTGTTTCCCCCGTCACCGCGTGCACCGCTTTTTCCAGCTCTTCCTGAATGCTGGGTCCGTTGGGCTGAATCTGCCATCCGACATAGTCCGTGCCATCATAGGCCACATGCAGACGATACCGCTGCCCGCGACAGAAATCATCGGGAACAGGAGCGAGGTCGACGGAAAGGGGCGGATCGATTGGAAGAGTCATGAAACAAAACGGTTTCGTGCCGCACCAATATGCGAAAGTATGGGAGAAGAGTGAAGGGTGAAGGGTGAAGAGTGAAGGAGGGGAACTCTCGGGGATGCGGAGCGGTCTCATCTTCACATGCCCGGCTTTTTCGTACATTGTGGCATGGTTCAACGCTCACTTCCCCAACCTGGAGCCGCCATGAAATCCGGTCTTCTCGTCACTCTGCTGATCCTCCTGGTCCCAGGCACCGGGATGGCTCAGTCCCCCTTCGTCAGCACCGCGAAGCAGTCGAAGGGAGTATCCCTCACCGTGTACAATCAGAATTTCGCCGTTGTTCGCGAAAAGCGCCTCATTCCCTTCCAAAAAGGAAATCAGGTCCTGCGCTTCGAGGATGTGGCCGCCCTGATCGATCCCACATCCATCAGTCTCAAGGCCCTCGGCTATCCCGGTAGTGTGGTGGTGCGAGAACAGAACTACCAGTACGATCTGCTCAATCCGACGTCTATCCTCAATAAATCCGTGGGGAAGACTGTACGCTTCAAGCAGGTTAAACCCGATGGAAAGGTGGAGATTCTCGAGGGTACGCTGCTGAATCCGCCCACCGCCACGGTGTCCAACGGCGAGTACAGCAATACCACCTGGCAGGGACTGGTGCTTCGCACCAACGACGGACGCCTGGTACTGAACCCCTCCGGCGAGGTGATCGTGGAAGAGATGCCCTCGGGTCTTGTATCCCGTCCCTCCCTGGTATGGAAGGTGGACGCAACCCGTGCAGGGGACCAGGAAACCGAAGTGTCCTACATGACCAATGGGATCACCTGGAAGGCCGATTACGTGGCCGTGATCAGCAAGGATGAAACCAAGGTGGATCTGACGGGATGGGTCACCCTGGACAATCGCAGTGGCGCCACCTACGAGCAGGCCCAGCTCCAGTTGCTGGCGGGCGACGTTCGCCGGGTACAGGAAGGCGGCGGGAATTACGGATACGAAGACCGGGCCATGATGATGAAAACGGCCGAAGCTCCGGCGCCCCAGTTTCAGGAAGAGAGCTTCTTCGAGTATCACCTGTACACGCTCGATGGGCGAACCACCATGCAGAACAACGAGACCAAGCAGTTGACCCTCCTCACGGCCAATGACGTGAGCGTGCAACGCAAGCTGGTGCTCGATGCCGGGCGCCCGGTGTGGTACTCCTATCGCGGCGGTCAGGGCCGTGGGTCGAGCACCGACAAGAACAAGCTGAACATCATGCTGGAATTGAAGAACAGCAAGGACAACAACATGGGCATGCCTCTGCCGAAGGGCAAGGTGCGCGTGTACAAAGCCGATGATCGAGGCAACCTGCAGTTCCTGGGCGAAGATCTGATCGATCACACCCCAAAGGACGAGACGGTACGGCTGTACATCGGCGATGCGTTCGATGTGACCGGGGAGAGAAAGCAGACCGATTTCAGCAGGATTTCCGACCGCGTGAGCGAGGAAAGCTGGCAAATCACGGTGAAGAACCACAAGGACAGCAAGGTGGACGTGTGGATCACCGAACATCAGTATGGCGATTGGAAGGTGACGAAGAACTCGCATCCCTTCACAAAGGTGGATGCCACGACGATGGAGTTTCCCATCACCATCGAAAAGAATGGAAGCGTGACGGTGAGCTATACCGTGCGCCGGAGCTGGTAGACGGAATGTTCATTATCGGACGCAAACCCGTCCTGGAGGCCATCCGGAGCGGGGCACGCATTGCAAAAATCTACTGCCGCTTTGGAGTCCATGGGGACTCCATCGCGGCGGTGGTGCATGCGGCACGCGGAAAAAAGATTCCCGTAGTGGAATTGCCGAAGCAGAAATTCGATCGCCTCGGATTCTCGGGCGAGGTGTCCCAGGGCGTAGCCGCCCTCGTGGAAGAGATTGCCGAGATCGCCTGGCAGGATCTCCTTCTCCCTCGCGCGGATCAGGATCCTCCCTTTCTCGTGGCTTGCGACGAACTCACTGACCCCCACAATCTCGGCGCGATCCTTCGATCGGCGGAATGCAGTGGAGCCCATGGGGTTCTGCTCCCCAAGCGAGGTTCGGCAATGATCACCGACACCGTGGTGAAATCCTCAGCGGGTGCCACGGCTCATGTGCCTATCGCACGCACCGACAACCTGGGGCGCACCCTCGACGAGGTAAAGGAAACCGGCGTCTGGCTGGTGGGCCTCGATGAGCGAGGCGATCAGGATCTGTTTCACTTCGATGGCACCCTTCCCCTGTGCCTGGTGGTGGGCAGCGAGGGCAGCGGGCTCCGCCCGGTGATCCGAAAGCGTTGCGACATCATGATCCGCATACCGATGTGGGGACAGGTGGCCTCGCTGAATGCCTCGGTGGCGGCCGCCCTCGCCATGTACGAAGTGAGGAGAAAACGCGTACTCGTCCCGGGAGACGACGATCTCGCGACTCGTCCCCGAAAAAGATAAACCGCACACTCAGATATGGACAAAAAAGCGAAGTCAGCCGCAGGGCTGACTTCGCTCGTTTCGGGGAAATGAATCCGGAAGCTTATTTTGCTTCCTTCTCCTTCATTTCCTTTTCGTGGCCTTTGCAGGCCTCTTCTTTCTTGGCCTTCTCGCCGCAGGCGGCCTTATCCTTCTTGCTGCAGGTCGCAGCGCAACCAGCCTTCTTCTCCTTCACGGCGGCCTTCTTCGGCTGATCCTGAGCGGAGGCCACGGTGAGGCTGAACGCAAGGGCGGCAAGGGTAAACATGCTGATGAATCGTTTCATTGAGGACTCCTGTATGGTGTATAGAATGGTGATAGGATCCGAAAGAGGTGGAAGAAAATTAGATGTCCGAGGAGCAAAAACCAAAGGAAAAATCCATGCCCCGAAGGGACCGCTGAAAACAATGCGGAGTTCCCGTGGGATTGCTATTTTCCCCATCGACATGATTGATCACGAACCAGAGTGTCCCATGCCCTATCGTCGATTTTCCATCGTTTCCCTCCTCTTCACCATCACGTTGTCGCTCTCGATGTGGGCCCAAACCACGGTGCTCACGCCCCAAAAGCTCTTCGACCTCCGACAGGTGGCGGAAGTTGCCCTCTCCCCGGATGGAGAAATGGCAGCATACACGGTGGCGGTTCCTCGGGGAATCAGCGATCCGCCCGGAGCGGATTATCGCGAACTGTATCTTCGAAACCTGAAGACAGGAGAAACCGAAGGTGTGGTGGTTGGCCAATATATCGCGCATTCGATTCGCTGGACGGGAGATGGCAGGCAGGTCCTGTTTCTCGCCAACTTCACCGACAGTCTGGGAACCCAGATCCAGGTGGTGTCTCGCGAAGGTGGCATCCCCACGATGCTTCTGCGGATCCGAAAGGACATTCTCCAATTCGACCTCAGTCCCGATCGCGGCACCCTCGCCTTCGTCGCCTCCGATCCTCTGACGGCGGAAAAGCAGGCGCTTCGCAATCGAGGCTACCGCGCCGAAGTGTATGAAGAAGATCAGCCGGACCGCGAACTCTACACCTACACCCTGAATACCCGCATCATGCGTCGTCATACGCCGGGACTCAGTGTGTTCGATTTCGAGTGGAGTCCCGACAGCAAACGCATCGCCGCCGCGATCGCCGAAAAAAACACCGTGGATCAGTCCTACATGTTCAAGCGCATCTTCCTCGTCGATCCCAGCACCGAAGCCGCACCGAGGAAACTGGTGGACAACCCCGGCAAACTGGGCATGATGTCCTGGAGCCCCGACAGCCGCTATCTCGCCTTCGTCAGCGCGGTGGATGTGCACGACCCCAAGGAAGGCAGCCTTTTCGTGGTGGAACCCGCCGCCCCCAAGGCCTTCGCGGACCTGAAAAACCTGAGTCGCGGATTCGCGGGGACGGTGACCCAGGTGGAGTGGAAAGATCGCTCCACGCTCGTCTTCGCCGCCGAGGAAGGCGTCCATACGACACTTCGCATTCAGCCCCTCGACAGCAAGGAAAGCGCCCTGCTGTTCACCGCGGGTGAACCGAACGTGGGGACCTTCCGCATCGCAGACTCCACGATCGTGTTTCTGGGGAACACCGCCCGGCATCCCAACGAACTCTTTCAATTCACATTTGGAAAACCCGCTCCCACGCGCCTGACCACCCTCAACCCCTGGCTCGAAGACATCCGTCTGGCGAAGCAGGAAACCTACGAGTGGAAGGCGAAGGACGGTCTGACCCTGCAGGGCGTGCTCATCCGCCCCCTCGACGAAGTGGCGGGCAAGCGCTATCCCCTCATTGTCGACATTCATGGCGGTCCCGAATCCAGCTACCAGAACGGCTGGGTGACGGGGTACGGAAACTGGGGACAGATCGCCGCGGCACGGGGGTATGCCGTATTCATGCCCAATTACCGGGCGAGCACGGGCCGAGGTGTAGACTTCGCGAAGATGGGATTTGGAGATCTTGCGGGCAAGGAATTCACCGACGTGCTCGATGGCATCGATGCTCTGGTCAAAGAAGGATTGGTGGAAAAATCCCGCGTGGGAATCGGAGGTGGAAGCTACGGCGGTTACTTCGCCGCCTGGGCCGCGACGAAGCACTCCGAGCGCTTCGCCGCCTCGGTGGTCTTTGTCGGCGTGAGCAATCAGGTGTCGAAACGCAATACGACAGATATTCCATGGGAGGACTATTACGTGCACTGGGGCATCTGGACCCACGAGAATGCGGAAAAGGTGTACGACCGGAGTCCCGTGAAATGGGCGCGGAACAGCAAAACGCCCACGCTGATCCTCCACGGGAAGGAGGATCCCCGCATCCATCCCAGTCAGGCCCTTGAGCTGTATCGATCCCTGAAAATGCACGGCAAGGCCCCTGTCCGCCTGGTCTTCTATCCGGGTGAAGGGCATGGAAACCGGCGCACCGCCAATCGGCTGGACTATGCTGTGCGCACAATGGAATGGTTCGACTATTATCTGAAGGGAACCGGTCCGAAGGACCAGATGCCCGCAAAGGATCCCGCTCTCGGACTCGCACCCTGATCCTTTTTCCCCCGAACACCTCCCCCTCAGGGGCGAGGACGAGCTTCCTCATCTCGGGCACGAAATTCCATGAGGGCCGTCAGCAGAAAGACGAGACCGGCGAGGTAAAACGGACTTCGATATCCGAAATATGCGCCGAGGGCACCGAACAATGCGGGACCCGCGAGATTGCCGAGGATCTGGCATCCCGAGCCGATGCCCGTAATGCCGGTGAGATGTCGCGGATCGGCTGAGGTGCCGAGACGGGAGAGGTTGATGGGAAGGATGACGCCAACAGCCAGCCCGGCGAGCACCAGGGGCAGAGCCACGGAGAGGACGGTCGGCATGAGTCCCGCCAGCAACAGACTGCATCCGGACACGACGAACACGACAACAAGGACGTGACGCGGGGTCCAGCGCCGGGTCATCGGTCCCACCAGCAGAGCGGGGAGAATGCCCATCGCTCCAAACAGACTGAACACTGTACCCGCCACGATTGGCGCCTGCGTGGGATCCGTCAGGAGGGATTCCAGAAAGAGAGGCAATCCCGGCCGCAGCCCCGCGATGGCAAAGGCATAGGCAAACAGTCCGATGCTGGCGATACGCAGGACGGGATGGGATTTCACCGCACGCAGATTGCTCAGGACTCCGGAGCTCCGATCGCCGGCCTCATTTCGGACGCCCAGTTCGCTACCGAGTAGCAGGAGCAAGAGTCCGTAGCCGGCGAGCGCCAGGGCGAGACAGACGAGCACCCCGCGCTGTCCCAGGGGTGCGGCCAGCAGGCCACCCGCAAGGGGACCGACAACGTTGCCGATCGCGGCGGCGCCTTGCAGGATGCCGAGGTTCCGGGTGCGGTGCACGACGGACGAGGATGCAGACCCGAGGGCCATCAAAGCCGGATAGAATCCACCGAAGAGCTCCTGCACGAGAGCCGCGACGAGAAGGAGCTCCAGTGTGGGCGCTGCTGCCATGGCGAGATAGCCCGCCGCTCCCCCGCAGGCCGCGAACACTGTGATCCGCACACGTCCGATGCGATCCCCCCGATGTCCCCACCATGGGGTGGTGAGTGCGGAGAGGAGGAAGGGAGCGGAAAGGATCCACCCCGCCCAGAGCGAGGGCTGAGAGGAACCCAGATCGCGCACCAGCATGGGCAGAAAGGGCAACAGGGCGCGGGAAGCCGCACGGGAAAGGAAGAGTCCCGCAGCCAGAAGTGCCAGGGTCCGGCGTGGCGAAGGAGATACCCGATCTACGAGGATCATGCGCCAAGCTAGTCCTTTGACTTCGGCCCTGCAAATCCGTACTTTTTTGCATCCCTTGTTGACGGTTTCTCCGCTCCACTCCCGATCACGAACCCGCTGGGACCCGTGATGATCTCCTTCCTTCTCAATTCCGATCTCGTCGCCACGGACCTTTCCCCCGCCTCCGTCCTCCTCGATGTAGTACGTAGGGAGTTTCATCAAACGGGCACGAAGGAAGGGTGTCGCGAGGGAGACTGTGGTGCCTGCACCGTACTGTGGGGCGTGCCCGTGGGCGAGGGGGTGCGCTATCAGGCGGTGAACTCCTGTCTCCTCCCCCTGGCAGATGTGGCAGGTACGCACGTGGTCACCATCGAAGGGCTCTCGTCGATCCCGCTGTCACCCTTTCAACTCGCGATGGTGGAGGAAGGCGGAACCCAGTGCGGGTTCTGTACGCCTGGTTTCATTCTATCCTTCACGGGCGCCCTGTTGTCCGGCACCCCTCTCACGGTCGCCTCTGTATGGGACGCACTCTCGGGCAACATCTGTCGCTGCACGGGGTACCTCGGCATCCGTCGCGCCATCGAGCGGGCCCTGGCCCTGCTTCCCGCAGACTCGGCGCCGGACCTCTCCACCCTGATCGCGTCGGGCTTTCTGCCGCCCTGGATTCTCGATGCCCCTTCCCGGCTGGCGTCCCTCGGTCCCACGCACGACGACACTGTCGACAACGGTACTCTGGTCGCTGGAGGCACCGATCTCTACGTAACGCAATGGAGACGATTGGCCCGAACAGGCATTCATCCCGCTCGCGATCGGATCATTCCTCGCGGAATACGGGAGGACGAAGGACGGATATGGATCGGTGCCGCGACCCCCATCGAGGAGGTACGAACGTCCCCTCTACTCCATGCCATACTTCCTGAGCTCGAGGACGCGTTGCGTCTGTTCGGGTCTCCCCAGATTCGACATCGCGCCACGGTGGGAGGAAACCTCGTCAATGCCTCACCGATCGGAGACTTCACTTGCATCCTCATGGCACTGGGTGCAAAGGTCGATCTCCGTGGATCCGATGCCCGGATTCTGCCTCTGCGTGAACTCTATCTCGGGTACAAGTCCCTGGCACTGCGAGATGGAGAATGGGTGGAGTCGGTAACCTTTCCACTCCCCACATCGGAGCATCGCTTTCATTTTGAAAAGGTGTCGAAGCGGACGTTCCTGGACATCGCCACGGTGAATTCCGCCGCTTGGATTCGCACCGATGGGACGCACATTCTCGATTGCGGCCTGTCCGCCGGAGGCGTGGCGCCTGTGCCCCTGGCGCTCACCGCCACCGAGGATGTTCTACGCGGACGAGAGGTTTCCAGCGAACTGGTGCGGGACGCCGCTGCCGTGGCGCGTTCGGAAATCACGCCTATCACCGATGTGCGGGGCTCGGCCGAGTACAAAGCCCGACTACTGGAACGGCTCGTTACCTGCCACATGCTTGCCATGTTTCCCGACCGTGTGGAGGGCGTGCTATGAGCAATCACGACTCCCTGCTCCATGTGCGCGGAGCCTCGCGCTTCGTGGACGATCTTCCCATGCCAGCACGGGTCCTCCATGCCTGCGTTCTGGGTTCTCCCCTCGCGTCGGGAATGCTGCGCACGCTGGAGGTGGAGGAGGCGAGCGCTTTGCCCGGTGTGGTAGCGGTGCTCACGGCGAAGGATATTCCTGGTGAGAATCAGATCGGAGGCATCCAGGCCGACGAGCCAGCACTTGCCGATGGAGAGGTAGAATATGTTGGTCAGCCGCTTGCTCTGGTGCTCGCCGAGACGCAGGCGCTGGCCCTCGATGCGAGAGACGCGATTCGAGTGACGATCGAACCGGTCCCTCCCGTGCTCGATCCGAGAGACGCCCACGCACGGGGGCGGTGGATCGTGCCTCCAAAAACGTTCGCGCTGGGGGACGTAGATTCCGTCTGGTCGCAATGCGCCCATGTACTCACCGGACGAGTGGACAGCGGAGGGCAGGAACATCTGTATCTCGAAACCCAGGCGGCCCTGGTGGAACCGACCGAGGCTGGCCTCCGGGTGTGGTCCTCCACTCAAGCACCTACGGCGGTGCAGAGAGCCATCGCTCGAGTGGTCGGCCTCCCGCATCATGCCGTAGAAGTGGAAGTGCCCCGACTGGGAGGTGGGTTTGGCGGCAAGGAAGATCAGGCCACACTCTGGGCCGTGTTGGCGGCCCTTGGCGCACAGCGCAGCGGACGCCCGGTGCGTCTGGTGCTCTCCCGGCACGACGATCTCGTCATGACGGGCAAACGACATCCCTACAGCGCGGATTTCCGGATCGGCTGCACGGAGGAAGGGCGGGTCCTGGCCTACGAGGTGATGTTCTACCAGAATGGAGGAGCGGCTGCGGATCTGTCGCCCGCTATTCTCGACAGGACGCTCTTCCACGCCACCAACACGTATTTCATTCCCCACGTGCGGGCCGTGGCGGCGAGCTGTCGTACGAACCTTGTCCCCTTCACCGCGTTTCGAGGGTTCGGGGGACCACAGGGCATGTTCGTGATCGAGGCGGCGCTGTGCCGCGTGGCGGAGGCGGTGGGAAAACCGGTGCACGACATCCAGGCCCTGAATCTGCTGCGCGACGGCGATGTGTTTCCGTACGGGCAGCCGGTACACGCCTGTCGAGCGCGCCCCTGCTTTCATGATGCGGAAAACCGCTTCGACGCGGAGGGTTGGCGAAGAGAGGTGGACGCCTTCAATCGCTCGCATCTCACAGTGAAGCGGGGCTGGGCGGCCATGCCGATCTGCTTCGGCATTTCCTTTACCACGACGTTCATGAATCAGGCCTCGGCCCTCGTACACATCGGTCTGGATGGGTCGGTGGGAATCGGCACCGCTGCCGTGGAAATGGGACAGGGTGTCAACGAAAAGCTCCGGCATCTGGCGGCATGCCGCTTGGGAATTTCGGATGCCAAGGTCCGCATCCTTCCCACCAACACCACGCGCAACGCCAACACTCCACCCACGGCCGCCAGCAAAGACGCGGACCTGAATGGCTTCGCCGTCCTGAAAGCCTGCGGGGAACTCCGCGATCGACTCTTCGTCGTGGCCCGGGATCTGCTGTCCGTCGATCCATCGGTACCGCTCGACCTTCGCGATGGAATGGTGGTGTGCGACGGGACGGTCACGCCACTCACGTTTCCCGAACTCGTGGTCGCCGCGCATCGGAGGCGCGTAAGTCTGAGCGTGCTCATGCATCATGCCACCCCGAACATTCACTTCGATCCGGCCACGAACACTGGCCATCCCTTCGCCTATCACGTGTACGGCACGGCCTTCGTCGAAGCCGAGGTGGACGGACTCCGCGGCACGGGTAGGATTCGTCGCGTGGCGGTGGTACACGACGCGGGGCTTCCCCTCGATCCCGTGGTGGATCGTGGGCAGTGCGAAGGCGGCATCGTGCAGGGCATCGGCTGGGCCACCATGGAAGAGACCGTGTGGAGCGAGGCGGGACGTCTGCTGTCGGACACGTTGTCGAGTTACAAGGTGCCCGACCTGCATTCCATTCCGGAGCGGTTGAATCTGCACTTTCTCGACGAAGCCCCGAACGAGGCCGGTCCCCTGCTGTCGAAGGCCATCGGCGAGCCCCCGTTCATGTACGGCATCGGCGCATACTTCGCGCTGTGGGACGCACTCCACGCCTTTCGTCCCGATCTTCCCGCCTTCTTCACTCTCCCGATGACGGCCGAGAGGATGCTGATGTTTCTCACCACGGATCCTTCGGCGTGACGGGATCGCCATCCGATCCTCTATGGACCGGGTACCGCACGGTCTCGGTCCTGCAAGGCCTGCTGATCTACGGCATCGGAGACGGCATCGCGTCTCTTCTTCTCGGCACCTGGAGCTGGCATCGCATGCTGGGCATCATGGCGATCGGCGGGGGCTGGTATTCTCTCGAGATTCCCACCTGGTTCCGCTGGATCGATCGCGTCAGTGCCTCCCGGCCCCTGCGCCGGGCCGTCTGGCTTCGCATGCTGCTCGCGGCGGCCTGGTTCAATCCTCTGTGGATCGCCCGCCATCTCCTGTTCTTGAATCTGGTCTCCTGCGAGTTCGACGCCATCGGTCTCGGACTCCTGGGGGTGGGGCTCCGTTCCTTCCTGATCAATCTTCCATTCAGCCTTCTCGCGAACTACCTCATTCAAAACGTCCTGCCTTCTCGCCACCGCTTTCTCGCCAGTTCCTCCTACAGTGCCCTCACCGCCATCTGGTATGCAGTGAGTGCGCGGTGGGTGGGGTGAAAGTACTTCTGATACGAAACATGGCACGCTTTTCTAGTACCAGGTGATACCTTGCGAACAAATGCGCAGGAAGGTATTTTATCATTGAGTCTCAGTAGCATGCACGATCTATCGTTCCGTCGATTTCCATTTCTCTGCTCTAATGCGCTCTGCTTTACCGTCAGCACGATATCTCGCTGTTGCTCTCTACTGCCCGGCGGTTAAATCGCTCGATGTACATTTCATACTTGTACCACCATTATGTCTTGAAAGCTGGTTGTTTAGCATGACGACGATTATCTACAAATCCATGGACAACTATTTATCTTGAGCATTTCGTACTCGAGTCGAAGCGGCCGAATGAATTCTGTCTCATCCTGGCACTCCATCTCTCCTTCGGAATGAGCCACATCTTTTTTTCTAATATGACTACCTCCGCATTCATCACCCTCACCCTTCTTGCTCTTTGGATCTTGTTGTTTGCCGTTCGACCACTTCTCAATCTTGCGAACAAACATCTTGAATCCGTATTTCACATGCTGCCAGGCAAGATCAGAGACGTATCACAGCGATTCAATGCGCAAACAGCCTTTCTGCTCTGTCTCTTTGTTATCGTCTTTTTTGCGGATTATACACTTATTTACAATGGATTGACCATCTTCACGATGGGCGACAGTCTCAGCGCGCTTGCTTTTGCGCTCCTCATCGTTGTCGTGGAGATGGTGGTAGGGGAGTTTGTTTTGCACGAGGATAAAATTCCGAAGAAACTCGGAATTCTCATTTCCATAGCATTCCTGATCGTTATTGTTCTCGTAAAATCATATATTAATGTCATGAGTGAAGTTGGTCAGGCTAATGTCAACTTTTTCGATACCAGCAATGTTTTTGTTTTTCTGAAGTTTCTCCTTATATACATGCTTCTTAGTTCAGTTGAGTTGTTCCTTGGCGTGAAAGAAGTAGGGAGCTCTTTTTTCCGTTTCCTTGGCCTGCTCATTCTCAGTTTTGTCTTGGTCAGTTACGCTATTGGATTTGTCGTCGTGCTCCTCTTTCCCCTGGCTCTTTGGCGGTTCATTGACAAACTTCGCCTGTGGTACACTACCTAGCAAGAGCATTCACCATGAATCCCGTTCGAACTCTTTTCATCATTCTCTCCTCCCTCTCACTTCCTTTCTTATCATCGTGTTACCAGAAGATTGAGAGCCCGCCTTCTCGTGAGTATATTTTTCTCGCGGATGATAGCAGTTCCACGAGTACTCTCGATGCAGTGATCGGTCAGTATCTTGATCATTGCGTGGCATCGGTGCGGGCTGGCTCTTCTACACATGGCGAGGACACCGTAAAGGTCGTTCTTGCCCTGGATACCAATCGCATCCCAGATACATATCACATAATGAAATTCAAGCTTCCTCCCATACCACCACATGACCTTCTCTTTGGGGGATACACGAAGGGAGGAGTATTCCAGTACTTGAATCGCATCGACTCATTGAGGGCTAAGATTCACCGCTTTCTATCCATGCCCGCGCACTTCTCTTCTTATGGAGGAATGATTCAGGCTCTCAACTACTTTGGTGCTCGAGAGCATATTCAGCCTAGACGCATCTTCCTCATTTGCTCTTCTAGCATGCGACAGAACGAGTCGCTTTCATTGAATTTGCGCCTATTTGCAACGTGCGATTCTCGCTCAACATCCTTCGTGTCAGAACTGTACTTTTATCATCGAGATGCAGAATCCTGGGCGCATATCCCGTTCATCGGCAACCCAGACTCGGTAAACACCATCCAATTCAATCAGCTTTCCGAATAGCAATGCCTATAACTGTGCATTTCTTCAGTACTCTGCTATGGGTCATTCTTTTCGTGACTCCATGCTTCGGACAAGTGCCGCAGAACCAGTTTCAGATCACGATTTCATTTTTCGACCATGGGACCGCTATTGCCCCTCGTCGTGTGGTTTTCGAATTACTCGGTTCTCATGGACAACGTGTCGACTGGGATATCGACGCCTCGGATCGCAATGAACGTTCCTTCCTCATCGACGAACGGTATCGGTCTGGCCGTTTTACCTTGCGTATGGAAGTGACCTTGCGATCGGGTTCGATCATCTCACGATCCATGTCCATTGACAACCCAGGATCGTATTCAAGGATGAATATCGAACTATCACCGACCTCATCCTCGCCTTCATTCGATCGCACTCCCTCGCGATCCTCTCCTCAGATTGCTCCTCGGTCTGCGTCCCAGTCACCGATCTCATCGCCGTCCTCCATCGCCCCACGTCATTCCGTGCGTCGCAAAGACCGGGAAGTGCCTTCGCGAGACAACATGCGTCGTTCTCCCATACTACCGGAGAAAGGGAACACCCATCCGTTCTAGTGTGCGTGCAGAGGGTCGGATTTTCGTATCACGAAACGGGAATGCCACACGCTCATTGCAATTGAATTCTGAGCGGTATCAGCCTATTCGTCCTCCCAAGAGTCATCGATGAGTTGCACCTTCCATTCATGTCCTTCATCGTCCTCAAAAGATGCAGTACCTTCGCTATCGAGTTCAGCCGCATCAATGTGCTCGTCGTCCAGTCTGCCCCCATTAGGAAAGTAGATAGTTGTGACACAGCCATACTCAATTTCCACCTCTAATCTGTAAATGGCAGAATAGCCGGTGGAGGAATTGTGATATTCCACCTCAGCGCAACGCGTTCCGTCTTCCCAGTTACGTGTGTCATACGCTGTCCGGTCGTCTGCAATGAGGGAGGATGTATTCTCTTTTGCTCTCCATTGTGCCTTAGGCCGATCGGTACATCCAACCATTTGAAGGAGGCACAGAGCTAGAACGAGGGTACGCAGTTTCATCAGCGCATTCTCGCATGTTGTGTGCAATAATCGCCGATTTTCACTCTTCTTTTACATTGCGATCCTGCTTTTGTGATGGCTTTACATCGCTGGTTCGCTGGTACGGCAGTATGTTGCGTGCAATAGGGTGAGCCTGAACGTGCGTGCCGGGAGCATTGCGTTCCCTTCTTTGTTATGGCGGAACAGCGCTGGCTCTGAGGACTGAAGGCAAAGTATGACGCACACTGGGAATCAGAATATCGCACTTCGTCCGATGCGATCTGTACGTGTAGTCCCATCCGCGACATTCTCATCGGCATCGCAACGGTGGCTGGTAACACAACCGTAGCGGATAGGAATGTACTCGCGATGATCAGGGTGACAACGTGAAGACGGCTCTCAAAGGAGAAGAGAGGATGGGGTGATCTCATTGGGTACTCACATCAGAATTCAATATGTACACTGAATTTAGGATACTTCCCGGAAGACTCCAATAGGTGATTCGTAGGAATAGAACCTGTGCTTCTGTATCATGCCCTCACCGCCATCTGGTATGCAGTGAGTGCGCGGTGGGTGGGGTGAAAGACGGAAGCGGTTTGACTCCCAGCTCCCGATAATGACTGAGGGAACGGCTCGGGAACAATGCACCCGCCATTCCGGTCTCACTTCTGAATGACAGCGCACCGCGTATCCGCACGGAGGGATATCCCGTCGCGGTATCGCACCCGATCCACGCTTCATGCCGCTCTGACCTTAGTCGGCGGTCAGCCTCCGATCTCCCCCACCCTCGATCCCCTTCGTCTTCCTAGGCTCGCGATACGACGCAGCCCGCGCTTTTTGACATCCTTCCCACGTGACACGACGGATTTCCCGATGCGACCACTGGATGGGCATCTGGAAGGACGGCGGGTCCGTGCAGCGGGGCCTCCCCGCGAAGTGGTCCGTCGGAACCGGCGGACCACTTCTGAACCTTCCTGAATCCTACCTCTCTCCACTGCCCGGTAGAGACAGCATCCCCTGCAGCCATCCATCTCAGCACCATGCATCTCACCGACCTTTCTCGCACACTCGTATCTCCGCATCGACCGTCAATCCTCCCCTCCATCCGCGCTCGCATCCGGCATCACGATCCTCCTTTCCTCATTCCCCTCTTTCACGACCCGAAACAGGAGCTCGCCATGAAGCAATATCGTTTCGGACAGAAGGTTCAGAACTGGCATCGACCTCTCGGCAAGGATGAGTGGAGTGCCGCCTATCTTCGATGGAGAGTGGATGGTGCCATGGAAGATCTGCGAGAGGAGGATGGGGTGGTGGACATCTGGGCAAGGGACGACAGTGATGAGGAAAGGTTCCTTTGCAACGCTCTTCACTCCCGGCTGGTGAGAAACCTCTGGCAAATCGTGCAGTTAAATGGAGGGTATCGTTCCGATATCTCCGCATTGTTTTCTCGGGACCTATGTGTCCTACTCCAGAGACTCATCCTGGGAGCACCCTTGCGAGAATACCTGGAGTGGGAGCGGAATGCGGATACCATCTCTCGCATGAGAAATCTGCTATTCAGAGATAACAACGACTGCCGCACCGAAGATCTAATAGACTGGATGCACACGCTGATTCATGTTCCACGGTATCCCGAACTGCTTCAGGGCCGCATTTTACAAGCCCTCGATTCCTACCAAGAGGCGAGCACCATTCTGCAGTACGCAGAGTTGTATTCCTATGATCCCTTGACATCAATCCTTGCGTTGTGTTTTGCCCCATTTTGGCATCGTCGACCCTCGACATGGAACCGAGAGGAGAACCCCTCGCTCTTCGCACATCTCTTCGAGGAGTATCCCATACCCGGCTTCCTGCACCAGATATTCACGACCGACAGATGGCCACCACTCATGTTCTTCCTCCTCTTCGTTGCCTACGGTCGAGGTATGAGCATTAGCCGCCTCGCACAAGCCCTTGATTGGAACATGAGCGAGTCCTTGGTTCGACAGTTGCCTAAGATTCCTGCAAATACTGCTCTTCGACATGTCATGCTATGCGCGGAGGTATTAAGCGCGGAAGGCACAGTGGAGGATTTCGATCACCTTTACGATCTGTACGAAATTTGGATTGAATCGGAGGACATGAGTGATCCTATCAACATCCATTACTGGAGAGAAAACGTCAGATTCTTCACCAAGGAGGGGCGACATCTCGACAGTTTCCAAAGGGTACAAATTGCAAATTGGATGGATCATTGTCGGTCCGTGGATCCTCATTTCACAATGAGAGGACGTACGGCGCGCGCATGTCTCACAAGAGCAACGAACTGGTTGCGTATGCGGATGGTACGCGAGAACAGGATGCTTCAATGGGAGCCTCTTGGATGGGAGTGGCAGGGAGTCGATAATCAGAACATTACCTGGAGCGTTTGCGAATTGACCAATTCCCTCCAACTCCTGGAGGAAGGATTAGCAATGCATCATTGTATCGCATCATATGACAAGAAGTGCTGTTCTGGGAAAAGTCGCGTTTTCTCTGTTCGGCGCAATGCGGAGCGATCTGCTACCGTGGAAATCGATGCGAGAAAAAAGGAAATTCAGGACTGTCGTGCGAAATGCAATCACGACCCCGATGAGCGCACGAAATTGGTCATCTATTACTGGATGACTCACTTCCTCCTCTTCCATTAACCGTCCCACTTTTTCACAGTGGGGAACTCTCCTTCCGCTTTCCCCATCTCATCGGTACCAACGCTGTTTCACGCATCCCTGGGAGGTTGCCATGTCCCCGCTGCATCAGTACCGGAAGTACCAGGTGTACTTTTTCCTGTACCTCGCCGTGATTTGTGAGCTCCTCATCGTGATCGTCGAACGGGACGACGCCGATGAGAACTGGAAACGAGAGGCCAAAGCCCTGGCCGACATCACCCGCACCGTCATTCAGAAACTCATCAAGGAACACCCCACCCTCGATCCTGACGCCGACACCCGCATGCTCGTGGGCGACACCCGCTTCATCGACATCATGATTCGCAATGTTACCCACCCTGATGAAATCGTTCAGCCCCCCAGGGTCGTAGTGTTCCGAGAAGGACAGGTGGTGGATACCATCGCCTTCACGCAGGATTCCACACGAACCGGAAATGGAATTTTCCCACTGTCCATCCTGGATCAGGATCGCCTGCGACGAGACGTCGTGCCCTACCGGCTGCGGTGGACGGCCCCCCAGCCGGGACGCTATCGCTTTCTGGCCAGCGCGGGCACCAATGTGGCGGGTTTCGTGGGCTCAGAGCCCGGCAGGGAGATGGAAGAGGTGTCCATTGCGGGCATGACCTTTCCCACAGCCCTGGTGCAAGATGCCCTCAACCGGGATGGCAATGGAAAAGGACTCACGGTGAAGGATCTTGTGGAGGCCAGCCGCACCATCGTGGATACCTTTCAGGTAGAGGTACTGGCGAAAGGAGAAAAGCTCACGATCACGCCCTTTTCTCCTTTGCTGGTGACAGCTGTCGGCATACCGGTTTCGAATCCCCTGGCTATCGGAGGCACTACTGCGGACAAGGTGACCTCCATTCTGGCCAACGGAACTCCCCTTCGTCGCGACGCGATGGGCTGGGTATGGCAAAACCGCTTCGATCGGGAAGGCACCTATACCATTACCGTGCAGGGGAGAGACCAGCGCGGGGCCGGAGAGTTGAGCATTTCTACTCCGGCTCGGTTCACGGTGCGAGTGCGCCAGCCCCACATGCAAAAGCGTCCACCTCGGCAGGCCTTCGCCGGTGAGGTGTTCGAGATGAATCTCGCCACGACGGGACTCGATCGCGGCCGTGCCTATTCCTGGACAGCCTCCATCGATGGTCGTCCCCTGGCGACGGATACGGGAACATTCGTTCGGGTTCGCCTCCCCGACCAGGCACATGGAGAGCTCCGAATTTTGGCACGCTACGATGGACAACCCTATGTGGTGCTTCCGGATTCATCGGTCACCACTCCGCAGCCGAGTGATTTCTCCTACACGATGTCCACCCCTCCGGTGCGATTCGCCAATCTGAGCTTCATGAACGGAGGCAGTTATAGCGTGAGACAGGATTTTCGATTCACCGTCTATCGCTGCGGTCGTTGCTCTTACGCGAATGTGCGACCCCTCGAGCGCAAGGATATCCACGTGACCGCGGAAACCGAGAGTGGTCGGGATCTCCCGATCGATGTCTCCACCCAAATCCGTGACCTGCCCGATGGAGGGCGACAGACGCTGGTCACCCTCCACTTTGAACAGCTCGTTCACCGGGAGACTGAGGCTATCCTCACCCTGCATGTAGCAGGGGTGACCCAGACGGTGCGCGTGATCCTCCTGCCGGGATAACACGCCCCCTCGTGCATCCGCTCCCCACTCTTCGCTCAGTACGGAAACAACACGGCCTCGCGCATGATATGCACGAGGCCGGTTCGTGGGAGAGGGTCGAACCCTCGTCCATGATGGGTCGAACCCTAGTCCATGATCTTCCGCAGGAAGGCCGGACGATCGGGATTGTTCTTGTCGATGCGCTGTCCGTCGGTCGGCACCTCCTCTTCCTCAGCCTGGGCGAGGGTGAGACCGCGGCGTGCGAAGGCCGGCGCATCCATCGAGCGCAGTTCGGTGAGTCCGGTCGGAATGGCCGTCGGACGGGTGGGAGCCGACGCGGGCTTGCTGGAGGGCATCGCGGGACGGCGACCGGCCGCGCCCTTGCGATTGAATCCCGTGGCGATCACGGTGACCATCATCTGGTCGCCGAAGCTCTCGTCCACCACGGCCCCGAAGATCACATTGGCATCCTCGCCCGCCGCTTCGGTGATGATGGTGCAGGCCTCGTCGAGTTCATTGAGCGTGAGGGTGGAGCCGCCTGTGATATTGACCAGTACGCCCTGGCTGCCGGCGATCTGCACGCCGTCGAGAAGAGGACTGCTGATGGCATTGTTGGCGGCTTCGGTGGCCCGGTTCTCACCACTGGCCACGCCGCTGCCCATGATGGCGTCGCCCATGTCGCGCATAATGGTACGCACATCGGCAAAGTCCACATTCACCAAGCCACTGGTGTTGATGATGTCGGCGATACCACGCGTGGCATAGTAGAGCACCTGATTGGCGAGCTGAAAACTATCCTTGAGGGAGGTGGCCTTTTCCACCAGGCTCAGCAGTTTGTTGTTCGGAATCACAATGAGGGTATCGACATGTTTGCGCAGTTCCTCGATGCCCTCTTCCGCCTGGGCCATGCGGCGCTTGCCCTCGAACTGGAAGGGCTTGGTGACAATACCCACCACAAGGGCGCCCGTGCTTTTGGCAATATTGGCAACCATGGGCGCGCCACCGGTGCCGGTGCCGCCACCCATCCCGGCCGTGACGAAGACCATGTCACTGCCAGCCAAGGATGCGCCGATCTCTTCCTTGTCCTCTTCCACGGCGCGATAGCCGACGGACGGATCCGCGCCGGCGCCGAGCCCGCGAGTGAGATTCTTGCCCGCCTGAATCTTGTACTGCGCTCCACTCCGGTCCAGCGCCTGTACGTCGGTGTTGATCGCGATGAACTCCACACTGTCCATCCCGCGGGCGATCATGTCGTCGACGGCGTTGCCGCCACCTCCACCCACGCCCACGACCCGAATCCGCGCACGCTTGTCGAGTGTGTTGTCATACAATACTGCCATAAACCCTCCTCATGAGTTGTGTTGTGATTCCGCTGTTGCATTCACTGGATTCACGTTTCTATGAAAATGAACTACAGTTCTTCGAACCATTTCATGATGCGCTGCATCAGACCGCCCTCGGATCCATCCTTCTCCCCGCCCTTGAAACTGCTGGCGTTGAGATTCTTGAATCCGTGCAGCACCAGACCCACGCAGGTGCTGTACATGGGGTTCTCCACTTCGGACACGAAGCCACCGGCGAAGCCCGCCGGGATGCCGATCTTCACGGGCATGCCAAGTACCTCGCGGGCGAGACTGGCCGTTCCCTTGATCAGACTGCCCCCTCCGGTCAGCACCACGCCGCTGTGCAGGTGCTTGCTGTATCCGCTCCGCTTGATCTCCATTGCCACGATTTCGAGGATTTCCTCCATGCGGGGCTGGATGATCTGACAGAGCACCGAGCGGCTGATTTCGATGGGACTCCGCCCGCCCACTCCCGGAATGACGATGGGCGTGTCGTGCACGATCTCGGGCAGATAGGAATACCCGTGTTCGCGCTTGAGCTTCTCGGCATCATCATTGAGAATGCCAAGACCCTTGCGGATGTCCTCGGTGACCTTCTTGCCCGCGATGGCCAGCACAGCCGTGTGCCGAATGGTGCGATCTTCGAAGATGGCGATATCGGTGGTGCCGCCGCCGATGTCCACCAGCACGATGCCGATTTCCTTCTCGGCTTCGCCCAGCACCGCATAACTCGAGGCCAGAGGTTCGAGCACGAGGTCGTTGACCTCCAGTCCCGCCCGCTCCACGCATTTGTAGATGTTCTGCGTAGCGGTGATGCCTCCCGTGATGATGTGGACATTGGCTTCCATGCGCACGCCCGACATCCCCACGGGATCGAAGATGCCGTCCTGACCGTCGACGATGAATTCCTGGGGAATCACATGAATGATGCGGCTCTCCGGAGGAAGGGCCACCTTCTTCGTATCCTGCAGCAGGCGCTCGACGTCCTTCACCGTGATCTCGTTGTCGGGATTGCTGATGGCGATCACGCCCCGACTCTGGAAGCTCTGGATATGATCTCCGGCAATACCCACGTTCACGGCCCGGACTTTGATGCCGCTTTGGTTCTCGGCATCCATCACCGCTTTCTGGATGGCACGTACCGTTTTCTCGATATGGGTGACGGTTCCGCGCGCCATGCCGTCGTTTTCGCTCTTTCCGATGCCGAGCACATTAATGCGACCATCGGCTTCGCGCGCGGCGATGATGGCGCAGGTTTTGGTCGTGCCGATATCGAGACCGACCACGATCTTATCCGCTTGAAGATGATGAGAACGAGACTTCATATGCTTAATCCATAACGATGTTCGTGGTATCGACGACAGACGATCCCGTCTGCCACATGCTGGGATCCTTCCACCGGACCACCACCTGCTCCTTGTAGCGCAGGTCGATGTATTCCAGGTTGGACGCGGCCTGCTTGGTTGCGATGGCTTCCCAAAACACGCGGAAGGCACGGAGCTTGAGCGTGAGTTGGGACGCGGGTCCCACGATCACGGGGATTCCACCCGACACGGTGTGAAACACGATGTCGCGGCGCGGCGCCACGGAAATCTCCGAGATCAAATCGAACACGCGGTGGTCGAGGGACCGTGCGGCGTCGAGCACACTCAGCACTTCATGTACACGGGGATCCGACAGGCGTTCTCCCGCCTTGAGGTTATCGGGAATGGACCCCGTGAGAATGGGCAGATCCTCGGTGGTATGATGACGAACCACGGGAAAGACGACGCCTTCGGCATCGATGCACCATTCCGTACCTCCAGAATACAGGTACGCGATGGGACGACGTTCGTGCAGCTCGATAAACAGCGTGTTCGGAGGATCGCGCCGCACCAGGGCTTCGCGCACGAAGGGGTTCTTTTCCACCCGACTCTGTATGCCGATCAGATCCAGATGCATCAGGGACGCGGTATCGGACACCGCCGCCAGACGCACGATATCTTCCGTCGTGGCGAAGGAAGCTCCCGTCACGTGAATCACCACCCCGCGCACCGATCCATGCCACCAGTCGGCCAGCACCACCGACGCCACGATGGTGAGGATCACCACGCCGAGCATCCACCCGGCAAAGCGACGTGCCTTGAGGCGTGCGCGACTCATGCTGTCCCTCCCTGACGCATATCGACATCCTCTCCTCCGAGAGGATGCTCCGTCCACCCGATACATCGAATCTCCGGATCGAGACGCACTCCCGTCTTTTCGAATACCATTGCACGAATATGGCGCATCAGCGCCACGACATCCTCGGCCGTGGCCTCTCCGTCATTGAGGATGAAATTCGCGTGCCGATCCGACACCACCGCCCCGCCGATGCGATATCCTTTCAGACCACAGACCTCGATGAGCCGTCCGGCATAGTCTCCCTCGGGATTCCGGAACACGCTTCCCGCGTTCGGTCGTCCGAGCGGTTGCGTGGCGTTGCGTGTGTCGATCAGAGTACGACGGCGCTCGCGAAGCTGGGTTGGATCTCCGGACAAAAGGTGGAATCGGGCCCCGAGCACTATATCGTCTCGAAGATCGGAGTCCCGATACCGGAATCCGCAGTCGGCAGCACCCAAGGTAAGAAGACGCCCCCGACGCAGAATCCGAACGTCGACGCAGTGATGTCCGATTTCCTTCCCATGTGCGCCCGCGTTCATGATCAGTGCGCCGCCGATCGTTCCCGGAATCCCCGCGAGTTCTTCGACGCCCTGCAGACCGGCATGGATACAGGCGGACACGAAGGCAGCGAGACGACAGCCCGCGCCGACTACCACCTCGTTCCCCTTGATGTCGCACTGAGAGAATCCCGCGCTCAAATTGATCGCGACACCACGAAAGCCATCATCGTGCACAAGGATGTTGCTTCCGTTGCCGAGGATAAGAACCGGAAGCCCATGAGCCTCGAAATACGCCACCAACGCGAGTAGTTCCTCTTCGGATCCGGGCTCGACGTACACATCCGCCGGTCCCCCGATCCGAAAGGACGTGAGGGGAGCCAGGGGCGCACCGAGTTCGATGCGCCCGCGACACAGGGTGCGGATGTCGTGAATGTCGATCATGACGAGGGGTGGAGACTCCGAAGTTCTTCGACGAATCGATTTCCGTATTGATAGATGTCGCCCGCTCCCATGGTGATGACCAGATCGCCGGGACGCACACAGGCGAGCAGGGCTGCGGGAATGTCTTTCTTGTCGGGCACGTACCGCACATCCTTGTGGCCGAAGGTGCGAGCCGCATCGGCGATGCTCTCCCCACTGACGCCCTGAATAGGCTGCTCTCGGGCGGGATACACGTCGGTGACCAACAGAAGATCGGCGTTGAGAAACGCGCGCCCGAAGTCCTTGGCGAAGTCCCGCGTACGGGAATAGGTGTGAGGTTGAAACACACACACGACGCGGCGACGCCACCCGGCGCGAATACCCCGCAGGGTTTCGCGAACCTCGGTGGGATGATGCGCGTAATCGTCCACCACAAGAATGCCGTCGACATCGGCTTTGATCTCGAAGCGACGGAAGACTCCGGTGAAACTCGCAAGGGCCGTCGCCATGTCCTCGAACGCAATCCCCAACTCGAGTCCGACGGTCACCGCCGCCAGGGCGTTGCGCACATTGTGCTCGCCAGGAACATGCAGGGTCACGGTGCCCTTCTCCTCGCCATGGGCAATCACGGCAAAAGACACGGAGGTCTGTTTATGCACCAGATCCACGGCCTGCACATCGGCCTGCGACGAGAGTCCGTACGTGAGCACCTTACGGGGAAGACGGGGCAGGATTTCCTGCAGCGCGGGTTCGTCGAGGCAGAGCGCCACGAATCCGTAGAAGGGAATCTTGGAGGCGAATTCCACGAAGGCGCGTTTGAGGTCGTCGAGGTCCGCATAGATGTCCAGATGCTCTTCTTCCAGCGTCGTCAGCACGGCGATGGTGGGATTGAGCTGGAGGAAGGAGCGATCGAATTCGTCTGCCTCCACCACCATGAACTCTCCCTTGCCCAGGACGGCATTCGTCCCTCCGAATGCATGGAGCTTTCCTCCCACGATGATGGTGGGATCCATGCCTGCCTGCATGAGCAGGAGTCCGATGAGCGAGGTGGTGGTGGTCTTGCCATGCGTGCCCGCCACGGCGATCCCATAATGGAGACGCATGACTTCGGCCAGCATCTCCGCGCGGCGAATCACGGGAATCTTCAATCTCTGGGCTTCGAGCACTTCGGGATTGTCCATCGCCACGGCGGAGCTGTACACCAGCACATCGGCGCCGTGGACGTGGTTCGGCTCATGGCCTTCGGTGATCTGGGCACCTAGGGCGGCCAGATGATTCGTCACCTCGGTGCGCGCCATGTCGGAGCCACTGACCGCGAATCCCTGGTTGAGAAGAATTTCAGCGATCCCACTCATGCCGATGCCGCCGATGCCGACAAAATGGAGGCGATGGATGTTGGCAAACTTCATGCGCGACCTCCGGAGCGGCTGGTGGGAAGGGATTGCCGCATGGCGCGGAAGGCCTCGGTGAGTTCCTGCTCGCGCTCGTAATTGGCCATGCGGAACCGCAGTTTGCGACGCGACCCGACGAGATGCACGCGCACCACCGCGAAGGTGCCGTCATTGGGCTTCCGTCTCTCACGACGCAGATCGATCCGACGAATGGCCTTCCGCTCCACGGTTCGTTCGTTGAAGCGGGATCGGATGATGATCCGGTCGGGCGTGAGCACGAGCACCTGATGGCGGATCACGTTGATCAGAAGCATCACGACGGCATGCACGATGAAGATGCCGATCAGATAGACAACCGGATCGCGGAATCCGAATTCCACTCGGTCACTCGTCACCGTGCCGGTGATAAGAATGTACACGACGGCAAACACCACGTACACGAGCAGGGAGAGATAGTACAGGTCGTTCTTGCGTTTGAAGATCCGTTCGGGATCAGCACTCATGGCGTCCTCCGTGTTGATGACGAAGCCAGGGCGAGAATGGCATCGGCCAGGGTGTTCGCGGCCTCGGGACGTCCCATGGATCGGGCGGCCTCGGCCAAGGCGTGCAGGGCGTCGGGACGGGACAGCAGATCCAGCGCCACGGCGGGCACGCGGTCCACCTCGGCATCGTCCACCATCACCGCCGCGCCGTGATCCACCAGCGCCTGTGCGTTGGCGCGCTGGTGATCGGCCGTGGCATGCGGGTACGGGACCAGAAGCGCGGGACAGCCCAGAACGGTCAGTTCCGCCAGACTGGTGGCTCCCGCCCGGCACACCACCAGATCAGCGGCGGAGTATCCGAGATCCATATCTTCGAGAAAGGGCAACACGACGGCACGCGCTCCCACCTCGTCCACCACCTGCTGCGCCCGTTCCGCGTCGGCGGCGCCCGTCTGCCACACGAGCTGAATACCCGCACGGCATAAATCCGCCATCCCCCGCTCCACCGCGCGATTGATACTGCGGGCACCCAGGCTCCCTCCAAACACGAAGAGAGTGGACGCGTCCGGATCCAGCCCCAGACGTCGACGTGCCTCCCTGGCCTCGATCCGTTGCAGACTGGGACGGACGGGATTACCGCTCACCACGATTTTTCGTGCCTTCGTCAGATGCCGTGCCGACTCCGCAAACGTCAGGTGGGTTTCGTCGGCAAAGCGAGCGAGCAATCGCGTGGTGATGCCGGGAAATCCATTTTGCTCCTGAATCACGGTGGGATACCCCAGCAGATGGGCAGCCGCGAGCACCGGTCCGCTCACATATCCTCCCGTGCCAATCACCACCCAGGGACGACAGGTCCGCAGGATACGCGCGCTCTGTACCAGCGACACCAGAATCTTGATCGGAAGCAGGATGGTGTCGACATGAAACCGCCGCTTCAGGCCGGAAATCCAGATCCCCCGAAAGGCGTAGCCGCGATCTCGAGCGAGCCGCGCTTCGATCCGATCCGGCGACCCCGCAAAAGTGATCTCGGCATCGGAGTACCGCGCACGCAGAGCTTCGGCAATCGCCAGGGCCGGAAACACATGGCCACCGGTGCCCCCGCCGGCGAAGAGGAAGGAGGGATGCCCGCTCATTGATACAACTCCCCGGCCCGGGGACCGTTGCTCGGCGCGTCCACCGTCATGCCGCGGGGACGAATGCGCGTGAAGGTGGAAATGTTCAGCAACACTCCACACGCGAAACTCGTGAACAGGATGCTCGTGCCACCGTAGCTGATCAGAGGGAGGGGGAGCCCCGTCGTCGGCACGATGCCGGTGGTGACCATCGCATTGATCATCGCATACATGGCGATGGTGATGGTGATACCGAAGGCCATGAAGCGCCCCAACTCGTCGGGCGCGTGCTTCGCGGTCTTGATGCCGCGAATGAGAATGAGCGCAAACACCGCGAGCAGGAACGAGGCCCCCACCAGACCATACTCCTCTCCCACGATCGCGTAGATGAAATCCGTGTACGATTCGGGCAGGAAGAGCTCGCGCTGCTTGCTCAGTCCGGGACCCACACCAAACAGACCACCGTTGCCGAGCCCGATCACCGCTTGCTCGATCTGATATTTGGCGGCCTCCGCCTTCTTGGACAGCCCGTCGGTGTTGCCCGTCACGAAGGCCATGATGCGGTTCCAGCGGTACTGGGCTGACACGGCGTACACGAGAAGAATGGGAATCCCTGCCGCCACCGTGCCGAGCAGATATTTGACGCGAACGCGACCGATGAACAGCAGCAGGAAGGAAATCGAGAGGATGATGAGCCCGGTGCTGAAATTCGGTTGCAGAAACACCAGGGCCACGACCGCGACGATCCACACCATCAAAGGAAGAAATCCATTCTTGAGATCTCCGATGTACTTCTGCTTCTGCGCGAGAAGCACCGCGAGATGAATCACGAGCGCATACTTGGCGAACTCGGAGGGCTGGAACTGTATGAACCCGAAGGAAACCCACCGCTGCGCACCCTTGATCGTGGTGCCCGCCACGAGCGTGTAGGCCAGTAGCCCCAATCCCACCAGAAGCAGGTATTTGCTGGCGTTCTGGTAGCGATGATAATCGATCTTCATGCCGAGAAACAGCGTCACCAACCCCAGCCCCACACGAATCATGTGACTGCGAAACACCGCGCTGGGATCCCCCGCGAACAGGTGTTGGGACACCGACGCACTGGCACTGTACACGATGGCCACGCTGAAAAGCATGAGCGCCACCACGCTGAGAAAGATCATGAGGTCGATATGTCCGGCCTTCTGCTTCACAGCACGAAGTTCCTGGACGTGAGAGAATGCACCAGACTCTTGAACACCATGCCCCGATGCTCGAAGTTTTCGAACATGTCGAAACTGGCACAGGCAGGACTCAGCAACACGACATCTCCCGACACGGCGTCGTCATGCGCACGGGACACGGCCTCGGGGAGGTTTTCCGCGCGAAGGATGGTCGTCATTCCCGAGAAGGCCTCTTCCATGCGATCGGCCGCTTCGCCAATGAGGATCAGGGTCTTGACCTTCTCCCGCATCAAGGGGAAGACCGGTTCGTAGGAGGTCCCCTTGTCCCGGCCTCCGGCGATCAGCACCACAGGCTGGTGAAAGCTCTCAAGGGCGGTGATCAGGGAGTCTACATTGGTGGCCTTCGAGTCGTTGACCCAGGTCACCGAATCCAGTTTGCGCACGAACTCCAACCGATGGGCGATCCCCTGGAAGGAGCGCACGACGTCCTGCACGACGCCGAGCGGCACTCCCACCTTTCGCGACGCCAGGGCCGCCATCAGGATGTTCATGTAATTGTGGGCCCCGCGAATCTGGACTTCGTCGATCGAAGCGACCTGCTCCCGTCCCATGCCGATGTCCACCATGAGACGACGAGCTTCCATCCATCCCCCGTACTCGAGGGTGCGTTTGACGGAGAAAGGGGTCAGCAGGGAACGAGCCCCATGCACCGAATCCACCGTGAGCGCATTGTCCATGTTGTAAATGAGGATGTCCTGCGGATCGTGGTTCATGAAGATCCGCTGCTTCGACGCCGCGTACTCCGACAAGGTATTGTGATAGCGTCCGAGATGATCCGGCGTGATGGTGGTGATGACCGCAATGTGGGGATGGAAGGTAAGACAGTGGTCGAGCTGGAAACTGCTCACCTCGAGCACGGCCACATCGGCGGTCAGCGACTTCTCGACAAGGGCGTCGCAAAAGGCGTACCCGATGTTTCCCGCCACGATCGTGTCCTTGCCGGACGCCTTGAGGATCTCACCGGTGAGCGTGGTCGTGGTGGTCTTGCCGTTGGTGCCCGTGATGGCGATCACCACCCCGTTGAAAAACAGGGATCCGAGCTCGATTTCACTGAGTACCAGCAGGCCCCGGCGATGCCCTTCCAGTACCAGGGGAGCATCGGAGGGAACGCCGGGACTCACGATGAGGAACTCGGCATCCAGCGCCCGCTCACTGTGCCCGTCGAACTCGTAGGGTACGCCCAACGCAAGGAGCTGGTCCTCGGCACCGTGACAGGCCGATGCGGGTTGGGACTCGGTGAGAAAGACGGGAATCCCGAGATACTTCAACAGACGAGCGGCGGCCAGTCCGCTGCGTGCGGCCCCGATCACCGTGCCGCGACCCTTTCGAATATCGTGTGCGCGTACCATGATCATCGAACCTTGAACGTGGCGAGACTGAGGATCGCGAGAATGATCGCGATGATGTAAAAACGATTGACGATCTTCGGCTCGGCCCAGCCAAGAAGCTCGAAGTGGTGGTGAATCGGAGACATGCGAAAAACACGCCGACCCTGTCCGTACTTCTTCTTCGTGTATTTGAAATACACCTTCTGAATGAGCACGCTTGCGGTTTCGGCAAAGAAGATGCCACCCAGTACCGGCAGGAGCAGCTCTTTGCGAATCATCACCATCATCACACCAAGCGCGCCTCCGAGCGCCAGAGATCCGGTGTCTCCCATAAACACTTGGGCGGGATAGGTGTTATACCAGAGAAAGCCCAGCCCGGCGCCAATCACCGCCGCGCTGAACACCGTAAGCTCCCCGCTTCCGGGAAGAAAGAGGATGTTGAGGTAGCGGGCATACACGAAGTTGCCTCCCACATAACCGATCAGGGCGATCGCAATGAACGCGATCGAGATCGTGCCGATGGCCAGTCCGTCGAGTCCGTCGGTCAGGTTTACCGCGTTGCTCGTCGCCGTGATGACGAAGATGACGGCGGGGATATACATCCACCCGTAGTCCAGTGTGAGATTCTTGAAGAACGGCACGTTGGTCACGGAATGAAATGCCGAGAATTCCGGAGAGAAGTACAGGAAGCACCCCACCACGGTTCCCACCACCACCTGACCCGCGATTTTATACTGCCCGATCAGACCTTTGGGCTTTTTCTTGACCACCTTCAGATAGTCATCCAGGAATCCCACGGCACCAAGTGCCAGGGTACTGAACAGGATGAGCCAGATATAGGTGTTGTGCAACTGCCCCCACAGGAGCATCGGCAGCATGATGGAGCTGAGCACGATGAGTCCGCCCATGGTGGGAGTGCCCGCCTTCACCAGATGCGTGGAGGGCGCTTCGAGCTTGGCGGCTTCTCCGATCTGTCGTTCCCGAAGGAAGCGGATGATGCGCGGACCCACCACCCAGCTGATGAGCAGGGCCGTGATGGCCGCCGCCGCCGCGCGGAAGGTGATGAAACGGAACACATCGAATCCCGGGGGACTGAAGGTCGCATTGAGATATTCGAGAAAATAGTACAGCATGGATCAGCGTCCCCCTTCTGATGATGCGGATTCCTCACGCAGGGCGGATACGACCTGCTCCATGTGCATGCCGCGAGAACCCTTGACCAGCACCAGGTCCCCGGGCATGGCCAAAGCCTGCACCGCCTGACACACGTCGGCCATGGTGCGAAAATGCGCCGCACCGCTCTGTCCTTTCAGCATGGCGTGGATGTGGGCCGCATGACGTCCATGCGTCAGCACATAACGCAGACCACGCTCCACGAGCGCCCGTCCGATGGCTTCGTGTTCCTGCCGCGCCTGGGACCCCAGTTCGAGCATATCCCCCAGGACCACGATTTTCTCGCCTTCGGCGTGCAAGGCCTGCAGCGTGTCGAGCGCGGCAAGCACGGAATCGGGATTGGCGTTGTAGGTATCGTTGATCACGGTGATTCCGTGCACGGTCTCGATCTCCATCCTCCCATCTCCGTGACGGAAGCGACGCACGGCCGTCACCATGGTGTCCAGCGGTCGCTCGAAACACAGTCCCACCGCCAGGGCTGCGGCGGCATTCCAGGCCACATGCCGACCCCGACCATTCAGCGTCACTCGAATCGGTTCGGCCTGAAGGGACGGAATCGAATACTCCACCGTGGGACGAGCCTGGGCGTCGAGGTGAATATCCAGAATGCGCACATCCGCATGTCGCGCCTGACCGAAGCGCACTGCCCGCTGTCCCCGTCGAAGCTGGGACCGCAGCAACGGTTCATCGGCATTGATGATGGCCACTCCATCCTTGGGCAAGGACCGAAGGAGGGCGCCCTTCTCCTGGGCAATGCCTTCGCGGTTGAGCAGGCGCTCGATATGGGCCCGCCCGATGTTCGTGATGACCCCATGGGTCGGAGCCGCGATCTCGCAGAGTTCCGCGATGTCTCCCGGCTGATTCGTACCGATCTCGACCACGGCAATGCGATCCGCTGGCCGCAGCCGCAACAGCGTGGCCGGGAGTCCGATCTGATTGTTGAAATTTCCTTCGGTCTGCAGCACGCCACGCCGCCCCAGCACCGCGCCGATCATCATGCGCGTACTGGTCTTGCCATTGCTTCCCGTCACGGCCACCACCTGGGGTTGGTACATATCCCGAAGGGCCCTGGCCACCCGGCCATAGGCGCGACGAGTGTCTTCAACCACCAGAAGCGGTGCGTCCGGAAATCGCGTTCCCTCGCGTCGCGCCCACCGGCGATCCACCAGACAGGCCGCCACGCCACGCGCCAACGCGGCTTCTACAAACGCATGTCCGTCGAACCGTTCGCCACGCAGTGCCACGAACACCTGCCCCGGCTCCACCGTCCGACTGTCGGTGCTGAGCGTGGGGAGAGGACGCGTGCGTACCTGGTCGAGGTGACGTGCCTCTACGACAAGATCGCTCCACAACAGGGAGAATGATGGACGACTCATGCGCGCACCCCTCCTCGCTTCTCCACGAAATAGGTTCTGACGATTTCGCGATCGTCGAACCGTATCGTCTTCGTCCCGAGAATCTGATAGGTCTCGTGCCCCTTCCCGGCGATCAACACCAGGTCTCCCGGCTCGGCCAACCGAAGCGCGCGACGGATGGCCCCGCGTCGATGCACCTCGATGATGCAAGGGGCGGACTCCGGCATCCCTTCACGAATATCCTGCAGAATCCGCATGGGATCTTCGCTGCGCGGATTGTCGGAGGTCAGCACCACGAGATCCGCCAGCCGGGACGCGATGCCGCCCATCACGGGACGCTTCGCGTGATCGCGATCCCCGCCACACCCGAACACCACGATCAGGCGCCTTCCGGGCTTCACCAGTCGTCGTGCCGTGACCAGGGCATTTTCCAGGGCATCGGGGGTGTGCGAATAGTCCACCACCGCGGTCAGCCCATCCTTCGAGGCGATGCGCTCGAACCGTCCCGGTGCACCGGAGCTGCGTGCCAGTCCTCGGGCCACCGCCTCGGGATCCGCGCCGAAGGCGCCACAGGCGACATAGGCCAGCGCGACATTGACGGCATTGAACTCACCGAGCAATCGAGAGGAGAGCACCGTGGTCTCCTCCCCTTCCTCGAGTGTGATGCGCGAACCCGAGAGATTCATCGTGGAGTCGACGAGTCGCACCTTCGCCCGTGCCACGCGTCCCACCAGAATTCGCTTACGTGCCGCAGCCCGCGTTACATGCGTGGCCCAGGGATCGTCGGCAAACACCACCGCGCGACCGCGCGTCATCCGCCCGAAGAGCAGTGACTTCGCATCCGCATAGGACTTCATGTCTCCATGAAAATCCAGATGGTCGTGGGTGAGGTTGGTGAAGACGGTGACGTCGAACACGAGACCGTGCACGCGGCGGAGGGCCAGAGCGTGCGAAGAGACTTCCATCACCACCACCGTGCATCCGGCGGCCTTCATCGCGGCGAGAACTTCGTGCAGGGTTTCGGCAGGAGGCGTGGTAAAGGGGGCAGGAAGACTGCGCTTCCCGATAACATACTGGACGGTGCCGATGAGTCCCACCTTCTCACCTGCTGCCTCGAGGCCGGCCTTTATGAGAGTAGAAACGGTGGTCTTTCCATTCGTGCCGGTCACCCCGATGAGTCGTAGCTGCTGGGCCGGATTTCCGTAAAACCGGGCGGCAAGTTCTGCCACCGCGATCCGGGTATCCTTCACCACCAGCACCGTGGTCTGGGAATGCTGTACGAAAGAGGCCGTCAGGAGCTGATGGAGATCGCGCTCGTAATGGGCCTCGTCCACCACCACCACACGAGCTCCCTGCTCCATGGCCTGCTGCACGAAGGCATGTCCGTCCACCGTCTCTCCCGCCACAGCCACGAAGAGCCAGCCGTTCCGCACGGCCCGACTGTCGGTGGTGATGCCGCGGATTTCGGCGTCCCAGGGTCCGTAGAGCGTCACCACGGAGACGCCGTTGACGAGCTCCGAGAGCTTGATGGCACCGGGCATCGAGAAGAGAGGGATGGAAACCTGATTGAAATTCATGGGATCAGTAGAGTTGGGTACCGGAGATCCGGGGGGGATCGCAATTCAAGACGCAGAGAGTGCCACGGGGAACGCTCACTCCGGGACTGTGACTTTGGGCGCGGACAATGCCAGAGCCCTGGACCATGGCACGGAGCTTGAGTCCGTGCAGATAATTGCTCGCCTGCCGCACGGTCATGCCCACGAGATTGGGCATGGTCACGGCATCGGCGCGAACCGTGCTCATGGTGCGCACGGCGATGATGGATCTGCGATGCACAGTGGTTCCGGGCGCGGGCTCCTGATCGCACACCACTTCGCCCTTATCCACCGCCTGCAGCACGAGCTGCTGGGCCTGCATCACTTCGGACGCATTTCGCACCCGCAGTCCCCGCACATCAGGCACGACAACCTGGGTATTTTCCGCCGCCGCCAGGAGGAGTGGAGAGGGCTTACGCGCGAATTCCGGAGACTGGCTGACGATGCGGAGCGCGATGTCCCGAAAGATCGGGGCCGCGGTCACGCCCCCGTAATAGGCGCGGGTCGGCGCATCGAGTACCACGAGAATCAGCAGCTTGGGATCGTCAACGGGAAAGAAACCGACAAAGGACGCGACGTGGGAGGACTTCGAATAATTGCCATTCACCAGACGCTGACTCGTGCCCGTCTTGCCACCGATCTCCAATCCCTCGATCCGGGCCCGGGTCGCCGTGCCGCTGTCCACCACCCCGCGCATGAATTCCCGCATCGTGGCAGCGGTGGACGAACTCACAACCCGGCGCACCACCTGGGGCACGGTTTCATCGAGGATGGTGCGGTTTTCGTCGAGCAGCCAGCGTCGAATGAATGGACGCATCAGAACCCCGTCGTTGGCGATGGCCGCATAGGCGCAGGCCATCTGCATGGCGGTCACCGAGAGGCCGTACCCGAAGGCCATGTACATCAGGGTCACTCCATCCCACTTGATGGGCTTCCGCAGATCTCCGCTGAGTTCTCCCGGAAGTTCGAGACCCGACTTCACCCCGAATCCGAAGTTGCGGGCGTACTTGTAGAACTTCTCGGCACCAAGGGCGCGCGCGATTTTGGCGCTGACGATGTTGGATGAATACTCGAAGGCCTTTCGCATCGTGATCATGCCGGCCTTATGCTCGTCGGGAATAGGCTTCTGATCCGGCGAGTACTGCCAGGATCCGTTCTCTGCGAAGATCTTATCTTCGGGACCGTACAACCCTTCGTTCAGCGCGGCGCTCATGGCCACGAGCTTGAAGGTGGATCCCGGTTCATACAGATCCGCCACCAGCCGGTTACGGGATCGATCAGCCGAGAAGTTGCTGAGGTCATTCAGATCGAAACCCGGGGCATTGACCATCGCCAGAATCTCACCCGTGCGGGGATTCATGATGACACAGCGACCGGAGGAGGCGCCATATTGCTCCACGCCCCGGTTGAGCTCCTCTTCGGCGATAGTCTGATAGGCCTGATCGATCGTGAGCACCACGCTCCGCCCGTTCACCGGATCCCGACTCGGGTACTCGACCTCGGGACGTCGCTCTCCCCGTGCATTGCGCTGAAGCACAATGAAGCCATCCTGCCCGGCCAGATCCCCATTCATCTGCAACTCGACGCCGCACATGCCTCGGTTTTCCACGTTCGTATAGCCGATCACCTGACTGGCGAAGGAGCCGAAATTGTAGCGCCGCCGCGGGGTGGGAAGAAGCCGAACTCCCTTTTCCAACTTCGGGCGCCAGGGTGTCACCACCTGTTCGGGCACCCGTCGGGCCAGCACCACGAAACGACGGTCCTCGGTACGGAGCTTCGCCCGCACCTCCGCCAGAGGGAGGTTCAACATGCGCGACAGGATCGCGGCCGTTCCGGCGCGATCCTGTAACACCTGCGGATCCACGGCCACCGTATATTCGGTGGTATTGGAGACCAGGATGGTGAAGTTGCGATCGAGGATCAATCCCCGTGTGGCCGGGATCGCCTCGCGACTTTCGTATTGAATGCGTGCAAGCTCTTCGAACTTGCCGTGATCCCGTACCTGAATGGTCACCAGCTTGACGACCACCGCCAGAAATCCAAACAGAAACAGCACCATCACCATGTACATGCGGACGGCGCTTTCCTGACGCATTTCGACGCGTCCTTCTTCGGTATGCATTCCAGAGGGGCGGAGGCTGGGAAACATGGCGCAATTAACGGGTCGGCGTCTCGGTCGTTGGTGGGGGAAGGGTTTCGTTGAGGTAGAACGGCTGCTGGTTGCTGAACACCAGCCCCAGGTTCGTGCGGGCGATGGACTGAATGCGATGGTAGCTCGTCAGGAGGTTGATCTCGGCACGCAGGGTTTCCCGTTCATGCAGCAGGGCCTTTTCCTGTTTCTCGGCCTGGGACAGATCACTCACGACTCCATCCACCGTGATGGTATTGGCGATATAGGCCGTGATGACCGCCACGGTCACCACCAGCAACAGAATCAGATTCACCGTGGGGTACTCGGCCCGCGCCTTGTCCATGGGCAGGGGCAGGCCCGCAGGGAAGGGAGATCCCAAAAAGGACTCCGCAGTATCGGCGCGCTTCTCAGTCATTCGTTCTTTCTCCACATCGCAGTTTTGCGCTCCGGGCTCGGGGATTGGCCGCGATTTCCGCGTCCGACGGAACCAGGGGGCGAGGGGTGAGAATACGCATGGTCCTCCGCTTGCCGCACACACAGACGGGAAGACGGGGAGGACACACGCAGGTGAGAGCCGCGTGACGAAGGAAGTCCTTGACCAGGCGATCCTCGAGAGAGTGATAGGAAATCACCACGAGCCGCCCTCCGGGGCGAAGAAGCGCCATGGCATCGGCAAGGACCGCTTCCAGCACGTCAAGCTCCCGATTGACGGCGATGCGAATCGCCTGAAACACCCGAGCCAGGGCCTTCGAAATCACGGCCGGCGACACCACGCGCCGCACCACCGCGGTCAGATCCTCCGTGCGGGTGAAAGGAGCATCGGCTCGACGTCGTACCACTTCTCGGGCGATGGCCCGGGCTTGGGGCTCCTCGCCGTATTCCCTCAGCACGGCGGTGAGCTCGTCCACATCGGCATCGTTTACCAGATCGGCGGCGGACCGGGACTGACGAATATCCATGCGCATGTCAAGCGGACCATCCTCGCGAAAACTGAATCCGCGCTCCCCCGCGTCCAACTGATGCGAAGACACCCCGAGATCCATGAGGATGCCGTCGACATGACCCAGACCCTGATCGGCCAGAATTGGACGCATGGAACGCATGTTGTCGTGGATGAGAGTCATTCGCGAGTCACCTGAGAAGCGCTGGTGGGAGGTTTCGATGGCATCGATATCCTGATCAAAGCCGATGATCCGCCCGGATTCGCCCAAGCGCGACAACAGAATGGCACTGTGTCCGCCTCCTCCAAGGGTGGCGTCGACATAGATTCCTTGCGGATCCGTCATCAGGAGCGAAATGGACTCGGACGCGAGTACAGGGATGTGATACCGGGCGTCCCCTTCATTCAATGCTGCGCTCCTCCCATAACCCGGGCGGCAACCACTTCGAAGGGGGTCTCGGCAAATCGGTTCATGTAGCCGGTGAATTCCTGCGGACTCCAGATTTCAATCCTCTCCAACGCTCCGATCAGAAGCACCTGGGTCGTGATGCCGGCGACATCGAGTAATTCCTGAGGCACCATGATGCGATTCTGCTTGTCCAATTGGACCTCGTGTGTCCAGTACTGCAGCGTCCGCAAAAACAGCCGGTCCTCTTCCTTGTAGGGATTGAGATTGGTGCGGAGATCTTCCTCCATGGCGCTCCAGCGTTCCTGCGTGTACAGGTACAGGCACTTGTCCATCCCTCTCGTGATGGTGAACACTTCCATCCCGGGATCTCCCAGATTGCGACGGAACTTCGCGGGCAGACTGATCCTGCCTTTGTCGTCGATGGAATGCTCGAATTTGCCTTTGAAACTGGTCATGACTCTCTTGTATTCTGGATCTCCACTTTGCCCCACTTCATCCCATTTTTTCCCAATTTGATACATTTCACTGTCATTGTCAAGCGCCTTTTTCCCACGCGGTGAGAAATTCCCGAATCGACTGTATAATGGAAAGCTAAACCGCCGGCACCATCATCCCTTTCCTACAAATGAGCGGCCAAATTCCCTCTCGCTAAGCTCTTTATTCCCGGTAGTTATCTCCCATTGGATCGTGTAACAGTCGAGACAATTCGCCCCGCTTCCACACGAGTTCCATAAAAAAACGGCTCCAAAAAAATTTTTGGAGCCGTCGATTTTCAGGCTTTTTTTTTCAGTCGGGATAGGATTTCGGCACCACGGCCAAGGTGAGCCCGGAACCCGTGCGCGAGAAGACAAGGACGTGGCTGGTACGGGGCATCCATTCCCACCGAAGCGATCCATCCGTGCGGGTCTCTTCCCTGCCGAGATAGGGCGCCAGTTCCGTGCGAATCCGCTTCAGGAGCCGCTCCCACATCGGTTCGGGGCGCCGAGTGGAGAAGGACCAACGCAGGGTTTGCAAGCGAAATTCTCCGTACCGATCGGCGTCCAGTTCGAGCGTGAGCGTGCCCTCTCCCTTCCGGGTACCGATATAGCGTACTGTGAATGCAACGCAGTTCCCGTCCACGTGGATCGAGTCCACAAACCGAGCACGCGTGCCCGCGAAGATGGCGAGGTCGGCTGCTGCATACACCCGATTGATCTTCCACGCATCAAACGCTTGTATCGGATCGATGCGAGGGGAGGAACCGAGGGGCAGGGAGACCAGCGAAAAAAGGATGAGGAGAAGCGTGCGCACGAGGACCTCGATGAGGGTTGAAGAAACGGATGCTACACGAGCATCTGCGCAACGAGCCCTCCGATGGCGAGGGCGAGGACCAGACTTCCCACCCAAATGGTGAGCCCTTCCCGCAATCCACGTTCCTTGAGCATCACCATGAGAGAGGCGACACAGGGCACGAACAGGGTGATCGTCACGAGTGACGCTACTACCTGAAATGGGGTCAGGGACAGATCATACAGCCCCGCAGCACCGAAATCTCTTCGCACCAGTCCCATGACGAAGGCCGTGGCCGCCTCTTTCGGCAGCTTCATCCAATGTACCACGAGAGGCTGCAGGGCATTCTGGATGTGTTCGAGCAGTCCGGTGACCTGAAGCACACTGATGAGGAGAGCACCGAAGAAGAACCAAGGGCTGGCTTCCTTCATGAAGAACCAGGTCTTGAATCCTGTCTTCTGCAAAATATTTCCCAGCCGGGGCAGTCGCATTGGAGGCAGGTCGATGAGCAGGGGCGATGTTTCGCCGGGAATCCAACGGCTGAGCAGGGTTCCGACAAGAATGAGGAACAGCAGGATGATCGCGGAATAGATCAGGGCGGGCAGGGGGCCCGCGCCGGCGAGCAGGGCCGCAATCACGCCGAGTTGGGCCGAACAGGGAATCGCCAGCTGGAGGATGGTGGTGGCGATGGTCTTTTCCCGCTGCGTGCCCAGCAGGCGCGTGGTGATGGTGGCCATCGTCACACAGCCAAAACCCAGGATGAGGGGAATGATGGCGCGGCCATTGAGTCCGATCATGCGCAGGAGGCGATCGACGAGGGTGGCCAGTCGGGGCAGGTACCCGCTGTCTTCGAGCACCGACAGCGCCAGGTAAAAGCCCAGGACGAGAGGGAGGAGAAGAAAGAGCAGATAGGTGAGGGTCATCGTCAGGGCGCCGAACTCTCCGAAGAACATCACCACCCAGGGATTTCTATACGTAAAGGTGAAGGAGGTGCGTCCATGCATCGCGTCCTGTTCCAGCTCTTCGAGCAGCGTGGGGTGGGCGTCGGTGCCCTCGGGAAACACGAAGTCACGCCGGCTCACTGCTCCGTCGTTCTCGTCGAGATGGGTGATCGTGATGGTGGAGGCGGTGTATTTCGCGGTGAACATCTTGATGGATCGCTCCACGAAATGCGTTCCGATGCGCTCCTCGGTGAAACCCACCACATCCTGGGCAACGAACACGCCCACGAACAGATACAGGAGATAGAGCACGATCGCGAGAAAGGGGATGCCCGAGACGGGACCCACGGCCCAGCGCCCCAGGGCGGCCGAAATGCGATTCTTCATCCCCGCATCGTGCACGATGGCCTCCACATCGGCATTGACAGCATTGCGTCGCGTGATGTAGAGTTCCTCACGATGTGAGGCCGGATAGGGGGGGATTCCGTGCCTCCCCGCCACGATGGGATCGCCCTCCAACACGAGCAGGGCCTCAGCCTGGCTTCCGACCCGCGCCAGTTCTTCGTGCAGGGTCGCGTGAAGACGCGGATCCTGACAGCCCTCGCGCGCTTCGCTCAGAAGAGAGGGAATGCGATCGAGTCCCTGCTTCTTCGTCGCCACGATGCCGATAACGGGCACGCCCAGACGGTCCGCGAGTGCGGGCAGATCGAGGCGCAGCCCTCGCCGCTCGGCTTCATCCATCATGTTGACGAGCACCACCATGCGCTTACCCATGTCCACCAATTGTCGCGTCAGAAACAGGTCGCGCTCCAGATGCACGGCGTCGACGATGTTCAGCACGAGATCGGCCTCGACGATGATATCCCGCGCCACGCATTCTTCGTCGTTGAACGACGCGACACCATAAATGCCCGGAGTGTCGATGAGGTCGAAATCCCCATATCGCGCCCGGCTGATCTCGATCGTGGTGCCGGGAAAGTTGGAGACATCCACGTACATCCCGCTCATGACGTTGAAGACGACGGACTTCCCTACGTTCGGGTTTCCGACGAGGACGACGGTGAGCCGGTTCGGTTCCGTCGAGGAACCGTGATGGTGCGGGGCGTGGGCGATGACGGGATCAGCCGAGAGCGTCTTCATACGAGATCGATGGCGATGGACCGTGCCAGTTCCGTGGAAAGGGCGATCTCCTGTCGCGAAAATTGCAGAACGAGGGTGCCTCCGGGGAGGCGTTCCACGCAGTCCACCTCGGCACCTTCCATCAGTCCGATGCGGATACACTGCGAACGTATGTCCCCATGAGGAAGGGCCGTGATGCGAGCCCTCCTGCCGCGGGGAAGAAGTGCGAGGGTCATGCGGACCTCCGACTCGATCGTTTCTTCGAAGGCACGGAGGCCGGAACCTCCGTCAGGTTTCGCCGGTCGGCGCAGGTGGGACAGAGCCCGTACACGTGCATGACGCAGCTTTCCAGTTCGTAATCCAGACTCCGGGCCGCGTCCCGCGCCATGCGGTCCACGCGCTTGTCCACGAATTCCTCGATCACGCCACAGGACCGGCAGATCATGTGATGGTGATGCTCGGCGCCAATCACGGCTTCATAACGCGCAAGCTTTTCTCCAAACCGATAGCGTGCCGTGATTCCGCATTCGGTGAGAATGTCGAGGGTATTGTACACCGTGGCCCGACTGACCTTGCTCCCCTGTACCTTCATGCGGAGATAGAGCTGATCGGCATCGAAATGCCCTTTGGCGTCCAACACCGCGTCGAGCACCTCGAACCGTTCAGGAGTCAGACGTCCGCTCTGATTGCGGAGATACTGTGTGAGAATGTCCTTGGGTGAGAGAGAAGTCATGACGCGTCCGTTGCTATCTGTACCTTGTCTAAATAAGTGTAGCAGTTTTTTCCGACATTTCAAAACCTTCTTCTCTCTTCACCCTTTACTCTTTACTCTTTCCTCTTCACTATCTTGCATTTTTTATCGATTCCGTCATGCTCTCCCTCATTCGCCTCGAACTCCTCAAGACTTTCCGCAAGCTGAGAACCTACATCGGCTTCGCACTCATTCTCGTGTTCGTCCCCATCATGTATTGGGGGATGTCCCTCGGCGGCGAGGAGATGGTGGCGGGAATGACGCGGGGGCTGCAGCAGAACTTCATTTTTTCGGGACGTCTGTTCAACGGCTGGTTCGTGGCGAATCTGGCCATGAACGCGCTCTTCATCCACATCCCTTTTCTCATTGTGCTGGTGGCCGGAGACGTCTTTGCCGGTGAGGCCACCGGGGGCACCTTTCGCATGCTGCTCACCCGTCCCCCGTCGCGCACGAAGATGTTCGCGGTAAAGGCCATCGGGACCCTGGTCTACACCAACCTGCTGGTGCTCTTCATGGCGGTGCTGAGTCTGGGCCTGGGCGTGTTGCTGTTCGGGTCGGGGGACCTGTTGTCCTTCGGCGAGGAAGGGATGACCGTGTTCTCCGCAGGAGAGGCCTTCGGTCGGTTCCTTTTAGCCTATGGGTTGGCGGCCTTTTCGATGGGCATCATCGCCGCGCTCGCCATGCTCTTTTCCACCATCGTCGAAAATGCCATCGGTCCCATCATCGGGTCGATGGCCGTGGTCATTCTCTTTCTCATCATCGGCAATCTTCCCTTCGAAGTGTTCGACGGAGTGCGCCCCTGGCTGTTCACCTCCTATCTCGATGTATGGCGCCGGGCCTTTACCGAGCCGATGGATGGGGGCGCGATGCTCAAGGATCTGGTGGTGCTGGGCATTCACTTCGTCCTCTTCCTGGGGAGTGCCTGGGTCCTGTTCACCCGCAAGGAAATTCTGTCCTAACTGTGTTCCGCATTTCTCAGGATCATATCATGCGTTCTCTTCGTTCGCTCTCCATTCTCCTGGCGTGCTTCGTGACGCTCGTCGCGAGTCCTTCCCTGTTCCTGTTCGCACAGAAGGCCCCCTCCGCGTCCGAGATTCTCGGAAAGATGCATGCCGTGTACGATGCGGTCAAGAACTATACCGCGGACGTGACGGTAGAGGCCTCCATTCCCGGCATCAACGTCAAGCCGATGAGCGCGAAGATCTATTTCAAGCAGCCCGACAAATTCAAGGTCGAATCCACGGGCTTCGCCATGATTCCCCGCGACATTCTGCTTTTCAACAGCCGCTATCTGTCCGAAGAATATTATGACGCCGTGGTGCAGGGCGAGGAGACGGTGGACGGGGTGCGCTGCACGAAGCTGAAACTGCTGGCGCGCCTGGATTCCCTTCCGCTCCAGCGCATCACTCTGTTCATCGATCCCACGCAGTGGGTGCCCGTCCGCATGATCACCGATCCCAAGAAGGGCGCGACCATGGATATCCGGCTTCAGCATACCCTCGTGAAGAATCGCTATGTCGTCCCCTCGTCCATCACCGTGTCGATGGAGGTGCCGCGTATGTCCCGGGGACCCAACGCCACCGGGCGCGAAGAGAACAAGCGCACGCCCGCACGCGGCACGATCGTGGTGCGGTATCGCAATTATCGAATCAATGCCGGGATTCCCGACGCGAAGTTTTCCTCCACCGGTTCCTGAGGACATCATGCCATCCCTGACCCGCTCTGCTCTTCTCTGGTTGTTCGGTCTCCCCGCCCTGTGCTGGTGCCAGGTACCCATCGATGTGCAATCCTACACCGGCCGCATCACTCTGGATCTGTCCGCCAGACAGCTTCAGGGGAGAGTGACCGTAGTGGCTCGCGGCGTGGGGGGCGAGCTGAGCGCGCTTCCCCTCGATCTGCGCGGATGCCAGGTGGACTCGGTGTGGGTGGATGGTCAGGTGACGAGCTGGACCCACCAGGACGCGGTGCTGCGCATCACCCTGCCATCGCCCCGTGTCGAAGCGCGGGCGGACATCCTCTATCACGGGTCCCCGACGCCGGAAGACGGTTCGCCCGCCTGGGGTGGCTTCTTCTGGGGAGAACCCACCTTCACGATGGGCGTGGGCTTCAATGCACCATACGTGTCGATGACGCGGCATTGGCTCCCCTGTCACGACACGCCGGCGGACAAGGCCACCTTCGATCTCACGTTCGTCGTCCCCGAAGATTATTCCGTGGCGGGCACGGGCCTTCTCGTCCAGCACCAGCGCTCCTCGGGCACCTCGTCCTGGCGCTGGGTGGAGAACCATCCCACGGCCACCTATCTCGTGACGCTGGCGGTGGACCGCTATGCGCGGGTGCTCGCGGAGTGGAAGGGTCTCCCTCTCGAGTACTACGTGGCGCCGGAAGACAGCGCCCGGGCCCGCACGTACTTCGCGCCCGTGGCCTCGATGCTCGACGCCTTCACGGCAGCCTATGGAACCTACCCCTTTGATAAAATGGGCTATTGCCTGACTCCGATCGGATCCATGGAGCATCAGACGATGGTGAGTCTCGCCGAGGCCGTCTTCCGGGGAGAAAACCAAGCCGGGGCCACGGTTGCCCACGAGCTGGCCCACCAGTGGTGGGGGGACTGGGTGTCGGTGGCCGACTTCGCCGACGCCTGGTTGAGCGAGGGATTCGCCACCTTCAGCGAGGCGATCTGGCAGGAGGCGCAGGGAGGACGTTCCCGCTACATCAGCACCGCACGTCAGTTCGGATCGATGTATCGGTCCTACGTCGCGTCCTCCGAAGGGATCTTTCCCCTCTATGATTTCCCCCGCACCCCGCCGTCGTCCAACTATCCGCAGACAATTTACCAGAAGGGCGCGGCGGTACTCGTGATGCTGCGTCAGGTGATGGGGGATTCGGCCTTCTTCGCGGGGATGCGGGAATACGGGCGGCGCTTCGGGTATGGAAATGCGCGGACCTCGGATTTCCGCCAGGTGATGGAATCGGCCGGAGGGCAGGCGCTCGACTGGTTCTTCGACGAATGGGTGATCAAGGCCGGCTGGCCGAAGTACATCCTCGAGCGATACTTCGATGCCCCTTCCAGTCCTCTCCGCTTTACCCTGTATCAAACCCAGAACGACCCTCTGTTTCGGATGCCCCTGCCCGTGATGATCGTGCGTGACAACAAGGACACCATTCGCACCACCATTCTCAACGATGCCGTACCTCAGCAGATGTTTACCTTCCCCGAGATTCCCACGGGAAGCGTTCGCAGTCTCCATGTGGATTTCGACGGACTGATCCTGAAAACCCTCACCACCCGCACGGTGTCCGGACTCGACACGCCCGGCTCACCCACATCCTTCCTCCTTCATCCGGTTTATCCCAATCCCGCGCTGCGGCAGGTCCAGATCCCCGTCACCCTCTCCCGCACACTCCCGGTACGACTCGAGATCCGCGACCTGCTCGGACGACTCCACGACGTCCTCACCGACTCCACATATTCTCCCGGTGAACACGTCTTCTCCTTCGACACGGCATCCCTTCCCCTCGGCACCTACCTGGTTCGCCTCGTCTCCCTTGATGGCATCCACCAGGTTCTCCTCAGACATTGAGGGCAAGAGGGTAAAGAGTGAAGGGTTAAGAGTAAAGAGTACGCGGCCCTTCACTCTTTTCTCTTTACTCTTCACATATTCACGTATTCACCCATTCACGTATTCACTTCCTTACGACCACCTTCCCCACTCTCACTCCTTCAGGCGTGGACACCGCAACAAAGTACAATCCGGGCGGGAGGCCGGCGGTGCGCAGCGTGAAGCGCTGGGGACCCGCTGGAAGGCGACCTTCGTGGATCACGCGCTGGCGCCGACCAAGGAGGTCATACACGAAGACGCCGACCGGCATGTCCCGTTCGAGCGTGAATTCCACCTGGGCCGTGGACGAGGAGGACGCGGGATTCGGGTAGGTGACGGGGAGAGAGAAATCGCGGGGTGTGGGCGAGGGCGAGTCGGTGGAGGTCACCACGCCCAGGGAACCGCGATGCTGGAGGATGACTCCATACAGCCCCACGAACCACTTTTCAAGACTGTCGCCGATCACGAGACGGCGAATACCATCGAGGAGATGGCCTTCCTCCGGAGTCCAGGTTATGCCACCATCTCGTGATAGGCAATAGCCCTGCAACGACACGGCATAACAAAGATCAGGGGCGAGCCAGCCATAGTCGAAGCCAGCCCATGGAAAATATGCATTGGGAGATGGCGGATAACGCATGGTAAGAACAGTCTTTATATAGGTCTTTCCTGAATCGGATGATCGATAGAGTTCCCACGCCCCATAGCCGTCCTGCGCATGAAGATAATGCTGACCATCAACGGTCCGAGGTTCCAGAATATCGCGCTCACACGTCGCGGAGGTAATTCTTTGGAAGGAGCCCCAGGACTTACCCTGATCCGCTGACAGAATGCGATACACGGATTGGCGATCATAGGGCTCGAGATATTTGAAGGTGAGATGCCAGGTCCCGGACGGCAAGTTCATGATACGCATGGGGTATCCTCGCCCCGGGAAAGGAAGCGCCACGCGAGCAATGCTGTGCCAGGATTTCCCCCGATCCTCGGATTGAAGGATGACGACATGAAGGCTATCGCTCTGGGCCGCTGTTATCCCTACACCGTCCGAAAGGAACAAAGGAATAGCTGTCGAGTGAAGTCCCGGAGGGCGCTCTGATCGCAGCCACGTTTGACCGTAGTCCTCAGAATACAGCGATGACCCCAGAAGAACACCACCGTGTGGAAACACCGTCAGATGGTCCTGATGCGGTCCGGACATCAGCTTTGCTTCCGTCCAAGTCGCACCATCATCCCGGGCCACCAACACGGCAACACTATCGAAGGGAGTATCCCATGGAGTATACAGCGAGGCTGGAAGGGATACCGCCACCATATTCCTGTCCGACCATCGCTTCACGTCGCGAACAGTCCAGGGTACAGCACTGGGTAACATCGTCCAGGTTTGTCCGAAGTCTGTGGAACGACGGTATCGGATGGGTCCATCACGAATTTCATAATCGTCTCCTGCATCGCCATCCATGAGAAGGAGATGACCGGATGTCGTGTCACAAATCATTTCGAAATGTAGCGTTTGCTTGGTTCCTGTGGACCTGATGAAGGATGCCGTGGTTTTCCACGATCTTCCTCCATCGGACGTATACCAGAACTCGTTTCGCGACATTCCGATCCCATGCGTGGAATCACGAAACACCATGCGCCATAGCATATCACCTTTTTCGAAGGCGAGGGAATCCGCAAATGTGACCCAGGTTCGACCATGATCGCTCGAATAGGACATTCGCTTGTAGGATGCGTCTCTTTGACCCCACAGAACCCAGACTCGACCATCCGAACGAAGTGTCGTGGTTTTCACTCCCGACACCGGACATGCATTCGGATGAAAGGACAGTCCCCCATCCACGGAAATCATGGCCACGGAATCCCGTAGATACAGGTAAGGACCTCCATCAGAGAACGCCAGTACGGGTGCACCACGTGAGTCCCCAATTTGTTGAAACGTCCTGCCAGAATCGCGGCTCATACAGATATCATCCCGTGACGGACGGAAATACGCGATGATCCCTTCCCGAGCCGAATGGAACGACCAATCGAGGAAACCGACATCGTGCGAGGCGTGCTTTCGCCAGGTCTCTCCTCCATCCGACGTGTGATACAGGATCTGCGATGCTTCATATGGATCGGAGCTCGCCGCACCGAGGCAATATCCTCCATACGCGGAATAGAACGAGGTATAGGTAAAGGCCATGCTCGGTGGCGGAATGGAGAGCGTGTGATACGACCACGTCATCCCGCCGTCTGTGCTGAGCCCCGAAAGGATCGCACGTCGTGCCCAGTAGCGCAGGTTCTGGCCGTGATAAGTACGGACAGTCGAGGCATCGATGAAATGACCTTCTCGGAACGGGAGTATGCCCGGATGAAGCAATTTCCATTGTGCGTGTGCAGAACCGATCAAGAAAAACACGAAGAGAAATCGAAGCAGACGCGTTTCTTTATACGTGAGACTCATCTGGGTACCTATCCGAGGACTGCGGGGATTCGTTGTTGAGCTCCATTGTATGACAGCGAAGGTGTACAGGCTCAGATGGCCACCACGAGGGAAGCTTCCCCTTTTTCATATAATTTACATGGTATTCATAATCCGACTTCGATATCCACGCCTCTTGGCGAAATTCATCATAGCTACTATTACGAACGCTGTTCGAGCAGCAAGGAAGGATACGATTCTGACAACGATACTCTGGAGCAACGAGTATCGGGCAATACAGTACTTTTCCATTCTCGACATGCCGGACGCACGGCACGCACGACATTGGATTATTGAATACTCGTTCTATTCCTCCAGTAAATCCAAGGATTTTCAACAGCTCCATGCGTCGGCTTCTGGCAGGTCCCGTGTCTGTGATGGGAAACAAGGTGCACAGCCACTCCTGAAGTTCTCCGTAAGTACGCGGACGCGAAATCTGCTCTAAGGGAACATTCGGCAAACATCCCATGAGCCAGGATCCCAGAATCATCGCTTCCCAAAACCGTTGTTCAATACCGCCGGAGATATAGAAATAGGGCGATCCAAAACCCAATCCCCGTGCATGAACCAAATCACATATGAGGTTGGCAGGACTACAATCCGGCTGCATGATGCTACCATCGGAGCAACGGATACAGGTCGTGGAAAGAAAGGGACGGATACGAGAACGATCCTCGACTATTCTCGCAAGATCCTCCCAGTAGCGAAAGCGAACCTGGGAAGGAAACTCGTAATACATGTCCGGCTGAATAACGAGGTTGTCGAATTCTGTGAGGAGTTCACGAATGAACATCACAATATCCCCATCATCAGAACTTCCGTCGTGACGAGGTGCCTCATATGTGGAAAGCAGGACCGTAATCCCCTCCTTTTTCAGGCAAGCGAGATATTGCTTGAATAACTCTCGTACTTCTTCTTCTGATAGTGAATTAAGGCCTTGTTGGGCCTGACCACGAGCGTACTGCTTGTATCGAAATGCGTCCTTGATGATCTCAAGTACCTCATCAAGTACCACGACAGGGGTTGGCAATCCACTGACATCGCATGCTGCATTGATAGTGAACTGTGAATACACCAAAACATCATTTCCTTGTGCATCCTTTTTCCATTGTCTCTCATACGTGAGGAATGGATTGTTCTTGATATCGGATACTATGGTACCCAATGAACCTTTGATCTTCGTAAGTATATAGTCGTCATCACCAGTGAAAATCGCATCTGTTACTCCAATACTTCTCCAGCGATGAAATAGATCCAAAGTGTATTGTCGAACCTCATAACTTGCCGTTTTCGTGGGATCAAGAACCCGCGGAAAGTATCCGCCTGTCGAATCGTCTACAAACGAGTCGAACCACACGCCGAGATTCTGTCCGTGAAAGCAATCTGTCGGAGGCAGGGGCTCCATGGGGAGATGTCGATCGAACAGCGGGGCGCAGGCGGAGCAGGCGGGATGGCGCGGTGGATTCAGGGAGGTGGGTGTCAGCGCGTCCCGATCCATCCATTGAAATGCCATCCCGTCATCATCGGAAGGTGGTTCCGGTTTCGGTCCGGCCAGGTCGGGAAACATGAACTCCTCGATGGTCAGCTCCCGTCCCTGCAGGCTGAGCCCGAACATGTCGATCCCCTGAGGGACCGACATGTTCTTCTTTTCTTCCCGACTCATGATACTGCCCAGATGTCGAGTTCCAGACACACGGCATCATCGTTGCCGCTCCTTCCACACAGAGCCAGCGAGTAATTGCCTGGGGTCGCAATGGTCAGGATCAGATTTCTCGTTGTCTCGGAGGGTACCGTACCAAAGGAGAGCCCCGGATAGGTTCCCTGCTCGTCTCCCCGGGTCATCAGGTTCCGTGTGAAGGTCAACTGGACATTCGAGAGTTCATCGTTGAATCGAATTCCCACGGAGTTCTTCCACTCCGACCCCGCACGCAGGGTCAGCACGCGGGTCAGAGGAGGTGCCACCTGTGGTTCGCGGGGATGTGAGACGTAACTGGTGTACATCGTC
>CAYQST010000007.1:0-132612 GCA_964420295.1 uncultured Chromatiales bacterium | reverse complement strand
GTCGCCTCGAGGCGAAGGGACTTCCCGCAGATCAAGCCCTCGGGCGGGCCCTGCCCATCACCACCAGCATTGGTGCTCCGGGAAATCCCTGGTACGACTACGCCCTCTATCTCGTGCCCGGCATGGTCTTCGCACTGCTGCAAATGTCGGCCTGCGGCAGCACGCTGTGGATCTTTCGTCGCCGCCGGGAGGATCGTCGCGGACTCCACATCCCGCCTCCGGGCGAGAAGGTATCGAGCGTGGTGGCGGCCCTCCTGCCACTTCTGGCGATGAACCTGCTGGCCATTCTGGTGATCTTCACGATCATCTTTCCCCTCGCGGGACTCCCTCTGTATTCCCGCGGTCTCGAGCTCTTCGCGCTCACCCTGCTCTTCACGGTGGCCTCGATGGGACTCGGTGCTCTCCTGTCCACCGCCCTGCCGAACCTGGTGACGGCCGCGCAGGCCGCTCTGGTGCTCAACGCTCCGGCCTTCGTGTTCGCGGGCTACACCTATCCCCGCTGGGCCATGCCCGAAGCCATCCAGGTCTTCGCCAACGTGCTCCCTCTCACGCACATGCTCGACGGCTACTTCCCTCTGTTCATTCATGACACCGCCACGAGCACGGGCATCCTTCCCCTCCTGGCCTTCGCCGTTGTCACCTGGGGCGGAACCTTCCTCCTCGTGTCCCCACTCGGGGATCGCCTTCGCCTCCGTATTCGCGCGTATCGACAGTCCCGCGCCTCTCGTTCCACTTCCGCGGTCCCGACCCCATGAGCTTTTTCTCCTCCCTCTCCTTCGTCTGGTGGCGCGAGTGGAAACGGGCGCTGCGCGACACCAATCTCGTGTTAGTGCTCTTCGTCGCGCCCCTTGCATATTCCGCGCTCTACGGTTCCATCTACCTGAACAAGGTGGAGACCCGGGTGCCGGTGGCCGTGCGGGACCTGGATGGTTCCGCCCTGTCCCGCCGTCTGGTGCGCTCCCTGCACGGCTTGCAGAACGTGAGCATCGAGGCCACGGTTCATTCGGAAGAAGAAGCTCGCGACCTGATGATCCACGAGCGAATTCAGGCCCTGTTCGTGATTCCTCCCGATTTTGAAAAGGACCTGCTTCAGGGTCGCCAGGTGACCGCTCAGCTCATCGTCACTCCCGGTCGCCTCCTCGTGCTGGGCGATGTCGGCTTTTCCATCGTCGAATGTGCCGCACGCTTCGGGGCAAGTGTGACGGCCTCGACCCTGGCTCGGGGCGGAGTGCCGGTCACCCAGAATCCCGCCCTCGTGCAACCACTGGCGGTGGATTTTCGCACGATGGTCAATCCCTGGCTCACGTATGGGGATTTCATCCTCCCCGCCCTGCTGGCCATCATTCTCATCCAGCTCGCCTTTATGGGAACCGCCGCCCTCACCGCCCGGGAACGCGGAGAACACGGCTGGCTCACTCTCTTCCGCCATACCGAGGGTCGCCTCCTCCCCATCCTCCTCGGAAAAGTGCTCGTACACAGCGTGATCTTCACCGGCTTCGCGGCGCTGCTCCGCTTCACTCTCGTGCCCTTGTTCCACGTCCGATTCGAAGCGGCTCTTCCGGACTTCCTCCTCCTGTCCTTCCTGGCCTTTCTCGCGGCCACCTCGCTGGGGCTCTTCGTCGGCACCTGGTTTCGCACCCGCATCGCGGTCTTCTCGGCCCTCGGATTCACGAGCTACCCCTTCTTCATGCTGTCGGGCTACGCCTGGCCCCAGGCCCAGCTTCCCGCCCTGCTGAAGGGACTCGCCGCCCTCCTTCCTTCCACGCCCTGGCTGCGCGGCATCCTCGTGCTGACCCAGATGGGACTGCCTCTCTCGTCCCAGCTCCCGCTCGCGGGACATCTCCTTCTGCTCACCATCACCTTTCTCTCCCTCACCGCCCTGCGTCTGCGGTTTCTGCGTGCGCGGGTGCCCGGCAGGCCGGTGCACGGGGAACTCCCCATCGCCGACGGTGTTTGATATTTCGTATCTCGTCTCGACTCACCACACCAGGAGAACCTCATGCCCAGTACGGCCCTGCTTCAGAAAATGAACGCCCAGATCGAAGTGGAAATGTTTTCGTCCAACCTCTACCTGCAAATGAGCGCCTGGGCGGATGTGAACGGCTATCATGGTATCGCGTCCTTCCTCAAAGAACACAGCAAGGAAGAGCTCAGCCACGCGTACAAGTTTTTCGATTTCATCCGCGAAAACGACACCCTCGCCATCATTCCCGCCCTCGAACAGCCCAAGCACGAGTATGTGGACATCTTCACCCTGTTCGACGAAATCCTCGCCCACGAGAAATTCGTCACGTCGAAGGTGATGGAACTGGCCACCCTCGCGCACGACGAAAAGGATTTCTACTCGTTCGGATTCCTTCAGTACTTCATCAACGAACAGCACGAGGAAGAAGCCCTGTTCTCCGGCATCATCGAAAAGATGAAGATGATCGGCGGAGACGGCCGCGGCCAGTACCTGTTCGACAAGGAAATCGGCAAGATCCAGCACTGACCTGCCAGGACCGCAGAATGCACGCGAGGCCGCCCCAGGGCGGCCTCGTCTCGTTTCAGGGCACGCGAAACACCCAGCTCGGATCCCGGAAGGTCTCGCGGGCGCGGCGATCCGCCTCTTCCCGATCCGCGTCCTGAATTTCGGATTCGTGAGTCCGATATTGCAGAGCGAAGGATTCGGCCATGCGGTCACGCAGGGCGGGCAGGGACAGGGAGGTGAAATCGGCGAGGGGCGACACGTCCTTTTGAGCACTGGGGATGCCCTTGTCGCTCAGCGCGGGGCGGCCGAGGCGGAGCACATCGTACAGGGTGTCGCGATCGAGGTCGTAGGCCATGGTGACGTGGTGGAGCACGGTGCGGGAGCGACGGCATTGGGCCGCCCCTCCCATTTTGGCGACGGGGGAGGCGATGTCGTTGATGGGCCGGTAGGTGGCGGGAATGTGCAGGGCGCGCAGGGTGCGCACGGCCCAGCGATCGAGGAAGGCGAAGGACTGCACGGGACTCAGGTCGGCCACCACCGACTCCGGCAGAATCAGGGACCAGGTGAGGGTGCGGCCGGGTTCCACCACCATGGCTCCTCCCCCGCTGATGCGGCGGGCCACGGTAAATCCCCGGCGGGCGCAGGCCTCGCCATCGGTTTCGTTCATTACGGATTGATAGGAGCCGAGAATCACCGCGGGTTCGGCCCAATCCCAGAGCCAGAGCAGGGGACGGCGCTCGCCTCGGGCGACCCGATAGAGCAGGGTGGCATCCATCGCGAGATTGTCCACCGCCGACAGGGGACCCGTGCTCAGGAGGTCGAATTCCAGATCCGCGAGTCGGGCGTTCCACTCCTCACACAGCGGTGTTTCGCTCCAGGCAGGATCCCAGGGAGGAAGAGCGAGGGGATCGGAAGAGGGCGGATGGAATTCGGGCTCGGACATGGAGGGAAGGTCGGGAAAGGCCGAACGCTTTCAAAATGGGAATGAAAACCGCGCGCCCACCGTTATCACCCTTGCATCTTCATTCACCACGAGCGACGACGCATGACTTCTTCCGATTCCCCTCTCTCCCTCGCCTGGCTTCGCCGGGATCTTCGCCTGCGGGACAACACAGCCCTGGCTAAGGCGGGCGAAGACGGGCAGGTGGTGGTTCTCTTCGTGTTCGACACCACGATTCTCGATCGACTCGAGGACAGGGACGATCTGCGGGTGTCCTTCATTCACGCCTCTCTGCGGGAGCTCACACGCGAGTTGGAGAGCCGGGGTTCCTGCCTTCTGGTGCGGCACGGCGATCCCCGCGAGGAAGTGCCCCGCGTGGCCGCTCTGCTCGGGGTCCGTTCGGTGCATGCCGCCCGGGACTACGAGCCCGGGGCCCGGGCACGGGACGAGGCCGTATCCTCCGCTCTGCGGGCCCAGGGCATCGCCTTTCACACACACAAGGATCAGCTCATCTATCACGAGGACGAAATCCTCAACGGAGAGGGCCTGCCCTTTCGCGTGTTCACGCCCTACAAGAAGGCCTGGCTACGTCGCTTCACCGCGCCCGATCATCCCCCTCTGTTCGAGATCAGGGAACAGCCCTCCGCGTCGGTGGACTTCGCTTCCACGGATCTCATCCTTCCTTTCGTGCAGCCCTGGGAGCTTTCGGATCTGGGATTCACGGCGCACTCCGGCATTCCCACTCCCGGAGAGGCCGGAGCGGAGAAGCGCCTGCGCGCCTTCGCCTCACGCATCGCGCGGTACCACGAGGACAGAGATTTTCCCGCCCGCGACGGCACCTCCCAGCTTTCGGTGGATCTGCGCTTCGGTACCATGTCCATTCGTCGCCTGGTGCGCCTGGCCGTGGATGAGTCCGGGGACGGCGCGGCGATGTGGCTATCGGAGCTGATCTGGCGGGAGTTCTACGCGATGATTCTGTTCCACTTTCCCCACGTGGCCCACTCGGCTTTCCGTCCGGAGTATCGCGCCCTGCCCTGGCCCGGCACGGAGGAACATTTCGCGGCCTGGTGCGAGGGACGCACCGGCTATCCCATCGTGGACGCCGGCATGCGGGAGCTCCGTCAGACGGGGCGCATGCCCAACCGCGTGCGCATGATCACCGCGATGTTTCTCACCAAGGACCTCCTCGTCGACTGGAGGCGGGGCGAGGCCTGGTTCGCCCGCCATCTGCTGGATTTCGATCTCGCCAGCAACAACGGGGGCTGGCAGTGGAGCGCAGGCACGGGCTGCGACGCCCAGCCCTGGTTCCGCATTTTCAACCCCGTACTCCAGTCCCGCCGCTTCGATCCCGAGGGAGACTACATTCGACGCTGGGTGCCGGAACTCGCCTCCCTCGACGCGTCCCTCATCCACTGGCCTCACGACAGCGCGCATGCCCCCCGCCACTATCCTCCGCCCATCGTGAATCATGCCGAGCGCAAGGCCCTCGTGACTGCGCTGTTCTCCTCTGCGCGACATTCCGGATAATGCGACAGGGCACACTATCCGATTTGTGATCGTGCAAAAAAAATGGCCGCGTCTCCGCGGCCATTCATCCTCACGAAATCTCCTAGGCCTCCCTGGCCTCGATCCTGCGCAACCAGTTGTTGTAGGCCCACATGCTCAGGGCCGAACCGAATCCGATGGTCATCAGAATGAGCCAGCCCATCGCGTTTGAGGTGGGGTCGAGTTCGAGGAGTCCGTTGGGCATCTTCACCGCGTTGTGGCACATGATCTCGTTGAAGATGAAGGCGCCCACGGGTCCGCCAATCAAAGCTCCGATGGCCATGGGCAGATTCGCGTAGCCGAGGAAGAGTCCTTCCTGTCCCTTCGGTGCCAGGGCTCCGATGTACTCGTAGGTTCGTGCGGAGGTGAACAGTTCGCCGAAGGCGATCAGACCCACCGTGAGCACGATGAAGAGAGAGCCGATGGGGAGCAGATCCGAGAGCACCAGGGTGCGCACGCCCCCGGCCATGTAGATCGGCGCGAGATTGATGAGCATCGAGATGCCGATGATGACGATGCCGACGATGATGGACTTGATCGGCTTCATGCCCCCGAACTTCTTGGTGATGAGAAGCTGGAAGAACACGATGACGAAGGGATTCGCCATGGTGTAAATGTCCACGGGCGGATTGGTCTCCACCACCTTCTTGAGGTAGAGCGGAAGGACGTTGTACACCTGGGAGTAGATGAAGAAGAAGCCGCTGGACACGAGAAGGAAGAGCGCGAAGCGCACGTTCTTCAGCACGAGCACCATGTCCACCAGAATCCGTCCGATGGGCTTGCGAGACTTGGCCGGGGCGGATACGCCCAGTTCCTTGTCCGGATCCTTGTACAGGAAGAGCACCACGAAAAAGGCCACGATGGAGGCGCCCATGGCGACGGCGAAGATGTAGCTGAGGGAAAATTCCGTGCGCACGAAATAGCTCACCCCACGACCCACCAGGGAGCCGATGTTGATGACCATGTAGAAAATGCCGAAGCCCAGGGTCTTCCAGGCCCCCGCCGTCTTCTGCACCGTGCCCGAGATACAGGGCTTGATCACGCTTCCGCCCATGCCGATGAGAATCAGAGCCATGGTGATGGGAAGGAACACCCCGCTGCCGGCGATCACGTCCTTGCTCACCTCGGGCGCGAGAATCTGACCTCCCAGCCACACGGGATAGCCCATCAGGAAATATCCGGCGGCTAATAGCACGAAGGCGACGAGCATGGATTTCTTGAATCCCACCTGATCGGCGATGGTGCCCGACAGGATGGGCAGAAAGTACACGAGAGTCCAGAGAATGCCGTTCAGCGTGCTGGGATAGTAGCTCCCCAAACCGAGCTGGCCCAGATAGAGCACGACGAAACTGGCCATCGAATAGTACGCGGCCCGTTCGAACAGTTCGGTGAGGTTGGCCGTCCAGAAACTTGACGGGAAAGAGGCCTTTTCGGAAGTGGTCATGAATTCCTCGGGTTGGTCGGATGGCCCGGGAAGATACGAAGGTTCGGCGACCCCGCACAAAACGGGGCTCCGAGAGTCATCCTTCGGTTTCGTATTTTGGCGGGGCTATGCGCACCTCGTCCTTGAACCTCATCCTGTCCTGCGGCTCCCCGTCCTGGGGCGGACTCGAAATGCTCATCCCCCAGCTCGCCCGCGAAATGCGGCACCGGGGTCATCGCGTGCGGGTGGCCGGCATTCCGGGCTCCACCCTCGCCCGCACCGTGATCGCCGACGGCTTCCCCCTCCTGCCCCTCGCGCCGCGCCGGCCCCTGCGTTCCATCCTCGCCATGGCCCGCGCCCTGCGTACCGATCCTCCCGAGCTCGTGCATACCATGCTGTCGAAGGACCTCTGGTTCCTCGTGCCCGCCTTGCGCGCGACCTCCACCCCCGCGCCCCTCCTGCTCAGCAAACAGATGGGGAGCGGTGTGGTGAAAAAGGATCTCCTCCACCGCTGGCTCTATCAGCGCACTACCCGCCTGGTCGCGATCTCCTCCTACATCGAACGCAATCTCCTCGACACCTGCCCCGTCACGGCCGATCGCATCGAGAAGATTCCCAACGGCATTCCCGTGGATACCTATGCGCGCGAGGCCTGGAACGCCGAGGACATCCGCGCGGAGCTCGGTATCCCTCGCGAGGCCCTCGTGGTGGGGTGCACGGGACGCTTCAGCATCGGCAAGGGACAGCGGGAACTCGTCCGGGCCTTCGCCCGCATCGCCTCGGAGCTCCCCTCCCTGCATCTCCTCATGGTCGGAGGACCCAGCTTCGGCGAGGAAGACTACGAGCGCGAAGTCCGTACGCTCGTGGACGAGGCAGGCCTCACCGCGCGGGTCACCTTCGCGGGCTTTCGCAACGACGTGCCCCGCCTCCTGGCCGCCATGGACATCTACGCCTTCCCCTCCTACGACGAGGCCTTCGGCATGGCCCTCGTCGAAGCCATGGCCATGGAACTCCCCGTCATCGCCAGCAACAGCGGAGGGGTGCCCGACATCGCAATCGCGGGCGAGACGGCGCTCCTGGTTCCTCCCCGTGAGGTGGATCCCCTGGCCGAAGCCCTGGGTACCCTCGCCCGGGACGAGGCGCTCCGACGCCACCTCGGAAAAGGGGGACGACAACGCGCCCCCCTCTTCGATTTGACTCTGATGTTCGATCGCTACGAGAATCTGTATCACCGGCTTGTCGAGACGGCTCACTCCTCTTCGTGAAGATGGCCGGACCAGAGGTCGTCCATCCGATACCGCAGCCCGATATAAAACTCCCGACCCCGGGTGGGACCCCAGGCGAAGGAGGTGTCGAAATACGGGGAAAAGGGATCCCGCCAGCTGAGAATCGGACGTTCCTGTCTGAAATCCAGGATGTTCTCACATCCCCCGTAGATTTCGAGGGACTGCACGACCCAGGTGATCTGACCGTTGACGAGGGCGTAGGACGGTGATTCGCCCGGCTGACGGTATTCCTCCGGCAGGGTTCTGGTGTCGGGCAGGCGCTGGGGTCCGTACCAATGCGCATTCACATCCACGCGCCAGGGCTGTTCCGCCGGCTGCCACGACAGACTGCCCAGGAGTTTGTGGCGGGAATTGAAGGGCAGTTCCTGACGGACTCCCCCGACCTCCCGATACACGTCCAGCCAGTTGTAGGCGGCCTTGAATTCCACATCCCACGGAAATTCGAGCTGGAGCTCGGCCTGGGCGCTGTTGGAGATGGAGGTCCCCCGAAAATTCTCCACATACACGGCCTGGGGATTCCGATCGAAATCCGGGGTGATCTGATTGAGGAAGGAGGTGTGATAGAAGTCCAGGGTGAGGGTACCCGTGAGGTCTCCCGCCGAGAAATGCTGCACGAGGTTGATGCCCGCATTCACCGCGCGTTCGAGATCGAGATCGGGATCGATCACGATGGCGCGCGCGCTGGCGAGGATGTTGACGTTTTCGCTGAACACATGCACCACATGGGCGCCGCTGCCCACCGAGCCGCGCAGAAGGGTGGTGGGGCTGAGATCCACCTTCACCAGCAGGCGGGGCGAAAACACCGGACGGTATTCCCGATGCACATCGGCACGCAGACCCGCCACCACGGTAAAGGGTGCCAGGTCCAGGTGCTGCTCGACAAAGGCGCCGAAGAGCAGATCCCGCGTGGTCACCTCGCCCGGCATCGTACGCGGCGCCGCGGCGTTGAGGGAGCGCAGGGTTTCGTCCACCCGCAGATCCTTCAGATCCACGCCGAGCTTCAGACGCTGCTCGCCGAAGGATTCGGTATCGAAATGGAACTGCATCATACCCAGATTCTGGGTTCCGCGATAGGCGGTGGGACCGTACCATGCCTCCTGATCGTGGTACTGATAGGCGGCCAGGAGGGACAGGGCATTGCATTCATCGAGACGCCAGCCCCCGCGAAAGGTGACCTCGGGCTGACGGAAGTGCACGTACTGACCGTAGGCACGCATGCCGCCCCGATCCACGGAAGGATCGAAGGAGGACTGTCCTCCGGTGCGGGTCTCGTCCACATACCGCACGCCGAGCCGCGCGGAAAACGGCGAGTGTTCGGTGGCCCGGAATTCGAAGCGCTGATAAGCCAGATAGCGCTCGGTGAGGGGAAGATCCAGAAAGGCATCCCCGTCCCGATCCGTGCGGATGCCCGGCTGGACGGTGTGAAGTGCCGTCAGGCTGCGCCAGGACTCGGAGCCTCCGAAGGAAGTGGCGTAGTTCAGGTTGGCCTGTTTTTCCTGAAAGGAATTCATGAACAGGTTCACGAAGGCGTGATCCAGATGTTCGGGCTCGGCCAGCTCGATGCTGAGCTGTCCGGTGATGCTCTCGGCACCCTGCACGACAGAATTGGCGCCCTTGGCGATGTGGATGGCGCGGACCAGGGGACCCGGAATGCCATTCACGCCATAGGTGTAGGCCAGTCCCTGAATGAGAGGCAGCCCATCCACCAGCACCTGATTGTACACGCCGGAAAGTCCGAGAATGCGTAGTTCCTTGCTGTTGGTGATGATGTTGGTCACCTGGGGCTGCACTGAGGACTGGGTTTCGAAGCAGCCCGAGAGATCGCAGCAGGCCGCCTTGGCGAACTCGTCACCGGTGAGGGATTCCACCTTCATGGCGGAGGTATTGTCGAAGCTGGTTCCTTCGCGGCGTCCGGTGACCTCGAATTCCCTGGTGCGGGTGGCGGTGGCCGTCAGCACGAAGGTGAGAGAACCCGTGCCCACGGCCAGGGTATCGCTTTCGTAGCCCATAAAGCGGGCCAGGATTTTTCGGGAGGAATGCGGGGGAAGCGTGAGCGTGAATTCCCCCTGCGCATTGGTCACCGCGCCCACCCCCGAACCCACCACCATCACGGTGGCTCCGGCCAGGGTATCGACACGGGAATCGATGCGCCCCAGAACCCGACCCTTCACAGTCTGGGCCTGGAGCGAGGCGCTCACAAGAGCGAGAAGACAAAGAATGGAAAACAGTCGCATAGTATCCTCGTGGTTGAACAGATCAACGAACGGAGGAATCCCTATCGCCAATAGCGATCGGGATTCCCGGAATCCTGAGGATTCCTGGGATGCCTATGCGAGAATGCGGGGAGGGATGAAGATGTCGAGAAAGAAGCCCGTCAGGTCCGAAGGAGGGAGGGATTCCAGAAGTCCGGTGGACGGAGGGAGAACCGAAAGACCGATCCACGGGGAAACCAGGGATACCGAACCCGAACAGCCGGTGCAGTGACCGGGGCAGTGATGACCGTGATGGGCATCGTCTGCGTCGTGATCGACGGGCATCTCCGAGAGCGGCGTCACGAAGAGTTGGGACATCGCGCTCAGGGGGGAGGTGGGGGCGCTGTGAAATTCCTTCTGCCCACAGGCCAGGGACCCGGTGGTCCAGGCACAACAGAGAAGGAAAATGAACAGCGCGGTTTTCATATCGACCTTCAAGATACGAGGTCACCGTACCCCGCGCAAGGCGAGGTGCAAAAACCGACCGGCGAATGCGCGGTCCGTTTTGCGCCCCGAGGTGACAATTGCTAACTTTCCTCGCTTCCGTGAACCAATCGGACCCTGCCATGAAGCTTCTCGTGACCATCCCTGTGTACAATGAGGAACGCGCCCTCCCCCAGAGCATTCCCACGCTCCACGCCTTTCTGAGCGAACATCTCGCGGAGTACGACTGGGTCATCGAGATCGCCGACAACGCGTCGATCGACGCCACGCCCCGGGTCTCCCAGGAACTCGTCTCCTCGATGTCCCGCGTGCGCTATCTCCGTCTCGAGCAGAAGGGACGGGGCCGCGCGCTGAAGCTCTCCTGGACCTCCTCCGACGCCGACATCTGCAGCTACATGGATGTGGATCTTTCCACCAACCTCTCCTCCTTCCCGCCGATGATTCATGCCCTCGCCTACGAAGGCTACGACATCGGCACGGGATCCCGCCTGATGAAGGGCGCCAACACCACCCGAAGTTTCAAGAGGGAATTCATTTCCCGCACTTATAACCTCATGGTCAAGGCCCTCTTCTTCACGAAGTTCAGCGACGCCCAGTGCGGCTTCAAGGCCGTCACGCGGGAAGTGATCACCCGTCTCCTGCCCGAGATCGAGGACAACGTGTGGTTCTTCGATTCGGAACTCCTCATCATCGGGGAAAAGCTTGGCTACCGGATTTTCGACGTGCCGGTGAAATGGATCGAGGATCTGGACACCCGGGTGAAGATCGTCCGCACGGCCATCGACGACATCACGGGACTCCTCCGCGTGCGCCGCTCCCTGGGGTCGGGACGATACGAAGCCCTCCGCAAGCGCTAATCCCTCCTTCCCTTCTTAGCTATCTAGGATATCCCGAAATCCGGAAAAGTCAACGCCGGAATTGCTGACTTACATTCCGCTTCGCGGTGACGTACCTTTCTCCCGTCAACCTTGTGTCAACGATAGGGAGTCGTCGTCATGCACCCGTCCATCGGAACGGTTCTCCACCTGTCCATCCTGTACACCCTTCTCTCTCCTCTCTCCGCTGCCCAGACTCTTCTGATCTCGGAATGGTACCGCGATCCCCCCGGGGCGGACATCGTCAACACCAATCGCGACAGTGTCGAGGCCGGGGAGTTCATCGAACTCGCCGTCCTGTCCGGAGGAGACATCGACAACTGGAAGCTCACGGATTTCGATGCCGCCCCGCCCCTCGCCTTCACAGCCCCCTTCAACCTCGGGGCCCGGGTCAAGGCCCTGCGCGGTAGCGACGCCCTCGTCTCTCCCGGCGAGGTGATCCTGATCTATCTCGGAGGAGGAGGACTCCATCTTTCCGATCGGCGGGACGGCGCGGTGTACATCCTCTACGGAGGAGCGGCCGCGTCCTCGGGAGGGCTGCTGAGCAATGTCTCCTCCGGAGCCGGCGATCCGCTCTGTCTGATGAACGCGGCCGGGCAGGCGGTGGACTTCGTGTACTATGGCGCGACCAATGTCGATATCGATGCCGATCTGTCCAGCGACGCCCAGTGGGCGGGCTGGCCTCACGATCCCACGAATCGCAAGGCCCTCAGCGCCCTGTCCTTCGCGAGTCTTGCGGGGAACCAGGCGGCGCATCGCACATCCTCCGATCCCGCCTCGGCGGGCGCGATGGCCTGGGGCGGGGGTCCCCCGTCTCCGGGAGTGCTTCCCCTGGCTCTTCCCGTCGAGGTAGGAGAATTTTCGCTCCGTCGAATCGGCGAGGATGTAGAGATCGCCTGGACCACCCTGCGCGAGGAGAACAATGCGGGCTTTCGCGTGGAACGACGACGGACCGGAGAGGTCGTCTGGTCCGTCGTTCATCGAACCTCCGGCGCGGGCACGTCCTATCTGCGTCATCAGTACCGATGTCTGGATCATCCCCTCGATCCCGGTCCCTGGGACTATCGCCTCCTGCAATGCGATTGGGATGGGGAGGAACGGGAATGCGCGGCAGGCCATCTGCCCTCTTCCACGGCGACCCATGGCCGCGCGCCCTTCCTCCTGCCCAATCCCGCCTCCTCCCTCGTTCGCGTCGAAGCCATCCCCGCCGATGCCACCGGCTGGGTACTCACCACCATGCACGGACAATGCATCCGCGCTGAGCGCCTCTCTTCGGAACCCACCCTCGAGCTCGACCTCTCACCTCTCCCCAAGGGCCTGTACTACCTCCAGTTTTATTCGAAAGAGTACCCCCACCCCCTTCTCCTTCTCCACTTCTAACCCATTCACGTATTCACTCATTCATCCTTCACCCATTCACATATTCACCCTTCACCCTTTTCTCTTCACTCTTCAACTTCCCACCACCACCTTCCCCACCCTCACCCCATCGGGCGTGGACACCGCGACGAAGTAGAGTCCGGGCGGGAGGCCGGCTGTTCCAAACGTGAAACGCTGGGGCCCGACAGTCAGTCGGCCCTCGTGAAGAATGCGCTGGCGGCGCCCAAGGAGGTCATACACGAAGACGCCGACCGGCATGTCCCGTTCGAGCGTGAATGCCACCTGGGCCGGGGACGAGGAGGACGCGGGATTCGGGTAGGTGACAGGGAGGGAGTAATCGCTGGGTGAGGGGAAAGATGGGTCAGCGGAGGTTACTATGCCCAGGGGACCGCGATGTTGGAGGATGATTCCATGTATTCCTACGAACCACTGCTCCGTGCTGTCGCCTACGATCACGCGCTGGATGCCTTCAAGAATGAGACCTTCTTCTGGGGTCCAGGTCACCCCTCCATCACGAGATATGCAGTAGCCAGAACCCGACATGGCGTAGCACACGCTATCGCTCATCCAATCGATATCTCGAACAAGAAAATAGAAGGTTTGATCCCAGGTCTTCGGATAACGATGCACGATTCGCATCTGCGAATACGTGACTCCCGAATCCTCGGAACGGAAAATCAGCGATTCCGGGTATCCACTCCGAGCAAACAGATAGGTTCTTCCATCAATCGTCTTCGGTTCCAGGTCATCGTATTCGGTCACGGTCGGAGTTATCCTTTGAAAGGAAGACCAGGACCCTCCTCGATCCAACGATATTGTGCGGTACACCGCCTGCAACGAAGATGGCGTCGTGAACCGAAACGTAAGGTGCCATGCCCCGCTTGGAAGTTCGATTACTCTCATTGCTTGTCCTGTACCGCTGTACGGGAGTTCAAGGAGCGAAGAGGTGCGCCAGGAGCGCCCCTGATCGTCGGATTGGAGTATTTTCACGTGGAGACTATCGGACTGCGTTGCGGTGACCCCCTTCCTATCCTTGGTAAACAGGGGAATGGCAGTGGGTAAGGTCTCTGGGGGGAGAATCGTATTCCTCCAGGTCTCTCCGTAATCGTCGGAATAGAGCGAGGTCCCCACCAGGACTCCGCCATTTGGAAAGATGGTGAGGTGATCCTGATTCAGTCCCGGCCTGACCACTCGTTCGGTCCAGGTGCGGCCGTCGTCCCGAGATACCAGTACGGCGACACTGTCCACGGGACCTTGATGAATATCATATCGGGTGGTCGTAGGAATGGAGAGTGCCACCAGGTCTCGCGTTGTCCATCGTTTCACATCGCGAACTTCCCAAGAGAGCGAGTTGGGAATGGTCGTCCACGTGATTCCGAAATCCGTGGATCGACGAAATCGAATCGCAGGGTCACGAACGTCCCATCCCCAGCGCCAGTATCCATCCATGAGGAGAACATGCCCTGAAACCGGATCGGCCAGCATCTTGGGAAATGTGGTGAAATAGGAATTGGGGTCACCGGCCGTCACTGAAGTAGAATATTGCCATGTGATCCCACCATCAGTGGTACTTCTCACCATTCCACTGGTAAGGGCAAGTCCTTGGAGTGTATCGCGAAAAATAAGTGCCCATGGTCTGTTCTCCGTATCCTTGACGAGAGGATACGAAAAGGCCTCCCATCGCACTCCATAATCCGAGGATCGCGCAAACGTGATTGGCGCGGAATCATCGAGATACGACCCCTTTGAAAGCACCCACACGTGCCCATCAGGAGAATAGCTCACTGTACGGAAATAGGGTTTGGCTGGGAACGGACTTCGACGAAACGAAACCCCACTGTCCGTTGAAAGCCATGCTGTGGAATCGTCGAGTACAAGATAGGGGCCATTTTCTGCAAAGGGAATGATCGCACCATGAGGAAAGAGCACGGGCGTCAGACTTCGACCGGAATCCCGCGTGATAAATCTCGTATCATTACTATAGGGGTAGATTGCATCAACGAATCCCTCGCGGGCCGAATGGAACCCCCATTCGATCCATAGTTGTGATAGGATGCGAAATGGATTCCAATTTTCCCCGCCATCGACAGTGCGGTAAAGCACCCGATCTTCTGTCCAGGGATTATCACTTGCAGCTCCGAGGTAATACCCCTCCCTCGCGGAATAGAATGAGGTAATATTACTCGACCAGCACCCCAATGGAGGCGCGGTGGCTTCATAGGACCATGTTGAACCACCATCTCTGCTTACCCCTGTGATACCGAGCCTCGAGTTCCAGTTCGTCGTCGCCACGCTATGGAAGGATCGAATCGTCATGGAATCCACATAATGCCACTCGGTGGGCGGGAGGATGCGAGGATGGAGAACACGCCATTGGGCGAATCCACCGAGGCTGGATGCACAAAATGATAACAGCAAAAGCACGTACCTAGATTTTCGAGTATTCAATCCCAGCCTCCGTAGTCGGAACTTCAACACACCCAAGATGTTGCACGATTTCATCTATGGGCATTCCAGTGAGATGAGCCGCACCCGAAAGGTATTGGTTGTAATTACCCCACGTAAACCTCTTGCCTGGCCATGGTGATGCGGAACAACATGGGAGCCCCTTGATTTTGCATTGTGGTTTTTGTGGTATCGTACAAATATGCCTTCTCCCGCTTGAATCGATCTTCAATAGACACGGCACGCAAGACATGGGATTGTTGAATACTCGTTCCTTTCCACCGGAGAATCCCAGCATCTGCAGCAGTTCCAAACGTCGGGTTCGGGCAGGTCCCGAGTCCGTGATGGGAAACAAGGTGCATAGCCACTCCTGAAGCTCTCCGTATGTACGTGGTCGATCAAGTTGTTGAGAAGGCACACTGGGGAGGCATCCCATGAGCCAGGATCCCAGAAGTACCGCCTCCCAAAACCGTTGTTCTATACCGCCAGATATGTAGAAATAGGGCGATCCAAAACCCAATCCCCGTGCATGAACCAAATCACATATGAGGTTGGCAGGACTACAATCCGGCTGCATGATGCTACCATCGGAGCAACGGATACAGGTCGTGGAAAGAAAGGGACGGATACGAGAACGATCCTCGACTATTCTCGCAAGATCCTCCCAGTAGCGAAAGCGTACCGAGGAAGGAAACTCGTAATACATGTCCGGCTGAATGACGAGGTTGTCGAATTCTGTGAGAAGTTCCCGAATGAACATCACAATTTCCCCATCATCAGAACTTCCGTCGTGACGAGGTGCCTCATAGGTAGACAGTAGGACCGTGATCCCTTCCATTCTCAGGCAGGCGAGATATTGCTTGAATAACTCTCTCACTTCCTCTTCTGAGGTTGCATTGAGGCTTTGTTGGGCCTGACCACGAGCATACTGCTTGAATCGAAATGCGTCTTTGATGACTTCGAGGATCTCATCCAATACCACGGCCTTCGTGCTCAGGCTACTGGTATCACAGTGTGGATTGATCCGAAATTCGGAGTACACGAGAACGTCCGAGCCATTTCCATCCTTTTGCCATTCACGAGTGAAGGAGAGAAAGGGATTCATCTTTACGTTGGAAACGAGCGAGGCGTTCTTGCTTTGAAAATGGGCGAGGGTGTCGGTGTCCACTCCCGTGTAGATAAAATTAAGCACCCCCATTCCCGACCAAAGATCGATAAGCGTTTTTGTGTGTTTTAATTCAGCTCCAATATGATCTTGAGGTTCTTGGAAGATCCAAATGTTATGTCCTCCTGTCAATTTATCATAGAACGAGTCGAACCACACTCCGAGATTCTGCGCGTGAAAGCAATCCGCCGGAGGGAGGGGCTCCATGGGGAGATGTCGATCGAACAGAGGGGCACAGGCGGAGCAGGCGGGATGGCGCGGTGGATTCAGGGAGGTGGGTGTCAGAGCGTCCCGATCCATCCATTGAAATGCCAGCCCGTCGTCATGGGAAAGTGGTTCCGGTTTCGGTCCGGCCAGGTCGGGAAACATGAACTCCTCGATGGTCAGCTCCCGTCCCTGCAGGCTGAGCCCGAACATGTCGATCCCCTGAGGGACCGACATGTTCTTCTTTTCTTCCCGACTCATGATACTGCCCAGATGTCGAGTTCCAGACACACGGCATCATCGTTGCCGCTCCTTCCACACAGAGCCAGCGAGTAATTGCCTGGGGTCGCAATGGTCAGGATCAGATTTCTCGTTGTCTCGGAGGGTACCGTACCAAAGGAGAGCACCGGATAGGTTCCCTGCTCGTCTCCCCTCGTCATCAGGTTCCGTGTGAAAGTCAACTGGACGTTCGAAAGTTCGTCGTTGAACCGAATTCCCACGGCATTCTTCCACTCCGACCCCGCACGCAGGGTCAGCACGCGGGTCAAGGGTGGTGCCGCCTGTGGTTCGCGGGGATGTGAGACGTAACTGGTGTACATCGTCTTGTGATCAAACATCCACTGGGCGGCATCGGCCACCATCGCACCCTGCTCAGTGGCGTTGGCCGTGCAGACCGGTGCTGTCTCGAGAAACCACAGAGGCTGGCCATCATCCCGGTTCGCGATCCAGCCATGAGCGGGTGAAACGTACATCGTGCTGCGTTCGAAGGTGCCCACGGTTTCTCCGAGTTGGGCGAAGAGAAGAACATCGAGAGGACTGCGTGGCGTCAGAGCCTGGGCCGCGTTCCAGTCATGAACAAAGGAGCCCGATCCGCTCAGCGGATTCTGGGGGGGGGGGGTAGAACAAGGACAAGAGGTTCCCATAATGGCCTCGTGCGAATTGATGAAAGGTAATGGATTGATCCCACGGGGGGATGCCTTTATGACGTCGATACTGCAATGCCGAAACTTGGAAAACAGCCGGAGAAAAGTCAAGGGAGAAAAGTGTAAAGGGTGAAGAGTGAAGGAGCAGGCCGGCAGGGCGAGCAGGAAAATCGGGTGCGCCCCTTCACTCTTTTCTCTTCACTCTTCACCTTCCCACCACCACCTTCCCCACCCTCACTCCTTCCGGCGTGGACACCGTGACGAAGTAGAGCCCGGGCGGGAGTCCGGCGGTTCCAAACGTGAAACGCTGGGGCCCGGCAGTCAGTCGGCCCTCGTGAAGAATGCGCTGGCGGCGCCCAAGGAGATCATACACGACGACGCTTACCGGCATGTCCCGTTCGAGCGTGAATGCCACCTGGGCCGGGGACGAGGAGGATGCGGGATTCGGGTAGGTGACGGGGAGGGAGAAATCGCGGGGTGCGGGCGAAGGCGGGTCCGTTGAGGTCATCACGCCCAGGGGACCGCGATGCTGGAGGATGAGGCCGTTGAGACCGACAAACCATTGCTCCGAACTGTCTCCAATAATCAACCGGCGGACCCCATCAACAACATGACCATCTTCCGGGGACCAGGTGCTCCCTCCATCACGCGATATACAGTACCCATCAGTACCCACGGCATAGCAGAGGCTATCGGATAGCCATCCATAATCTCGGCCATTCCAGGAGTATCGCTCACCTGACGGCGGTGAATACAGTGGAGTGAACGCGGTCTGATGATAGGTGATGCCGGAATCCATGGAACGAAAGAGGAACCATAATCCAAAGAGCTCCGCCGCGACGAGATACCGCGCTCCGTCACGGGTCTGGGGTTCCATCCATGCGTAATCGGGCTCCCGCGGCGAAATCACGCGAGGGCTGCCCCAGGTGAGTCCCGCATCTGTCGATAGATACCGAATCACCGCGCCACGATCATACTGATGTTTCGAATACTTGTACGTCAGGTGCCATGTTCCGGAGGTAAGTTCCTTCACGCGAATCGCGAAACCTGATCCCGGGTAGGGAAGGGTTAGAATGGAGGCATTGGACCAGGATGTCCCCCTGGAATGGCCCCGCAAAAATGGACAGTGAGTTACGCTACATTTTCGCAGAACCGTTGTTCAAAATCGACGGGTGACAGGTTGTCCAACGTACTATGAGGCCGTTGTCGATTATAGCGGATTTCCAGATAGTCAAAGAGAACCCGTACTGCATGCGCACGGTCGGTGAAGGACAGATTCATCTCCTTCTTCAGTGTCGCAAAGAACGATTCGGCGACCGCGTTATCCCAGCAGTTTCCAGTGCGACTCATACTCTGCATCACGCCGTGTGCCTGCATGTGTCGCTGAAAGCCAGGACAGCAATACTGAATTCCGCGATCGGTATGCAGCAAGAGCGGCGCGGAGGGCTGGCGACGGTGCCAGGCGCGATCAAAGGCCCGCAGCACGGACCGATGGTCCAACGAGGGACTGACCTCCCACCCTACCACGGAGCGGGAATACAGGTCCAGAAACACGGTCAGATAGAGCCAGCCCGCGCCCATTCCGTGCGTCCGTGGGAATCGTGAGCGTACGCTTCCAGGCATAATATCCCGAACGGGAGACCTCCAGAACCGACGCCATCCTCTCGATCGGAAACTGGGCGACATGGGCGCTCATGAACGCGTATCGCTGCTGCCGGGAAGCGAGAAGATGGCCACGGCTTTTTTTAAAATGTCGCGCTCCTGCCGCAGAATCTCGTTCTCACGGCGCAGACGACGCACTTCCTCGTCACTGGCATGCATATGCCCGTGTCCCGGAAAGGACTCCTCCGCATGACGGGCAATCTCCGCTCGCCAGGTTCGGATCGCTCCTTGATAGAGCCCGAGCTCCTTCTCAATCTCGCGATCACAGCGTTCGTCCGAGCTATCGGCCAAGGCCACCGTCTGGCGCTTGAATTCGATATCGTAGCGGGCTTTCGTTTTTCGTGGCATGGGCACACCTCCTCCTCTGAATCTACATTGGGTTTTTTGTGTGTCCAACTTCTCGGGACCAGTCCACCCTTCACCCATTCACGTATTCACCCATTCACTCTTCACCCTTCACTCTTCACTCTTCACTCTTCACCCTTCACTCTTCACTCTTCACTCTTCACTCAATTCACATACGGCCAATGCAGCTCGATCGCCGCCTTGAGTTCCTCGTAATTCCGGGCCCCGCTGATGCGCATCAATTGATGGCCCCGATAAAACAGCATCAGGGTGGGAATGGACTGGATGCCGAGACGCTGGGCGATTTCGGGCTTCTGATCGACATTGACTTTCACGGTGAGCAACCGCCCCTGGTATTCGCGTGCGATCTGCTGGACCACGGGCGCCAGGGCGCGGCAGGGGGCACACCAGTCGGCCCAGAAGTCCACCAGCACCGGCGTATCGGAATTTCGAATCAAATCGTCAAAAGCTTTCGGGAGCGCAGTATTCATCGATGGGGGTACCATGGAAATGTCCTTTCCTGTCATGGGCACGGCGCGGCGTCGTCTTCCGGCCGTGCGGGTTCGGGGGAAATGGGATGGAAGATGAGACCCTGGCCATCGGCGTCGATGCGGACTTCCATGCCGGGCAGAAGGATGCCGCGAAGAATATCGGCCGACAGCCGATTGACGATGTCCTTCATGATGAGGCGCTTTAGGGGACGGGCCCCATTGGCCGGATCGTACCCCTGATCGGCAAGCCAGGCACGGGCTTCGGAGGAGAGCAGGGCCGTGATGCCCAGGCGGCGCAATGCCGTCTGCACCAGGCGCTCGAACTGGACGTCCACGATCGCGGCGATATCGGCGCGGCTCAGGGGATGGAAGACGAGAACCTCGTCGATGCGGTTCAGAAATTCGGGCCGAAGGCGACGCTGAAGCAGACCCAGCACCTGCTCCTTCACCTCCCGTTCCATGCGGTCGCGATTGTCCTCGGTCAGGTGCAGAAATCGTTCGCGAATCTCCTCGGCCCCGAGATTCGAGGTCATGATCAGAATGGTGTTCTTGAAGTTCACCACATGACCCTTGCTGTCGGTGAGCCGCCCATCGTCGAGCACCTGGAGCAGCACGTTAAAGACCTCGGGATGGGCCTTCTCGATCTCGTCCAGAAGTACCACACTGTATGGACGGCGTCGCACGGCCTCGGTGAGCTGTCCTCCCTCGTCGTACCCCACATATCCCGGCGGGGCGCCGATGAGACGGGAGACGGAAAACTGCTCCATGTATTCGGACATGTCGATCCGAACCACGGCCTGCTCGTCGTCGAAGAGGAATTCAGCCAGGGCGCGGGCCAGCTCGGTTTTTCCGACACCCGTGGGACCGAGAAAGATGAAGGATCCGATGGGACGCCTCTCGTCACCGAGTCCCGCCCGGCTCCGCAGTACGGCTTCCGACACGGCCTCGATGGCTTCCCGCTGTCCTACGACCCGCTGGGCGAGCCGTTCGGGCATGTGGAGAATCTTGTCGCGTTCACTTTCCATCATGCGGGAGACGGGAATGCCGGTCCACCGGGACACGATGTCGGCAATGTCCTCCTCGGTCACCTCTTCCTTCAGCAGGGCTCCCTGGGCATGGATCTCGGCCAGTTCTCCGGTCGCCATGTCGAGTTCCTTCTGGAGCGTCAACAAGGTACCGTAGCGCCTTTCCGCCGCACGGGTATAGTCGCCCTCGCGCTCGGCCTTCTCCGCCTCCACCCGAGCGAGTTCCATGGCCTCCCTGGTGCCGCGCACCTTGTCGATAAGAGATTTTTCTCTCTCCCATCTTACCTGAAGGGCGCTGTGCCGTTCGGTGAGCTCGGCGGCCTCGCGGGTGAGGCGGTCCAGCCGCTCCTTCGCGGCGGGATCGGTTTCCTTGCGCAGGGCGAGGGATTCGATCTCGATCTGCTTCCGCCGGCGCTCGATCTCGTCCATCTCCTCGGGCTTGGAATCGATCTCGGTGCGAAGCCGTGCCGCCGCCTCGTCCATCAGATCGATGGCCTTGTCGGGCAGGAAGCGATCGCTGATGTAGCGATCGGAAAGCGTGGCTGCGGCCACCAGGGCTCCGTCGTTGATGCGCACACCGTGATGCACCTCGTAGCGCTCCTTGAGCCCGCGCAGAATGGAGATGGTGTCCTCCACCCCCGGCTCACCGACGAGCACCGGTTGGAATCGTCGTTCGAGGGCCTTGTCCTTTTCGATGTACTTGCGGTACTCGTCCAGGGTGGTCGCCCCGATCATGCGCAGCTCTCCCCGTGCGAGCAGGGGTTTGAGCATGTTGCCCGCGTCCACCGCCCCCTCGGCCGCTCCCGCTCCCACGATGGTGTGGAGCTCGTCCACAAACAGAATGATGCGTCCATCGCTTTCGGTGATTTCCTTCAGGACGGCCTTGAGCCGATCCTCGAACTCACCGCGAAACTTGGCGCCCGCGATCAGGGATCCCATGTCCAGCTGATACACCGTTTTGTCCTTGAGTCCCTCGGGCACATCCCCCTGGGCAATGCGGATGGCGATGCCCTCGACGAGAGCGGTCTTTCCCACACCGGGGTCTCCCACGAGCACGGGATTGTTCTTGGTCCGTCGGGACAATACCTGGATGCTTCGCCGAATCTCCTCGTCCCGTCCGATCACGGGATCGAGTCGCCCTCGACGAGCCGAGGCGGTGAGGTCCTTGCCAAAGCGCTCGAGAGCCCGATACTTTTCCTCGGGATTCTCGTCGGTTACCCGCTGGGAGCCGCGAATGCCGCGCAGGGCCTGCAGGATGGACGGGCGATCCACACCCGCCTCCTTCAGTCTCGAGGCCACCCCTCCCTCAGCCGCGACCATGGCCAGCAGGAGATGCTCCGTGCTGAGATACTCGTCGTGCAGGGTGTGCATCTCTTCTTCCGCTGCGCGCAGCAGCTCCGCGAGGCGGGGACCCATGTATTGGGACGAGGCGCCCGACACCTTCGGCATTCGTTCCAGATCCCGGTTCAGGGACTGCGCGAGCTGGTCGGGATTCCCACCCACCTTCGTGATGATGGCAGGAGCCAGGCCTTCCTGATCTCTGAGCAGGGTCGCGAGCAGATGCTCGGGTTCCAGGGTCTGATGTCCCAGGGAGGCCGCAAGGGACTGGGCCTGGGATAGCGTGTCTCGCGTTTTCACGGTCATGGATTCAGGGGAAATCATGTTCTACCTCAGCGGGAATGGGTGCGTGTCATTCAGTATTTCCAGCCCCGGGATTCCGCCAACTGGCGAACCAGGGTTTGTTCCGATTCAGAAAGGGAGTCCGGCATGCGGAGATGCAGGGTCACATACAGATCACCGCAATTTCTGTGCGCCGTATAGCCCTGCCCGGGAACCCGCAATCGCGTGTCGGGCTGGGTCCCGGCGGGGATGCGAATCTTCACCTTCCCCCCGGTGGGCGTGCGAAGACGGATGGTGGAGCCGAGCAAGAGCTGGGCGAGATTCACCGTGATGTCCGCATAGGCGTCCAAGCCGACATGCCTGAAAAAGGAATCCGACGTGGGTCGGGGCTCGTTGTCCTGGGCGCTTCCGCCCGTCCAGGATTCCTGGGAGGAATCGACGCGAAATCCCCCTCCCCGAAAGAGCTGGTTGAAGAGGTCGTCCATACTGACGCGTCCGAATCCGAAGAAATCCCGATCCGGCCCTCCGGAACGCCCTCCAAATCGACTGGCAAATTCCTCGTAGGACATGTGGGAGGGACCTCCCCCCATCGAATACCGACGCAATTCGTCGTATGTGCGCCTCTGTTCCGCATCCCCCAACACCTCGTAGGCTTCGCTGATGGCTTTGAATCGGGCCTCGGCCGCCGCGTCGCCGGGATGATGATCCGGGTGACATTCCTTGGCCTGGGTACGGAAGGCCCGACGAATGTCCTCCTCGGATGCGGTTTCCGGGACTCCCAGGATTTCGTAGTAGTTTTTCTGTTCCATTGCTGTGTTTTTCCTCGGGTTCACTTCAACAAAACCCGCACGGAGAATAGGCAATTCCTGTACCAGGACCATTTTTCCGGACCTTCGCCTCCTCCATCGGAATTTCTGTCAGGCCGCCTGCAATTCTGTCGCCTGGAGTTTGGAAAGTTGTCAGGGACGAAAACGTGCCCTCTAAAAAATGGAGGGAAATGAGGGATTGGTGCGATTGGCACGGGACTTGTTTCTCTTCTGGCGACTGCGCACCTGAACGAAATCAACGAATCACATTATACCGAACAACATTTCCTCAAGGAGGTTTAGAAAATGACAATCACCCGTTGGAACCCGATGTCCGAACTGATGAATCTTCAGCGTGAATTCGACCGTGTCTTCAGTGGCATGAAGCCCCGTAGCGAGCGCGATGAAGCCTACGAGTCCGCCGTGTGGAGTCCGATGGTGGACATCACTGAAAACGTGGATCAGTACACTCTGCACTTCGACATCCCGGGTGTGCTGAAGGAAGATGTGAAGATCAATTTCGCCGACAACACTCTCACCATCAGTGGAGAGCGGAAATCCTTCGAGGAGCAGAAAGAGGTCAGCACCCATCGCATCGAGCGCGTGTACGGCAAGTTCTACCGCTCCTTCTCCTTCCCGACCATGGTGAGCACCGAGAAAATCTCCGCCAGTTTTGACAATGGCGTGCTCACCATCATCGTTCCCAAGGCCGACGAATCCAAGCCCAAGCAGATCGAAATCAAGTAAGCGCACCTCCCACGCACCTCAGGGGCCGTTCCTTCGAACGGCCCTTTTCGTTTCGGGTCGAAGGAAATCCCCGCCGATCCTGTTACTTTGCGTCCATGGAAACCAGCCCCGATCAGATCATCGCCTACTACGACGAGTTTTACCGGACGGAAGGATTTCGCTACTATCCGCCCGAATTCACCCGCGCCGTTCTATCGACCCTGCTTCGCAAGGCCGGCCTGGCCCCCGGCGCCCGCATTCTCGATGTGGGCTGTGCCACGGGATACTACAGCGCCGTGTTTCGGTCCATGGGATATGAGGTAACCGGCATCGACATCAGCGCCACGGGCATCGAAAAGGCCCGTCAGCTCCATCCTGACATCCGCTTCGAGGTGATGGACGCCACCGCCCTCGATTTCCCCACCGAGCGATTCGATGCGATCTTCGCCCTCGGCGTCAGTGTCGCCAACACCCGCGAGCCTTCGGAACTGCATGCCTTCCTCACTCACCTCCATGGATTTCTCGCCCCGGGAGGGACCCTCCTCTTCCTGGGCGGAAGCAATCTGAGCGGGGGCACCGTGGGAGAATCCGCCTGGATCCATCATCGCTGGGAGGACATTCGGCGCTTCCCACCGCCGAGTCTCTCCGTGCAGGGACCCTGGCTCACCCATTTTCGTCTCATGAAATTCCTCGGCCCCTCGGCCTCTCTCAATGCCTGCCTCACCCGCCTGCTCCGCTTGTTCGGCCATGGCTGGGATCGCCGCATTGTGATGCTCGTTCGCTAATCCACACTCGGTCCCGATCGACTCCCTTCCTCCCGCACCGGAACGGGAACGATCTCCCTCCCCTCGAGAACGGCCCAGGCCCTTCTCTTCGCCTGCTCATCTCTTCCCGCCAAAGGCACATACACCGCGAACACCATCCTCGCCATCCCCAGCAGAAATCCCATCATCATCATCTGTTCGAGTTCCATCGCGAATCCCTTTCGGCTCTTTCCTCCCAGACGCCGAAATCCTCGCAACAGTTCCCTTCACCCTTCACCCTTCACTCTTCACCCTTCACCCATTCACTTATTCACCTATTCACTCTTCCCCATACATAAACCTCTTAATCTTCTGCGTCGGCGTCTTCTCAAAGGGCTCTTCCTGAATCCTCACCTTGGCGAGCCGACTAAACGCCGCCAATCTCATATTCGCCTCCTGCCGAATGCGCTCCACCAGTCGCGTCTTTGCTTCCTCCCAATGCTCCTCCGCATGGGCGAAGGCCTCGCCCACGGCTTTCTCGATCCGGGCCACGCCGTCTTTGATCTCGTCCCAGGTTTCCTGCGCGGTACGATGGGACTCTGCCGGTGTGCGCTGCGTTTCCGGTTCGCGGCGCGATGCGTCCTGAGTGGCTGTCAGGGCTTCGGGATTGAGCTGCACGAGGGCGGTGAGTCCCTTGGCTCCACCGAAGACGAGGGATTCCAGCACGTAGGGTGAGGAATTGAGCACGGCTTCCACCTCCTCGGGATAGATATTCTCGCCCGAGGCTCCGAGAATCACTGTTTTGAGACGACCTTTGACCGTGACTCGGCCATGCGCGTCCATGACGCCGAGATCACCCGTGCGCAGCCATCCATCTTCGGTAAAGAGATCGGCGGTGCGTTCGGGATCGCGATAATAGCCCGGTGTGATGTTGAGGCCCCTCACCTGAATCTCTCCCGCGCCGGTTTCGGGACGAGGGTCGGCGATGCGAATGTCCACGCCCCGGGTCGCGATGCCCGTCGTGTGGGGGATCACCTTGCCCGGCACATTCCCGGTAAGCAGGGGCGCGGTTTCAGTGAGCCCGTATCCGATGGAGTAGGGAAAATGAGCGGCGCTCAGAAAGGCATCCACCTCGGGATCGAGAGGGGCGCCTCCGATACCGAAGAATCGCACCCTGCCTCCGAAACTGCGCATGAGCTTGCGTCCCGCCAGTCGGCTGTAGAGACGACGGACTGTGGGCTGGGAGGACAGCGGCATGCCATCGAGAGCGGGACGGATGCGGGCCCGATAGATTTTTTCGATCACCAGGGGCACGGTGAGCAGGATCGTGGGACGCACCGCCGCCAGAGCTGGCAGCAACACCGACTCCGAGGGGGGGCGATCGAGATAATACACCGAGGCCCCGAACCAGAGGGCGTTCACCAGCCCCAGCGTGAATTCGTAGGCATGGGCCAGGGGGAGAATGGAAAGGAACCGATCCTTCGGTGTGATCTCGATGAAGATGCGGCTTCCCTCGACATTGGAGAGGATGTTGCGATGGGTGAGCATCACGCCCTTTGACAGCCCCATCGAACCCGAGGTGTACAAAATGAGGGCGAGATCGTCGGGCTGGGCTTTATCTTCGATCGTATCCGGAAGGGTGCGCTCCGGAAGGGAGAGGAGGTCTTCCACCCGCAGGGAACCGCACGCGAGGGGAGGAAGATCCGTCAGCCGTGCCTCGTGGCGAGAGGAGACGAGAAGGCAACGGGCGCCGCTGTGCGCGATGATGTTGCCGATCTGCTCCGGGGAGAAGTCCGGCAGAATCGGAACCGCCACGGCCCCGGCACGAAAGATCCCGAAGCACGCGGGTCCCCATTCGACCCGACTCTCGGAGACGATGGCTACCCGGTCTCCCGGTTCGATCCCAAGGGACCGCAATTCCATCGCGATGCGTCGCGTGTGGCGTTCCACGTCGCGAAACGTGAGGGGAGTGCCGTTTACTGCGGTCAGGGCCGTGCGCTCGCCAAATTGCAGAGCACCATGTACCACGACTTCAGAGAGAGTGTATCGATTCAAGGGTGTCCTTCCGTTTCTTTCCATGAGGTGAGAAATCCTTCCTCGGGGTTCATTGTCCGTACAGATCGCCGCGCATCCGCTCCACGTCCTCGCGAAGCTGAGCCAGCGCCGCTTCCAGGGCCTCCACACGGACGCGCAGATCTCCGCTCACGCTCCGGAGCGGTTCCGTCTCCGGCGCTCCTTCCTCTTCCGGCCAGGGATGGAAGAGATGACGATAGCGCTTTTCCTTCTGCCCTGCACGACGGGGTGCTTCCTCCACGATGGCGGGGTCCCGCGTGACGAGAGAGTCCACCACCTGCTGGGTGAAGTCGAGATCGCTGAAGGAAAACTGTCGTGCGGTGCGGGTCTTGATCTCGGCCGTGGTTTGCGCCCCGCGAAGCAGGAGGATGGAACAGATCGCGGCCTGGGCGGGGGTGAGACCGAGGCCCGTGGATCCGATGCGATGCGCGAATTTCTCCACACGTCCCGTGCCGCTGATTTCGGCGCAGAGTCCCTTCTCCTTCAGTCCGTCGATGGCAAGCACCACCGTATCCTCGTCGTATTCGACCACGGGATCCCGACTCGACTTCTGGTTGCAGGCCGCGACCAGGGCGTTGAGGGTCATGGGATAGTACTCGGGCGTGGCCTGACTCTTTTCGATCAGGGAGCCCAGTACGCGTACTTCCTCGTGGGTCAGGCCGGGCAGCGGGGTTGCGCCATCACTCATGGGGATACTCCGAAGAAGACTCGGGTTCGAGGGGACCTTCCAACCCCACCATCACCTCTACATGGGCGGTGCCAGGAAAGCTGTCGAAGGGTTGGACGAAGACGGGCCGGTATCCGAGCGATTGCCAGTGTCGAAGATCCCGCCCCACCAGTTCGATGTTGCAGAAGAGGTGAAGGATGCGGCGTGGTCCGAAATCGGCGATGAGATCGACCACTCCCTCAGAACATCCATTCCTCGGAGGATCGAGCAGGACGTCGAAGGGAAATCGGGCCCGTCGCAGAATGGGGGGAAGACTCTCCTCGCCGATCTCCCGTGACAGAAACCGTACACGATTGATCCCCGCCCGTTGGGCATTCCGTTCGGCGCTTTCCACCGCGCGATGGGACATTTCCACACCCGTGGCGCGGGCATAGCCCGAGGCCAGGGCGATGGTAAAGAGTCCGTATCCACAGTACAGATCCACCAGCTCGGCACCTCCTCCATCGGCAAGGAAGGCACGGGCCGTGTCCAGCATCGACGGAAGGATGGAATGATTCACCTGGGTGAAGGCCAGGGCATGATGACTGTAGAGATGATCGCCCACGCGATGATACAGAATGTCGGTCCCGAAAAGTTTGCGATAATCCTGGGGCGTGGTGGAATCCTGTCCTCCCTGATAATACTGCCCTTCGCTCTGATCCCGAATCAGAATCACGCCCGCAATTCCCGGCAGGGCCTCCACCATTTTTTGGGAGAGGCGAGTGGCCAGGCGCGTCAGATCCGATCGAAACTCATCCATCGTCAGCATCAGAATCCGCTTCTCGCCTTCTCCCTTCACGGTGAGATAGCGCAGCACCTGGGCCAGGGGCTTGTAGGGCGGACGGGAGAGAAGATCTTCGAGAAGGGCAAACACCGGAGCATGATCGTCGTGCTCGATATCGCAGGTTCCCGGCGTGAAGGCGGTGTACCGTCCCCGCGCATCCTGGCCGATGAGTCCCATCGCGAAGTGCCCCCGGTCATATTCGGCACGTCGCTTGGACACGCCACGATAGCGCCGACCGAGGGGAGAGGGCAGAAGTGGACGAAGAAGGCCCTCCGGTATCCGATCGTGGAAATACGCGGCCAGGGCCTCGTCCTTGAGCAGGATCTCCTGTTCATAGCGAAGGCGCGAGGCATGACAAATCGTGCAGCGTCGTGCGCCGCGGTCGCGACACACTCCGTACCCCGGAGGCATCGTCACGGGCATGGTGCTCACGGAATGAGCGAAGAATTCGGCAAAGGAAGGAGCGTTCATTCTGCCCTGGAGATTCTCCCCGGAAACGGGGGAACCGTGTTACATCTCAAACCCGAAGGATCCGTCCCGAATGGCGAATTTCTTCTGGATGTTGTAATGGTGATGTTCCTCTTCCCGCTCGAGGTTGGTGAAGAGGGTTTTCAATTCTCCCGCCTCCACATGGGTGGCCAGATGGCGAAAGATCTGGATGGCGCGATGCTCTCTCTGCAGGGCAAGATCCATGATCTGTTCGATGGTGGCGTCGGGACCCGGGATGTCGCTGGTGTCGTGGGAGGAATGCACCGCATCGGGAAGGGATTCGTCGGGAAAGGCCAGCGTCCCGTCGTACATCTCCATTTCCTTCACCATGAGAAGCAGGTTTTCGTGGTTTTTCTCTTCTTCATACAGTTCGGAGAGAAATTCCTTCGCCTTGGCATCCTTCACTTCCCCGCGCAGATGATCGTAGAGATGCTGGGAGGAGACTTCGTGCTGAATGGCGATGTCGAGAAGGTCGTTGATCGTCATGGATGCTCCGGGTGAGTGAAAAACAGAATATACGGATTGCGTCGGGGATTTGAGCCCTAGGGTCGATGGCGTCGCAGAAGCTGATCCTCGGCCTCGCGCAGGGCTTCGAGGGACTCGGCTTCCTCCCGACGCCCGACATCCTTCCAGGCCTGTTTCAACGCACCGATCATTCCGTCGCGAAGCTGTCGACGTTGGCGGGAGTCCGCCACCTGAAGCCAGATGTGCTGGGACACGGGCACGCGAAGACGATCGATCACCAGGCGGGGGTGGGAGGAATCCCGACGTGCGGCACGGAGCAGGGACTGGAGCCGCTCGGCAACGCGGGGATCCCGGCGCAGGGAGTCGCCCACGATGCGGTCCGACACGCGACTCGTCGTGCGGATCCGGTCGGGGTCGGCATGCACGTCGAGCAGGCTCTGATGGTAGCGGGGAAGAATGCGGACGCGCACCGCGTCGCTTCGGTGCGCGGGAAATCCCGCCGTGTTGAGCGCATGCACCAGTCCCACGCAGAAATCCCGACTCAGGTTGGTGGACACGAACCGAAGGCCCGCCGCCACTGCGGCCTCGCCCGTAGCGCCGCGAAACAGAGAGAAGCGCTGGGTGAGATTGTCACGCAGAAACTGGGCCTGATTCCAGGATCGCTGAATGTCCCCGGTGCGAAAGGTCTTTCGTGAACGCAGGAAGCGCAGGGTTCCCCTGGGATCGGGATAGCCGAGGAGCTCGAGGATTCCGATCACCTGACTGAATCCCACTTCGACATACCACGGGATGGGTCCCCGCTTGCAGAGCGCCGCCAGACTGGTCAGAAAGGCGGTCATGCCTCGTCGTCGTTCGTAGCTGATGATGTTCTGACGGAGACTGTCGTATCCGGCACCGACGATGGTGCCGCGCGGCACAGCCAGGATTTCGATGATGGCAGAGTCCGGCTGGATGCTTACCACCTGGATCGCGTCGGCCCGGGCCGGGGCCTGTCCCATACGGGAATCCACCCCGATGAGGGCGATGTTCACCACGCGACCTGCCGGGAGAGGATCCTTCGAGGACTGCCCTTCCTCCACGGCTCCCGCCGTGTCGAGCATGGCGGGAAGGCGGGGGGCATTCGAGTCTGCGGATTCCACGATCCAGTCTTCGGTGGACATTTCCCGGGCGCTGTCCCGCACCAGGCGGGCGGCTCGTTCCAGTCGGTCGCGATTGAGCCGTTCGTAGAGCGTGTGGGTCGCCGGGGCCATGCGGAGAAGGACGTTCCGCGCAAGACTCCCCGGTGAAGGGAAGTCGGCGAACAGCAGGGAAACGACGGACCACCCATAGATCGCGAGGGCCAGGATCACGACAACGCGGGTTCCTCGGGGCAGGCGACGGCGTGGTGTGTCGTCAGTATGGGGCTCAGTCATGATGATGCGGATGGTCGAATAGGGGCACCGCTCAGCACGTGGGACAGGGTGCCGAGAAGTGAGAGGATTCCACCTGGATGGTGGCGTGTTCGATGCCGTATTCCTCGCGAAGCAATCGGGACAGCCGTTCCACGGCTTCATCATGATCCACCGACGCAGTGCCGGAGAGCACCACGTGACAGCTCAGGGCCGTGAATCCCGAGGTGATCGTCCAAAGATGCAGATCATGCACATCCACCACGAAGGTCTGTGCGACCAGTCGCTCCTGAATGGCACTCACGTCGAGATGGCGGGGCCCGGCCTCCATCAGGATTTCCACCACTTCGCGAATCACGCGCCAGGCGCCGAACACGATCACCAGGGCGATCACGATCGAGAGGGCGGGATCGATCCAGTAGACCTGCCAGGCCATCATGGCAATCCCCGCGACGATGATCCCGACGCTGCTGAATAGATCGCCCAGAACATGGAGGAAGGCGCTTCGCACGTTGAGATTGGTGGAATCGCGCAGCAGATAGGCGCTCACGGCATTGGCCACCAGGCCCACCACGGCAATGCCTGTCATCACCGGAGCATCGACCGGGGGCGGGTGGACCAGGCGGTTGACACCTTCGGTGAGGATGATGCCGCAGATCACGAGGAGAGACAGTCCGTTCACCAGGGCCACGAGAATTTCCACCCGCTTCAGTCCGAAGGTGAATCGAGGAGAGGAGGCGCGTTGCGCCATCTCCATTGCCACGAAACTGAGCAGGAGAGCGAGACTGTCGATGAGCATGTGGCCCGCGTCCGAAATGAGAGCCAGACTCCCGGTGAGAAAGCCCCCGACAGCCTCGGCCACGAGAATGAAGCTGGTACACACCAGGGCCGCGAGCAGGCGGTTCCGTTCTCCCCGTCCCTTGGGTGGCGAGGCATGGGAATGAGGATGGGAAGCATCGTGAGAATGAGAATGCACCGAAGTCCTTTCGACGGGTCTGCGTTAAAATACGGCGGCGGCATACACATGCGAAACGGCTGTATCCTCCCGGTCTCCCCATGCGGGGACCCTAGGAGCCGCGCTTCCGCCTTGTCCCTCCTTTTCGTTCGGACGTATATTGCTTCATGCGTGTCCCCAGCCCTGTCCTCCCTCTGATCCTCCTGTCCTTCCTCTTCGGTTCCTGCGCCTCGTCTCCGCCGCCATCCTCTCCCGCGCAGCGGGTCATTCCCGAAGTGGAGCCATCGCGCCCCATTCCCGTCGAAGCCGTGCGGTTGTGGATTCGAGGATCGATGTATGAAGACCGTGGGGTGTACGACTCGGCCGCCTTCTTTTATCACCACGCGCTTCGCGTGGATGAGGATCCCTGGCTGCGCTATTCCCTTGCCCGCTGTCTCGACGCGATGGATCTGGGCGATCACGCCCTGGCCGTGCTGAGACCCGTGGCCGCTCTTCCCTCCCTCCCGCCTCCCCCCGCCTTTCTCCTCGCGGAGTTCTACATGGATCGCGGTGAGATGGACTCGGCCTCCGCTCTCCTGCGCCGCTTTCCCGAGCTTCCCGAGGCGCGCGCCCTTCTGGCCGACGCCCTGCTGGATCGGGATCCCCGCGCCGCTCGTGATCTGTACCGTGAGATTCTCGACATCGATCCCGAAGCCGAAGGAAGCGCGCTGGGACTGGCTCTGGCCTGGCAGCGACTGGGCGCCTGTGATTCCGCCGTGGCCGAAGCCCGGGACCGCGACCGTCGGCTATCGGATCAGCGGACCACGGCCATCCTGTTGGCGTTGGGACTGGCCTGCGCGGGAGACAGTGTGGAAGCCCTGGCCGTCTACGAGCGCCATCTGGCTGATGCTCCTCCCGATGTGGAAACCGTGATGGAGTTCAGCACGATCTGTCGGGTTCGCGGCGAGCCCGCACGCGCCCTCGACCTGCTCGAACGGGGCTATTCCGATCCCGATCTCGAGGATGCCGACGCCCTGCGCCTTCTGTCTGCAATGGCGGCACTGGCGCGAGAGCACCTCCTCCTGGCACCCGGCGTTCTCGCCTTCGTGCGAGACGAGCTCCCCGAGTGGGAAGACGCCTGGTCGCCCCGCTTCGAGCTGGCGCAGCTCCTCAGCGCCACCGGTCAACCCGAGGAAGCCTGCCGCCACATGGATACCCTCGCGCTCCGGTTTCCGGCAGCGATGGAGGCCATGCCGGCCCTGACCGAACTGCACCTGGGGCTGTGCAATCTCACGGGGAGGTTTGCCGATGTTCCCCGCCTGATGCACGAGCGCGAGGTCCGTTCCCTCGCCCCCACCCCCGCGATGCTTCAGGCCCTCGGCTATGCCTGTTCCCGGCTCGGCCGCTTCGAGGACGCGGAACAGGCCTACCGGCGCTGGCTGGCCCTGGACCGCACCAATGCCACGGCCCTCGGCGCCCAGGCGGAAACCCTCGCCGCCCTGGGACGGCACACGGAATCCGACAGTCTCTACGACGCGGCCATCGGGCTCCTGCTCCTGAGTTCGTCTTCCGATTCCTTCGCCTATCTCGCCCTGCTCAGCAACAACTACGCATACGGCCTCGCCGAGCGCTCCGAACATCTCGATCGCGCCCTCGATCTCACGAGTCGCGCTCTCGCCGAAGATTCGTTGAATAGCGCCTACCTCGATACCCGGGCCTGGGTCCTGCACAAGTCCGGCCGCTCCTCCGAGGCCCTCCCCCTCTTGCTCTCGGCCCTGCGTCTCCGCGAAAAGGAATCCTCCTCCCCCGCCGTGCTCTACCACCACCTGGGCGACATTCACCTTTCTCTCGGCAATCGCGCCGAGGCGCGTCGTGCCTGGAAACGGGCTCTCGACGGCGATCCCACCAATTCCGTTCTGAAGAAAAAGCTCCACGATACCCGATGACCCACTCCGCGATCCCATCCCTCTTCCGCACTCTGCCCCTCGTCCTCGCCTTCGTCTTCGCCGCTTGCGCCGGAAGCGAACCAGTGGTGGACGAGGCCCTTCCCACTCCCGTTTCCGTGCGTGCCCTTGTCGAAGCCCGGAACGCGACCGTTCGAAGCTACACGGCCTACGGGCGTATCAGCATCGATACTCCCGAAATGTCCAACAGCGCCAATATCGACATCACCGCCCTCAAGCCCGACAGTCTCAAACTCGAGATTACCGGACCCTTCGGCATCGGAGCGATGAAGGGCCTCATCACGAGCGCGCGGTTCTCCCTCTACAACGGACTCGAGAACACCCTCGTCGAAGGGGCCTCCACGCGACGCAACCTCACCAACATCCTCCAGATCTCCTACGAGTTTCCCGACATGCTGGCCCTGCTCACCGGCACTCCGGGATTTCGGACCGCGACATCCGATATGACTGTCCAGGGCACCCTGAGCGACGGAGTGTACCATCTTGTGATGGTGGGCACCACCGAGATTCTGGACTACTTCGTGAATCTGAAATACCGGGCCATCACCCGCATGGTGCGGCGCAATGTCCGCGGCGAAGTGGAAGAGGAGGTGACCTTTCGCGACTTCCGCAAAAAAGGCGACATCTACGTCGCCTACATGGTGAGCATGGAACGCCCTCTCCGTCAGGAAAGCTTTGGCGTCGTCCTCGAATCCATCTCCATCAATCCCGACGACCTGGATTTTTCCTTCAAGGTCCCTGCCTCCGCAAAAAAAATCGCGTTGTAGTTGTAGAGACGGGTCTATGCCCCGTCTCTACAACATGTCCCCGTCGATATCCCCGCCCCACGCCATCCGGGGGTGATCATCCACCCATCGACTCGATTTTTTCCTGCAATTCAGCCCACGCGAAGTACCGCGCTTCGAGACCTTCCTTGAGCGAGGCATACTCCGCGTTCAGGATCTTGATGCGATCCTCCATGCGATACAGCTCGGGATCGCAGAGGGCCTGTTCGAGTTCGGCCTTGCGTTTCTCGTCTGCCGCGATGGCCTGTTCGATGCGCTGGAGTTCGTTTTTCAGCGGCTTGATATTCTTGTACTTCTCCTGTCGTCGTTCCGCTTCGGCGCGCTTGCGATTCCTGTCCTCGCCCGTCACCGAGGCCGTCTTCTCCACCACGCGTGGAGGAGGAGTCGGTTCGGACTCCCCGTGCCGCTTTCGCAGGTAGTCCGACATCGTGCCCAGGGTGATGCGAGGCGCCTTGTCGTGGATGTCCACCACCTTGTTGACGATGGGTTCGAGAAAATCCCGGTCGTGGGAAACGATGATATAGGATCCCGAAAAGCGCAGGAGGGCCTGTTGCAGCACCGATTTGGAGCGCATGTCCAAATGGTTCGTGGGCTCGTCGAGAATGAGCAGGTTCGCCGGCGTGAGGAGCATTTTCGCCAGCGCGAGCCGACTCTTCTCTCCACCCGACAGGACGCTCACGCGTTTGAGCACGTCGTCTCCACTGAACAGAAAGCATCCGAGCAGGGAGCGGATATGCTTGCGGATTTCTCCAACCGCGATGTCGTCGATGGTCTGGAGCACAGTCTTGCTCCCGTCGAGCTCCTCGGCCTGATTCTGGGCGTAATAGGAAATCACGGCATTGTGTCCCGCGCGGCATTCTCCATCCTGAAATGGTTCGATGCCCGCCATGATGCGAGCCAGCGTAGATTTGCCGGTGCCGTTCGCACCGAGAAACGCAATCCGATCCCCCTTCTCGATGTGGAGCGTGGCGTGTTTCAGCACCTCCACCGTTCCGTAGGATTTCGAGAGGGATTCCACGGACATGAGAATGCGTCCGCTCGGTGGGGGCGGCGGAAAGGAAAAGGAGATGCTGTCTTCTTCGTCTTCCAGCTCGATCCGCTCGATCTTGTCCAGCATCTTCAGGCGACTCTGCACCTGGCGGGATTTGGTGGCTTTATAGCGGAAGCGATCGACGAACTGCATCGTCTGCTTGATCATCTGCTGCTGGTTTTCCCAGGCCGACACCAGATGCTCCTTGCGCTGATCCCGCTCGGCGAGATAGAAGCTGAAATTGCCGGAGTACTCCGTGATACGCCCCATCGACACCTCGAGCGTGCGGTGCACCACATTGTCCAGAAAGCGGCGGTCGTGGGAGACGAGCACCACCGATCCCTTGTAGGATCGCATGTAGTCTTCAACCCACTCGAGACTCTCGAGATCGAGGTGATTGGTGGGTTCGTCCATCAGAAGAATCGTCGGTTCCCGGAGGAGGAGCTTCGCGATCTCGATGCGCATCTGCCAGCCCCCGCTGAATTCTTCGGTCATGCGCCCGAAGTCCCGTTCGGCGAAGCCCAGTCCCCCGAGCACCTGGGCCACGCGGGTTTCGATGTTGTACCCCTCGCGATGTTCGAGCACGTGCTGGATCTCGCCGAGCTCCTCGATCAGGGGAAGCAGGGCGGGACTCTCTCCTCCCTCACGCTCCGACACGGAAGCGATCTCCGCCCCCAACTCCTCGAGGCGGGTGTGCAATCCCAGAATATCGTCGAAGGCCTGACTGGCTTCGTCGAACAGCGTGCGTCCCGAATGATGCACCCCATCCTGGGGCAGGTAGCCCACCGTGTTCGTGCGCGAGGCCGCGATCGAGCCGGAGTCCGGCTCCACCTGGCCCGCGAGGATTTTCATGAGGGTGCTTTTACCCGCGCCGTTGCTGCCGACGATGGAGAGCCGCTCGTCGTCCCCGATGCGCAGGGACACATCGCGGAACAGGTACTCCCCTCCGTATTGCTTCGATATGCCGGTCAGTGAAATCATCGCGTCGCGGAGATCCTCATCCTCAGGGCTTCAGGTGGGTCGTGAACCAGTCCGCGAATTCCTTGTACCAGCGCCGCGCATTCACGGGCTTGAGAATGGTATGCCCTTCGTCGGGGAAGTAGATAAAGCGACTTTCCACTCCGAGTCGCTGCAGGGTGTTGAAGAGCTGTATGCTCTGATCGACGGGAACGCGAAAATCCAACTGCCCGTGAGAAACCAGGGTGGGCATGCGGAAGTTCTTCGCGTAGCGACTGGGCGACCACTTTTCGTACATGGCCGGATTGCTCCAGGGCGTGCCCTTGAATTCCCATTCCGGGAACCACAGCTCCTCGGTGCCTCCGTACATGCTCACCAGATCGTAGACGCCGCTGTGGGAGAAGATCGCCTTGAAGCGATCGGTGTGGCCGAGGAACCAGTTCATCATGTATCCGCCGTAGGACGCTCCCGCCGCGCCGATGCGCGTGCGGTCGATGAAGGGATAGGCCTTCAGCACGTAATCGAGGCCCGCCATCAGATCCTGAAATGGCTTCCCACCCCAGTCTCCATTCACGCCATCGGTATAGGCCTGCCCGAATCCCGTGCTGCCTCGGGGATTGACGGCCACCACCACGAATCCCGAAGCGGCGAAGAGCTGCAGGTTCCAGCGATAATGAAACTCGTCTCCCCACACTCCCTGAGGCCCGCCGTGGACCACGAAGATCATGGGATACTTTTTCGTTGCGTCGAAGCGGGGAGGTCGCACCAGCCACCCCTGCACCGTGGTGCCGTCGGCGCTCGCACAGGTAAAGCTCTCTCCGGGCGCCATGTCCAGACTGTCGAGCAGATAGGCGTTGGTGGTGGTGATCTGCGTGAAGTCGCTCACCTTGCCGTTCGCATACACCGCACTCATCACCTCGGCGGGGTAGTTCATGCGCTGTCCCAGAAACACGAGGGTCTTGCCGTCGGGCAACAGCGAGAACGACGACCGCAGGGTGCCGAGCTGGAGAGTGCTGGTCTCGCCGCCCTCGCGGAAGGTGAGCGTGGTGATGCCCTTGAGCACGCGCAGGATGTCGCCGCCCGAGGCGGACACCTCGAACAGACTCACATAGGCCTCGTCCTGCGCGCTGAACAGAATCCGCTTCCCGTCGGGAGTCCAGAGAATTTCATCCACCGAACGATCGAAGTCCGTGGTCAGCACGACCGTGGTGCCCTTCGCGCGGTCGTAGAGTTTCAGATCGTATTTGTCCGCTTCGTAGCCCGCCCGCGCCATGCTCCGATACGCGATGAAGCGACCGTCGGGCGAGAACACGGGATTGTTGTCATTGCCCTTGTTCTTGGTGGTGATGCAGCGAGCCTCGCTCCCATCGAGATTCGCGAGCCAGATGTCGTTGTTCGTGCTGGCGGCCACGATGGGATCGGTGTTCTTCACATAGGCCAGGGTCTTGCCATCGGGAGAGAGCACGTAGTCCCGATGTCCCCCGAGATCGATCGGCGGTGTATCGAACTCTCCCGGGGTCACATCCCTGGGAATCCCGCCCGATACAGGGATGGTGAAGACATGGCTGAACTGATCGTCTTTCCAGGCGTTCCACACGCGATACGGAATGCGCGTCATCGTCTTCACCTTGCAGGGGTCCTTCTCACGGGCGTCCGTGCGCGCCTCGTTGCAGGCGTCGGTGGTGCAGTCGGGATACACACTCGACGTGAAGAGCAGATGGGTACCGGCGGGCGACCACTCCACGCCCGAGGCACCGGTGGACAGGTGGGTCAGCTTCTTCTGATCCTGACCGTCGGCGGTCATGAGCCAGATTTGCGGACCTCCGTCCCGACTGCTGATGAAGGCGATGATCCGACCATCGGGAGACCAGCGCGGCGCGTGGTCAGCTTTGGGACTGTTAGTGAGTCGCTGCGGCGTTCCTCCCTTCAGATCCACGAGCCAGATGTCGCTGTTCGAGGAATTCGTTTCGAGACTGTATTTGGTGACGACATACAGGATGGACCGCCCGTCGGGCGAGACCTGGGGATCGCTCACGCGACCGAGGGAATACATATCCTCGAAGGTCATCGGACGCACGGAAATCGTTTCCTGCACGACCTTCGGCACCTGGGCCAGAGTGGAGGCGCCGAGAAGGAAGAGAACGAGCAACGAAGAGAACAGGGATCGGGTCTGCATGGCGGCGTGAGAGTCTGGTGGATGAAACGGAGTCGGAATCTTATTTCGAACGGGAAATCACGAAGTCGGTCAGGTCCCTTAGACTCTGACGGGCGGCACTGTCGGGCAGGACGTCGAGACAGGCCAGGGCACGGGCGCGATACGCATCCGCCTGGGCGGCGGCATAGTCCAGCCCGCCATGGGAGCGAACGAAGGCAAGAATCTCGGTAAAATCTGTCGCCGTCACATCCTTCTTGATGAGACGGATGATGCTCCGGCTTTCCCGTGCGGAGGCCCTGCCAAAGGCGTGAATGAGGGGCAGGGTGATCTTCTTTTCGTGCAGATCCCCGCCCACCGGCTTGCCGAGGGTGGATTCCTTGCCGAGATAATCGAGCAGATCGTCCTTGATCTGAAACGCGATGCCCAGGAATTCGCCGAAGTCCCGCATGGCCTCCCGCACCTGCGGATCGGCACCTCCGCTGAGCGCGCCGATTTCGCTGCAGGTGCTGAGCAGAGACGCGGTCTTGTCGGAGATGATACGAAAGTAGGTGTCTTCGTCGATGTTCAGTTGGCGGGACTTCTGGATCTGCAGCAGCTCCCCTTCGCTCATGCGGCGCACCGACTGCGAGATGATGCGCAGAAACTCGAAGTCCTCGGCCTCCACCGACAGGAGCAGTCCTCGCGCGAGAATGTAATCGCCCATCAGCACCGCCACCTTGTTCTTCCACACGGCATTGATGCTGGCGAAGCCGCGCCGGGTGGCGGCCTCGTCCACCACGTCGTCGTGAATGAGAGTAGCCGTGTGCAGGAGTTCCACGAGCGCCGCCCCACGATAGGTGGCCTCGCGTACTCCGCCGCAGGCGGCCGCACCGAGAAACACCAGGGCGGGTCGTACCCGCTTGCCCTTGCGTCGCACCACATACCGCACCACCGTGTCCACCAGAGCGGTGTGGGATTGCATCGCGGTGCGGAAAAAGCGCTCGAACTGCCGAAGCTCCGCGGACACGGGAGCCGTGATGGTGGTCAGGTTCACCGGAATCTCCGGGTGGTGAAACGAAAACAGGAATCAGTCATCCGAAACTCTCTTTTTCTGGCTCCAGCGACTGATGAGAATGCTCAGCTCGTAGAGCAGGACGAGAGGAATGGCGAGAAACACCTGGCTGACGGGATCGGTGCCGGGCGTGAGGATGGCCGAGAAGACAAAGATCGCCACGATGGCATGACGCCAATAGCGGCGCATGAGCTTTGGCGTCACCAGTCCCATGCGCGACAGAAAAAACGACACCATGGGAAGTTCGAACACGAGGCCGGCGCCCAGCATCAGGTTGAGCAGGAAGTTGAGGTATTCCTCGATCGAAATCGTGTTCTGAATCTGCGGGGTGCCGAAGGACGCGAAGAACTGAAAGGCCGCAGGCAGGATGAACAGATAGGCGAAGGTCACGCCCGAGGCGAAGCACAGGGTGGTGAAGATCACGATCCCCGCCACGTAGCGCTTTTCCTTTTTGTACAGACCGGGGGCGATGAACTTCCAGATCTGGTAAAAAATGTAGGGCATCGCCAGCATGATGCCACCGAAAAACGCCACCTGCATGAACAGGATCACCTGTCCGAAGGGACGCAGATTGATGAGGGTGATATTCTGATTGCGGGCGGGGGCGAGCAGCACATGCTCGACCACCGGCTCGATCCAGATCCAGAGTCCGATGGCGCACACCACCACCGCGAGCAGACTCCGAATGATGCGCCAACGCAGCTCCTCGAGATGATCGAAGAAGGACATCTCCATCTCTTCGCCCTCGGGCGGAGCAGCATGCATCCCGGCGTCGGCGTCCATCGTGGGTGGCCTAGCGGCCGGGGAAGGGACCGCGATGCACCACGAGGGCCGAGGCCTGGGCGGTGGGCATGATAACGATCTGGTTGATGCTCACGTGAGGAGGACGGGTGGCGATGTACAGCACCGCGTCGGCCACGTCGTCGGCCGTGCAAGCCTCGATGTCGGCGTACACCGTGCGGGCGCGCTCCTCGTCGCCGTGAAAACGCACCACGCTGAAATTCGTCTCCACGAGACCGGGATCGACGGTGCTCACCCGAAGGGGCGTGTTCACCACATCCATACGCAGGGCCTTGGTGATCGCATCCACCGCGAACTTGGTCGCGTTGTACACGTTGCCACCGGGATAGGCCTCGTGCCCCGCGATGGAGCCGATGTTGATCACGTGGCCCTGGCCTCTCTCCAGCATGCCCGGCACGATGGCGCGGGTAACCCAGAGCAGGCCCTTGATGTTCGTGTCGATCATCTCGTCCCAATCCTCGGGATCGCCGACGGGCAGCTTGTCCAGCCCGCGGCCTAGTCCGGCATTATTGACGAGAATGGAAATGGAGCGCCATTCCTCGGGCAGGGAATCCACGGCCGCGAACACGGCCGCACGGTCCCGCACGTCCAGGGCGAGGGGAAGCACGGACGTGCCGTGGGTCTCGCGCAGGTGCGAGGCCAGTTCCTCGATGAGATCCTGGCGACGCGCGGCGATCACGAGGCGGGCGCCCGCCGCAGCGAACTGCTCGGCGCAGGCCTTCCCGATTCCCGAACTGGCTCCCGTGATAAAAACGATGGTATCGCGTACGGAGATCATAGGCACTGTCATTGGTGATCGGAAGGGAGGGAGGAGGCGAGGGCCTCGATCCGGGCTTCGAGCGCCCGGACATGGGCGATGAGGTCGGGGAGCTGCCGCACCGAGGCTTCCATTCGCAATTCATCACGAAGCTCCTGAGCGGGCGCCCCGCGAAACACTTTGCCGGGTCCGACGAGACTCTTCGCCACTCCTGCCTGGGCGCCGATGCTCACCTGGTCCCCGATATCGATATGCCCGACGATCCCGACCTGTCCCCCGATCATGCAGTGACTGCCGACCGTGGTACTTCCCGAGATGCCGGACTGCGCGGCGATCACGGTGTGGGATCCGATGTGCACGTTATGCGCCACCTGAATCAGGTTGTCCAGCTTGGTACCCGCCCCGATCCGCGTGGCCCCCAGGGCCGCCCGGTCGATGGCGCAGTTGGCGCCGATTTCCACGTCGTCTTCGATGACCACGGTGCCGACCTGGGGGATCTTTTCGAAACGCCCCTTCACCGGCGCGAACCCGAATCCATCGCTGCCAATGGTGGTGCCCGCATGAATGATCACCCGATTTCCGATCCTCGCTTCGGCGAGCAGGGTCACGTTCGGATAGATGATACAGTGTTCCCCGATCGTCACGCCCTCGGTCACCACGGCCCCGTCGAGGATGGCCGTGCCGCGTCCCACGCGCACCCGGGCGCCGATCACCGCGCCGGCCCCGATCATCACGCCCTCACCCAGCTCCGCGCCGGGGTCCACCACCGCTGAGGCATGCACGCCCGGCACCACAGCAAAGCCCCCGGGATGAAAGGCCCGCAGAGCGATCACGAAGCCGAAGTACGGATCCTTGCAGCGAATGAGCACGAGGTCCGTGCGATCTACCGCCTGATGCTCGCCTACGATCACCGCGCTGGCTCGGGTGGTGGCGAGATACCTTTCATAGCGACGATTCGATAGAAAACTCACCTGGCCGGGACCCGCGTCCTCGAGGGTGGCCAGTCCCGAAAGCGGCGTAGTGGAATCTCCCACCACGGTGCCCTGCATCATCAGGGCCAGTTCCTGCACGGTCATGGTCATGGGTTTCACTTCCTCGGTTCGTCTTGCTGCGCGGGCGTCACCGTGCCGTCGGGCCGCACGTCAGGGGGACGCTGCCCGTCCATCTGCCCTGGCTGTCCGGTCTGCTGGCCTCCGGGTCCCTGCCCCGGCACGTTCCGCGGTGGCAGTGTCTTCTTGATCCGATCGATGGCCTTGGCCGTCAGGTCGTGGGCCTCCTTGGCGTAAATGATCATCACGCCGCCGCTCTTGTCCAGCACATAATCATAGCCGAGATCCATCGCGAGGAGCTTCACCTGTTCGAACACCACGTTCTGTATGGGCCGCATCAGTTCGTCTTCCTTGCTGAAGAGTTCGCCGCTCTGCCCGAACTTTCGCTCGCGGAAATCGAAGATCCGCTTTTCCAGTTCCTGCAATTCCTTCTCGGCATTGGCCCGCCCCTGATCGGTGAGGATCAGCTTGCGCTTGTCGTAATCGTTGAAGCGTTCCTGCCACTCCTGCTGCAGATCCGCCAATTCCTTTTGCCATTTATCCACCAACTGATCCAACTGCCTCTGGGCGTCCTGGGCGTCGGGAATGGCCTTCATGATGGCGGAGACGTCCACATAGGCGATTTTCTGCTGGGCGTGAGCCACCGTGCCGAGACCGGCACTCAGACACAGGCACAGGATGAGAAAGCGATGTATCGGTGACATGGAACTCTCCTCGTGGGTTTAGTTTCCGCGCTTGATTCGGTCCAGAACCTTGAACGTGTAATCGAACTTCGGATCGGCATGCAGGATGATGGGCACTTCGGACACCTTGTCGAACATGAAGGAAATCTTCTCCTCCTTGCTCACTTCCTCGATCACCTTCAGCACTTTCTCCTGGAGAGGAGCCAGCATCTTCTGCCGTAGGGCCGCGCCCTCTCCGTCCTGTCCGAACTTCTTCTGCCGATATTCCTGAATCTCGTTCCCCAGCTTGGCCAGCTCCTGCTGACGGGCCTGCTTGGTGGGCTCCGACATGGTCCCCTGCTGGGCCTGATACGTTTCGTACTGCTCCTGGGCGCTCTTCACCATCACGTCCAGACTGTCCCGCCACACGCCCAACTGCTTGTCGAGCTGCTTGAGCGCGGCCTGGGCCTCGGGGAGTCCCTCGAAGATCTTCTGGGAATCCACGTACCCAACCTTCAGGGTCTGAGCGGACAGGGAAGCGGAACAGAGCAGGCACAGGGCGGCTGCCATGAGAACGAATCGGGTTTTCACATTTACCTCATGTATTGATAATCGAGAACTGTCGTCTGTCGTTCACGCGCGGAGGGTTAGAAACCGCGCCCGAACTGGAAGTGGAAATGCCACCCGTCGGCCTTGCCGTCCTTGGGTTCCACATCGTCGAAACCATAGCCGTAATCGAATCCGATCAGACCCACGCCCTGAATCAGCAGGCGGGCGCCGAATCCCGCGCTCCGCTTCAAATCGAAGGGATCCATGAGCTGCTCGTTCAGCCAGGTGTTGCCGGCCTCGGCAAAGCCCAGCACATACACGGGCATGGGATTCAGGGTCAGGGCAAATCGCAGCTCCGCCACGTAGCGGGCAAAGGCCCGACCACCGCGCACCAGACCGCGCACCGTGGGTCCCACGCTCCGATCCTCGTAGCCGCGCAAAGGCTTGGTCTGAATCTGGAGTCCGTTGCCGCCCATGTAAAAATACTCGATCGGCGGAATGTAGGAGTCGCTCTGAAATCCCTTGATGAATCCAAACTCCGCCCCCGTGTACAGGGTCATGCGGGGCTGGTCGCCGATGGACAACAACGGCGTGAACCAGTTGAGTTCGAGATTGTGCTTGTGGTAATCCACGCTGCCGGGCAGGGGACCGCCGCTGATTTCCGTGGTGAGGGCGATCTTCGATCCGCTGCTCGGGAAGATGGGACTGTCGAGCGAATTGCGACTGAGCACCTGCGTGAAACTCACCTGGTCGTACACGCCCGTGTCGTAGTAGCTTCCGCCGTTGATCACGTTCAGACTCTGATAGCGCAGATACCAGTCGGCCCGCACGAAGTCGTCGGGCCAGCGCATCCGCCGCCCGAGATTGAGCGAAATACCCGTGCGCCGCAGGTCGAAATTGTATTGCTGCCGCTCATCGTAAATCGAAAAACCGATGGCCGTGGGCGTGTCCATGAACCAGGGCTCCGTGAAGGACAGACTCAGAATGCGGAACCGGGCCGCCTCGCCAAACTGCCATTCGAGATTCAGAATCTGGCCCGATCCTCCGGCCAGGGGCCGCGCGAGAGAAAAGTTGTTGAACGTCAACCCCACCGCGCCGGTGGCTCCGAAGGTGCCACTGTATCCGATGGATGCGTTGAAGGTGTCGCTGCTCCTCTCTTCCACCGAATACATCACGTCCACCGTCGAGTCGTTGACTCCCATCGGCTCGGGCTTGATGGATTCGGGATTGAAGTAGTTGAGCGTGGCCAGCTCGCGAATGCTGCGAATGATGGCCGAGCGGCTGAAGTAATCTCCGGGCCAGGTGTAGAGCACCCGACGGATCACCTTGTCGTCGGTCTTGGTGTTGCCCTTGATCCACACGTGTCCGATGCGAAACTGATTGCGCTCGTTGATGAGTATGCGCAGGTCCACCGAGTCCGCACCCACCCGCTGAATCTCGGGCTGGTAATTGAACGCGAGATAGCCGCGATCCATGTACAGCGAGGCCACATCGCTCTGCTCCCGATTTCCCCGCAGATTCTCTTCCATCTTTTTCTGATTGAACACCCCGCCCTTCTCGAGACCCAACCGGTCGGACAGCACCGAGTCCGAAAACACGGTGTTCCCCACCCAGGCGAGACTGCGCACGTAATAAGGACGGCCCTCGGCCACGCGAAGGAGGATGGACATCTCGTCCTTGTCCTCGTTGTAGGTGATGGTATCCGACAGAATCTCGGCATCGAGATATCCGGCCTCGCGGTATTTCTCCAACACCAGTTCCTTGTCCTTCTCATACTTCTTGGCGTCGAAGCTGGCGCTGGACCAGAACTTCCACCATTGCTTTTCTGAGGTCTCTTCCATCGCGCCACGCAGGTCCCCATCGCTGAAGGCCTCGTTGCCCTCGAAGGCGATGCTCTGCACGCTCACTTCTTCTCCTTCGTCGATGTCCACAATCAAATGGGCGCGATTGGCTCGCTGGGTGTCGGCCTCCGTCGTGAGCCGGATGGTGGCCAGCAGATAGCCCTTTTCTTCATACGCCTTGCGCAGCTTGACGCGAATGCGATCGAAATCCTGGGGTCTCAGAAGCTGCCCGCGCACCATGCCCACCTTGCCCCGGATATCGTCTTCGCTCAGCTCGTCATTTCCCCGGATCACAAGGGTTTCGAGTCGAGGATATTCCTGCACCACGATCTTCAGATACACTCCGTCGCCCACCTCCTTGTCGATCACGATTTCGATGGACGAAAAGAGCTTCATGGCCCAGAGCTGATTGATGGATTTCATCGTCTGATCGCTGGGGATCACCAGCTCGTCCCCCGGCTTCAGTCCCGAGGTCAGAATGATGGTGGTGGGATCGGAACTGACGGCTCCTTCCACGGAGACACCGAGAATCTTTACGGCACGCTGGGTGGGCGCCGTCTGGGCAAATACCGAGGGAAGGCCGCACAGGACGCACACCAGGGCGACCAGAAGGACGCGGTGAACGAGGCGCGAACTAGGGCTGGGGAATCGCATTCGCCAGGGGTTCCTGAATGGAAGAGGTGCAGGAGGATCCGACCAGTTGCTCGCTGACGAGGCCGAAGCGTCGTTCCCGTTTCTGAAAGGAACGAATGGCGTCGTAGAGCAGGGGTCGGCGGAATTCAGGCCAGAACGCCTCGCTGATATAGAACTCGGTGTAGGCGGCCTGCCAGAGCAGAAAATTGCTGATCCGCATTTCTCCGCTCGTGCGAATGAGCAGATCGGGATCGGGCATCTCGGCGGTGGAAAGAAAAGAAGCGATGAGCGCGTCGTCGATGTCCTCGGGATCGAGGTCCCCGTTGCGCACCAACTGCGCCATTTTTCGCATCGCCTGGGCAAGATCCCAGCGCCCACTGTAACTGAGCGCGAGATTGAGCGTGAGCCCCGTATTGCCCGCGGTCAGCTCCACCGAACGGAGAAGCTCCTTCCGGGTCTCCCGGGGCAGTTTGTCCAGATCGCCGATGCTGGTCAGTCTCACGTTCGAATCGTGGAGATTGCGGATCTCATCGCGAAGGGAGGAGACGAGCAGGCGCATGAGAAAGCCCACCTCGTCCAAGGGACGACGCCAATTTTCCGTCGAAAAGGCGAACAGCGTCAAGTACTTGACACCTAATTCTCCGCAGGCTTCCACGATGTCCTTCACCGAACGCACGCCCTCCCGATGCCCCATCACGCGGGTTCGACCCTTGGCCTTGGCCCAGCGTCCGTTTCCGTCCATGATGATGGCAATATGGGTAGGGATGGCTCCCCGGCTTTTCAGCTCGGCCTGGGTTGCCGCGTCAGCGCTTCCGGACTTTTCCTTCTCGAACAATACAAAACCTCGGGTTGGAATCAGGTGTAGCAGGAAAAATTACGGTTTCGGGGCTGGAAATGCAATTCATGTCCCCGTGCGGAAGCCGGGCGCTCCGTCCTCCTACGACGCGCGCTCCCGCTCCGACGCGTGTCGCACGATGGCGAGAAACTGATCCGCCTTGAGACTCGCGCCTCCGATCAGTCCTCCATCCACATCGGGCTGACGGAGCAGTTCCGCCGCATTATCCGGCTTCATGCTGCCCCCGTATTGGATCACCAGGGACTCCGCCCGGTTCCCGTCGTAGAGCGTGGCGACGAGGGCGCGAATGCGGGCATGCACCTCCTGGGCCTGTTCCGGCGTGGCCGTGCGGCCAGTGCCGATGGCCCAGACGGGCTCGTAGGCGATGATGAGGTCGGACAGCCGTTCCCCGGGCACTCCGGCGAGGACGCCGCGCACCTGGGAATCCACCACGGCCTCGGTCATGCCCTGCTCCCGCTGATCGAGGGTTTCGCCCACGCAGACGATGGGTCGGAGTCCGTGCGCGAGGGCCTGATGCACCTTGCGGTTCACGATGGCATCGGTTTCTCCGAAAAACTGCCTCCGTTCCGAATGCCCCACGATCACGTGGGTGCAGCCGGCCGAGCTCAGCATCGTCGCAGAAATCTCACCGGTAAAGGCCCCATCGTTTTCGAAGTGCAGGTTCTGGGCTCCGAGGCCGATGGGCGAATTCTTCAGCAACATGCGGGCCGTGTCGAGCAGAAGGAAGGGAGGACAGAGGATGACGCCCACCCGTTCCGCATAGCCTGCGGCGAGCACCTGGTCCTTGACCGCGCCGATGAGGGCGGGACCGCTCGCGAGGTCGGTGTTCATTTTCCAGTTGCCGGCGATGATGGTGGGTCTCATGGGTATGGCTCCTTCAGTCGAATGAAAAAGATAGGATTCCGGGGACGCAATTCCAGTGCAATTACCGGGCCCCCTCGGGCAGGAACAGGACAATCATGGTGATGTCGTCGTGCTGTTCGGCCCCGGCCTGATGGGCGATGAGGGCCGTACGCAGACGGTCGGTCACCGTGCGGGCATCTCCTCCGGCGGCGCATGCCGACACGAAGGCCGCCCGCAGTCTCTCCTCGCCGAAGACCTCCCGGGCGGGATTCATCGCTTCGGAAACCCCGTCGGTGCTGAACAGCAACCGATCTCCGGGCTTCAGTTCCAGAATCCGGCTCTCGTAGGCCACCCCATCCACTACACCCAGGGGAAAGTGAATGCCCTGGCTTTCGAGGGTCAGGGCCTCGCCATCGCGATACAACAGGGGTTTGCTCTGTCCGGCGTTCACGATGTCGACGGTGCGGGCGTCCACATCCAGCACCGCAAGCAGAAAACTCACGAAGCGGGACCGGGTGTTGCGGGTGCGCAACGCGAAATTCAGGTTGTTCATCACCTGGGCGGGATCGGCCTCGTGCTGGATCTCGGACACGAAGGCCCCGCTGGTGAACATGGCCGTCATGGCCGCATCGATACCCTTGCCCGCCACGTCGGCCACGGCGCAGGCCAGGCGGCGATGCTCCCCTCCCATCCAGGCGTAGTCGTAGGTGTCTCCTCCCACCACCTTCGCGGGCAGGCAGCAGCCCGCCAGATCGTAGCCGGGCAGGGTGGGCGGGGCCTCGGGCATGAGACTGTCCTGCATGCGCCGGGCGGCCTCCATCTGCACGCGCAGATCGTCCCGCTCGGAGCGTTCGTACGATACCACCCAGATCAGCAGGTTCACACCCGCCGCCACCAGAGCCGCGACGATGAGTACGGTGGTGATGGAATCCCACCCCATTTGCAGGAGCACCACGCCGAGTCCTGCACCGATGAGCCAGAATGCCTGCTTGACCAGGGAGCGACGATCCTCGGGGATGTTTTCGTAAATCTCCTTGCTCCAGGCCAGGGAAAACAGGGCCGCATCCTGGACGGGCACGTCACCCGGGGCCTGCTCGAACTTTTCCTGATACACACGTCGCTGCCGGTTGAGCCGGTCCCGATTCCGGTAGAGAAAGAACCCGAGGATCCCGAACAGGATGAGCTGTCCCGTCAGCCCCGCGACATCCCCCGAAGCGAGGGACTCCACGAGAGAGCCGAGAAAGCCCGCGACGATCAGGATCGCCACGATCACCAGAACAAAATGTTTGCGCGACTTGGGCATACAGGTTCACCGATTCGGGTTGGGAGGAAAAGCCCCCGAAATACGGGACAGAGGAGGGAAAGATACGAAAATGCCGGAATCCGCCGTGACGGCACGGGCCTGCGCGGGATCGGATTGGAATTCGTTCCTCCCCTTCGTACTTTTTTGGCTTGACCGGACCGCAAGAAAACAACGGATTTCCGGGTCTTTTTTTCCGCATTTGACAGGATCCCCCATGACGGACGTCCACGACGATCTCAACGACCTGATGCTTCGCCGCCGCGAGGAGTACGACCAGCTCCTGGCCCGGGGCATTCTCCCCTACGCTTATGAATTTCCGGTAACCGATCACGCGGGTCCGCTGCTTGCCTCCTTCTCCGACGAGGCCGAGCCCCGCACGGTGGCCCTGGCCGGACGCATCATGAGCATTCGTCGCATGGGCAAGGCCTCCTTCGCGCATGTGCAGGATCATACCGGGCGCATCCAGATCTACCTCAAGAGGGACGATCTGGGCGAGGACTCCTACGACATGTTCAAGCTGCTGGACATCGGGGATCTGATTGGCGTCGCGGGCTTCGTCTTTCGCACCCGCATGGGCGAGGTCTCGGTGCACGCCCAGTCCCTCACCCTGCTCGCCAAGTCCCTGCGCCCCCTGCCCGTGCCCAAGGAAAAGACCGACGAAGCCGGCAACACGGTGATCTTCGATCAATTTTCGGACAAGGAACTCCGCTATCGCAAGCGGGCCCTCGATCTCATCCTCAACCCCGAGGTGCGCGCGGTATTTCTCAAGCGCTCCCTGCTCATTCGCGCCCTGCGCCGCTTTCTGGACGACCAGAGCTTTCTCGAGGTCGAAACCCCCGTGCTCCAGCCCCTCTACGGCGGCGCGGCGGCCCGGCCCTTCGTGACTCATCACAACGCGCTCGACATGACCCTGTATCTGCGCATCGCCGACGAGCTGTATCTGAAGCGGCTCATCGTGGGCGGATTTCACGGGGTGTACGAGATCAGCAAGGACTTCCGCAACGAGGGTATGGATCGGAATCACAATCCCGAATTCACCATGCTCGAGCTCTACGTGGCGTACAAGGACTACCGCTGGATGATGGATCTGGTGGAGACCATGATCGTGGAGGTGAATCGGGCCGTCAACGGAAGCACCGAGGCTCGGGTGGGCGACGTCGTACTCGACTTCTCCTCGCCCTTCCGGCGCCTGCCCATGTTCGAGGCCATCGCGGAGCACACGGGCGAGAACCTCAAGGGACTCGACGAGGCCGGCCTTCGGGCCGCCGCAGCCCGGCTCGGCGTGGAGCTGGAGCCCAGCGCGGGACCCGGTAAGATCATCGACGAGATTTTTTCCGCGCGAGTGGAGGATTCCCTCATTCAGCCGACCTTCATCACGGATTATCCCCTGGAGCTTTCTCCCCTCGCCAAGAAGCACCGCGAAAAGCCGGGACTGGTGGAGCGCTTCGAGCTCTACATCAACGGGCAGGAGATCGCCAACGCCTTTTCGGAGCTCAACGATCCCATCGACCAGAAGGAGCGCTTCGTGCAGCAGGCATCTCTGCGAGCCCGGGGCGACGACGAGGCGATGACCTTCGACGAGGACTATATCGAGACCCTGGAATACGGCATGCCGCCCACGGCGGGTCTGGGCATCGGGGTCGATCGCCTAACCATGCTGCTCACGGGCGCGGAATCCATTCGCGACGTCATCCTCTTCCCCACGATGCGACCGGAAAAATAGCGTGGCCCGGCAGGTGGAATTGTCCTTCCCGACTCCGATCGAGGCACGGGATCCCGAGACCTGTCTGGCGGGACTCAACCCCGTGCAACGCGAGGCCGTGCTGGCCGTCGAGGGTCCGGTGATGATCCTCGCCGGGGCGGGCAGCGGCAAGACCCGCGTGCTCACCCATCGCATCGCGCATTTGGTGGGACAGGGCGTCCCGCCCTCTTCCATTCTCGCCCTCACCTTCACCAACAAGGCCGCCCGCGAAATGCGGGATCGCGTGGAGGGCCTGGTGTCGGGGTCCTCGCTACGCGCCATGTGGATTGGCACGTTTCACGGCATGTTCGCGCGGATGCTGCGGAGCGAGGCCGAGCATCTGGGCTTCACGAAGAACTTCACCATCTACGACACCGAGGACGCGCAGAGCCTGATTCGCGGCCTGCTCGGCGATCACGGCCTCAGCGCCCAGCAAATCACCCCCTCAGCGATTCACTCGCGCATCAGTTTCGCGAAGAACCAGTTGCGGAGTCCCGCCGACCTGGCCAACGAGGCCCGGGACGGCACGGGCGAAAAGGTGGCGCGCATCTTCGAATCCTATCAGCAGAAGCTGCGCGAGGCCAACGCGATGGACTTCGACGATTTGATTCTGCATCCCATCGCCCTGTTCGACGCTCATCCCGACATTCTGGAGCGCTATCGGAGGCGGTTCCGGCACATCCTCATCGACGAGTATCAGGACACGAACCAGGCTCAGTTTCAGATCGTGAAGAGGCTGGTGGCGCCCGACGCCAACGTGTGCGTGGTGGGCGACGACTCCCAGAGCATCTACGCCTTTCGCGGGGCCGACATTCGCAACATTCTCACCTTTCAGCGGCAATGGCCCGAGGTGCGCACCTTCCGACTGGAGCAGAACTACCGGTCCACCGGCAACATCCTCAAGGCCGCCGATTCCCTCATCAAGAACAACGCGCACCGGATGGACAAGACCCTGTGGACCGAGAATCCCACCGGGGATCCGATTCACGTGGTAGAAGCCCCGAACGAGCAGGAAGAGGCCCTGCGCATCGTGCGTCTGATGCAGGAAGAGAGTCACCGGCAGAAGCTGCAGCTTCGGGACTTCGCCGTCCTCTACCGCACCAACGCGCAGAGCCGGGCCATCGAAGACGCGCTGCGGCGCAACGGCATTCCCTACACGATTATCGGGGGGATCGCCTTTTACAAGCGGAAGGAGATCAAGGACATCCTCGCCTACCTGAAGCTCTTCGTCAACCCTCAGGACAACGAGGCCTTTCTGCGCGTGGTGAACGTGCCCCTGCGCGGCATCGGGCAGACGAGCGTGGGTCGCCTGAAGGAATGGGCCGGAGAGCGGGGCGAGACCTATCTCGAGGCGGCCTCACGGGCAGGAGACTGTCCCTCGTTCAATACAGGCACCTCCTCTCGATTCGTGCAGTTCGCGCAGGTGATTCGCAAGTACCGATCCCTGAAGGACGACCTCAGCGCCGGGGAGCTGACGGCCATGCTCATCAACGAGCTGGGTCTGGTCACCGCCTACAAGGAGGAAGGCACCCAGGAATCCCGCACGCGGTTGGAGAACCTGATGGAGTTACAGAACGCCATCACGGAGTATCGGGACGCCGAGGGTCGCAACGACCTCGAAAGTTTCCTGACCGAAGCGGCCCTGGTGGCCGACGTGGACGCGATGGATCCCGACCGCAACGCGGTGACGCTGATGACCCTGCACGCGGCGAAGGGCCTGGAATTCCCAGTGGTTTTTCTCGCGGGCATGGAAGAAGGGCTCTTTCCGAGCATGCAGAGCATCGACAGCGGAGACGTGGAAGAAGAGCGGCGGCTCTGTTACGTGGGCATGACCCGGGCCATGCGCACCCTGTTCCTGCTCTACGCCCGCAGTCGCACCCTCTGGGGCGAGCGGCAGGACCGCTTGCCCTCTCGCTTTCTCCACGAAATCGACCCCACGGTGGTCACCCTGCCCGCGTCCCGCAGAACCGCGACCCCATCCCGGCCCACCTCCTCGCGGACTGGCACACATGCCCGGCGTCCCGCCAGCGAATACCGCCAGGCTTCGGTGGACGACTATTCCCAGGTGGAGCCGGAGTTGGTCAAGGGCACGAAGGTGGTGCATGCCAGCTTCGGACGCGGCACCGTCCTCGCCCTCGAAGGCGGAGGACCCAACGCCAAGGCCGTGGTCTTCTTCGACAGCGTCGGCAAGAAAACCCTGGTCCTCCGCTACGCAAACCTTCAGATCGCCTCCTAAGCCCTGCATTTGCATTTTCGGCCCTCATCCCCTATGTTTGTGTTCTGATTAAGCGCCCTTAGCTTAATTGGATAGAGCATCTGACTACGGATCAGAAGGTTCGGGGTTCGAGTCCCTGAGGGCGCGCAGAAAAAGGTTCGCGAAAGCGAACCTTTTTCATTGGAGATTGACGGTTTCAATGATCAATGAACAATGATCAATGAACAATGAACATGTGAAGAGACATTTGCGATTTGCGATTTGCGATTTTTTCGCGAAGCCATCGCGATGCTCGCCTTGAAGTGCGACCTCAGTGAAACGTCGAGGAAAATCACGCCCGAGCGCCCGCGAACGCATGCACCTGTCTGAGGGCCAACCGACGGATCATTTTCCAGGAGGTTGGCCCGAGTTTGCATGCGGCGGGCGCGAAGCGGGATTTTTCCGGCGTTTCACTATGTCGCACCTGTTTCTTTGGTACTTTCTTTCGAAAGAAAGTACAAACTGAGAAAGCCGAGAAGAACTGCGGATTGGAGATTGTCCCCGCGAGGGGAATCTCCATTTCCATCAGCGCAAGCAATAAAAAACGACGAGACTCTTTGGAGGGCCGGAACCACCCCTCATCGGCATCGCCTTGCGGCGGATACCCCGTTAGCGCTCCGAAAATTTCTAACTATCAAAGAGTCTCGTCTCCGCCAACATCGCATTCGTCGCTCAAAAAGTCAAGAGCTACCCGTTGCAGATCCAGACTTGATTGTCCACGGAGTGACCGAGCCGTTTCCGATTTGCGATTTCCGATTTCCGATTTCCGATTTTCCCGGCGCTTTTCTGTGCCGCCCAATATCTGTGGCATTGTTCGTCATTGAAAGGACATCCTGAAGCCGAGAGAATGTTCATTGATCATTGTTCATTGTTCATTGTTCATTGTTCATTGATACGGCTCTTTGGAGGGCCGGAACCACCCCTCATCGGCATCGCCTTGCGGCGGATACCCCGTTAGCGCTCCGAAAATTTCTAACGATCAAAGAGTCTCGTCGAAAGGAAACATCGCAACCGTCGCTCAAGAAATCAAGAGCAACGGAAGTACCGCCGTCCATCTGGCACCCTATGTCATTGCTCACGGGGATTGAGAGCATCTGCCTTCTAAGCAGATGGTCGAAAACCTGTTGACTTCGCGGGTGGCACAGACAGATTAGGTGGCTCCCAAGTCCATTTCGAAACCGACATCATGGCGAAGAGCAGATACATGAATGCGATGCACCTTGGACGGCGGGAAGACCCGTCATACAGTTGCACAAAAGTGAACTCCGTTAGCCACCCCGAAATTTCTAACTATCAAGGTGCATCGCGATGGTAATATCGTTCAGCCATTCGCTGGATGCAATTGCAAAATTGGGCCACGCTTTAAAGCGTGGTACTACGGCGATATGATCTAAGCGTAATCTGGAAGCCATTCAGCTTCAATTGGGCCACGTCTCTATGGACGTGGTAACGAGGGTTGGAGAATGGGCCTGGGTCCATCTGATCGTAGCTTCAATTGGGCCACGTCTCAATGGACGTGGTAACCGCGATTCATTCACCGCAATCCTGGCAGGGACGAAAAACGGGAGTTCCGCGAAATCAAGCCCTACTACGACCGCATGTTCCGCAATCGGGACCGCTGGCACTGGGTGCGGCTGCGAAACGGCTACAACCCCGGCGTACCGGAGGCCCTCTTGGAGGTTCTGCGAGTCCAGAAGGCGCGCATTATCGGGTGCTATGTGCTCGACCTTGGACGTGTGCACGAGACCCGTCACATGTGACGGGAGCCACATCGACAGCAGGAGAGCGTAGCCAGTGGCTCCGATATTAGTTTTTGCCCATCGAGCCATGAAGGCGATCCCGATACACGTCCTGCCACCATTCGTCGTCCTCCCACTTTTCACGAAGCCGACACGTCTCTCGGTTCTGATCGCACACCGGAGCCAACGGGCACACGACGGCCACGATCTGAAATATCGGCTCTCCGATTCCACGGCCCTCGATGAACGTCGTTCGCGTGCACATGTCACAGCCCCTTAAGTTCTTCCTGGCGCTTTTGCTTTGCCGCATCAGCGTCATGATCGCGGACCCTGGACTCCTCTTCATCGACCATGGCAGAGACGGGAACGCTCGAGATTTCCATTGCCGAAACGATCTCTTTCGTGCACGTGCCTGAATAGAATTCAGCAATGATGTGCATTGCAATAACGCCTTCGGACACCCATGCTTCAGTTATTGCCGTCGTCTCGTATGATCTCTTCCGCCCATCTTTCGTGCAGTCCGTCATGGTTTTGCTTTCCTTCATCGAGCCCATACCGTACTTCTCTCTCACTGCTTCGTACACATCCTTGTTCATCGTAAACCAGATGCGATAGAGCACGCCGTCGTGGTAAGAAACATAGAATTCTGGCAGCACGAGCGTGCCGATAACGAGCTTCGTAATGTAGAACACTCGGACACGGGGCGAAGGGGAAGAGCAAACCATGGGTGCGTTCTTGTCGTGCTCGATCTCCGCAACGATAAAGCCTCCGGCCTTTAGTTGTTCCTCCTGAAGAGCCGTTGTACTCCGCACTTTCGGAGGTATAACGCCCAACGAATCAAGGCTGTGCAGGAACGGTTCGAGCCGGGACTCGCCGATGCGGTACGTGGCAATCCCTCGGAACTTCGGCTTCTCCCCTTGCGCAAACGCAGGGGTAGCTCCAGCAAGGACGATGAGCACGGCAATGCAGAGAGCCACAATTACCGCGATACCCGCCTTCATAGGTCCTCCAAAATGTGATTGTGCGCCCTTACCGGGCGCTGGTAGGGTCGCCGGGGTCGATCCCAAGGTACGAACTCCGGAGCATTTTCATTTCAAAGTCGATCCATACCTGCTTGACGGCGGTGTCCGCTTCAAGGCGTATCCGCTGTTCCTCGAGTTGCGCTGCTTGAAACAGTCGCTCGATGTGTTCGCGCTGGGCATCGGTCAGGCCGTCCCAGGCCGTCGCCGAAAACCGTCTCATATACCATTCCTTCGCTGTGATAGGTGTGGGTCCCGGAATATTAACCGGTGCACCTCCATACGCAACCTGCACTCTCTCACGATTTTCAACGTCTCCCGCGCTCGTCACGAAGCATTCGTGCCCATCATACCTGATCTCAACGCCGAACGCTGATTCCATGCGGCGGATCGCACTCCTTGACGGGACATTCACACCCCGGAGCCAACGATAGGCCATGTTCGGAGACAGGTCTGCCCGTCTCTCGAATTCCGCGATAGTAGGGATTCTATCGCGACGCATGAGGGTGGACACAAGCTCAGAGACATTCATGCGAAGCTTTAATTGGGCCACGTCTCTATGGACGTGGTAACGTATCCGTTGGGGCTCGGTGCCCGAGACGGATTCACGCTTCAATTGGGCCACGTCTCTATGGACGTGGTAACCTTCAAGTGCCTTCCCGGTCACTCCCGTCAATGCGGAGCTTCAATTGGGTCACGTCTCTATGGACGTGGTAACGGCGATGATACCGGATGTCCTCGGGCAGGGTGTCGTAGCTTCAATTGGGCCACGTCTCTATGGACGTGGTAACGGGGATAAGCGAGATTGGCGACGAAAGCGAATCGACGCTTCAATTGGGCCACGTCTCTATGGACGTGGTAACTTGCCCGCCATTGGGTGATCGAGGACTGGATTGACGCGCTTCAATTGGGCCACGTCTCTATGGACGTGGTAACGTTGGTGTTTTCGCAGCCGCATTTGGACACGGCGCGGCTTCAATTGGGCCACGTCTCTATGGACGTGGTAACCCGCACCGACGAGCGACAGCCCCAGTGGTTCGGCGGGAGCTTCAATTGGGCCACGTCTCTATGGACGTGGTAACACGAATGCACGACACGAAAACAACACCCACCGCGAAGCTTCAATTGGGCCACGTCTCTATGGACGTGGTAACGGTGTCATTCATGGTGAATTCGATCTCGTCCTCCACCTGCTTCAATTGGGCCACGTCTCTATGGACGTGGTAACATAAACTCCATCTACGACGGTGCTTTCGTACGCACCGCTTCAATTGGGCCACGTCTCTATGGACGTGGTAACTCGATGCACCAGCTAGCGGTTTCGCGAAATACTCCCGAGCTTCAATTGGGCCACGTCTCTATGGACGTGGTAACGATGGCCATCAGCGTCATTGGCTGCGCGAGCATTCGGCTTCAATTGGGCCACGTCTCTATGGACGTGGTAACCTGGTGACCCCGAGGCCATGAGGGAGAATTTTCGGGCTTCAATTGGGCCACGTCTCTATGGACGTGGTAACGAAAATCCGGCGAACAAAAACAGAATGGAGTGAGCTATGCTTCAATTGGGCCACGTCTCTATGGACGTGGTAACTTGCCCGCCATTGGGTGATCGAGGACTGGATTGACGCGCTTCAATTGGGCCACGTCTCTATGGACGTGGTAACGTTGGTGTTTTCGCAGCCGCATTTGGACACGGCGCGGCTTCAATTGGGCCACGTCTCTATGGACGTGGTAACGTGTGTGTTTGTGTCGTATTTGTTGGCTTTCAAAACGCTTCAATTGGGCCACGTCTCTATGGACGTGGTAACCAGGGCCTCGGCGTCGGCGTTGGCGTTGGGGAGCTTGCTTCAATTGGGCCACGTCTCTATGGACGTGGTAACCTTATTCAACAGCATTTGGTCGAAAGTTAGTCGTGTCGCTTCAATTGGGCCACGTCTCTATGGACGTGGTAACAAGATTACTTTGCGATCGGTCCCAAGGAGAGAAATTGCTTCAATTGGGCCACGTCTCTATGGACGTGGTAACCGTCATAGATGTGATGGATTCGGCGTTCTGCGAGCGGCTTCAATTGGGCCACGTCTCTATGGACGTGGTAACATCGGAAAATACGGCTCGGGGCTCATGTATATCAACGCTTCAATTGGGCCACGTCTCTATGGACGTGGTAACGCGATCCGTTCGGCTTCGGCTTCTCTCCACTGTAAGCTTCAATTGGGCCACGTCTCTATGGACGTGGTAACCTCATCCATTACCACGTGTGTCAATTGCGCATCCGTGCTTCAATTGGGCCACGTCTCTATGGACGTGGTAACCCCGCGAACTATCGGGGACGGCATTGCGGCAAATGTCGCTTCAATTGGGCCACGTCTCTATGGACGTGGTAACGATCTTCATATATAAGTGCATCAACAATTGTATGAGAAGCTTCAATTGGGCCACGTCTCTATGGACGTGGTAACGGTGTTGCCCGTCGCATACGATTTCCATTGACAGTCGGCTTCAATTGGGCCACGTCTCTATGGACGTGGTAACGGACATATACGGCGGTGGTGAACCCCGCGTATTTTGCTTCAATTGGGCCACGTCTCTATGGACGTGGTAACCACAGCACGCACTAGTGGGGTGGGAACATGAGCAATTTGCTTCAATTGGGCCACGTCTCTATGGACGTGGTAACAATGCATGAATGGCCTTCTTGTCCGAAATCACGATAGCTTCAATTGGGCCACGTCTCTATGGACGTGGTAACCCTCGTTGCCGCTGGGCGCCTGAGTGATCTGCATGCAGCTTCAATTGGGCCACGTCTCTATGGACGTGGTAACTGATCTGACACGCGGCATGCAGGTAATCGTCCAAATCGCTTCAATTGGGCCACGTCTCTATGGACGTGGTAACCGCGCAGGAGGCAGGCCAGGCGGCGAATCAGGCGCAGCTTCAATTGGGCCACGTCTCTATGGACGTGGTAACACGCAGGCCCCGCGGTGCAGGACACGAGCGTCACGTTGCTTCAATTGGGCCACGTCTCTATGGACGTGGTAACTTCTGGGGAAGGACACGAATGCCACCTCTGCCGATCAGCTTCAATTGGGCCACGTCTCTATGGACGTGGTAACAACTCGCCGAGGCAGTCAATTCAGTGAATGCCGCATGCTTCAATTGGGCCACGTCTCTATGGACGTGGTAACTCAATAGGGTGCACTCATTTTGCCAAATTATTTTTCGCTTCAATTGGGCCACGTCTCTATGGACGTGGTAACTCCGTCCCCGCTTTCGGTGTTGCCGTCGCCAGTGCTGCTTCAATTGGGCCACGTCTCTATGGACGTGGTAACTCAGGAGGAGTCTCATTAGGAGGAGCCTCTTCCGGAAGCTTCAATTGGGCCACGTCTCTATGGACGTGGTAACAATATCGCGTGCCCGACATCGTGCTGTCAGGCAGGATTTGCTTCAATTGGGCCACGTCTCTATGGACGTGGTAACTGGTTACGTCGGAGATTACGGCCTCCCCGGATGGTCTGCTTCAATTGGGCCACGTCTCTATGGACGTGGTAACTTGCGCGGCTTGGGCGAGAAAGAATTCAGCCTCGACGCTTCAATTGGGCCACGTCTCTATGGACGTGGTAACGTGAAATCGGGCACCGTAACGACCACCCTCCCTCGTGCTTCAATTGGGCCACGTCTCTATGGACGTGGTAACATCGTTATTCCTCCGGTACCTGCTTTGACGTACGTGCGGCTTCAATTGGGCCACGTCTCTATGGACGTGGTAACGTAGTTCATTGTCTCCTCCTTTCGCTCGCTTGAGTTCGCTTCAATTGGGCCACGTCTCTATGGACGTGGTAACGGTAATTGACGGCGCATCATTCATCGGCGCGATAATGCTTCAATTGGGCCACGTCTCTATGGACGTGGTAACGAGATAGCGGAACGGCCTGATTACCAACCAACGCCGGGCTTCAATTGGGCCACGTCTCTATGGACGTGGTAACAGCGCTATCGCTGATGCTTGAAAGATACACACATGCAGGTGCATATGCGAGAGGGGATAAATTAACCCTTCTCGACCACATGCATTCGGGGCTGAACAGTGACCACATGATCATAAAATCAACGTTTTTCAATGAGAATCTGCGATTTCGAGCACGCCCCCGGGATTTCAACGGCACCTCACCTCTCGCACGGCATGCTAAAAGATCTTGGCTTCATGGGTGGAGGGAACATAGGTCGTTCCCAAATGATATACTTTCAAGGCGTGCTGTCCTGCGGCGGGACCGATAGGAAACAGTAACACCTGGTCCTCCGTCGTCTTTATCACTTCGGTCAAACGACCCAGCAGTTCCGCACGCTCTCTCTCCGAGAGTTCACACCGAAACACGGAGTACTGTATGTGATCTCCGTATCCTCGCATGATTTTGAAAACCCGCCGAAGTCGTATATCGTTTCCGATGTCGTAGGTCACAACGTAAAGGAGTCTCATAGTTCGCGTTCACTTATCGAATCCGGAACGAGGGATACTTGGGAATTTCCCCAAGAAAAAACCTCCCGAGAAGACGCGCCTGAACATCCAACACACGACGATAACTGATCCGGTATCCAAACACGGGATGCGTGACGAGAACATCCATCCGTCTTTCATATGCGCGGAGCAGTTTCTTCTTCCCTTCTGGAGTCATCCCCACGGCCGTCCCCCGCCGTTGAAAATCTGCGGGCGTGACGATGCGATTGTTGATAGCGGAAAGCACCGTGGAATCCGCAATGACGGGACGAAACTCTTCCATCAGGTCCAACGCCAGCGCGGGGCGCCCATATCGTGGTTGATGGTACATTCCCAGGTAGGGATCGAACCCTGCCGCGAGGAGTGTCACCGTGAGATCCTTCACGAGAAGTGCATACACGTAAGACAGCATGGCATTCACCGGATCGCGGGGCGGTCGCCGATTCCGACCCGTAAAATCGAATGCCCATTGCCCGTGCTCGTCCTGTGCCTTCAGCATGCCCGAGAAGGACTGGAAATAGGCCCGCGCCGCCGTGCCCTCCACCCCCAACAGCGAGGCAAGTTCCCGAGTGCGTCTGGCCTGCCCGGCCATCCTCGCCATGACGCGCAGGACCTCGCGAATGTCACCGCCATGATTGCGCAGAATCAAGGTCCGACCATTGAGGATCTTCGCGGCGACGAAAAGGCGAGCACAATCCAACCGCTTCTGCACATCCTCATAGGCCCGATACTGCGCGAGACGAAGTTCGATGTTCTTGTGAGCCATGCCATGCGCGATACCATGAAACCACCCCCCCATCGTGAAATAGGCCACCGGAATCCCACGTGAGAAGCACTCCGTCAGGACCTGACTCGTCACCTGCACGGATCCATAGAGGTTGATACACGACACCTCGTTGAGGCGTACTTCTCCCGATTCACCATCGGGATTGTATATTTTCAACAGCTCTCCACTCTTCGATACCTTCGAGGCATACCCCGTGACATGAAGCGGGAGTGCATCGTCGCGGGCAGGGAGAATGCGACGGAGCTCATCGGCATCACCACGACTCACCTCCTCAGGAGCCGTTAAACAGGTTACCTCGTCTGGAAGACAAATACCCGCCAGAGAACAACGGGGACACTTAGGACTATCCGCAAGCGGCCTGGGAATGTTCCCACTCTCCGCCATGTCAATGATATCCTGTACCACCTGTCTCGTCTTCGCAACGAGGTTGGGATCGATGGGGACTTCCACCCTGGTTTTCGAAGCGACGTAATACACCACTCCTACCTCACAGGGATATCCATTCGATCGCAACACTAACGCCTGCGCACAGAGTTGAACGCGGTCCGTGTCCCATACCTGCCCAGGGATATCCGGAAGGGCCCCGTGCTTATAATCCACAGGAATATAACCACGTTCGGACTTCTCCAGAAGATCGAGCTTCGCCGAAAGCCGTTCATCCGTGGATGATAACCACAGCGAAGTGATGTGGATTTTTTCGTCGTCCTGTGATTCATCCAGGTCACCCTTGGCTTTGTCCACATGGCGATGCTGATAGCGCCCTTCCACGACATCGGCGCTCTCCTCGAATTCCCCCTGCACCCATTCGAGATAGGCCAGACGGTGACAGTACACATATTCGTTGACAATTCTCGCCGGCACGCAGTCCGGAATCACGACTTCCTCACCCTCCATCTCAGACCTCCGAATTGTGGCCTGCTTTGACGGGCACGAAGAGACCCATCCCGAAATGACTGGCATACCCGAGAGCAAGGGGTCCCGTGACAGGCGCGGAAAACACGAGTCGAAAATGGGTCGCGGCACGATAGGCCTCCCGACCGCCATCTCCTTCGCGGGCACGCTGGTATTCCCGCGCTGGAGACAGGCCGTGGTGACGAAGATCCTGTTCGCTCAGCTCTTCCACGGTCAAGAGTTCGATGTCCGCATACTCCGGGATTTGCTCGCGTAAGCGATTCCATTCGCGGCGCAGCCCCTTGCGGAGATACTTCACCCGATGATGCATGCCGATACGATCATGCCCCAAATAGGGAGTGAGAGATCTCCACTGAACCGCGGGCCCGACGATTGCGTCCGGTAGATCTTCAGCGCGACCATATCCCACACAACCCACACGAAGACTGCCCTGGCGTCCCGCAGTGATGGTTCGAAGTCCGGCCAGAGCCATCCATTCCGCATCTCCGATTCCATCTCGTGCATATAGCACCACCTCGCCGACGTACCGCGCATCCTGGGCATGGGGCAGGGGAAGGTAATGAGCATGCCCCTGGCCCGTGAGGGCCGTGCCGTCCAGGGATTTTCCAGCCAGGATGGGTGAGGAATACGTGAGACCTGTCTCCACATCCCGACGAAACGCCGCAGCGTCATTTTCGTGCGCTTCACACCACCGACGGAAACACCCCATCGAAGCGCGACGAAAGGCCTCGCCCACCTGTACGCCGTGCAGCATGCGGGGCGACACCGGACCATCGATCACGAAGCGAAGAATTGTAGGTTTCCCCACCGGGCGTAGTTTCGCTGCGGGTCGTTTTGCCGAAGCGACCTCGGGTTTTGTGTAATTGATCCACACCGCTCCCGGAACCGTGGGATACTTCTCTGCATGAATCTCCTCGGTGTCAAGGCAAAGACTCCACGACGGATACGGAAACAGAAGCGTAAACTTCTTGGCTTTTTTGGCTTTGGATTCCTTCCATTCAATGTAGCTGTTATTATGACCAAACGGTGCTTCAGAGAAGCATGCTTTCTCATCGGCGCAGAGTACCCGCACGACATCGTCATGCGAATCAACTTGTGGAAGGCAATTCCACGAAATGCGATCGAAAGCACTCGTTGAGTTCTCTACTCCATCTTGTACGAGCGTGGCCTCTACCCAGCTTTCGGCACGGCCGAGGGTTCCTAGGTGGGATAACAACCGCGTGAGTTTGCGTTGCTCTTCGTCATTCAGAACTACGTCCCTCCACCCGAAAAGAATGGGTGTGGAAGCAGATACCACGACAAAGGTATCGAGAACGAGGGTCCTATCCTGAGGACCCTTTTTCTCCCAGGGCATGTAATGCCGTGTATGCGCAATCCGATGGGGAGGAAGACAGAATTGGGGAGGGGCACTGAGCTTTTGGAGAACTGCAAGCATGGCGTTCTCGGGAATTTCATGCGCCGTTCGCTTCCACACCGCGACGAGAGCTCGCAGAAATCTCCAGGGAGAAGGGGGCCACTCCACCACGCCTTCGTTGACATGGCGGCCCCAGGGAGTCGCGTGATAGCGGCCCACGGGAAACGTGAGTTGGATGATGACTGCCATGATCGCGCCCTACTTCTTCCAGGTAAGTTCAGTGACGGGAGGACTCGCAAAATGACCGCGACACTGGCCGATGAGGGTCTTGACCTCCTGAGAAAGTTCATTCAAGGATGGTAGCACAAATCCAGCAGGACGTTTCGCCACGATGGACTCCTCGCCCTCTACGAGTTCCAATTCGCATGCTGTGCGCAACCGCATTGAGGAATCGAGAAAGGCGCGAATCTTCCAGAGAGAAAGAGCAATGAGAAGACGGGTGGGCTCAGAGGCCAGACCGTACCCACGGATCTGCGCAAGATCAATCGAGAAGTACACCTTGATGCTTTTCGCGGTATACTCGGACCGATGGAAGGGTACATTACCGAAACCACCTTTCGCATCCACCCCAGCGATGCTTGGTTTCGGCAAAACTCGATCAAATTTCACCCCTCCGCTGTCTGCTCTCGCCACCCCTTCCGCTTCGACGAATGAGGAGAGCGCTCGAGGAATTCGCAGACGACCGGCGATCTTCTCCAGAAAAAGACCATGGATCAAAGAGTTTGGATCATACTTCATGCACACCGCAGCCAAATTTCTCAAATTGATAGTGCCCGCCACATCTTTGCGCTTATTGTCCTTGTCCGATCCGGAATCATCTTCGTCCTCGGATCCATCATCACCATTTTTCTTGGCCTTCTTTTCCTCCGCAAACTCTAGTTTGAGCTCCTCGCACAAACGATCATGGAATGTTTTATCCTGAATGTTTCCATTCATGATATAGGGACTGTTCAAACGATGAAATTCCAACAGGCTGTTTGTCGTGTCGTCTTCCTTACCCAGCCCGCTCAATTTCACGACGACATAGGGTAGCCCATTGAGGACGGAAATGATCTGGTCTTGACCTTCGTCCCAACACACGGCCTCGAGTCGATTAGCCATGGATTGGGCGCTTTCCACAAGGAGCATGGGCGTGCCATCGGGCGTTTCGTACACGGCGGCACCGAGATCGGGAAATCCCGTGGGCTGGAAGCGGGTCCCCGCAACTGGCTTCACATGTGCTTCGATAAGAATACGCGGCGATGATTGCAGATCGTCGTAGGACAGGGACATGGTTAATCCTCCTTAGCAGAAATGGTGAGTATCGTATTGGCAATGAATACACGATCATATCGGGACAGGGGAAACAATAGACTCGCCAGGAGTCGCGTCGCTCCAATACTCGAGAGCAAGGGAATCGATGTGGCTCTCCCTTGTCGGAATCTCGTTCCCACGGGCTGGAATCCTTGCATGCTCAGGCGCCGAAGAGCAGCGATAAATGCCAACTCCACCGCATCACGTCGGCCTGAGGCTAGTATTTGAAACGTTTCAGCCCCTGAAGCGGGTGGTGGCACGGAAGAATCCCACTTCCAGCGCCCATTCACGACGCGAAGTGACAACGGCTCGACGAGAAGCCGGATGACGCCAAATTCAAGGGGTATTACCGTTGCGTTTCTCTCGTGGGCCTGATCTCCCACAGGATGCCGGAGGTCAACTCCCAGCAAGCCCCATAGCAGATCCGATATCTTCTCATCGTCTGTTTGACCCTGGAGAAAAGCGACGACATCGGGAAGGGAGGCCGATCGCAGAGATTCCAGCGGTATCCAACCATACCCATTTCGAAATGCGTCGATCTGTCTACGTCGGAAAATGCCTGCCAGATTCTCTTCAAGAGAACGCTGGGACCAGAAGGCGGTGGGGTTGTCCTTTCTCCAAACTGGGTAGCGAGAATCAACGATGGGCTCGAGATAGGCTCTCAGAGAACCGACGATATCTCTCTTCCCTATCATCCCCGCGAGCGAAGCAGCAAGGCGAAACTCTGCGCTGCTATCGTCGGTGGCATCATACCACTGTGACGAAAGTCCCTGCAATGGCCGAATCTTTTTATCTCGGGCAAAGGCCGATCCTGAAGCCAGGATTCTTTCCGCTTCACCTAAAGCTCGTACCACGGGAACGAGGGGATACTCCTGACCTGGTATGACTGAGGCGCGGCAATAGTCCGTCAAGGCGCGATCTAGTTGCGTAAAACACGACACGTACCGCGCTGGCGTATTATCCTGAGACAAGGCACGATGCACTCCGTGAAGCCAAACATCCAATTGTTCGAACAAGGCCACCGGTACGGAATTCCCCACGCGAAAGGAACCGATAGAGGTAGCGGTAAAGTAGTTCTCTCCACCAATCCGTCCCCGCATGAGGCCATAGCGATGAAAGGCCTCGATTCCCGCACTGACCCCCTTGGTTGCGACGGCCCGCGCCATGTCCAGGCCTGACTGAGCCTGACGTCGCTGCACCTGTGCCCGGCTCTCGCGGAAGAAATACAGAACCTCTGCAAGTGAGGCAGGACGAGGCCAGAGGGGCAGCCATACCTCGTACTGAGAATACTCCTCCGCGATCGCACTGCCGAAATCCGATCCTGTGGCACTCATGCGAACCAGAAAGGGGAAGGATGGAGTCGTACGTCGCTGTGATCCATCCTTTTTTGCCATGCCACCCGTGAAAGCAAGCAGGCCCTCGAGGCCAAGGACAAAAGACCATGGATTCAGGAGGGAATGTCGCAGAAAGCCCTGAGTCGCGTTACATCCTCCAACTGCACCTGAATCGTACAAGGCTCCCGATCTATCGACCAATTGACCATGTGGGTTTTCGAACAGTGCGTTCTGAAGACTCGGTGTCTCAACGTTCTTTGAACGCTGTTCTGTAAAATCGGGCAGGCATTCCCAGAGATTTTGCATGAAATTGTCAGTGAAATGAAACCGTCCATCCGATCCACCTCCACTTCCCAAGAGTTGATTGAATACTGCTCCATCGTCAGCGAGCTGCATCGCAGTATCCATCCAATCAATGACTTCATCCGGCATGGAAGACCGAAGAGCAATCAGGAAACGAGCTTTGACTTTCTTCTTTGCCGGTCCGCGAATGTCCGATTCGGAATGGATATTCATTTCCTTCATGATGCCGCTTAACTTCTCGAGGATATCCCGATACTCCTTCATCCGATCCGAGGTTGTATGGAGAAATGCACGAATGATGGCTCCAGCAGTTGGTGCTTTGGCCTGTGCCTTCACAGGTACCTTCTCTGGTATCATGAAATAGTCCTTCCCACTCCATGGCACAACGAGAGGCGATGGCTGGTATTCCTCGTGAAAAAAGTGAAGCAGTTCTTCTTCTGACAAAAACGTTAGAAGCACAGCCGTATTGGCACTCCAGTACATACGGGCATCGCAATCCTTTTGCTCACTCACCAGGCGAAACACACCCAGAGCTTTCAAATACCCCATCAGAGGTTCCGTACGACATCCGACGAGTGGAATCTCATTCATGATTCACCTCCTGCGTCCTCGCTTCCTCTTTACTTGCCCGCGCATCCGCAGCACGGAGCAGGGCCTCGAGATAGGCCACGCGAAATACTCCATATTCCTTTCCATCACGGAGGGAAAGGGCCTTGGCGGTCCAACTCCTCTCCCCTCCCAGGAGCATTGGTTCGAGATCCAATTTATGCGGTGGGTACGGGCCATCGTCCAAGGAAATCTCCGGCAATCCGTCACCCTGACCCACACCCAGTGCATACATTGCGTCGGGATCCGTGGGATGGCATTCTCCGGGCAGAGCTCGAATGGAGAGTCGCACCCGTCCATGATGCGCCGCGATCAGATAGGGAACCAGGAAGGGAAAGGGATCTCCCTGTTCATCTCTTTGCCCCAGAACTGCGAGGGCCGAAGCCAGTTCATGGCGAAAATGCCGGCGTGCGTACTTCATCGGAATCGTTGTTCCGGATTTCGCCCACAGTTCCTTTGGGTTGAGATTGGGATTCACCGCTCGCGCGGCCTCCTGGAACACGGGATGGGCCTTCCCGATATCGTGGCGTTGAGCCGCGTCCTGCAACACTCCGCGCAGGGTCGAGTCGAGAGGGAGTTCGGATACCATGCCTTCCACCTCCTTCACAACGTGCCGGGTATGTTCTGCGAGCGTCAAAGCGGAGGGAGTCGAAGACCACGGATCTGAGCCCGTGCCCTCCTCATCATGCGACGAGGAGGACACCTCCGTCACCGTCTCCTTTTTGCTTCCATCCCAGCCGGTTTCCTCCGAATAGCCGCCCGCACTGACATCGAGAAGCAAATTCAATCCTGGATACAGATCCTGATTCTCATTTTCAATGCCTCTCCAGGTCTCGTCAATATGATCCCACACAAAGGCGCATTTTCTTCGATCTGGTAAGACTTTCAGAAAGGCACGGATCTGATGGATGGGAACAGGACAGAGCTCCTCCCGACTCGGGGCACGATCCCATCCTTCCAGGTGACTGTTTCTCCAAAACACGCGCACATCGGTGTTCGGATCATCCCCGCGTACAAAGCGAGAGACATCGATGTCGTTGCCGGAAAGATCGGGAGCAGTGTCGAAAAGATCGAGGAGATCCTTTCTTCGCAGAACGAAACGGGCTCCCATTCTCATGAGAATTTCTTCCTCTTTCTTGAAATGATCGAGTTCCACCGGAGAGACGCCCTTCCGTTCGAGTTTCGTCAACCATTCCTTTGATTGTTCGAGGTCCTCTTGTTGGTACGGATTCGGTTCCGCCTTTTTCTGTGTTTTCGTCTCAAACCAGTAGATGTGCCCCTCTTTGAATTCACCGTACCGGTTGCAGCGACCAAAGCGCTGAACGAGACTCGCCCAGGGTGCGAGTTCCGTGACAAGGATTTCCGCTGAAAAATCCACACCCGCTTCGATCACCTGAGTCGACACGATGATTCTCGAGCCTGTAGCCTGCCCGTCTCGTAACTGCTCCATCATTCGTTGCCGGTCCCGAGGACGAAAACGTGAATGCAGGAGGAGAAGGGTGGGCGCGGGAGCAATCAGCGATTTTTTGGACTCTGATTTTTCTGTCAGTTCCTTGAAGGCCTGATACAGGTTTCGGGCCCGATCCACAGTGTTGACGATCACGAGGATATCCCTCCCCGACTCGTTGAGGTCAGGGTTGCTTTCATCGATTTTCTGCAGGACGGCTTTGGCGATCTCCTTCATGTTCTCGGAACTCGATATTTCCAGGTTTTGGATGACCTTCCTTGCATGAAGCCGGGTGTGTAGAACGGAACCCTGGTTCGTATCCGCATCGGTCAGGAGAAAGGGGTCCGATTTGGATGTCCGATCCACCGTTTGTAGCCACGAGGGATCCAGGGTCGCTGACATCCAGACGGAGGAAGCCTTTCCGAAGGTTCCGAATCTGGCACGAAAGGCGTCGAGCTGGGCCGACGTGCTTACTCCGTTTCCCATCAACTGCGGTTCGTCGTACACCCACAGCGTGTCGTTGTTGAGGAGACCGAACTCCATGGGCCAGCGAAAGCGTGATGCGCCAAAGCCGCGATTCAGGGCGCGAGACAGGAGCATATCCTGGGTACCGATCAGAATCGCATCGTGCTCGGGCCACAGGGACCAATCCGTGGGTTCTTCGCCACCCATCAGCACATGAACGGATATCGGTTTGCTCTCGCTCGCCAATGAGCTCTCTTTGCCAGCGTCTGGTCGATACTCAACGAGCTTTGCAGTGGCATCCAACCGACCCTCACGGTCCGGCTCGGGTTTCCATTTCGCCTCTCCACAGAGAAGGCCTAGCGAGAAAAGCCAGCGGATGGCTTCGTCGCGAGTTTGTTCCACGAGGACACGCATGGGCAGGCAATACACCAGACGTCGTGGTGTGGCCGCCCGTACATCGGGACTTGAATGATACCTTCGTCGATACAGCCAGGCCAGAATCATGGCAGCGGTCTTCCCACTCCCCGTGGGGATGTTCAGCAGGGAAGGAAAGTCCGGTGCTTCTGCCTCAGCCAGACGGCATTGAAACGGGTATGGGCTCCTTCCCTCGGGCTCCTGAACAGTTCTCGTCGCTCGTGCAAAAAACTCAGGATACGCACTCATCACCACTTCCCAATAAAGGTGTAACAACACGGAATAGACGTGGACCCACCGCGAATGATGAACAATCCAATGATCCGTAATGGACCCTTCTCCCAAATACCAACCCAACCGGAAAACCCGGTTCCTTGCTTTTCCCAAAGCATGTTATGAAATCCAGTTCGTGTGACTGGTGATGACGACTCCGACCCGCAATGGTACACCGAAACTACCGGAAAGTCAAGAGGGGAGGAGTTCCGGAATCATGGATTTCGGATGATTGACGGGGGATTTCTCTGCCATGGTCATTGGGCGAAGAAAAGGGTATCAGGAATGTCGCCGATCGGGTCCCGATGTACAGTGTCGCGCGAGAACAGTGAACCCACGCGTTGACAATGTGACCCCCAAAACTGTTAACGTGCTCTCTCACCCCCCCCCCACATGACCCATGGAGTCGCATTGCACAATTTTCCCGCTCCAGCGCTCCCACGCGGGCTCGGGAATACTCTGTCAACAATTACCAAGCCTTCTCATCCGCAAAAAATCGGAAATCGCAAATCACAAATCGCAAATGTCCCTGCACATGTTCATTGTTCATTGTTCATTGTTCATTGAAACCGGCTCCCTCGCGGGGACAATCTCCAATCCGCAATTCTTCTCGGCTTTCTCAGTTGTACTTTCTTTCGAAAGAAAGTACCAAAGAAACATGTGCGACATAGTGAAACGCCGGAAAAATCCCGCTTCGCGCCCGCCGCATGCAAACTCGGGCCAACCTCCTGGAAAATGATCCGTCGGTTGGCCCTCAGACAGGTGCATGCGTTCGCGGGCGCTCGGGCGTGATTTTCCTCGACGTTTCACTGAGGTCGCACTCTCGAGGCTTTCCTCAGGAAAGGCGTCGAGGGAGCCTCACCGTGGGAAAATCGGAAATCGCAAATCACAAATCGCAAATGTCCCTGCACATGTTCATTGTTCATTGTTCATTGTTCATTGAATTCCTCCCACGCGTATCCCGCGCGTTCCACCGCGCGTCGCAAAGGGGCCCGCACCGCATCCAGGGGCTTGCAGGGGAGGACCGGCACCTCGGGATGGGCGTGGATGCGGGAAAGCAACGCTGAGGCTTCTTCACCGGCCAGGGCGTCGATGCGGGCGTAGACACCGTCGGGGGATTCTTCGAGGGCGTTGTGGCCGTCCAATATGTGCCGCAGCATGCGAAAGATGGCGGGTGTGGGCTCGGCCACGAGCAGGGAGGCGATGGCCCCGTGATCGGCGCGGAGCCGGGCTGCGTCCGGTGAGGGGGTTCCTCCCTGATACCTGGCGATGGCGGGAAACACAATCGTCTCCTCGATGCCGATGTGACGCAGCAATGCCGCGCGAAAGGCCGCGAAATCGGGGGAGGTCACGGGATCTCCACTGTCCAGAGCCCGCTGCAGGAGCTCTTCTAAACGGTCGTGGTCGGAGGAAAGAAAGGATGTGAGGAGGGACATGGGATTGGAGATTGGAGATTGGAGATTCTGGAAGCTACGGAATGACGTGGGTTTTTGCGATGTGGGACGCGCCACGCCGTCTTGAAAAATGTGCATTATGAGTGCGCCCTCTTTGTTGCTTTTCTGCCCTCGGAGGACGAACTTCCCGATGTACGTGTATCACTCTCGCATCCTATCCGTGATCCGCTCCTCGTGAGCGATCCTCCCCGGTTTCCGTTGGTGTCCCTGCTGGCCTGCGCGTTCGTGTTTTCACTGTTTGCGATGTCACCGTGATGGTTCGCCCGTGGCTTATCCCCTCCTTCCCCGCGTGGAACCCTGGCTCCGCCGCCCGGCGACGAATCCTTCGGGAGGGGCATGGCGTGATCGGTGCCGGAGGCCTCACGCCATGAATACCTCGCGACTCGCCCTCCTCGCCTGCACCCTCCTCGCCCTGAGCGGCATGGCCCGGACCCTTCGCGCCCAGGAGGAACCCACCACCCTCTACGACATGGATCTCAAGGATCTCTCCCGGGTACAAATCTCCTCCGCCACCAAGATCGCGCAGTCTCTCAGCGAAATCCCCGCCACCGTGCATGTGATCACCGCCGAGGATATTCGCGTCCAAGGATACCTGACCCTCGACGAAGCCCTGCAGGATCTGCCCGGCTTCCAGTTTCGCAATATCCTGGGCATCAATTGCTATGCCTTCCAACGGGGCGTCCCGAACCAGAATAACCTCACCCTCGTGCTCATCGATGGCGTGCAGGTGAATGAACTCAACTCGGGCGGGTTCTACGGGGGCGGTCAATACAACCTCGATAATGTGGACCGCATCGAAATCGTGCAGGGCCCGGCCTCCGTGGTGTATGGCACCAATGCCGTGGCCGGAATCATCAACATCATCACCCGCGACGCCCTCACTCCCCAGACCTCCGCCGGCGCCCTGATCGGCTCGTTCAATACCTATGCCGCCCACGCCCAGGCGGCAGTGACCAACGAGGCCCGGACCTTCGGGGTCCGCCTGGCCGCCATGCTCAAGAACTCCGACAAGGCCGATCTGAAGGGCAAGGCCGGAGATGGCAACTGGTCGGATCGGATGGAGAATGGAGAACGGGACTATGCCCTCGATCTGAAAATCCAGTGCCCCGCGGTCACCCTCGGCGCCTCACTCATGCAGAAGCAAACCACTACCGCTACCCTGGTCAAGGGGGTGGGTTCTCCCTACCGCGATTATGGCACCCTGTGGAATATCCGCTTCTTCAATGCCTCTGCCCGCTATTCGGGCTCCCTCTCGCCTTCCCTCACCCTGTCTTCCACTCTGTATCATCGCAATACCACCGTTCTCGACAACAGCATCTATTGGGTGCTCGATACCGCCCGCATCGGCTATTACCGACCGAATTATATGACGGGATGGGAAAGCGTGCTCGACCTCACCCTCGGAGAGGCCGCCGCCTGTACGGGGGGACTCACCCTCGAATTCGAAAGTCTCGCTCGAAACGCATCCATGACCACGAGCGCCGGTCCCGACCTCGACCCCCCGACCCCGCCCGCGCCCGACATGGTCCATACCTCCACCATCAGTCTGTTCGTCGAACCCCGTCTGCGACTCGCGTCCGGACTGTCGATGTCGGGGGGACTCCGCTTCGACCATAGTTCCGTGTACGACAATGTGCTCACTCCCCGCCTCGGCCTCAGCTATGTGTTCGGTCCGTCCATCCTCCGCCTCTCCTATGCCGAAGCCTTCCGCGCCCCGAAGCCATGGGATTATTCCGACGGCATCGGCAATCCCTCCCTCGACGCCGAGCGCATGCGCTCCCTCGAAACCTCCTTCGGCACTCCCCTTTTCGACGACCTGCGAATCGAGATCGCGGCCTATGTGAATCACCTCGAGGGGGCCTTCATCCGTCAGACCACGGCCCAGGGCTCCTGGTGGGATAATGCGGGCATGGTCAAAACCCAGGGACTGGAGTTCACCGCCCGATATCACGGGCAGGGACTGAACGCCTCCGTCAATTACACCTACACGAATAGCCGTAACGAGGCCGGTTCCGCCGTGGACGAGATCAGTCCCCATACCGCCAACCTGGGAATCATCATACCCCTCATCGATCCCCTCACGCTGAGTCTGCGGGGAAACTTCACCGGTGAACGACCCAATCCGTCCTTCATCCCTTCCGTGAATTCCTCCACCATCGCGGCCTCCTTCATTCTACACGCCACCCTCACCGCGCACGACGTGCTGGGCTGCACGATCCAACTCAGCGTGCGGAACCTTCTCGATACCGAGTATAACCACTCCTCCAACCGCGATCCCGAGCGGTATCGTCAACTGCAGCGCGGCATTCGCCTGTCCGCGACCTGGAGTCTGTGAGCCATGAACACCCCGCTCCGCCTTCCGCCCTCCCCATCCCGGAGTGCGCTCCGGTTCCTTCTCGTGGCGGCCCTGCTGTGGGGTGTCCTCCCGCCCCTTCCCGCACTCGCGCAACAGGCCACCCGCGAACAGCTCCTGTCGGCCTATCTCTACAACTTCGCCAAGAACATCCGCTGGCAAAATGAGGAATCCTTTTCCGCCTTCCGCGTCCATGTGGTGAGCGACAATCCCCTTCTCGCGCGAGAGCTTACCCGCCTGGCCCAGAACCGCTCCCTTCGCTCCAAACCAATTCGCGTCTCTTCGTCCACCTCCGTGCAGGACATCGAAAAGGCCCACCTGGTCTTCGCGTCGAAGGAAAAGGAACCTCTGCTCGCAGCCATCGTGGATCGGATCGAAGGACGGAACATCCTGCTTGTCACCGAAGAGTTTCGCGACACCCGCCTGGTGATGATCAATCTCATCGAATCCAAATCCGGATCCCTGCGCTTCGAAATCAACAAGGCGAACCTTGTCAACCAGGGATTTCAGGTCACCGAAGACCTGATCCTCCTGGGTGGCACCGAGGTGGATGTCGCCACCCTGTATCGAGAGGGACAGCAGAGTCTGCGTGCCCTGCAGAAAAAGATCGATCTTCTGGAATCCAATCTCTCCGCGCTGGAAAAGGACATCGCCCGGCGTACCAGCGAACTCCGCGTCCAGCAGGATAGTCTCGTCTCCCTCAGCAGCCGGATCCGCGATCAGGAATCCGCCCTGAGTCGGCAGACCGAGTACCTGAACGAACGTGAAGCCGCCCTCTCCGCGATGACCCGACGTCTTCGAGATGTGACCGCTACCTTCACCCACAAATCACAGGAACTGGAACAGCAGAACGCCAACCTGCGTGCCGGACGGGCCTCTCTCGACACCCTGAAAACCGAGATTCGATCCCGGGAGGAAGTCCTTCGCCGACAAAGCCGGGAACTCGAGGAGCGGGGATCCACCATCACCCGTCAGCAAACCTATCTCACCCTTCTCGGCATCATCGCTCTGCTCACCATCGCCCTGGCGGGCCTGACCTACGCGAGCTACTCTGGAAAGAAGAAACTGTCCCGCCAGCTCGAGGTCAAGGTGAGGGAACGCACCGACGATCTGCAGGAAGCCAACGCGAGACTCATGATCGAACTCGACGAGAGGCTGCTCACCGAGGAAGCCCTGAAGGAAAGCGAGTACCTGTATCGATTCCTGTTCGAACACAGTCCCCTCCCGATGCTGGTCTATGATCTCGAATCCCTGCGCCTGGTGGCCGTCAATACCGCGTTCATTCACCAGTACGGCTTCACCTCCGAGGAAGCCCTCGCCCTCCGTCTACCGGACCTCTATCCCGAAGAGGAGAAGGGTCCTATCAGGACCATGGCCTCCTCGCTGAAGGGACACGCCTACGCCGGGGAATGGCATCATCGAAAGAAGAACGGATCCCTGATCGACATCGAGGCCTATTCCTGCGACATCATGTATGAAGGTCGGGATGCCCGCATCGCCGTCGTGACGGACATCACGGAACGTAAGCGGGTGGAAGCCGAGCTTCGGGAACACCGCGTCCATCTCGAGGATCGGGTACGCGAACGCACCGCCGAACTGATCACCGCCAACGAACGCCTCGGCGCGATCTTCGACGCCACGAACGTGGGCATCGTACTCCAGCAGCGACGCACCATCCTGCAGTGCAATCGCCGCCTCGAAGAAATCTTCGGCTACGAGCCGGAAGAGCTTCGTGGCAAACCCACCCGCCTCTGGTACCGGAACGAAGAGGACTATGCCGGCGGCGGCCCCCCCATGATGGAGACGCTCGCGAAGGGTGAAACGCATCAGCGTGAGCAGGTCCTCGTGCGCAAGGACGGGATGCTCTTCACCGCCCGCATTTCCGTACGCGCCCTCGATCCCACCGATCTGGACAAGGGCCTGGTGGTTGTCATCGAGGACGTGACCAAGGAACGTGAGGCGGAAGAATCACTCCGTCGTGCCCTTGAGGCCGCGAAGGCGGCGGACCGACTGAAGTCGTCCTTTCTCGCCACCATGTCTCACGAACTTCGCACGCCGCTCAATTCCATCATCGGATTCACCGGCATCCTGCTCAAGGAACTCGCGGGTCCGCTCAACACCGAGCAGAAAAAACAACTGGGCATGGCCCGAGGCAGTGCCCAGCATCTTCTGGACCTGATCAACGATGTGCTCGACATTTCGAAGATCGAGGCGGGACAGCTCGTGCTCTCCATCCAGGAAATGAATCTCACCCAAGTCCTGCAACGCACCATCGACTCCGTCCGCCCCCTTGCGGACAAAAAGCACCTGACCCTCTCGGCCTCCCTGCCGGAGGAGGAGATCCTCATCGTCAGTGACGAGCGAAAGGTCGGCCAGATCTTTCTCAACCTCCTGAACAATGCCATCAAGTTCACCGAGAGGGGATCGGTATCCCTCGAACTGCTGCGCCAGGAGTATTCGGTTCTGGTGCATGTGCGGGACACCGGGATCGGCATCACGGAGGAGGATCGTGACAAGCTGTTCAAGCCCTTCAGCCAGATCGACACGGGTCTGACCCGGAACCACGAGGGAACGGGACTGGGCCTGTCGATCTCCAAACGCCTGGTGGACAAGCTGGGAGGTACCATTACCGTGGAAAGCGCGGAAGGCAGGGGAAGCACCTTTTCGGTTATGCTTCCGTTTCAATCACCACCGCATCAGTCCGGAGAAGAACATGGCACTACGCATTCTGATCATTGAGGATAACGAACAGAACATGTACATGCTGTCGTACCTGCTGGAGACCTCGGGCTACTCGGTGCGCCAGGCCTTCAGCGGCCGAGAGGGCATCCACATGGCCCAGACGGATCCCCCCGATATCATCCTTCTCGACATTCAGCTCCCGGAAATGGATGGATACACGGTCGCGATCCATCTTCGCGAGATCGACACTCTGAAGACCACGCCCATCATTGCCGTCACGTCCTACGCCATGCCCGGGGACCGGGAGAAAGCTCTCGCCTCCGGGGCCACGGGCTACATCGAGAAACCCATCAATCCCGATACCTTCATCGAACAGATGGTGTCCATCTGTCCTCATCTTTCTCACGACCAGGAGCGGAAGGCGCCATGAAAATCCTCATCGTCGACGACAAGGAAGAAAACGTCTATTTGCTGGATGCACTCTTCCGTGGTAGTGGATTCGAAACCCGCACCGCCGCCCACGGGGCCGAAGCCCTGTCCCTGGTGCTGAACGAGCCGGTGGACATCATCATCTCCGACATTCTCATGCCGGTGATGGATGGGTTCACGTTTTGCCGGGAATGCCGGCGCCTGAGTCTGCTGCGCACCATCCCCTTCATCTTTTACACAGCCACCTGCACCGATTATAAAGACGAGTCTTACGCGATGAGTCTCGGCGCGGATCGCTTCGTTCTGAAGCCCCAAGATCCGGATGTCTTGGTAACGATCGTGGAAGAGGTGTTGCAAGAAGCGAAGCGGGGACAACGCACGGTACCCGAGATCGATGTTCCGGAAGTGGTGGAATTGCGAGAGTACAACGCCGTGCTCATTCGCAAGCTTGAAGACAAGATGCGCCAGACCGAGGAAAACGAGAGAAACCTGAAGGCCTATGTGCAGAAGCTGGAGGCCTTGCTCGAGGAACGGGAACGGGCGGCAAAGGCCCTGCGCGAAGGCGAGGAGCGCTATCGCCTGCTGTTGGAAAGCAGTATGGACGCGATTCTGCTCACCGCTCCCGATGGCTCCATCTTCGCCGCCAATCACGCTGCCTGCGAGATGTTCCAGTCCACGGAAGAAGAGATCTGTCGACAGCGCCGCGAAGGGCTGGTTGACACCACCGACCCGAACCTGCCCCGGCTCCTGGAGGAGAGGGACAGAACCGGACGGACCCGCGGTGAACTCACCTTCAAGCGTTCCGATGGGTCCCGCTTTCCCGCTGAAATCTCCGCCGCCCTCTTCACCACCAGTCATGGGGAGCTGCGGAGTAGCATGTGCATCCGCGACGTCACGGAGCGCAAACGTAATGAGGATGCGATTCGCAAACTGAACGATGATCTCGAACGCCGGGTGCGGGAACGGACCGCCGAACTGGTGGCCGCGAATCGGGACCTGGAGGCCTTTGGCTCTTCGGTGTCTCACGATCTGCGGGTGCCGCTCCGCGCCATCGTGGGATACTCCACCATCCTGCACGACAGCTATCGCCACCTGTTGGATGCGGAGGGAATCCGCATCATCTCCATCATCGGAGAAAGGGCCAAACAACTCTCCACCATGATCGATGATCTGCTGTCCTTTTCTCGCATCGGACGGGCCTCCTTCCATCCCTCCCTGGTGGATATCGACGCCATGGTCCGCCGCGTGTACCAGGAACTCACCACCGACTCCATGCGCGAACGCATCACCTTCGAAGTGGCCTCCCTTCCGTCGGTCATGTGCGACCCCTCTCTGATGCAATTGGTGTGGACCAACCTGCTCCAAAATGCCATCAAGTTTTCGTCGAAAAAGGAGCGTGCCCGGATCGAGGTTCGATCCTCCCGGGTTGGGGACGAGATCACTTTTTCGGTGCGGGACGATGGCGCGGGTTTCGACATGCAATACGCGGAGAACATTTTTCAGGTCTTCCGACGCCTACATTCGGAACGCGAGTTCGAGGGCACGGGCGTGGGACTCTCCATCGTCGAACGCATCGTCGAGCGCCATGGAGGAAAGGTCTGGGCCTATGGAGAGGTCGGTAGCGGGGCCACGATCTCGTTCAGCCTGCGCGAAGGAGGGTGAGGGGGAAGAATTTGCGATTTCCGATTTGCGATTCGCGATTCGCGAGGGTTCGACCTTCGACGGCGAAGTCGTAGAAGGACGCGAGGCTCTCTCAACCCGGAGGCCATTTCATCTGACGCCCGCCGAGCAGGTGTACGTGCAGATGATCGACGGTCTGACATCCGTGATGGCGGCAGTTGATCACCAGACGATAGCCGCGGGGGAGCCCTTCGGCCCGGGCCAGGTCCCGCGCGGCGAGGAGAAGTTTCCCCGCCAACTCGGCGTCTCCATCCTCCAGATCGTCCACGGTGGGGATGGGACGGCGGGGCACGATGAGGATGTGCACCGGGGCCTGGGGATGGATGTCGCGAAAGGCCACCACGTCTTCGTTCTCGAATACGATGGTCGCGGGAAGCTCTCGATCGGCAATGCGCTGAAACAGGGTTTTTGTCATGACGTCCTCCGATGCCGAGCAACCTAGCACTTTCCTCCCTTTTCTCCACCTGCACTCGCTTTGGCCGTCCGTTCGCGAGTTGGTATTTTGCCCGCCGGACACGGAATTCTTCATTCAGCACAGGACTCCCATGAGCACCAAAACCATCATCCGCACCGACTCCGCGCCTTCCGCCATCGGCCCCTACAACCAGGCCGTGGTCGCGGGCAATTTCGTCTTCGTCTCGGGCCAGCTCGGATTCGACCCCACCACCATGGACTTTGTCGAGGGCGGAGTCGAGGCCCAGACCCGTCAGGTCCTCACGAACCTGGGCGCCATCCTCGCCGCCGCCGACTGTGGCTTCGAGGACGTGGTGAGCGTCACCATCTACCTCAAGAGCATGAACGACTTCATGGCGGTCAATGCCATCTATGCCGAGTTCTTCACCGCGAACCATCCCAGCCGCGCCACCGTCGAAGTGGCCCGCCTGCCGAAGGATGCCTTCGTGGAAATCTCCTGCATCGCGATGAAACCCTGATCGGCGCACACGCACGAAGACCGGGCTACCCGAATATCGGATATCCCGGTCTTTTTTTTGGAAACGCGTCAGGGTTTGGGCAGAGGGGTCAGGTCGTAGGCCTCGCAGGTATGCTCGAAGCCGTTGCGATGGGCTCCGTCGCAGAAGGGTTTCTTCGACGACAGGCCACAGCGGCAGAGTGAAATCTTGTCCCGACCGGCGAGACCGAATTCCTTTCCGGCGGCGTCCAGAAGCTGGACCTCGCCCTCCACACGCAGGGACCCATTGTTGTTGACGATGATTTTGACAGACATGAGGTTCTCCTCTTCAAGGTAGTGGGGGAAAATCGTGCTTCATCAATGTGCGATCCCGGACTCCGTCCTCTCGCTGTTTGCGCTCGAGGGCGGCTCGCGTCTCGGGATCGAGGCGGGCAAAGGCGGATTGTTTGCGCAGGGGCGTTCGTCCTTCCACCACTGCGCCGGCTTCCACCGACGCCAGGGTGACGATGCGATCACCGGCGTCCATGGGGGCCAGGATCCGGCATTCCATCCACCCGCAGGTCCCGGGGAGAAGGGGCAGTCCCGAGGGACTTCTTTCCACCGCGAGTCCCGCAAACTTGTCCACATCGCGAGACGACTGCCCGCCGAACAGGGGCACGAGGTCCACCTGTTCTTCGGACAGCATCTGCAGGGTAAAGCGTCCCGAGGCCTCCACCGCGCCCTGGGTGGCATTGCACACCGAGAGGGCCACCACCACGCGGGGCCGGTCGGGAACCAGGGTAGCAGGCATCACCCAGGTGGCGATCTGCCCGTAATCTCTGCCCTCGTGACGGGCCGTCACCACGTAGAGCTCGTGATTGGTCAACGAGAGTATACCGGCAATCTTTTCGGTCATGGTCGGTCCTTGGGTGGTGAAGGGGCGCCCCTGTCCAACAGATTTTCGGACTCGGGAGTTCTCTCTCCAGGCAGGGAGCCGAAGATCCGAACCAATTCCGCCTCCATCTCCTCTTCCCTCAGATTTCCTTCCTTCAAAATCCTTCCCTCCCGGTCCACCAATATCATCCAGGGTATCGCCTCGACACCGCAGAGCTTCACCAGATAGTGGGCGAATCCTCCATCGAGATACACGTGAGTCCAGCTCATGGCGAAGCGCTTCGCGCGAAACTCCCGCACCCGCGCGGGCTCGGTGTCGAAGGAAAGACTCACCACGCGAAATCCCCTGTCCTTCCAGGCCTCCTGCCATCGGGTGATGCGGGGCAGAGCCGCCACGCAGGGGGGACACCAGGTGGCCCAGAAATCCAGCAGCACCACCGAACCCCGAAGACCCTCGTCGCTCACCACTGTACGCTCGTCGTCCATCTCCGTTACCACGAAGCTCGGGAGCAGTCGAGGCGCAGAGTCGGGCCGGGATTGGGCGGAGAGAGGAATGGCACTTGCAATTGTGAGCAGAATTGCCAAAACTGAGTGATTCCCGATCTGTCGGATCCTGTTCATCGCTCTCATCATGTGATTCACCCCATGAAAATACAGAAAATCCTCCCCCTTCTTTGTCTGATTCTGCTGGGCGCGAACGGATTCGCGCAGGACCGTCTCGTGCTCGACGGCCTCTTTTCCGATTGGGATCACCATCCCTACGCCGCGCGCGACACTCGGGGCGATGGGGCGGCCGGAGGGCGGGACTTTCTCGACCTCACCCTGTCTCACGATGTGGATTGGCTCTACCTTCTCATCCGCATGGATGGGGAGGTGTCCCTGCAAAACAACAGCGGGATTGTTCTCGCCATCGATACCGACGACAATCCCGCCACGGGGCAATCGGTAGGCGGTATCGGGGCCGAACTGATCTGGCGTTTCGGAGAAAAGACCGGCACGGCCATCCTGAACGGGTCGTCTCGCTCCATCACCCAATCCTTCGGCATCCATGCCCTCCCATCTCTTTCCTCCCCCACCTTCGAGATCGCCCTGTCCCGCTCGGCTCAGATCCAGGGTCAGCCCCTCTTCCCGTCCTCGCGCATCCGAGTGGCGCTGTTCGACGATCGGGCGGGTGGGGACCGCATCCCCGACAGCGGGGGCACGGAATGGGACTTCCGCAATCCCGGCGAGCCCGCTTATCTCTCGCGTTCCACGGACCGCCTCTTTGCTCAGGATCTGCGCTTGCTCACCTGGAATACCCTGCAGGAAGGACTTACCGATACCAAGCGCATCCCCGCATTCTCGCGCGTCCTCAAGGCCCTCGCACCCGACATCCTCTGCTTTCAGGAGTGCTTCAGCACCACACCGGCCAAGGCCCTTGCCACCGTGCAGGCCGCCTTCCCTCCCCCTCCGGGTCAGATCTGGCGGGCCTGGAAGCTCGATCCCGGTAACGTGCTGGTCACCTGGCTCGCAGTGCAACGGTCCTGGCTGATCCTCGATCGGTATCGGGCCTCGGCCTTTCAGCTCGGAGTGGATGGGCAACCGGCTCTGCTGGTGATCAATGTTCACTTTCGCTGCTGTGAGGCCGATTCCGAACGACAGAAGGAAGTGGATGCCGTGGTCGCGTTTCTGCGGGAAGGAAAGACGTCGGGCGGTATCGTGGACCTGCCCGAAGGCCTGCCTATCTTTATCGTGGGGGATTACAATTTCGTGGGACTCTCCCGTCAGCTCCTCACCCTCACCACGGGGGACATCGAAGACAATGCCACCTTCGGTCCCGACGCCCGCCCAGGCTGGAACGACACCGATCTGCAGATCCTCCCGCCCCGCCATCTCGCCACTCCCATCGCCTACACCTGGTACGACGAGAAGGGAACCTGGCTGTCGGGCGTGCTCGATTACGTGTTGTACTCGATGCCCCAGGGCAGCATCGGCTCGAACTTCGTGTTCTCTACGCTCGAACTCCCCAACGAGGATCTGCTTCGTCTCGGCGTGCAGGCCACCGATACCCGCACGGCCTCCGATCACCTACCTCGAGTGGTGGACATCCGTCCGGTGCTGACTTCGGCGTCCACCCCGCCCGGCATCCCGCGCTTCTCGCTCTATCCCCAGCCCTGCGACGACCGACTGACTCTCACGCCCGACCCGAGCTGGCGGGGTTCCCAGCGCGTGGTGGGCTCCGATCTGTTGGGGCGCCGTCTCTTCGAAACATGGATCACCCCCGAGGCCGGTCCCGCCACCTTGAACCTACCCGCATTCACTCCTCCCCTATTCCTGCTTCAGGTGGGAACAGAATCCCGCCTGGTTCGGCGACGGACCCCATAAACACAGGAGCCGCCCTCAGCGGGGCGGCTCCGTGACAATCCACAGTCGGAAGGATCAGGCGAAGAAATAGTCGGTTTCGAAGGCCGCTGTCTCGGGGGCATCGGAGCCATGCACCACATTGCGCTCGATGCTGGTAGCCATGTCGCGACGAATGGTGCCGGGATCGGCCTTGGCCGGATCCGTGGCGCCCATGAGGGATCTCCAGCGACTGATGGCGGAATCCCCCTCGAGCATCATGAGGACACAGGGACCCGAGGTCATGAATTCCACCAGGGATCCGAAGAAGGGACGTTCGCGGTGCACGCCATAGAAGCCCTCGGCCTTGGTGCGGGTAAGGTGTTCCATGCGCATGGCCACGATCCGAAGGCCTTCCTGCTCGATGCGCTTGACGACTTCGCCGATGAGTCCGGAGGCCACGCCGTCGGGTTTGACGATTGCAAGGGTACGTTCCATGAGTCTTTCCTGAATGATTGTCGTGAAGAGCTGCTAAAAGTAAGGAAAAGTTTCCATTCGTCCACTCAACATCGAAACAGGGAGAGCTCGTTCCGATTTTCACTCCTGGTTCACGAAATTCACCGTATTTTGGAGCGGTTGTATTCTCCACCTTCCGCATGGACATGGACGTCATCAACATTCTTCTCGGCGCCTTCTTCATTTTCTGCCTCCGCATCGGCGACGTGAGCATCGGGACTCTGCGCACCATGTTCACCGTGCAGGGCAAGAAATATCTCGGCGCGGCCTGCGGCCTCTTCGAATCCGCCATCTGGGTGATCGCGATTCGACAGATCTTCTCTCAGCTCGACAATGTGTACAACGTCATCGGGTATAGCTGTGGCTTCGCGATGGGCACCTTTATCGGCATCGTCATCGAGCAGAAACTGGCGCTCGGCACTCTGCATGTGTATGTGATCAGCCGCCACCATGTGGACGAGATCGCCGACGCGTTGCGTGCCTCCCATTTCGGGGTCACCATCATTCCGGGAGAAGGTGGCACGGGGGGCATGGCCATCATCACGTCCCTGCTGAAACGGAAGCGACTCAAGGAATTCCAATCCATCGTCGACAGCATCGACCACACGGCCTTCTTTTCCGTGCAGAACACCGTCAAGAGCCGCGGGTACATGCACGGCGCCCGCAAGTAGCGTCAGCGCACCACGGGTCCGCGCAGGTGCACGGTTCCGGCCTCGGCATCCATTTCCACCTCCACGCCCCAGGGCAGGGTGATTTTCGGAGTGATATGGCCGAAGGGGATGCCCGACTGCACCGGTACGCCGAGAGGCGCGAAGTAGTCCTCAAACACCTCGCTCAGACGCCGATTGGGATCGTCGTCGGGAATTCCGGTAAAGGATCCGAGAAGGATTCCCGCCACCGCCCCCAGCACCCCCGCATTACGGAGGTGGGCCAGGAGCCGATCGAGGCGATACACATTCTCTCCCACATCCTCGAGAAACAGAATCGATCCCTCCCAGGCGGGCGCATGAGGCGTGCCGAGCAAGGTGGCGAGCAAGGCGAGATTCCCTCCGAGCAATGGACCCCGGGCCCGTCCCGGACGATCGAAGTAACGCCTTTCCTCACCTGAGGTGCATAAGAGATCCCGAGACTCGCCGTACAGCAGGGACCAGAAGAAATCCATGGTCTCGCGGTCTTCTTCTTCCTGCTGCATCTCCACCGCCACCATGGGGCCCGCGAAGCTGCACAGCCCCGCATGCGCCAGCATGGGCATCGAGAGGGCCGTGACGTCGCTGAAACCGCAGAAGATCTTTGGATGAGCTCGGAGCAGAGAAAAGTCCAGATCCGGCAGAAGGCGCGACGCCCCCGAGCCGCCTCGCACGCAGAGGATGGCCCTGACCTCGGGATCGGCGAACATGGCATGGAGATCGGCCAGGCGCTCGGCATCGCTGCCGGCCAGGTATCCCAGGGTGCGGCGCAGGGCCGCCCCAGGGCGGACCCGAAAGCCCTTTCGTTCGAGATAGGCCAGACCTCGATCGGTGCGGCTCTGGTCCACCGGCGGACTGGAAGGCGCGATCACTCCGATGAGGTCGCCAGGGTGCAGGCGAGGCGGGAGGAGGAGTTCCATCAGTCCTCGGCGATGAGTCCGAGACGGCGCAGGGCCGCCGAGAGGATGGCGCGGTTCTTCTCGCCGATCGGCACGAGGGGCAGGCGGTACACTTCCTCGAGGAGTCCCATCATGGCCATGGCCGCCTTGACGGGAATGGGACTGCTTTCGATGAAGTTGGTTTCGCTGAGTTCCAGAGTGCGGTAGTGAATGCGTCGGGCCTCGTCAAAACGTCCATCCAGCGCGGCTCGGATCATGGCGCGAACCTCTCCGGGGATCTCATTGCTCAGCACCGAAATCACGCCGTCGGCACCGAGGACAATTTGAGCGAGGGCGAGGTTGTCGTCCCCCGACAACACGGCGAATCCCTCGGGGCGATCGCGGAGAATCTGCATGAGTTGGGAAAAGTTGGCCGAGGCCTCCTTGGTGGCGATCACCGTGTCCAATTCCGCGATGCGAAGCTGCGTGTCGGCGCTCATGTTCGAGCCCGTCCTTCCCGGCACGTTGTAGATCACCATGGGGAGGGGCACGGCCTCCGCTACCGCGCGAAAGTGCTGGTAGAACCCTTCCTGAGTGGGCTTGTTGTAGTAGGGTCCCACCACCAGAATGGCATCGGCTCCGCACTGGGCGGCGATCTTCGCGGTCTCGATGGTTTTCTCCGTCGAATTGCTTCCCGCGCCGGCCACCACCGGCACGCGACCCGCGACCGTGCTCACCGCAAGGGAGATGGCCGCCTCGTATTCGTCGAGCGCCAGGGTCACGGCCTCGCCCGTGGTTCCGCAGGGAACGATAAAGTCGATCCCCTCCTCCACCTGGCGCGCAACGAGGCGGGACCAGGTCTCGAGGTCGAGGGTGCCGAAACGCGTGAAGGGGGTGACGAGGGCAGTACCCGCGCCGTTAAGCGTCAATGAGGTCATGAAACATCTCCTCGATCGTGAAATAGCCTTTGCGGGACGAGACCCAGGCGGCCGCCTTCAGGGCGCCCGAGGCAAAGCCACGGCGGTCCCGCGCCAGATGGCGAAGTTCGATACAGTCGTAGGGGCCGTCCACCAGAATCTCGTGTGTGCCGGGCACGGAACCCGTACGGGACGACGTGACCACGAGGTCCGACGGTGCGGGTGCGCCCTCGATGTGCGTACGGATCTCCGTCTTTCTCGGAAGCGTCGAAAGGATGTCCTGGGCCAGCATCAGAGCAGTGCCGCTGGGAGCGTCCTTCTTCCGAACGTGATGCGTTTCGTGGAGGGAAATGTCGTACTCCGGGAGTGCCTCGAGGAGGGCCGCCGCATTGCGCGCGAGAAGGCGCAACACGTGCACGCCTACCGAGAAATTGCCCCCCGTCAGGAAGCCGATACCGGCCTCTTCCACCAGGTGCCGTACCTCGCCTTCGTGCTGCGACCAGCCGGTGGTGCCCATGACCACGGCGATGCCCGCTTCGGCGTACACCCGAGTGTTGGAAAGAACAGCATCGGGCTGTGTGAAATCGATGCAGACCGTGGCGTTGCGTAAAAGATCGGCGGAGAGTCGTTCCGTGGTGTTGATGTCGAACACGGAGTCCACGGGGTATCCGAGCGCATTGGCCTGGATTTCGATTTCCCGGCCCATGGCTCCATATCCGATGATGGCGAGGCGGGGAGGGTTCATGGCAACTCCTGGTGAGAAAGGGCAAGAGCGAGGGTTACATAGTCCTGCACGGCCTTGTCGAGACTGTGCAGCGACACGCATTCATGCTCGGTATGAGCGTCGTGGATGGAGCCGGGTCCATACAACAGTGGTTCGCCGAAGCGCCGCAGATAGGGGATATCGGTGCCGTAGGCCATGGGCGCGGACGGAAAGTCGGAAAGCACGACGCAGGGTTGCGGATCGGTACGTGAGATGATCGAGAGTCGGGCCTCCTGTCCAACGAGGGTGCGAAGGCGGAGTTCCACTTCTTCGGCCGAGGTAACGATACGATGCATAACCGAGCATTCACAGTGGGCGGCGAGCACGTTGAGGGCGGTGCCGCCTTCGATACGGCCGATATTGACAGTCTCGGGTCCGAGTGGTCCGGAGCGTGTGGAGGCATCCTCTTCGATCCGTTGAAGCAGGGCCAGCATGCGATGGACGGCAGAAGAGCCACGATCGGGATACCCGGAATGGGTTGGAATTCCCGAGGTGCCGAGGCGATAGGAAAGGACGCCCTTATGTCCCGTGGCCAGCATGTTTTCCGTGGGCTCTCCGTTGACGATCCAGCGTTTTCTTGACGTCAGGCAGTTGACGGATTTCGCACCGATACTATCGGTTTCTTCTCCCACCACGAAGAGCAGACTGGGCGGGCATTGTTGTTCTGCAAGCTGGGTGGCGGCGATCAGCATTGCGGCGAGAGCGCCCTTTGCGTCGCAAGCTCCCCGCCCGGTGATTGTGGTATCCGATCGGGTGATCGGAAGGAGGGACGGCACCGTGTCGAGGTGGGTGGAGAAGAGTACGGGAGAAGGAGAGTCGGGAAGGACGAGGAGGTTCCAGCGATTCGGTTGGACGTCCTCTCTCACGAATGGCCATCCGAGAGAGGTGCACCAGTCCTCGATCCAGCGCGCGAGATCCGCCTCGGAACCGGAGACGGAGGGAATGGAGAGGAGGGAGAGGAGGAGGTCCGCGACGAGCATGGCGTGAATGTACGAGGGTCGGGTATAAAAAGAAAGTGTCCCGCCGAAGCGGGACACTTTCGTTCGAAGGGCAAGCCTTCGGGGAAGGGTTTACTTCAGCAGGGTCATCTTGCGAGTCTGCGTGAAGTCGCCGGCCACGATCTTGTAGATGTAGTTGCCCGAGGGCACCTGCTGGCCAAGGTCGTTGGTGGCGTTCCAACCGATCGTGTACGTACCAGCGGCCTGCATCTTGTTGACGAGGGACTTCACCGGGGTACCGAGCATGTCATAGATCATGACGGTAACCTGGCTGGCCTTCGGCAAGCTGTAGGAGATGGACGTGGTCGGGTTGAAGGGGTTCGGGTAGTTCTGATCGAGGGTGAACTCGTTCGGAACGTTCGCGTTATCCGTGCTCAGGATACCGTCCTTGATGAGCCACAGAGCGAAGCCCGGACGGGAAGCGGAGCGCGGGGAGCTCAGCGTGGTGTAGAGACCGTCAAAGGCCTCGACGTACCAGAACAGATGAGCTTCCTTCGCGGTGGTGCTACCCTGGTTGTTGTTGATGACGTCAGCGAGCTGTCCGTGAGTCATGGTCAGCTTGTTGTCGAGACCAATGTTATTCGCTTCGAACTTCTGCGCGCGGGTCAGGCTGATGCTGTCCACGAACACCGTCGTGTAGTGAATAACGTCGTTTCCGATTTCACCGGTGATATCGGAGATCTTGATGTTCGTGTAGGGATCGCCCGTGTTGGTCCAGGTGAAATCTTCACGATTGTCCGACTTCATCAGCGGCAGACGGGTGTTGTCGGCCGGCGAAAGCAGATTGAAGGCATTCGGAGCATGGTCAAGGATCTCGAATTCATCGGACTCGCCAAAGACGACAGGATTCGCGGCAGCATCCACGCGGATTCTCTGCAGCTGGCCCGGCTTCACGCGAGTGAGAGTGGAAGCGAGGAAGAAGTTGTACTTGTCGGCATACTTCACATAGACGTCGCCGCCATTGAACATGTCGAACAAGCCAGGAAGCGAAGCATCGAATTCAGCATTGAAGCGGGAGCTCCAGCGCGTACGAACTTCGTCACCCGAAGGATTGAGGAACTTGTCACGCGGCACTGCGAGAACTTCATACTTCCGCAGACGATAGATCTGGTTCGGAATGTTGGTCGCGCTGGTGATCGTGACGAGGAAGTTGGTGATTCCGCCGCTGCTGTAGTCGATCTTGACGGATTCCTGATTCAGACCCGTGAAGGTCGGGGAAACCTCGACGAACACGTTCTTATCAGCCTTCGTGTAGGTGAGGCACACAGTGGCCACGCCATTCACGAATGCGGACGCCGGGACGGTGAACTGCACGCTGTCGGTCGTCGGGAGGACGGTGCCATTGTGCGAAATCACGGCCCAGGTGTAACCCTTGGGATCGCTGTTCCAGCTGCGCATGCTGGTATCGTTGCTGGCGATGATCGCCGTTCCGTTCTTGATGGTGAGGGTCGTCGGAGCACCCTTCACGTCCCAATCACGGATGATGTTACCGTTCTTGTCCTTTGCAGTGAGAGTGAAGCACACTTCCTCACCGGCAACCTTCTGCAGGTTGGCGGAGGTGGAATTGGGCTCGATCTCGACGCCACCGCGATCCAGCTTGGTCAGGCGCACAAAGTACGGACCGGCCGGGAGGATATGCGGCTGGCAGCTGGTCTTGGACCAGCGGCCGGTGTCGGCGCGCATCGTACCGTCTTCGTTGTACGGGAAGAACACTTCTTCAGTCTGATTGAAGGTCATGTCCTTGGTGTACACGTACCACTTCACGATGACGGAGTCAGCGCTGGTGGAGGTCGGGTCGGTGCTGAAGCCACCGAAGAGGGTGTTGATCACAGTCGCCGGAATCGTGAAGCCGTTGACCAGACCGGTGTTGACGACCACGGTGGAGCCCACCGGAGCGCCCTTCCCAGCCGGGTAGGTGCGTTCGACGATACCAACCCACTGATAGAAGAGAGAGTCGACCGTACGGACAGGATCGCCGCTCGGGTTGAGTTCCGTTCTCCAGGTAAGGGTCACAGGATCATAGGTCTTGAAACCGCCGATCTTGTTACCGTTATCGATGTTCACGTCCGTTGCCGGAGTCCACTGGACATCGATGGTGGAGTTGGCATCCACGAGGATGATCTGGTTGTTGGTCGGGGTGCCGGGCTGAGGCGGATTCGCGGGCATTCTGTTTTCAGAGATGACCAGCGGATTCTGCGGGGTCCACGGCTGATTGCGAACGGTTGCGCCCGCGGTGTCGGAGAAGGTTTCGAGGCCGCTCTTGCTGAAGGCACGCACGAACCACTTGATCCGGACGACATTGCTGTCGGGATTCGGCTGGTAGGTGCTGGGCCGACGATAGATGAGCTCACGAAGCTTGTCGCCACCGATGGTGAGCATCGGCTTGGCACCGTCTTCGTCGGCCATGACGGCCACGCGACGCACGACACCAAGGCTGTCGATCAACGCGTTCCACTCATAACGAATGGTGTCGTTGGGGTTGTTCTTGTTCGGATCCGCCCACTTGGATTCCACCCACATGAGATGGAGGATGTCCTTCTCGAGTCCGTTGTCCTTGCAGCCACCAACATGGTCCATACGGAACAGGTCGGTATTGCGGAAGGTCATGGAGTTGAGCGTGAACGGCGCGGGAGCGAACAGCATCTCGACGGTCACAGGACGGCTGGCAATGATGTTCGCCGGCAGGAGACCATTGAGGATCGCTTCGCCCTGACCAGCTTCACCAACGTAGGCATACAGACGCTTGTCATCCGGCTTGATACCGAGATAATCATTGCGGTTGCGGGCCCCGATGTTTCCGATGATCGGGTTGAAGACACGGAGGGTGTCACGACGCTGCTTGTCGCTGCTGGGAGCGAGCTCGGGGATGGCGCGGAAGTACTGACCGCCGGCACGAAGCAGGAGGTAGGCATCCGGACCTTCGAGATCGAGGAAGCGCCAATCGGTGAACCGGGCACCAATGCTCACGAACATGGAGTCGCGAGTATTCATGTTGCCATAGCGATCGTACGGAGTCACGGCGTAGACGTAGGTCTGGCCCGTGAACACGGTATCCGGACGGGCATACGGCTGGTTCGGGTTGGACGGGAGGGTATTGGTACCACCATGCATGACCTGGCCATAGAGACGCGAGAACATCTCGAACTTGGTCAGATCGGCGCTGGAGGACGGGGTAAGCGTGACACGCGGAATGGTGTCGATGTCGGTCTGGTTCGGGAGAATACCCATCGGCAGACGCGTCTTGTCATAGACCTGGGTTGCAACGTCGAAGCTGCTCGGGAAGATCGTCGTGAAAGCGATGCGATAGGGCACCACGACGAAGGTATGGTTGAGCTTGCTGGTGGCGTTGACCGGGCCGAAGGCCGGACGAGTGACGGCGTATTCGGTCACCGACGAGCCCTGCAGATCCACCGGCACGGCGCGCTTCTGATACAGGAGCTCAGTCACAGTGCTGATGTTGTAGTTCGGGCCCGGGATACCGGTACCGTCTGCTTCGGACTTGTAGGTGTCATCGAGGAACCAGTAACGGTTCGCGAGACGGTCGGCCTTGCGAGCGACGAGGGTCTTGCCCTGGTCGTAGCTGGCGGTGTCATCCACCACCTTGCCGGCCATGTCAGTGAGATCCGGGGCGACGACGCGAAGGTCGATCACCTGGTCGGAGGTCGAGTCGACGATACGGAGGAAGGCACCCGGGGCAATGTCGAGACCCTGAGTCGGGGTCCGGCCAGAGCCGAGGAAGCGCGGCAGGAGAGCATAACGGCGGTTGTAGTCGCCCTTGAACTTGTTAAGGTTCGGATTGCTGCTCGTCCAGAATCCACCGTCGATGTAGTTGCTGTTCGCAGCCGGCCACGCGAGAGCGGTGCTGGTGCGGGCAGTGGACAGGTTGGCAAGAGGCATGCCCGTGAGGGAGAAGTCGTCACGGTTCCAGTTGGACACGTTCATGCGGGTGAGGCGGTCGTAGCGCGTCATGTTGGCCGCGGTTTCGACGTCGTTCTGGTTCTGAGTGGCGCGCTCGGTGCGATCCGTGCGGGTACCCATGAACTCAACGCGAGTCACCTTGTTCTTGTCCACCGGGACAGTGCTGGTCCCACGGTAGGTATAGATCGTGTCAGCAAACAGACGATTCTCGTAGGTCTTTCCGGCAACGGTGTACGGATTGCCACCGGTCGGGGGATTGTTCTCCCAGATCGGGGTGATGCGCACGAGAACCGGACGACGGTCGGAGACCGGGTTGTTGTTGAATTCGATCTTCGGCTCGGTCTGAACGTTCAAACCGATACCATCGCCGCCGCCGGCAACGGTCACCTGGAAGAGATCACCAGCGCGGGCGCCGGGGACGTTTCCAGCAGTGAGAACGTCGAGGGACGGGTTGTTGTAGGCGTCGCGCTTGACATAGACCGGCAGCTTGGTGTCGGGATCCATGTCGAATGCAGGATTGAGATCGCCGTCCACGTTGAGGTAGAGCGGATCTCCGTCCTTATCGAGCGGAACGCTGTGTTCGTTGACCACTTCGTACTTCCCAACGGGGTAGCCGTTGTTGTTGTACTTGTAGACCTGGCTGAGAAGGAGATGATCCAAACCATTGGCGGTCAGGTCGAAGCCCGTCGCGTTGTTGGGACTGTCATCTTCGAAGTCAGGAAGGTTGGTCTTCGCGGTTTTGAAGAGAACGATGTCGGCACCCGGAACCATGGCGCGCGTTTCGGGCGTGCCAGAGAAGAACGAGTAGCTGACGGCGTTCTGGAGCTGCTCCTGACCGGCGCGGAGGATGTCAAAGCGGGTCGGGGTCTTCACGCGGGACACGACGCGGGTCGTGCAACGTGCGATTTCACCATTGCCGAGACCGGAAAGCACGCCCGTCGGGGTGGCTTCGAAGATCATGTCGGCATCAACGAGCTTCGGCGTCGGGAATTCCAGCGCGATACAGTTGGCAGTCTGGTTGATGTGAATACCGGAGACCAGGTTGCTGATCTGGGTATGACGATAGCGAGCCTTGCGCATCGGACCGTACTCGTCGCGAGTCCAGTCGAAGGCCGGCACGAACTGACCGTCGGCGAGACCATTCTGATACGGAGCCGGCATGGAGCCCTTTCCGTTGGCCCACATGCGGAAGCGAATGCGAGCGGTGTCGTCGATGGCAGTGCTGTTTTCGATGAGGTTTCCGTACTTGTCGTATTCACGAACGAGCAGGGTGACGATACGGCCGGCGGTGATCGTGTTAGGATCCGTCAGGCTGTTGGCAGTCAGCTGCAGGGTGTCCGGAATGTAGGGACGGATGTTCGTCTGCGGGAGACGACCATAGTGAGTCACGCGCTGTTCGATGAACTTGGGGTTCGCCGAGAACGCAGTGAAGGCCGGCTTGTAGTTGGTCGCGGGGTTGTCGCGATAGCAATCCGGAAGCTTATCCGGGCAGGGGAACGGAGAGCCCGCAGGATTCGGGGTACCGACCTTACAATCCGGATAGAGGGAGATATCCTCGAGCACCGCCATGGCAACGGCGTCGCCAGGAAGCGGAATCGGGGAGGTCGACGCTGCGGTATACGGGAAGAACTGAGCCGTCACCACCGTGTCGGGCTTCTGGAAGACCGGGATGATCACGCGCGGCGCGAAGCCACGATAGCTCTGGCCCACGATGGTGCCTTCGCCGAGGTTCTTTCCGATCATGGAGAGATCGTACGCGAGCGTATCCGGGGTGAGAGCGACGCGAACGATCTGATGCGCGACGCGACCGGAGATGAAGTAGGCAGTGACCCAGCCAGCCGTCGCGGTGTCACCAACGGTGGTCCGCTTCAGCGTGTCATCATAGATGAAGCTGGAGGCATAGTTTCCGAAACCACCGCGCTGGGTGTTGTCCTGCGCGCGCATCGGAATACGCTTGCCATTGACATCGAGATCCGGGGTGACGGGAAGAGTCTCGGATTCCACATGGAACTTCACGAGGCGACCGCCCACCGGGTTGTTGTAACGATCGAGGAGACGAGCGACCAGACGGATCTGCTTGCTGTGATCGGAGACCACAACGGTGTCCATCGGGATCGGCGCGGTGCAATCTTCGTCCAGGCTGGTCGGACCGGCAAGCAGGGAACCAATGAAGGCTTCCGCTTCGATCGGGCTCGGGAAGGACTCGGAGGTCACGCGCGGGGTCTCGTTCTTCTGCGGCTGGCGTGCGCGGAAGAAGTAGCCCTGGTAGAACAGGTTGTTCTCAGTGGCGTTCTTCGGCGTACCGGTCGGGAAGAGTTCGTTCTTCAGGAAGAGAGGATCCGGATTCGGAGCCCAGCCTTCCATCGGAGTGAGAGCACCCTGAGGCTTGCCAGCGGACTTGAAGACTTCAACCGTCTGGACGGCATCAGGAATGATGCTCATTTCAGCAAACGCACTGCTCACGGAGAAATCACAGGCATCGGGCACGGTGGAGACAGTGAGATACGCGCGGAGGCGGATCTTGTCGGTACCGGCGAGGCTGAGGGTTCTCACGTTGCGCGGGGCGCGGAGATAGAAACGCACGGCCTTGTAGGGATACAGAGCCGGGACGTCGCCGTTGATACCCGGAAGCATGAAGCCAGTGCTGGCATCGACGCTCACGAGTTCGGCATTGAGGACGTTTCCTGCGTTCGGCAGACCATCGGGAATCGTCGGAGGCGGAATGGCACCAGGAGCGCTGGGACCAGGATAGCCACCGAGGGCGATGTTCGGGGACACCGAACCGTAGAACTGCTTGGCACCAGAGGTGACGAGCTGGTTGTCGGGAAGTTCAACCTTCACCTTGTCCGGGAAGTACGGAGTGATATCCATCGGCACGCCCGATCCATCAGTAAGACGGATGTAGAGCTTGGAGTAGATGTTCTCATTCTGTCCGGGGAGCGTGAAGGTACCGACGCGACCGACGACAAGAGCGTCGTTCGTGCCGACCACGACTTCGATGCGCGGAGTGGTGGCGGAGGTATACAGCCAGCCATTCTTCGCGGGATCGCTATTGGAGTAACCCTGCCAAATGACGTCGGTGGAGTCGAACGCGGTGGTCTGACCCATCGGACGGCCGAAGTTGGCGAAGGTCGGACCCGGGTTGTACAGCGGGCCGAAGGTGTTGTTCGGGCTGCCATCCGGGATGAAGTTCATGTGCGCGAAGATCGCGTTGTTACCGGGGTTGCCGGTCGGGAACGGATCGTTCTTGTACGGGTAGCGGAGATCACTGAAGTGATCCGGGAAGGAGAACGAGGAACGAACGCGGAGACGATAGGCACCGACGCCCATCGGACCCGGGTTGCTCGGCTTGAACACGCGACGCGCACGCGCGATGGCGGAAGCGACGATGTTCACACGACCGGAGTCGAGGTTGAGACCGCTGGTAACGATATTCGGAACGTCGGTGACGAGCGAGTCGAACACGCCGTTCTGAATGTAATTCTTACCACCGACGCAGAGTCTGCCAAACGGGCTGAGTTCCCACTTGTAGCGCTCGTTGTCGTCAACGCGGTTTCCATAACCGTCATACACGGTCATTCCGAGGTTGAGGTATTCCTTGTCCAGATTCTTGGACTTCCAGGTATCGTCGGACACGATCTCGATGGCGCGCGGGATGTTCGGGAGGATCGTGATCTTCGTGCCGGTGTACGGCAGGGAGGCCACACCCGTGGGATCCACAGGAGTCCGGTACGGCTCGAGAGCCTTGCCAGCCGCCTGCATCGCGGTGCTGTTGAGATCGAAGGTGGTACGACCATAGCTCGGCGCCATGCCGGGCTCGAAGTCGAGATACGCTTCGTCAGAGCGAAGACTGAAGATGAACTTGCGGGGGAAACCGCCGGTGGTGTCGGGATCGGCAGCAAGCTGCTCGACGACGCCACCCTGATTGCGGAACTTCACGTTCGCGGAGGCGATGATACGGATGGAATCCATCACGCCGCCGGCATTCATGTAATTCTGAGCGGCCGTGTAAGCCAAACGGCGATACACGATCTGACCGAACTGACGAAGGGTATCATCAGCAGCGGTGTAACCCTTCAGGTAGAGCGTACGATCTTCCGTCTGGGTGGTGTTGGTATAGGCAATCGCCTTGAGATCCGGCTGGGTCATGCGATCCCAGGTCCGGTTGCCCCAAGAGTCGATAAAGCGAAGAGTATCCACGGCGGAGGTCACCAAACCCGGCTGATAGGGGTTGGCGGCCGGAGCGGCGTAGGGACCCACGCGATACGGCGGAATCAGACCCCAGGCGGGGTTGAGATTCGGGGTGGAGGGGCTCGGCGGAGCCAAAATCTGGAAGAGACTCGAAAGACGGATCGGATTCCGCTCGGGCGGGAAACCGTCCACCATCATTCCGTAATCCGGGTTCTGCACCACGGTGAGACCGAGGGTACGAGTGGCGGAAGGACGGAACTTGGCATTGTTCGCATTCAGAGGAAGACCATCATCACCGAGGAAGTAACGTCCACGGGAGTAGTCACCGAAGGAACCGATGTATTCACCGGCATCGACTGCCTGGGAGGAATCCTTGACCCACATGATGTAGCGGGTGGTTCCCGGAAGCAGACGGACATACGCGAGATCAGTCCAGCCCTTGCCCGTGTTGACGACCTGGCCGTAGGTCGGACCAGTGGAGCCGTTCAACAGATAGGCGCGCAGGGTATCCTCGGTGATCGCCGGGGGCACCGCAAGGCCGGTAAGGTTGTTGATGTTGGGTTTGAAGTAGATGTTTTTGACCTGGATCACGTCTTCCACACCCGCCGTCGCTTCGCGAGGATCGAGCTGGGAGAAGTAGAAGGTCATCATCTGACGGATCGCATTGGGGTCCGAGTTGAACGCGGACGTCATTGCGATCTGACCGACGGGACGATAGACGGGGCGAACACCAACAGAGGACTTGTTGAGTTCGGCGGGATCGGCGGGCTTCCCGGAAGCAGTGTAAAGATACTGCTGACGGGAAATCTTCGCCTGGCTGTACGCAACATTGATTCTGATGTAATCAAAGTTGGTTACCCCGGAAGACAGCTGATTGTTGACCACCTTGAATCGGTTCTGCACAAACATGATGGCGACAGAGTCACCCACCATGAAGTTACCCACGCCTCTTCCGTTGTCGGAGAAGGTCAGGGTGTCCGAAATGAAGGTCACGGAGTCAGCGGTCTGCTCTACCGTCCGGGTGATCGGATTCGTCAGATCACCCTTCAGGGTCTTCAACCCCGGAACCTGCGCATAGGCACTGCCCATAACGAGGGCCAGCGTCAGAGCCAGGAGGGGAAGGAAGGTTAGAGTTTTTTTCATCCGAAAAGCTCCAGTTAGTTAAAAAAATGAGACAGGGTTGACGAGGTTAAAGCAAGCTAAAAAGGTTCGGTACTCCTAGCTGCTGTTCATCAATCCTCCTACGTTAAATGAGACATTCTTGAATTTTTTATCTCGAAGAACCATCAACTATCCAATTCAAAAATTGCGCGAATCAAAAATATACGTTCTTTCACCACATCGAGCAAGCTCGGAACCACGATCGGCATTCTTTCCTTGCCTCTCATCCCACAGTGCCTTCGGGGACAATCTGATTATGCAAGAATCCTGCCATGATAAATCGATCCAATACACGTGAAAAATGAGCATTCGTGGGGTGGTGTCAAAATACCGTCGGTAATGAGGTCGGGGACGGGGAACTCCGTCAAAATGTGTCTCACTATCGCAAATCGATGACGCTGGCCCCCTGGGGAGGCTTGAATTCGAACCGGGAATCCGGAACTTCCTGATCCAACTGGATGGACGTGATGTGATAGGTGGTCGTAGCTCCGTTCATATCCACCACCTCCACGCGCCGAATCAGCCACTTGGAGGTAATCCAGGTTTTCATCCCGGTGATAAAGGTATTGTCCTGCTTCGGCGACAGCTTCAGAACATAACAGGACTCCCCGTCCAGCTTCTCCTCTCCCACCAGAGTCGAATAATAGTCGTTGGGGTAGCGAAGCAGAAGCTGCTCGGGAGAAATGCCATGCGACTGCTCCTTGTATTTGTCGATGACCACCTGCTTCGTACTGGGGTTCCAGGACCAGGACGTCACGCCGTTTGTTACCACTACCCGCTGATCGGTTTCGATGCGATACTTGTTCTTCTTCTTGAAAATCAGCGTGCCCGACACCGTTTGCTCGGATTTCGAAACCCGAAACCGCACGTTCTGCCGAAACTGGATCACCGCGTCCGTCATTTTATCGTAGCGCGCCTGCACCTTCTCGATGATGTCCTTCGGCGACACACTCCACGACGCCCCCCAGCCGAGTGTCGCCACCGCGACCCCCGCCATCATGATCCATATGCGTGCTGTTCTCACCATTTCACCTTTACTCTTTACACTTTACTCTTTACATATTCCCAAGCATCTCTTCCAACACCTCTTCATCCTCTACCATCACCTCTCTCGCCTTGCTCCCATCGGCCGACCCCACCACCCCCGCGATTTCCAACTGATCCATGATCCGAGCGGCACGGGAATAGCCGATCTTCAGGCGGCGCTGGAGCAGGGACACCGAGCCCTGCTGATGGCGCACCACCAGCCGTGCGGCTTCGTAGGCGAGGTCGTCGATATCCGATGCCGCGTCCCGCGCCTGGGCCCGCTTCATTTCGCGGAGACTGGGGAGCTGGTAGGGATGATTGTACCCGGTCTGCTCCGCGATGTGCTCGACGATGCGTTCCACTTCCTGCGTGGAAATGAAGGCGTTCTGCACGCGGAGGGGTTTCGGCTGTCCACTGGGCTGATAGAGCAAATCCCCGTTTCCGAGCAGGCGCTCCGCGCCCGGAGTGTCGAGAATGGTGCGGCTATCGATACGACTGGCCACCTGGTAGGCGATGCGCGCGCTGAAATTGGCCTTGATCACGCCCGTGATCACATCCACACTCGGGCGCTGGGTGGCCACGATCAGGTGAATTCCCACGGCCCGGGCGAGCTGGGCCAGACGCGCGATGGGCTCCTCGATCTCCCGCGCCGCAGTGATCATCAGATCGGCCAGCTCGTCGATCACAACCACGATGTAGGGCAACTTGTAATGAAGGAGATCGTCTCCGCTCTTGATGGCGCCGGAGGCCACCTTGGCGTTGTAATCGTTGACATGCCGCACCCCCGCCTTGGCCAGCTTGGTGTAGCGTGAATCCATCTCGAGTTCGAGACTCTTGAGCACCACCACCGCGTTGGAGGGGTCGGTGATGATCTCCTCGTTCAGATCGGGACAGACGGCCAGAAAATGCCGACTCAACCCTTTGTATTGGGCCAACTCGATCTTCTTCGGATCGATGAGCACGAGCTTGACATCGGAAGGATGAAGCCGATACAGGAGGCTGGCCAGCATCACGTTGATACCCACGCTCTTGCCCGAACCCGTGGCTCCGGCAATGAGCAGATGAGGCATCTTGGCCAGATCATCGCAAAAGATCTCGCCCGTGATGATCTTGCCGAGTCCGAGAGGCAGGGCCAATTTCGAGCCCTGAAAGGGCTGACTGCTGGCCACGGCACGGAAATTGACGAATTCCGGCGTGTTGTTGGGTATTTCGATGCCCACGGCGCTCTTGCCCGGAATGGGCGCAATGATGCGAATGCCCTTGGCCGCCAGGGCCAGGGCCAGATCGTCGCTGAGCGCGGTGATCTTGCTGATCTTGACACTGGAATCGGGCACGAGCTCAAACATGGTGACGACGGGACCCGGAGTCACCGTGATGCTTGTGATCTGAATGCCGAAAAGGGCCAACTTGTCCTTGATCAGCTCGGCCTTGGCCTGAAGTTCCTCGTTGGGAACCACGTTGGTTCTCGTCTTGGGATCGAGCAGGTCCGCCGTGGGGGCCTGATAGGAAATCCGGGCCTCCGCGAGCTGCTTGTTGATCTCCTCCCCCGTCAGATTGGCCTGGATGAGGGCCTCTCGCCTCTTTTTTTCTTCTTCTCGCGCCACGCCGTCATCCACGTCCTCCGCCTCTTCCACCTCCGCCTCGAGAGGATCGGTGGCAAGGGCGGGATTTTTCTGGATGCGAACCTCCACGGGACCGGGATTCACCGGGGCTGGAGAAGCCTTCTTCGAGGCGAGGAGAGATTCGGGATACCCGTCGATGCTTTCGCGGTTCAGAATCCCGTTGGAACGAGGCCCGTCCTCATCCTCCCGCAGGGGAGTGACCGGGGCCGGGGCCGGCTCTTCCTCGTGGCGGGAAATGGCGATGGGGGTGCGCCGGGGAGCGGGAGAAGGTTCCTCGTCCTCGATAACGGGAATTCGGGCCTTTGCGGGCCGCTCAGGGACGGCTTTCTTCGGCGCGGGTCGGGGCGCGGGTTCCTCGACGGGCAGATCCAGAATGTCCTCTTCCACGTCCGCCGCCTCATCCATCGGGCGGCGACGGGGAGCCACCAAACCCCAGTACCGCCTCATGCCCGAATGCACCGAGGAGGCGGCGCGATGAATGTTGAAATTGAACCCAACGATGGACACGATGAGAATGAGGGTGAATACAAGGATCATGCCACCGGTGGCTCCGAGCAGGGAGGCGGTAAGTCCCCCGAGAAAATCACCTACCCGGCCAGACCACCAGGGACCCAGTTCCGGGAACCAGGTGACGAGCCGAAACACCCCGAAGAAGGCCGACACGAGCACGGCCAGGATCAGCGTGTAGTTACTGTAGTAGGCCAGGTTGGCCAGGTCCTTTTTTCGGAGGATCCACCAGCCCCAGAGAACGAGGAGCACTGGCACGGTAAGGGCGGTGAATCCTACGGTACCGAGATACATGAAGTTCGAAAGGAGTGCTCCGAACAGACCCAGCCAGTTGGCCGTCAGTTCAGCCCTCTCCTTGAGGGCGTGGTCGCCCGTCAGAAGCTGGAAATACCCCTTCCATCCGATGTCGGCAATGGTTTCGTCGGCGCGGGACCAGGAGACCAGGGCGAGCAGCAACAGAACCCCGGCCATGATCAGCAAAATGCCCAGCACGTCGAGGCGACGGGAGGTGGGGTCACCGGGGGTTTTCTTCTGCCGGGTCGTCGAGGATTCGGTATGGGTGGATTTTCGCTTCACGCAAACCGGACTGTGAGGGGAGAACACTGCATCCCGTGCGCACACGCGCACAGGTACCGGAGTCACCGGAATACCGGAGACGGAATTACTTGGAGATAAAAGGCACTTTAGTCACGGTGGCGGGAACGGGCTGGTTGCGGATCAGGATCTCCACCACCGAACCAGGAGCGCTGAGTTCGGTCGGAACGTATCCCATGGCAATGCCCTTTTCCAGCATCGGGGACAGGGAGCCACTGGTGACCACGCCGATTTCCTTGCCATCCTTCACGATAGGATAACCGTGACGGGGAATGTTCTTTCCTTCGAGCACCAGGCCCACCAGCTTGCGGGTCAGACCGGCATCCTTGGCCTTCTGAATGGCCTCGGATCCGACGAAGGGACCGGCAGACAGCTTGGTGATCCAGCCGAGGTTCGCCTCGAGAGGATGCGTCGTCTGATCTATGTCATTGCCGTACAGGCAGTATCCGACTTCCAGACGAAGGGTGTCCCGCGCGCCGAGCCCGATGGGCGCGATGCCGAATTCTTCACCCGCCTCGAAAATCGCATGCCACATCTTTTCGGACACGGTGACATCGGAGGTGAAGTAGAGTTCGAAACCCACCTCTCCGGTGTACCCCGTACGCGAGATCAGACAGTCCACCCCGGCGATGGTGCCGCGCACGAAGCTGTAATACTCCATCGCGTCGAGATCGGTGGTGGTGAGCTTCCGCAGAGTGTCGATCGCGCGGGGACCCTGCACGGCGAGCAGGGAGGTGTCGTCGCTCTTGTCGAGAAGCGTCACATCCCCTTCGAGGTGAGACTGAAGCCAGGAGAAATCCTTGTCGAGATTGGCCGCGTTGACCACGAGCTGGACGTAGTCTCCACAATGGTACACCAGCAGGTCGTCCACGATCCCTCCATGCTCATAGCACATGGCCGAATACTGGATCTTGCCCGGAAAGAGCTTGCCGACATCGTTGGTGGTCATCTTCTGCACGAAGGAAAAGGCATCGGCACCGCGCACCTCGAACTCTCCCATGTGGGAGACATCGAAGACCCCGACTCCCGTGCGGACGGCCTTGTGCTCGGCGAGGATCCCCTGATACTGAATCGGCATGTGGAAACCGGCGAATTCCACCAGTTTCGCACCCAAACGTGCGTGAATGTCATGAAAGGCTGTGTTTTTCATTGCCAACCGAAATTGAAGTGATGGGAAGAGACGGACTAGACGAGCTTCGACTCGTTGTTCTTCCAGTCATCGAGAAATTTCTGAATCCCGATGTCCGTGAGCGGATGGTGGAACAACTGCTCGATGATCTTGAACGGAATCGTTGCCACGTCGGCCCCGGCAAGGGCGGACTGCAGCACGTGAATCGGATGACGGATGCTGGCCGCCAATACCTGGGTGGCGTATCCGTAGTTGCGATATATCGTCACGATCTGCTCGATCAATTCCATGCCATCCGTTCCCACATCATCCAGCCGACCGACGAAAGGAGAAATGTAGGTGGCCCCCGCCTTCGCAGCGATCAGGGCCTGGTTCGGAGAAAAACACAGGGTCACGTTCGTCCGAATTCCTTCCTTCGACACGATGGAGACAGCCTTCAATCCGTTCATCGTCAGGGGAATCTTTACAACGATGTTGGAATGAATGGCTGCAAGGTCCCGGGCTTCCCGCACCATGCCCTCGGCATCGAGAGCAATCACTTCGGCACTGATGGGGCCGTCGACAACCTCGAGAATCTCGTTCAACAGGGTGCGAAAATTCTTCCCCTCTTTCGCGACCAGGGAGGGATTGGTGGTAACCCCATCGAGAATGCCGAAACTGGCGGCTTCCCGAATTTCCTCAATCTTTGCACTGTCGATGAAAAACTTCATCCGATCCTCAGCAAAAACTTGAACTGAATTCTTGTAAGTCTTTCGGGCAATTGAAAGTAATAAAGCATGGATAAAGATGCAATTCTTCGGACCCAAAAAAAATATTTTTTCTCAACGTGTTACCGTGGACCCTTTCATGTATGTCAGGAGCGCTGTCGGCGGGTTTCGGCATAGCTGATGGAGGTTTCCTGAAGGCGGAGGGTGAGAGCGGAAATGGCCGAAAAGGTGCCGAGGCGATCCCAGACGCGGTCGGCGAGGTATTCGACCAGGTTTTCGGCGGTGGTGTGAAAAGGAAACCATACCACCTTGAAGGGAGTGGTACGCAGGAAGTCGGCCATGAGAGCATCGGATTCATTGCAGGCGAAGGAATGGTCCAATTCCTCAAGGAGGGGTTGCACGATTTGCTTCAGGTCCCCATAGTCCATGAGCATGCCATGCCCATCGACGGTTCCTTCGATTTCCACCCAGAGCGTGTAACTGTGTCCATGGATATTGGCACAACCCCCCTCGTGAAAGGGTAGCCGGTGTCCCATTTCCCAGTGAAACTGTCGAGCGATACGAATCATGTGGTGTCGGAGTCTCCTCTCTACCGTGGCGATACCTTCTGCCATGGCCACGTAACTTACGGAAACCGTAGGGAGAATCTCAAACCCTATTTCCGTACCCGTGCTACCACGATGGCTCCGGTAAGGAGAAACAGCACGTTGGGAAGCCAGGCGGCGACCAGGGGAGAAATATCACCGTTATAGCCGAACACCTGAATGAGTTTTTGAAACACGAGATAGACGAAGCAGATCAGGAGGGAGACACCAAACTGCACCGAGAGTCCGCTTCTCCGTTTCACCGAAGCGAAGGGCACTCCAAAGAAGATGACGATGAGGGAGGAGAAGGGAAAGGCGATCTTGCCGTAATAGTCCACCGACAGGCGGGCGATGTCGCTGCCGGCCTTGCGCTGTCGATCGATGTAGTCGCGAAACTCGGCGAGCTGCATTTCCTCGGGTTTTCTCTGCATCTTCTCGATGATTTCGGGCGTGATGAGAAGGGGGCGCATGGCCAGGGAATCGAACCCCGCCACGGCTTCGGATCCAGTGGCGGCGCCCGGAGCGAAGCGGCGATGGTAGCCCCGGAGCAGGGTCCACCGCTCGGAGGCGGCACTCCAGCGCATGGTTTCGGCATCCCAGCGCTGCACGAGCTGGGTGGGATTCCTGGGATCGAATTCCTGAATCGAGACGCGACGGGCCGTGGCGGTGCCCTCTTCGTAGTATTCCAGGGACACGATGCTGTTGTTGAAATCCTGGAAGTACAGGTTGTAGCGGTTTTGCTGATTCACTCCCTTTTTCATGTACTCCCGTTCGATGTGGACGCGGAGGGAGTTGAATTCCGGCACGGCGAATCCATCAAAAAAGAGCATGCCCGTGCTGGCCAGGAGGCCGAACGCGAGAAAGGGCGCCATGAAGCGATAGAGGCTGACGCCGGAGCATTTGATAACGGTGAGTTCGTTGGTGTTGGACATTTTTCCCACCACGAACAGAGACGAAAGCAGGAAGGCCACCGGCACCATGAGACTGAAAATCATGGGGAGGAAGTACACGTAGTACAGCCCCACGATGTGCAGGGGCACGTTTTCGTCGAGAAAGTCGTCCACATTCTCCACCATGTCCACCAGGATGAAGATGAGACTGAAGGCGATGATGGAGAATCCGAAGGTCTTGACGAACTTCGCCATCACGTACCGATCCAGTTTTCTCATCACGGGGTCTCTCCCTGCAGGGCCTTGCGCAGGCGTTTGGGAAGAATGCGGGTCAGACCGCTCCAGTCGATGATGCGGGCCTCCCGGGCCGAACGGATGGTGAGCCAGGCGCCGAGCAGTCCCAGCACCACGTTCGCCAGCCACATGCCCACAAAGGGCGGCACCAGGGCGCGATCGGCCAGTTTCTCACCTCCAATCAGGCAGGCCCAGTAAAACACGAAGAACCCGAGACTGAGGCCCGCGCCCATGCCGAACCCGCCCTTGCGAGCCATCATGCCGAGGGGAGCCCCGATGAACACGAAGATGAGGCAGGCTGCGGGAATGGAGTATTTCTTGTGAATTTCCACCAGGTAGGTGTCGGCCTTCTTGTCGTCGGCGCTGAGAGCGGCGAATTCTGATTCCAACAGGGTGCGCTCCTGGCGCAGCCGCGTGGCGGCGCGGGCCCGGGCCGTGAGCGTGTCGGTGGCGGGCGCCAGCGATGCGCGACCGCGCAGATCCTCGAGGGAACCCGGAGGGAGGGCCTGGAAGGTCACGCCCGGCTCCGGCAGGAAGGCGGAGGTGGAGCCACGAAGGATGCGATCCCGCATCTGAACGCGACGGGAGTCCTGCTCGCGTCGGATGCTATCGACAATTCCCATCATGGCGCCCGCGCCCAGGGTGCGATCGTCCCGCTGGGCCGTGGAGGCGTCGGTGCGCTGGAATCCGAAGCCCGAGGCCGGAATGGAGACCTTATGACGGTGGAAGGTTACCCGCCGATAGGTGCGGGGCTCGGAGGGAGAGAATTCGTGTATTTCGCCGTCGCTCAGATCCATCAGAAGCCAGGCGTAGTCGGGACTGAAGGACACCCGCCCCCGAACCGCTGTCACCACCACGCTCTTTTCGGGACGGCTCAGGTCGTAGATCGTCACCCCCTCGAGATCGTTGCTCTTTTCGAAGGTTCTTCGCGCGAGGATGCGGAAGCTCGGCAGTTCCTGTTCCGAGGAAAAGACGCCGGGACGCAGGGAAAAGGTGGGCTTGATGCGGAGAATATCGCCCATCAGGGTGCGGAGTCGGATGTTGGCTTCGGGGAGAATGCGGTTGTTGAAGTGAACCATCCCCAACCCGACAAGAGTGGCCATGAACAGGACGGGAATCATCATGCGGTACAGACTCATGCCGCTGGCCCGCATGATGGTGGCTTCGTTATCCGCCGACAGGCGCCCGAAGGCCATCAGGGTGGAAACGAGCACCGACATGGGCACGGCGAGCACCAGGATCCAGGCCAGATTCAGCACGATCAGTTCGAGAATGATGTCGGCGCCGAGTCCCTTTCCCACGAGGTCGGCGGCGGATTTCATCAAAAACTGCAACAGCATCAGGAAGATAATGATGGAGTTCGCGAAGACGAAGGGGCCGAGATGGGCCTTGAGGATATATCTCCAGAGAATCATCGTCCGTCCGTTAGGGCCTTGCGTGTCATCGACGGGAATTTCCATTGCTTTTCATATGCGCCAAAAATATACTCCCCCCGATCGAGGAACAACGGCAATGGTCGAGGAACCGGGGCGATTCGGTTCCACCCCCTTCTTCCGCCTTGTTTGCGTGAAGGCGATATTGTAGTTTTGTGGTCTGTTTTTCCGTTTCCTCTTCTTTCATACCAACATGAGGTACGTATCGAGGCCTTCCTACCGATGACATGATTGAGAGACACGAGTGATACCTTCTGGAGTTGAATCCGACCTTGCCTAGTCGATCCCCCGTCCCCGTGCGCCCAAAGGCAGGATGGCTGACCTTTGTCAGGATGGCTATTGTCGTTCCCGGAGTGGTGGGAATGACCGGTTTGCTTTTCATGGGCGCCTCGGCCACCCTGCCCAAGGAAAGACTGAGCCTTTCTTCCCCCGCGTTCTGGCGCCTGCCCGCCCCGCTCTCCTCGAACGCCCCGTCCCTGGGAAATGAAACCAGGGAGCCCGGCCCTCTGGGATTCCCCGAATATCGCATCACCATCGAGGAGCCCCGGCCCGTCGATCCGGTGCTGCCCGACACCCTGGTGGATCTCGTTCCGGAGGAGACCTCTGTTCCCGGTCCGACGGACGTGGTGGATGCTCCCCTCGTCTCACCGGCTCCCGCCGGGGACGATAGCATCGTGGCGGATTCCACCGCCCGGGCCACCTTTCTCTCCCGTCCCACCCGTCGGTATCCCATCGCCTCGCCCTTCCCGTCCCGCACCTCTCCCTTCTTTCTCACGCCGGGAAAAAACGGGGGCGTGCAGCGCATCGTCACCATCGACACCGCGCGCAACATGGTGATCATTCGCGAGCAGGTGGGCGGCAAGGACGTCAGCATCCCGTACCAACTTCCCCTCGACGAGTACATTCAGCTTCGCTACGAGAGCGAGAGGCAGCGGCGAACCGCCGAGCATGTCAATCGCACGGGTCAGGGAAAGGCCGGAGATCTGGAAGGATTGATCAAGAACATCACGGAATTCGACATTCCCGTTCCCCCCAATCCCCTCATGAGCATTTTCGGGGATCGTAGTCGCATCAGTCTCCGCATCAGCGGGGCCATCGACATCAACGCGGGATTCCGCATCGAGCAGTCGGACCAGCAGTCGGTGTTCCTGCGACCCACCCAGTTCTCACCCAATTTCAAGCAACAGGTGCAGATCTCGGTCAACGGCCTGATCGGCGACAAGCTGAGCATCCGGGCGGACTGGAGCACGGAGCGCACCTTCGACTACGAGAATCAGATCAAGATCAAGTACACCGGGTACGAAGACGAGATCGTGCAGTCCGTGGAACTGGGAAACGTGTCCCTGCAAACTCCCTCGGCCCTGGTAGGCGGGAGCGGAGCCCTGTTCGGGATCAAGGCGGAATTTCAGACTGGTCCCTTTCGCCTGACCACCCTCCTCAGCCAGAAGAAGGGAGAATCTTCCCGTATGTCCATCAACGGCGGCGCGCAGGAACAGAAGTTCGAGCGTCATGCCTACGAGTATTCGGACAATCACTACTTCATCGACGTGGCGTATCGGGATCCGATTTCGCCGGGCAATTCCCGCAACGTGTACGAAGCCTATTACAACTACCGCGATCCTCTCTATGCCAGCCAGGTGCCGGTGAAGCTGCGGCCTGAGCTCCAGATCAAGGACCTCGAAGTGTGGGTGACTCGGCCTGCGGCCACGGGCAACATTCCCGATCCCGAGGAAAGGGACGCCGTGGCGCTCATCACCAATCCGGATTTTTACAATCCCGGCGACGCTCAGTATCCGCCTTCCTTCGCGCAGTATCTGGATCCGGGCATCACGGTGGATCCCATTTCGGGAGCCCGGGAAGTGGGCAAGTTCAAGAAGTGGAAGCGGGACATCGATTTCACCTACAACGATGTGACGGGAATTCTCACCCTGAACCAGAACGTGCAGGAAGATCAGGTGGTGGCCGTGGCCTATCGGGTGCAGGGTCCCACCGCAGTGGAACCCGACGACCAGATCTTCGGCACCTTTTCCTCCGATCCCCGCCTGAAGACCTACCCCGATCCCCAGAAGCCCGAGACCCAGATTCCTTCCCGTCTCGTGCTGAAGCTGGTGAAGCCGAAGAACCTGGGTCCCTCTTTCCCCCTGGCATGGAAGCAGAAGGTCAAGACGATTTACTCGCTCAACATGCGCAACGTGAAGAAGGAGGACATCGCCAATTTCAAGGTGGTGTTCCGCAACGGCGCGCAGCCCGACGAGGAGATCCTGCCCAACACCAGCGTGAATCTGCTGAAGCTGTTTGGCCTCGACTACACCGATGATAACGGCGGACCTCCGGACAACAAAATCGATTTCCTGCCGGGCATCACGGTGGATCCGGTGCGGGGCGAGATCATTTTCCCCACTCTCGAGCCCTGGGACGACGGTCTGGTACGGCTCTATACCAACATCCCCAACAAGAACGCCGCCGACGTGCTTCCGTACACCTACCCGCAGGTGTACGACACGACGAAGACCATCGCGCGGCAGAGCGATCGGGACAAGATTCTGATTGCAGGTGTGACCCGAGGCACGAGTTCGGCTACCTACAATCTGGGCTTCAACGTGGTGCCGGGCAGCGTGCGCGTGTATCTCGGGGGCCAGCCCCTGCGGCCCGGTACGGATTACACCGTGGATGAGAATGTAGGACAGGTGCGCCTGCTGAAGGAGGAAGCCCTGGTGCCGGGCGCAAAGGTGGACATCGACTTCGAGCGGCAGGATCTGTTTTCCTTCGCCTCGAAAACCCTCATCGGAGCGCGGGGAGAACTCACCCTGGGCAAGGAGTCCTTTATCGGCTTCACCCTGCTGAGTCTCAACCAGAAGACGCTGAGCGACAAGGTGCGCATCGGCGAGGAGCCCATCAACAATACGATGTTCGGCATCGACGCGCGGACCCGCATGGACCTGCCGATGATCACCGACGCGTTGAATACGCTGCCTTTCATTCAGACGAAGGAAAAGTCCTCACTGACCCTGGCCGCCGAGGCCGCCGTGATGATGCCGGATCCCAACACGAAGACGAGCACCATTGCCGGAGACAAGGGCGCTGGCATCGCCTACATCGACGACTTCGAGGGATCGCGGATGTTCATTCCTCTCCAGACGGCCTACAGCGTGTGGAAGCTGGCCTCGGTGCCCGACAGTCTGCCCACCCTGAGTGCGCCGGATCGCAACGGGATGCAGAGTCACCGCGCGAAGCTGGACTGGTACAACGTGCCCATCACCGCGCTGAGCAGTCGTTCGGTGGTGGTGACCGACATCTGGCCCGATCGCAAGGCGGCCCGCGAAGATCAGCGCATCACCGTGCTGGATCTCGACTACACGCCCACCGCACGCGGGCAGTTCAATTACACGCCCACGCTCTCCGATCCCCAGCGCAACTGGGCGGGTGTGATGCGGCTGTTGCCCACGCAGGCGACCAACCTGGTGGACGGCAACTACAACTACCTCGAAATCTGGATGAAGGTGGACAAGGGGTTGCGTGGCAAGATGCTCATCGACATCGGAAAGATTTCCGAGGACGTGATTCCCAACAATGTGCTCAACACCGAGGACGCGGTGGTGTTTGGCATGAACGGACGGAACGGCATCCTGAATCCTGGCGAGGACGTGGGACTCGACATGCTCACCAACGCCGAAGAGCAGACCACCTACGCGACGGAGGTGGCCACCTACAATCTCGGGTCCGACCCGAGCGGTGACAACTTCGCGTACGATCCCAACAACTGGGTGCAGTTCAACGGCACCGAAGGCAACGTGAACGATCCGGCCGGCGTGTTTCCCGACACCGAGGATTTGAACAACAACGGCATCCTGGATCTGACCAACGAGTATTTCCAGTACGAGATCGATCTCGACACCACGCGCTTCAGTCCCACCCTCGATCCCACACTGCGCAATCCCCTGATCTCGGGAGGAGGCGCCAACGGATGGTATCAGTTCCGCATTCCGCTGGTGGAATTCACCCGCAAGTTCGGCAATCCCGCTCTCGAGAATGTGGAGTTCATTCGCGTGATGCTCACCGGGGCCGAGCAGCCCCTGCTCATCCGCGTGGCGGATTTCAACTTCGTGGGCAACCAGTGGCTCGAGCGCCAGCGCAACGATCCGCAGTTCACCGTGTCGGTGGTGAACGTGGAGGACAATCCCGAATACTCCACGCCGCCAGGCGTCATCCGCCCCCGCGACCGCACCCGCCCGGATCAGGAAGTGTATGGAAACGAGCAGTCCCTTGCGCTCGTATTCCGAAACCTCCCCGATACCACGTATCGCGAGGCGTTCCGCATCTTCCCCGGCACGGGATTGGATCTGTTCAACTACGAGTACCTGAAACTGTTCGTCCACGGAGAGAAGGACAAGCAGTACAACGCGGACTTCGTGGTCCGCATCGGCATCGACACCGCGAACTTCTACGAGTACCGCCAACCTCTGAATCGCGACTGGCAGGACGTGTCGATTCGCTTTTCCGATCTCACCGCGATCAAGGCGCAGAGGGATTCGGCCCACATCGATCTCGACAACATTCCGGTGCCAGGTGGTCCCACTGACTCCTACTTCCGCGTGCGTGGGCGACCCGACATCATCCGCGTGCAGTACATCTCGGTGGGAATTCGCAATGTGGGCAATCAGGGCTTTTCGATATCGGGACAGGCCTGGGTCAACGAGCTGCGCGTGGTATCCCCCAAGACGCAGAAGGGATACGCCTACACCGGCTCGATGAATCTGCGTCTGGCCGACGTGGCCGATGTGAGTGCCAACGTGAGTTATTCCGATCCCTATTTCCACTCCCTGTCCGAGCGTTTCAGCACCTCGCGCAGCAACACCTCGTCGTGGAATCTGAGCACCACGCTCAACATCGACAAGGTGTTTCCGAAGGAATGGCAGGGCACTCAGATCCGCGTGTCCTACGCGCACTCCGAGAGCTACACCAAGCCCCTGCTCCTACCGGGGCAGCCCGACGTGGAGGTGGACGCTGCGGTGAACGCCATGGGAGCCAGGGCCGCACGGGAGGGAAAATCCCAGCGCGAGGTCGAAACGATCAAGGAACAGACCCGGGTGGCGTCCCAAACGCTCGAGGTGAGGGATAGTTGGGCCATCCCCACGATTCGTCTCAAGGTGCCCAGCGAAAACTGGCTGGTGAAGGATGTGGTGAATCGCATCGAACTCAGCTACAACTACTCGATTATCCGCTATCGGGATCCCGTGTTTCAGAGCCGCCGCAATTGGCAATGGCAGGCGCGTGTGGGATACGGCTACGATTTTTCGAAGGACTACTACGTGCAGCCCTTCAAGTCCCTGTTCAAGGACATCTTTCTGCTCGATGATTATCGCGATGTGAAGTTCTACTTCCTGCCCACACGCATTGGAGGCAACGCCGATCTCACGCGGTCGCGCATCGAGGAGAAGCAGCGCAATCTGCCGGACTACAATCCCTTCGTGCGCAACTTCGCGCACAGCCGCTCCCTGTCCCTGAATTACACCGCCACCGAAAATGGCTTCCTCAATCTGAGCGGTTCCTACAACGCCAACATGCAGACGACGCTGCTCAACCTGGAAACCGAACCGATGTTCGACGACAACGGAGATCCCCTCATCGATCCTACCGGCACTCCCGTGGTGCGCCAGCGACAGAGTTCGGCGATTTTCAGCGACATCTTTTTTGGACGCGGCTTCCTGTACTTCGGCGTGCCCACCCGCTACACCCAGCAGGTGTCGGTGAGCACCCGGCCCGCCCTGCCCCGTCTGTTCGACATCGACAAGTTCGTCGATCTGAGCGGCAGTTATCAGGTGTCCTACAACTGGCAGTCGAACGTACAGCAGGGCGAACTCGGTCGGAGCGCGGGATACAATGCCACGGTAAACGGACAGTTGAACTTCAAGGTGAAGGGCCTGTTCGATCCCCTCTTCCCACCGGACAAGGATGACGGCCAGAAAACCGGCATGCCGGGCGGCATCACACCCAAGACGCCGAGTAAGGGTCCCAGCCGTCTCGAACAGTTGCGCGCCCGTTATATCGCCAAGGAGCAGGAGCTCCAGACCGTGCTCAAGGACAAGGCCACCGCCACTCCGGAACGAATCAACGCCATGACCGAGGAGCTCTCCCGGCTCCGCCTCGAGATCGAGAAGCTCCAGAAGGAGGGCGAAGCCCCGGTAGTGATCGCCGATTCGACGAGCGCGGGACCCTCGCGCAACCTGCTCGCCGACGTGGCGAACAACCTCGTACGCTATGTGATTCGCGAGCCCTTCCTGCAGTACGAGAGCGTGGGTCTGACCTTCACCCAGAACACAGCCAGCTCCGTGAGCGGCGTTCGCGGCGAAACGGGATTCACATCCTTCTGGTCCAACACCCCCTTCTCCGCTCCCATCGACGCGGATCAGGGTCCCAGCCGCTGGTACCAGCTCGGCCTCATTTCCGATCCCAACCCTATGTCCGGGTCCCTCGGGTTCACCAACCGTTTCCCCTTTGTCGAGATCCGCAATTATCGGCGAGGTTTGCGGGCCCCGAATCCGAACGGGACCTATGTGGACAACTACACCCAGAGCAACACCGTGTCCATGCGCACGGGCCGGGCCTTGTGGGAGGGCGCGCGATTGGATCTGACCTGGGATCTGAAGTGGTCTTACAACAAGAACTACCAGATCCTCACCGACACGCTCGGATATCAGACCATTACCGGCGTCACCACAACGGGACAGCTCGAGCGGTCCTACCTGATGCTTCCGGACTTCCTGTTCTTCTCCTTCTTCAACACCACCATCGGCGCGGTCAACGAGCGCTTTACGCAACTGAGTAACGACGCCACCGACACCCGCACGCCGAGCGAAAAGTTGGGCGAGGCCTTTTCGTCGGGTCTCGAAGCGGCGCCCTGGCTGAGCAAGATTCTGGGCGAGTTCATGCCCCGCGTCAACTGGGGATTCCGCTGGGATGGACTCGAGAAGATCAGTTTTCTCGAAGGCGTGGCTGATCGCATTTCGTTCGAGCATCGTTACACCTCGTCCACCGCGAGCACCTACCGCATCAGTCCCGACAACGGCAACCGCATCACCGAAACCAAGCGAGCCCAGTACAATTTCGCGCCCCTGGCAGGACTCACCTTCCAGTTCAACAAGCTGTGGGGTGGCAACATGAGCGTGAATGCCCGCTGGGGAACCCAGAAGTCCTACGACCTGAATCTCTCGGCCACGAACATCGTGGAAACCGGCTCCGACGAATACGCCCTCACGGCCAACTTCCGCAAGAGCGGATTCGAGATGCCCTTTCTGGGACTGACCCTGAAGAACGATGTGGACTTCAGCTTCTCCTTCAGTCTCAACCGATCCTCGTCACGCACCTATGATGTGAACAACCTGGGCTCGGGAGGTCAACCTCGCGAGGGCACGATGCGCATCACGATCGAGCCGCGGGTCCGGTACAACATCAGCCAGCGTGTCACGTCCTCGGTGTTCTACCGCTATTCCCGCACCAAGCCCGATGAGTCCGTAGGTTCCCGCGTGCCGGGCACCACGATTCACGAAGGCGGTCTCGAAATCCGCATCACGATCAGCGGATCCTGATCCGCGATCGCGGGACGAAACGGGGACGGTTTTCGATATTCCGTCCAGAGTCTATTTTGCATCATCTCTCATCCGAACCCAAGGAGTCGTATGTCGATCAATATTGCCGAAATGATGGCCAAGGTGCAGGAGATGCAGACCCGCATGGCCGAAACCCAGGAAAAGCTCTCCGCCATGGAGAAGACGGTGGAAGTGGGCGGGGGCATGGTGAAGGTCACCATTACGGGGAAGTCCGTGGTCAAGCGCATCGCCATCGAGCCCTCCGTGCTCACCAACGACGCCGAGATGCTCGAGGACCTGCTGCTATCGGCCGTCAACGCCGCCATTCGGGAATCCCAGGCCATGGCCAACGAGGAGATGAGCAAGAACACGGCCGGACTGCTTCCTTCGATCCCCGGTCTCGATCTGAGCAGCCTGGGAATCTAAGGTGCTCGGCACATCCCCCTCATTGGAAAGCCTGATCGCGGAATTCTCTCGACTCCCGGGCATTGGGCGCAAAACCGCCTATCGCATGGCGATGCACATCGTCAAGCGCCCCGAAGACGAGGTGCGACGCATGGCCCAGGCCCTGCTCGATGTCAAGCAGCACATCATCACCTGCTCCCGCTGTCACACGATCACCGAAGCGGATCCCTGCCCCATCTGTTCGAACGCGAAGCGAAATCCCACGGTCATCTGCGTAGTGGAGGAGGCCCACGATGTGTTCGCCATCGAGAGAACCAACGAATATCACGGGGTGTACCACGTGCTGGGGGGACATTTTTCACCGCTCGACGGTATCGGTCCCGAGGATCTCCGCATCAGGGAACTGGTGGATCGCGTGCAGCATGACGTCCAGGAAGTGATTCTGGCCATGAATCCCAACGTCGAGGGTGAGGCCACCACGCTGTACATCGCCCGTCTTCTGCAGCCCTTTCCCGTCACTCTCACCCGCATCGCCCGAGGCATTCCCATCGGCAGTGATCTGGAGTATGCCGACACCGCGACCCTGAGCCGAGCCCTCGAAGGCCGGATTCGCCTGTCCTGAGACACCCCATGTCTCCCTCCCCCTGGTTCGCTTCCTGGTTCGCAAGTCCCCTCTATCTGGACCTCTACCGCCATCGTGACGACCAGGAGGCCGAGGACGCGATACGTCTGTTCCGGGACGTGACCGGACTCGGGTCGGGAACCCGCATTCTGGACCTGGCCTGCGGGAGCGGACGCCACCTCCTGCCTCTCGTTCGAGGTGGGGCCTGGGGTGTCGGAGCGGATCTTTCTCCCACGCTCCTCGCGGAGGCCAAACGGCGCTTGGACGACGAGGGCCGGGCCGTATCGCTGGTGCGGATGGACATGCGTCGCATGCCCTTCGGCGCCTGCTTCGATGGCGTGGCGCAGTTGTTCACCGCCTTCGGCTACTTTTCCACCGACGCCGAGAACGAAAGGGTTCTCTCCGAGGTGGGGGGCATCCTGAAACCGGGCGGGTGGTACATGCTGGACTTTCTCAACGCCGAACTCGTGAGGGCCACGCTCCAGGCCCGCGATGAAGCCGTGCTCGGGGATCGAACGGTGATTCAGGAACGCGCCATTCTCAACGGGCGGGTGGAGAAGCGGATCATCGTGCGGGGACCCGAGGGCGAGCAGGTGTTTCACGAAAGCGTGCGCCTGTTTTCGCGGGGCGAGTTGGAGGGAATGCTGAGAAGGCAGGGGTTTGCGCTTCGCGGATGCCGAGGAGATTACTCCGGAGTGGAATGGAGCGAACACGCGCCACGATGCATTCTCTTTGCGCAACGAGGTTCGGCATGAAACGGCTGCTCTGCATCCTCGCGCTGGCGGTGTTGGTTGGATTCGCATTCGGATGTGATCTGTTCGAGACCCGCGATCCCGAGCCCCCGCTCGATACGGCCAGCACCTTCGTCCCGCCCACCACGCCCGACATCGTGCTGCAGAATCTGCGATCCGCCATCGCCGAACGCAATGTCATCAATTACCTGCGCTGTTTGCCCGACTCCCTGGCCACCTCACGCACGTTGCGCTATCTGCCGAGCGTGTCGGCCAGCGCGCAATATCCTACGGTATTTTCTGCCTGGTCCCTTTCCTCTGAAAAATCCTGGTTCACCGCCATCACCACGTTCATTCCGACCACCGCAAGCTCATCTCTCGAATTGCGGGGAGGGATGTCCAGCGTCACGGCAGATTCCGCCACCTATCAAGGCCAATACACTCTGATCCTGCCGCATGGGCTGGGAGGGGTGCCGGAATTCGTTTCGGGTTCCCTGCAATTGGTCCTCGCCCTCGATCGCAACAGCTTCTGGAGTATCGTGCAGTGGACCGACCTGCAAAACGGAAGCACGCCCACCTGGAGCGATCTGAAGGGGCGATTCGCGAACTGAGGGCGACCATGCGTGTCCCTTTTCTTCTCGTCGGACTGGCCCTGTGTCTTGCTGCCTGCAATCCTTTCGCGCCGGACATCGACACCCGGGGAGGCGGGCGGGATGTGAGCGCAACCGATCAGAGTACGGTAGAAGGGGTGTTCACCAATCTCCGCTATGCCTACACGTTCAAGGACACGACGATCTACGGAGGATTGCTGACGCCTGAGTTTTCGTTCACCTATCGGGACTACGATAAATTGGTGGATGTGAGCTGGGGGCGGGACGAGGAAATGCGCATCACCTCGCGTCTCTTTCAAAACGCGGGAAATCTGAATCTGGTGTGGAACAACATCGTGGGACTGGGGGGCGACTCTCTGCTGACCTCGGTGACGCGTTCGTTCAATCTCTCCATCACCTTCACCGCCAGCGACATCGTGCGGGTGGATGGCAGGGTGAATCTTCTGTTGAAACGGGAATCCACCGGGCAACCCTGGCGGATTGCCCAGTGGAGGGACGAAAGCAATTACTGACGGGGATCGGAAATCCGGCCGATGAACAGGATGGCGCCGCTCGCCTTCTCGTGAATCACGAAGAGGAAGGGTCGGGTGACATACATCTGGAAGATGTTCGGGTCGATGGAGGTCCTGCCAATTTCCACGGAAGTCGCGCCCGAGGCCTCGGTACCTTCCTCGGTGACCTCGATAAAGGTTTTATGCTTGACATTGCTGATGAACAAGGCCCCTGCGGGATCGATGCCCGTGAAGTCGGCCTGATTCGGCGAAAACGCGATCTCCATGCCCAGGGCTTTCAGCATGTCGTTGAGAGTTTTGTCGTAGGTGACGCTGAACTTCGGGAGCCAGAGATAGCCCTCCTTCTCAGAGAAGGATGCACGCAACGCGTCCCAGGAGGCTGGCGTCAGGCCGTTCACAAAGCGGGCGCGGGCCGCATCGTCCTTCGGTAGAATCACGGTCATACCCCAGGGTCCGGCTCCGTATCGCAGGTCCACGGCCTGGATGTCGTCGGTTTCGGCATAGCGCAGGGAATCATGCATGCGCATGAGGGGATGCTGAACGACTCCGGTGGGCGTGGTGAAGGATCCCGGCGCGGTGAATTTCGGATCGAAGGGGAGGGTCCAGGGCGCCTTGAAGTACAGGGCGTTGATCAGATACATCACCGCATAATCGGGGATGGGCTTGGGCACGATGGATTCGATCTTGTTGCCGGTGTGGGACTTGACCCAGGCATTGATCACATCCGCCGCGTCGGGCTGCGAGAAATCGAGAGGCTGCACCTGAGCGTCGAAAAAGCGGGAATTCGCATCGAGAAAGGCCGGGAGAACGGTCAGTTCGGGGCGATGCCAGATGGAATTGGCGATCTTCATCGTAACGGCAGGATCGGCGGCGCGGAGAAAGTCCAGTAATCCCCGATAGGAGGCATTGATGTCTGCAGCCGTCATGCCCGAGAATCCGAGCGTGGAGCGCATGGCGGACTCGGTGGAGGTGCGGGCACCATTCAGGGTCATGCCGAGCGCCATGGAGACACTCACCGGAGACAGAACAACATTTGCTTTCGGATCCGCTTGATCTGCAATCGCGAAGAGGGCCAGACCGAAGGAGGATGAGGAGGAGACGAGTTGCTTTTCGAGCGTCGTGAGAGAGCGGGGAGGTTGCGGCGAAATGGGGGAGGAGGCCTGTTCCTTCGAACAGGACGACAGGAACACGAGCAGGAGTCCGATACAAAGGGACGCGACGCGATTCATTAAAACCTCCATGTCGATGGTTGTCCGAACGTACGGAGGGATCCGCATCGATGCAATGCCATTCGCGTTCCGATGGAATCCATGCGGTAGAGACGGATCTCAGATCCGTCTCTACGCTGCAAAATACCGTTCCAGCACCACCCAGGCCCAGCGTCGTTCCCAGGGACAGGAGGGGCGGGCGAGGACGGGCACCGACCGCCAGTCCTGCAGATCCGGATGGGTTTGTATCCAGTGATGGATGGGCACGAAGAAGCCGGATTTTTTTCGGGTGAGGAGTTCCGCCGGCAGGGGTCGGGAAGGGGATCGTGCGATGAGCTGTTTGCGATATCGCGGGGCGTGGTGGTGGAGGAGTCCCGCCAGGCGTGTCACGAGGGCGGCATCGACGAAGGGCACCCGGACTTCGAGGGAATGCGCCATCGAGGCCCAGTCGGTGTCGCGCAGGAGTTGGTTGCGCATGTACAGGCTGCTTTCGAGCACAGCCACGCGGGCGAAGGCGGTTCCCGGATCGGGGATGAGGTGACGGCGACCATTTCCCACGGGATCATACTCGCTGGCGCCCGCTTCGGCCACCTCGGGATCCATGACGTCGCCGAGCTCCCAGGGCATGAACAAGCCCCGGCGCAGGTAATGCGCTCCCGCGTAGCTTCCCCCGTATCGGAGAGCGCCCGCCTGCTTGGGATGGGCTTCGAGATGGCGTGGAGCCAGCACGGCCAGGGCGAGATGGGCCAGGGTGGGCACGGTGGGCAGAGCGGCGGGGATTCGGAACTTCCGCACCCAGGATGGCACATCGACGAAGGTGTTGTATCCTCCCACGAGTTCATCTCCACCCAATCCCGACAGGGCTACCTTGAGACCCGCCTCGGCGGCGGCCTTGCTCACGAACCAGGTGTTGATGCCGTCAATACTGGGTTGATCCATGGTGGAGAGGAGATCCTCCAGGTCCTCGGAAAACTCCCGCTCGGTGAGAAGTCGGGTGCGATGCCTGGTGCCATAGGCGCGGGCCACAGTTTCGGCCAGGGGTGCTTCGTCGAGCGGGGTGCCGCGAAATTCTTCGAAGGCCAGGGTGATGGTTTGCACATCCTCAACGCCCGCGTCGCGCACCAGCCCGACGAGAGTGGTGGAATCGAGTCCCGCCGACAGAAACGCACCCACGGGTACGTCGGCGATCATGTGATGGCGCACCGAGTCCACCAGAGCCGACCGCACTTCGGCAAACACCTCGTCCTCCCGCAGATCCTTCCCTGCCCCACGGGCTGCGGCATACACGGAGGCCAGAGAGAAAAAGACCTGGGGCTCCGAAATACCGTTCTCATCCACGGACATCCAGGTGCCGGGGGGCAGGGCAACGATGTCGCGATAGAGGGTGAAGGGCTCCTGCACGCTTCCGGTCAGAAAGAAGCTGGTCTGCCCCGGGGCGCAGAGATCCCGCGACACCCGTCCCCCGGCCAGGAGGGCACGCACCTGGGAGGCGAAGCGGATCGTGGATCCGTTGTCGGCGTAGTACAGAGGCTTGATGCCATAAGGATCGCGGGCGCAGAACAGGGTCCTGGTTCGCGCATCGAACAGGACGAAGGAGAACATGCCCCGCAGTCGGGGCAGCATGGCCATGCCGTCTTCGGCGTAGAGGTGGAGAAGCACCTCGGTGTCGGAGGAGGACTGAAAGCGGTGGCCGCGTTGTTCGAGATCCCGCTTGAGTTCGGCGTAGTTGTAGATTTCCCCGTTGAACGTGATGGTAAGGTCCCGTTCTTCCCATCGCATCGGTTGATTCCCTCGTTCAGACAGATCGATGATGGAGAGACGGCGATGCGCGAGACCGCAGCGGGCATCGGCGGAGAGCCAGAGTCCTGCGCCGTCGGGTCCCCGCCGCCACATGGCGTCGCGGATGGTTTCCAGTTCACGAAGATCGACGGAATCGGCGGAGGCGCGATAGGCGAAAATGGCTGAGAGGCCGCACATGGGGAGTGAAGGGTGAAGGGTAAAGGGTAAAGGGTAAAGAGTGAAGAGGAAAGGCTACCGGAGGAGGTGGTAGAGGTTGTAGTGGAGGCCCAGTTGGGCGAGGATGTCGTTCTTGTACGGGGCGAGGTCGGGCAGAAGGGAGTTGCTGAGAGTCGAGAGGGTGACGACCGCGTTGAGGTGGAGGGGCTGCCAGATCTGCCAGCGGAGGGCGAGGCCATAATTCTGGCGCTTCCATGTTTTCCCGACGAGGAACTTCTGCTCCCAGGGATAGCCGTAGTGGAGGGAGTCGGGGCCCCGCTCGCCCTTGCGGGCCAGTTCCGCGAACACGGTGAGGCGAAGGGTGCGGTGAGCACGCCAGGTGGCGGAGACGAAGAGCAGGTCGGAATTCTGTTCGAGCCAGTGTCCGAGGGGCAGGGAATTGCTGCTGTAGTCGGTGAGTCGGTCGTTGTGCGTGTAGACCCAGGGATTGGAGCGGGTGTATTCCACAACGAGGTCGACATCGTGCATGGGGAAATTGGCGGCGTTCCAGCCCGCGGAAAATGAGAAGATGTTGATGTTCTTGTCGGAGAAGATTTCAGGAATGCTGATGTCGTCGATGAACATGGACACGAAGACGCGATGCCCCGGGAGAAAAGACCAGCGGGCGCCCCAGAAAACCTGGGCGTTATCGCGACTGCTGTTCTGATGATCGGCTGAGCGAATGAAGACGAGAGGATTGAGATAGGCGGCTTCGAGACGATCGCTGTACACGACCGATTCACCCAGCGCGATGTTGATCTGCGGGATGGGAGCGTATTCCAGAAGGTGGGCGGCGTAGTATTTCGATCGGGTTCCTCCCCGGTACTGATTGTATCGAGGATCGGAAAACAGGGTGTCCTTCACGTCGCTGTAGAGGAATCCATGCAGATAGGTGAAACGAATCTTTCGGAACAGATTCACCTCGAGTCGGAGCTGGGGAAAGCTGGGAGCCTGATCCGAAAGGATGATGTTACCCCTCTGCTCATAGCCCCAGTTGTTGCGCATCTTTTCGATGTACACGGCTCCATATCCGAAATCATAGCCAATCTGGGCGTCGGTTTCGTCGAAGTCGTAGCCGTCCGCAAAAATCAGACTGCTCGGCACATGCCATCGCTGCGTGGTAATCTCGCGCAGGGCATAGTCGGGACCCCGCATCGCGTTGTCCACCGCACTGGCGTAAAAGGTCACCCGATCCGTGATGCGCCCGTAGATTTTAAGCCCGTTGGTGCGCAGCGAATACCGACTCCGATCGTTGCGCGTCACCAGACTCATTCCCAGAATGGGCTCGGCATCGATTTCTACTTCCTCGTCGTGATACCCGATGCGGATCAGGGAGCGAGGTGCCTCGAACCAGTGCCGGAGATCTTCTCTCAAACTGGGGTCGGCCATCAGGGAAGCGGGCACGCGCACGCTGTCGAAGGGCGAAAAGGTGCGGATGAAATCGTTGGGCCGAAGAGAGGGATCGAGAAGCACGACCAGTTCGAACAGATCGTTGCGGGGATGATAGCGCTCGGGCTCGGCACGAAGGCGGAGAGAGGACGGACCGTCCTGGGCCCAGCCCGGGGTAGGCGTCTGCAAGAGCGCGATCAGGAGAAAAACGGGAAGAGCGAGACGCGTGTTCATGAGGGTTCGGATTCGGGGAGAGGGCGGGCTTCCTTGTGATACCGCAACAGAGAAATGCGCAGCGCGACGATCCGCGCAATCTCCTCTCTGGGCAGGAGGAGCACGATCCAGGCCCCGAACACGAAGCGGTGATCAGGGAGAAATCCCGAAAACAGGGAGAGCCAGAGATAGTACAGAAAGATGATCACCGCGTACACAGTGATGCGTGACAGCTTGCGAAGGATGATCCACAGATAGATGCCAAGAACCACCAGTCCCGCGATGCCGAGTTCGGCCCCGGTTTCCAGGATGATGTTGTGAGGATACTGGGTCACGGTCTGATGGGGCGAGACCAAGGCTGCGTTGTAGGACCCGAGTCCGTGTCCGATCACGGGCGAGGCAACAAACATCCTCCACGAAAACCCATACGCATCGAAGCGTGCGCCGATGGCCGAATCGTGGAGCATGCGCTCGAGGTTCATCATCTTCATGTAGCGGGTGTAGGGGGCCCGCAGGAGAGTGTCGCCCAGAGGGGTGACGGCAATGACGGCGATGAGCACCGCCACCACGGCGCCGGCGCCAAGAACGCGCAGCAGGATGACACGGTTCCGTCCCTCTCGTACGAGAATCACGAGTCCCAACACCAGCGCCCCGAGCAGGGCCGCGCGAAGACCGCTCAGAATCAGACCCAGCAACACCACGAGCAGGGCCGCAAGGAGCAGACTCTTATCCTTGTTCTTCCGCACATTGAACAGGGCCATGACGATGATGAGAAAAGAGAGTCCCAGAAACCGCCCGTAGCCGATATGGGTCCACCACAGAAAATTCGGCTTCCCATCGTAGGTAAAGGGTCCGTTGACGATTTGCGCCAGAGTCATGGCGCAGGCCGCGCCGATGATGAGCATCACCACCAGGGCCAGACGTCGACCGTCGATTTTACAGATGAGAAACAGCAGGGCCAGGGAATCGGGCAGCACGTCGTAGAGGAACAAGGCCCACTTGTAGAATCCGAACTTGGGATTGGCGGAATACAGCGTGGTCGCGCCGAGGAATGCAAAAAACAGGATCACGCCGAGGGCGATGTTCCGTCGATGCGTGCGCAGGATGGAGGCGAACACCGTCCAGCATTCCCGATCCATGCGTGCCAGTATCCAAAACGCCGCAATCGGAAGGATTCCCCACGTGAAGAATTCCCCGCGACCGTTCGGAATGTAGATGGCAAAAAAGTTGATGCAGAAGAGAGCATACAGCGGCATGTCCTTCAGCAGGGGGAGGTACTCCCGAACCTCCCGTGCGAGCTTCGCGGGAATGGCGGTCATGACACGGAGATCTTTCTCTTTTCTTCCTGAGAATCGGAAGCCGGCTTGTTGTTGACGTCGTGTTGGAACTCCGGCACGATTTCCTTGAGAATGGCCAGGAGACGGGGGATGTCTTCGTAATTGGCGGCGGACCGCAGTTCGTTGACGCGGGAAAACAGAAAGGCGCTGCGCTGGAGGTAGCGATTGAATTCGTTGACCTTCACTCCGTGACCGTTGGTGAGCCGGATATTCTCGACCCCGCTGCGAGGCATGCACCGGAAAATCTTCTGATGACGAGTCGGCTCGAGCTCCTCGTCCCCGCGCACGAGCTCTTCGTACATTTTCTCTCCGGGCCGGAGACCCGTGAACTCGAGTCGAATGTCCACATCCGGTTCCAGTCCACTGAGGCGGATCAGATCCCGGGCCAGGTCTACGATCCTCACAGGTTCTCCCATGTCCAGAATGTAAAGATCACCACCCGTGCCCATGGTGGCGGACTGGAGCACGAGCTGCACGGCTTCGGGAATCGTCATGAAGTAGCGGGTGATGTCCGGATGCGTGATGGTGACCGGTCCCCCCTTCGCGATCTGCGCCTTGAAGAAGGGCACCACACTGCCCCGGCTCCCGAGCACATTGCCGAAGCGCACCGCCACGAAGGCTTTGTCGTAGGTGAGGGCGAAATACTGCACGAGGATTTCGGCCACGCGCTTGGTGACGCCCATGACGTTGGTGGGGGCGACCGCCTTGTCCGTGGAGACCATCACCAGTTTCTCCACGTTGTATTTCAGGGCCATGTTGCACACGTTGAGCGTGCCGAGGATGTTGTTGGTGACGGACTCCACCACATTCTCTTCCATCAGCGGCACATGCTTATGCGCTGCGGCGTGGAAGAGGAGTTCAGGGCGGGCCTCGGCGATGATGTGCTCCATGCGGCCGGGATCGCGAATATCTCCGATGAAGGATCTCACCTGTCCCTCGGGATCCTTCTTCTTCATTTCCGCCATGATCTCGAAGATGCTGTTCTCTCCGTGGCCCAGAATGCCGAGGAAGGAAGGATGCTGCTGCCAGATCTGGCGTACGAGTTCCGAACCGATGGACCCACCCCCTCCGGTGATGAACACCCGGCGCCCGGTGAGCATGGTGGCCACATCGCTCTGATCGATGCGAATCGGAGCCCGGCGCAGCAGATCGTCGATCTTCACTTCGCGCAACTTGCTGAGGGCGATCCCTCCATCGAGAAGTTCGCTGAATCCCGGCACGATGCGGGTTTTGAGCTCGAGACGAATACACTCGTTGGAAATATTCTTGATCACCGCACCCGACGCGGAGGGAATGGCGATGATCACCTCGTCGGGCTCCACCTTCATGACCACCCGTTCCAGGTTGTCGATGGTATCCAGAACCGAGATGCCGCGAATGCGACTCCCCACCTTGCGGGAATCGTCGTCGAGAAAACCGATGGGTGAGAGGCCAATAGACACGTTGTGCTGCATTTCCTCGACAATCTTCACACCTGCTTCGCCGGCCCCGATGATGAGGACCTGCTTGGTTTTGTCCCGCGCCAGCAATCGGTCACGCGTGCGGATTACCATGCGCACACTGAAGCGGGATGCGCTGAAAAAGAAGAAGGTGAGCATGCTGTCGAGAAAGGGAGTCGACAGGGGAATGAGGTGTTCGCTATGCCAGGGAAACAGGGAGAGCGCGGCAAGAAGGGTGTATTCCCAGAGGATCATCGCACCGGACACGAAGCCGATGCGGATGAACTCATCCACGGACGCATAGGGCCAGAAACGCTTGTACAACCCCGCGATCACATAGGAAAGCACCTTTCCACACGTGACCAGGGGAATGAGATACAGCATCACGTCCCGACGCACCCACAGTTCATCGAAGCTTTCGAGCCGGATCAGGAAGGCGAGCAGGGTCGCCAGGGGGAACAGGACGAAGTCGAGAACCAGAAAATGACGGTTCTTGATGCGGTGAAGAATGGCGGCAAGATGGTTGATCATAACACGAGCGAGAGGGGTGCGGTCCTTTCCGGAAACACGGTTGCGAGAGAGCAATCCTGCGTTTCAGTTCTGTTTGGGGTCCTGAATCTCGCCTCTGGCGATTCAACGCCATCGGTGCAGCGACACTGCTCCGGCCCGTCCGTACAAGGTCTTCTGTGCCGTCCGGGCTGTGATTGTGAGCTGTATCCGAAAATACGGAATCTTTCCCAAATGCGTGGTTTCCCACATAAAAAAAGAGCCCCGACCTTCGGGGCTCCTTTCGTTCTGCATGGAACAGTCATGGCTTACAGAGCAAGCGCCTGAAGTGCGGACACGGCTTCCTCCAGGATGTGGTCGTCCTTGGCGAAGCAGAACCGAGCCATGGCACGTCCCGCTTCGTCGTGATAGAAGGCCTCGCCGGGAACGCACGCCACCTTTGTCTTGTCGAGCACAAACATCGCCTTCTCCTTGCTGGTGGAGCCGGGCACGCGGGACAGATCCGTCATCACATAATACGCTCCGCGAGGCAGGATCGGCGTGAGTCCGGCCGCCGCCAGACCCGTGCACAGGAGATCCCGCTTGTGGGCGTACTTGGTGCGCAGGTCCTGGTAAAAGGAATCGGGCAGGGTGCGGATGCCGTGCGCCACTCCGGCCTGCAGAGGGGCGGGAGCGCAGACATACAGAAGGTCGTGCACGTACCCGAGCGTTTGTGTGAGCCGTGCGTCACAGGCGATGTATCCGATCCGCCAGCCGGTGATGCTGAAGGTTTTCGAGTAGCCACCAATGGTGATGATGCGATCGCGGTAGTCCGCAAAGACCGCCGGACTCACATGCTCGCTTCCGTCGTAGAGAAAATACTCGTAGATCTCGTCGGTGATGACGAAGAGGTCCTTTTCCTTCGCGATCTCGAGCAGGGCCAGTATTTCTTCCCGCGAAAACACCTTGCCCGTGGGATTGGTGGGCGTGTTGAGGATCAGGGCCCGGGTGCGAGGCGTGATGGCCGCGCGCACGGCGTCGAGGTCCAACGTCCACTCAGGCTGTTCGAGCCGCACGAACACCGGCTGCATGTTCACCGCGTAAATGGTGTTGACGTGATAGCCGTAATAGGGCTCGAAGACGAGGATTTCGTCACCCTGTCGAAAAAGTCCATACAACACGCAGAACAGGGCCGCAGTGGATCCGCTGGTGGCGATCACCTCTCCGTCCCAGGCATAGTCCACTTTGTTGTAGCGCAGGAGTTTCTCGGCGATGGCCTGACGCAGATCGGGAATCCCGTCGTAGCGGGTGTAATGGTTGGTGCCATCGAGCATGCCCTGAGCCGCCGCCTCGCGGATGACGGGATGAAGGGCGGTGTCGGAAAAACCCTGACTCAGGTTGATGCCGCCCACCTTGGCGCATTCGATGGACATGGTCCGGATTTCGGACTGAATGATTTGAGAGGAAAGGGAACCAGCGGTATCCATGCCGTCTTATCCGTTTCTTGTGCGACGTGAAAAAAAAGCCCGTTCCTGGGAACGGGCCGGGAACCATCAGTCGAGGGTGGCGAGCCCGTAGAAGGACCGGACCACCGTGATGACGTAGTCGATCTCCTCATCGGTGATCTCCACGTTCATGGGCAGGGAACACACTTCGCGGCTGAGGGCTTCGGTTTCGGGAAAGCCCGTATCCTCGAGCTGAAGCGCGTCGTGCCGATAATAGGGTTTGCGGAACTGGGTGAGCACTTCCACGCCCTGGGCCTTGAGGTACTCCGAAAAATCGTTGCCCTGCTTCGAGCGCAGGGTGTAGTTCTGATACACGTGGTCGAAGCCCGGCTTGTCGTAATGCGGCAGGAGAAGATCCGGAATATCGGACAGGGCGGTCCGATACTTCTCGGCGATCTCTTTGCGCCGCACGATCCAGCTCGGCAGGTGACGCAGTTTCACATCGAGAAAGGCCGCCTGCAGATTGTCGAGCAGGCAGGTAAAGCCGTGGCCGTAATATTCACCGTCTTCTCGATCCTCGCCGTTGAAACGCATGCGCCGTGCAAAGAGGGCAATGTCGGGATCGTTGGTGGTGATGGCGCCCCCGTCTCCGTAGCCGCCGAGAATCTTAAAGGGATAGAAGCTCCAGCAGCCCGTGTCGCCCCAGGAACCGGCATATTTTCCGTTGATGTTCGCCCCCAGACTCTGGCAGGCGTCTTCCACCACGCGCAGGTGATACTTCTCCGCCAGGCGCATGACTTCGGGCATGTCGGCCATCCAGCCGCTGAGATGTACCGCCATGATGGCTTTGGTTTTTTCGGTAATGGCCGGCTCGATCAGAGAAACGTCGATATTGAAATCCTTGGCCACATCCACCAGCACGGGGGTGGCGCCCACGTTGACGATTGCCGAGCAGCTCGCGACGAAGGTGTGGGAAGGAACGATGACCTCGTCGCCAGGGCCGATGCCCAGAGCGCGCAGAGACATATGGAGCGCGTCGTAGCCGCTGTTGAGTCCCACGGCGTATTTCACGCCGACAAAGTCGGCCAGGTTCTGTTCAAAATCCTTCAGATGCCGACGATCGATGAGATCGCCGTGGGTCATGACGTCGAAATACGCGGCGTCGATTTCATCCTTGATCATCTGGTAGTTCTTCGCGGGGTCGACGAAGGGTACGCGTCTTGCCATTCTCTTTTCGCCTTTCGTTATGGATGTCAGAAATTGCTCACGAATCATTGTACGAGGAACGGAGAAAAAATGAAAATCCGTTCCCCTCTCCTCACGGCATGATAGAGAGAACCGCGCCCACGATGTCCTCGACCTTCGGATAGTACACCTGTTCGAGGGAGCGGGCTGCCGGAGCCGGGGCGTCGGGCAGGGTCACACGGCGAATCGGGGCCACCAGGGAATCGAAGGCCTCCTCGGCCACCGTAGCGGCGATCTCTCCGGCAAAGCTCCCGGTTCTCCATCCTCCGTCGGCTACCACCAGGCGTCCGGTCTTGCGCACGCTGCGCAGCACCATGTCGGCGTCCCAGGGTTTCAGACTGCGGAGATCGATGATCTCGGCCTTCACTCCCCGCTTCGCGAGAAGGGTACCAGCCTCGAGAGCCAGTTTCATCATGTAGCCGTAGGACACCACCGTCACATCGGTGCCACGGCGACGAAGGGCGGCCTTCCCGATGGGCACTTCGTAGGGTTCCTCGGGCACCTCTTCAGTGCTGCTGTAGAGCCAGCGTTCGTCGATGAACATCACCGGATTGCGATCGCGCACGGCCGCGATCATGAGTCCCTTCGCGTCGTGGGCGGTGGAGGGCATCACCACCTTGAGTCCCGGCACGTGGGCAAACATGGCATGAAGGGCCTGGCTGTGCTGGGCCGCCTGTTCCCCGCCCCGGTTGATGATGCCCCAAAAGACCACGGGCACGGTGAGGGCGCCGCCGGACATGTAATGGAAATTCGCGGCCTCGTTGATGATGGGGTCGAAGGCGTAGAGCATGAAGTCCATGCGCGGATGCACCACGATGGTGGGACTCCCGGCCATGGCCGCGCCCACGGCGGCACCGGTGATGGCGTTTTCAGAAACGGGACTGTCGATGACGCGACGAGGTCCGAAGCGTTCGAGGAGTCCCGTTGCCGTGTTGCCAACGTACCAGGGACTCTTCACGCCCTGCCCGATGAGGATCACTGACGGATCCTCGGCCATGCACTGGTGGATGGCCTCGTTGATGGCGAGACTGAAGGCGAGGAGGCGCTTAGGCTGTGACATAGTCCAGTACCGTTTGGTGAGCGGGGAAAGGGCTGGTCCGGGCAAAGGCATGGGCATCGGCCACTTCGGCGGCCACCGTACGTTCGATGCGCTTGAGATCCCCGGCGGGAATGCCATGCGTCTCACGGAAGGCGGTGGACGCCAGAATCAGGGGATCGCGCTTTCTCCAGGCCGCGAGTTCCTTCTTCGGTCGAATGTCGGTGCGGGTCCCCTGGATGTTGTCGTCGGGCCCCACATGTCCACGCAGACGATAGGTCATGCATTCGAGGAGCACAGGACCCTTGCCCGCGCGGCAGAGGTCCACCGCCTTCTTCGCCGCCTCGTACACGGCCAGCACATCGTTGCCGTCTACCCGCCACCCTTCGAAGCCATAGGCGTGGGCCAGTTCGAAGATGGTGTTGGTAGCCCGGCATTCGCGGATGGGCAGATGGGTGGAATAGAGGTTGTTTTCGCAGACGAAGATCGCGGGGAGGTGATAGATGGCCGCGAAGTTCATGCTTTCGGCCAGGACGCCCTCGCCCGTGGCTCCATCTCCGAAGAAGGAGACCGAGACATCTTTTTTTCCCGAGGCCCAGGAGGCCATGGCGGCACCGACGGACAGGGAGATGGTGCCTCCCACGATGGGGGCGATGCCAAGCACCCCGTGTTCCGGCGAGGTCACATGCATCGAGCCGCCTCGTCCCTTCGCACACCCGGTTTCCCGGCAGTAGATTTCAGCAACCATGTCCCGCAGCGATCCCCCTTTGGCGAGGTAATGGCCGTGGGAGCGGTGGGTCCCGAACACGGTGTCGGATTTCCGCAGGGCCGCGCACACGCCCGTGGCCACGGCCTCGTGGCCGCAGGACATATGGACGGGACAGAGAACCTCCCGGGAATTGATGGGATCGACGAAGCTCTCCTCACACTGTCGGATGCGCTGCATCGTGGTGTAGAGCCCCTTCAGGAAGGCCGGGCGATAGGTGGGCATGCTCACTTCCTTCTGATGATTTTCGCGATGGTCTGAAAGATCAGGGAGAGGTCCAGCCAGAAGGTCCGTTCGCGGACGTACTTCAACTGCAACCGCAATTTTTCGGGTCGGATCAGGATGGCATAGGCCTCATCGGCATCGGCGATTCCCGAGGCCTCGATGATCTCACCCTCGTTGTGAAATTTGATGCTGGCCCAGTCGGTGATGCCAGGCCGCACGGTGAGGATGGCCTGCTCTTCCTCGGTATAGAGATCCACGAATTTCTGCACCTCGGGGCGAGGTCCCACGAAGCTCATATCCCCCAAAAACACATTGATGAGCTGGGAAAACTCGTCGAGCTTGAATTTACGAATCACATGCCCCATGCGGGTGACCCGGGGATCCCGGGCGTTCGTACTGGAGGCACCGAGCGATTCGGCATCCACCACCATACTGCGAAACTTGAAAATGCGAAAGGGCTTTCCACGCAGCCCCACGCGCACGCCGCGATAAAACACGGGACCCTTGGAATCCAGCCGAATGGCGATGGCCATGGCCAGAAAAAAGGGCGACAGCACAACGAGGGCAATACCGGAGACGAAGAAATCGAAGAGTCGTTTGATCATGGCGTGGGTGCGGGGGCTCAGGGGCGCTTGGTGGCAACGACGTAGAGAATGGTGTAGTCGCTCACGATCTCTCCCGGTGTCACGGGATAGAGGGGATGGAGAGGAGCCATGTCGTCGCTCACCTCCGCAGGAAGAGGAGTGAGCGTTCCATAGAGCAACTTCTTGATCTTTTCCTTCCCCCATTTGTTCTTGGGGATGAGGTTCCAGGACACCGCGATCCGGCGGATGAAGGCGAACAGGGAGGCCTTGAATCCGGCTCGATCGTCGTGCCAGGTCTTGAACACCTCCACCGAAAAGCCATGGGCGGGAAGGGTGGAAAAGAACTCCGAGGCGGTGTGATAGTGGGAACTGAAGGGACTGGGATTGAACAGCTTCCATTCCCGATTGGCGGTGATGACAATCAGCTCCCCGCCGGGACGCAGCACGCGCGCCGCCTCGGCAAAAAAGCGCTCGGCATCGGGCACATAGTACAGGGCCTCAAGAATGGCGACGATGTCGAAGGAGTTCTCAGGAAAGGGAAGGATCTGGGCATCCATTTTATCCACCGCGATGCGGTCCCCGTAATGCTCCCTCGCGATACGCACCATTGTGTCGTCGTAATCCCCTCCGCGCACACTGCGCGCCACCCGGGCCAGATAGCCCAGGCCGAAGCCGGCGCCGCAGGCCACCTCCAGCACGTCCTTGCCCGCCGCCCGCTGCGCGATGAAGTGATACCGGTTGTACAATTGCGCGAGCTGGTCGGGCGAGGCGCCCAGTCCGGGGGTTTCGGAAATGATGCTAAAATCGGCCATGGAGGTGGGAATGATGAAGAAGGTGTGATGGGATCAGGTGCGATGGGCACCCCGGATGCGACCGTCGAGACGATGACGCTCAACCACGGCGCTCAGAGATTGGGGGGTGTACCCCATGTCAACAACGGAATCGATGAATCGTTCCAGAAGCGTGAAATTGCCGGGTCCGATGCTTTGCATGGAACTGGGCGGTTCGTCCGGATGCACCGTCAAGGATGACGCATCACAAAACTCGGCCGGATGCAGGTAAAAAACAACCAGGGGAGAACGAAGGGAAAGCAGACGAACGGCCCAGAGAACGGCCCCCAGCCCGAGCCGCCGCAGGGCGCTCATGTTGATCGGAATGATGAAGGCAGAAGGCGGCACCTCCACCATGCGATGCACGCCCACCCTTCCGAGGTGGTCGGGATCGGGATGGTAAGGCCGTACCGGAGCCCGAAAATACTTCGTGTAGCTCACGGCCCCCACCCCCATGTCGTAGCGCAGGGCCGGCACCGAACTGTCGATTTCGTACCCTTCCTCGTCGAGAAGCGCCAGAGCCGTTTCGGATACGGACAGGTTCGGGGCCCGAAACATCCGGGGTCGCAGGCCTGCGGCCTGCTCCACCATGTCGGTAAAGCGCCGAATCCACTCCCGTTGATCGTCGCGGCTTCTCAGGCGATAATCCTCCGCCGGATCGAGACCATGCTCCCATCCGTGAGTGCCGATGTCGTGCCCGGCATCCCGCACGGCACGCACCCGCTCGGGATAATCCCGCGCGAAGCCTCCGGTGAAGAAAAAGGACCCCGCGATCCCTTTTCGGGCACAGAGATCCAGAAGTCCGTCCACCCCGGTTTCGGAACCGGGGATCCAATCGACGTCGGCGGAAATGACAAGAGAGCGCACGGGGGCCTTTCGTGTTCGTGATCAAATCCCGTCGAAATCCGCGAGAGTCAGGCGCCAAGCGGAAATGTGACGGAGAGGGGCCAGGTGATCTTCCATACCCGGTGCGGGCATCCACACGAGCCGGAAGGGACGGGGAGAGAAACGGGGAGGGACGCGAAAGAAGCCGCAGCGTCGCAGATCTTCGCCCTGCGCGGGATCGGTCATCACTGCGGCGGCCACGTGCAAACCCTGCGCGTGGGCACGGACCAGAGCCGCGTCGATCAGGCGCTGTCTCTGCCGGGGGTCCCGCCCATGAAGATCGACGAGCCACCCGATGTGGACTCCATCCCGCCGGTCCTCGCGAAGGACGACATATCCTGCCCAGCCCTCGTCGGTGGCGAGCTCCCATCGTTCGTATCGGAAGTACTGCGTGTCCACGAAACGCCAGTTGAGCAGGGCCGCGCTGCGCTCCACCGCCAGAAGGGGATTGTCCAACATCACCTGCCGGTCGAGCGTGTCGGCTGGTGCGCCGAACCGGTCCAGCGCCGTGATTTCATGATCCGTGCGGGGAAGCGGACGAAGAACGCGAAGGGCGCCATCCACCAGACCGCTCGTCCATCGCACCGCCCTGCCCCGGGTCCTCAGCAGCGCACCCGCGTGGAGAGGACGGACGAAGAAGGGTCGGGGACCGGGATCGATCCATCCATCGCGCAGAAACAGGGGATAGGATCGCTCGTTGGGCATGGTGAAGGCCAGGGTGGCGCCCGATTCCCAGGAGGCTTCGAGGCCCCGCGCCACGAGGTCGCGAAAGAGTCCCTGGCCCCGATACGCGGGATGCACCATCACTGCAGTGAGCATGGCGGCGGTCAGCGGCTGATTCCGCCAGCGCATCGGAAAGAGCGAAACGGGCCTCATGCCCACAACCCGATCCCCGTCCATCGCCACGATGAAGCGGGTCGGCGCGTCGACTCTGCCGCGATGCCTCCATTCCCACCATTCCTCGGGTTCCGCCGTGTCGGGATAGCAGGTGCGCACCAGATCGAGCAGGGGTCCCAGATCAGAGAAGGGGTAATCGCGAAGAGTGACGGGCATGTCCGAAGCGGCGACGAGGATGGAGACTCAGGAACGAAGCGTGATCGTGGCGCCGGGATCGATATCGACCAAGGTGGTGGACTGGGCGCCGCTCGCATAGGTGATATCCACCGGTACCTGAGCAAGCGGATACTCCCCGCGATTGGTCAGAACCACGGATCCTTCCTTCACCTCGACCTCGAGGGTGCGATGGGTAGGACTGAGTACTTCCTTCCAGTACTTGCCGATTCCGTACACCGTGTTCACATGCAGATCGCCCTGAAACTCGGTGAGCGCGGATCGAAGGACGGCTTCGGTGAAGCGGGTGCATCCGTGTCCGAGATACTGTCTCATGTGCTGATGGCACATGAAGATCACGGGGATGGACTTCCGATGTGCCCGGTGCATCCAATAGCGAATCATGTCCACCTGATACACCGTCTCGGGATCTCCGGGATAGCGCTTGGTGAGCTCCACCGATCCGCAGTTCTCGGGATGATGCGGTGGGGGTTGAAAGAGCACGTTATGCTTGTGGCTGATGTCGGAATCCGACAGCACCTCACAGCCCGCGGCCTCCATCGCGCGCGGCGTGAAGGCGTCGTTCGTGCTGTCGGGCATGGCCCAGCTCTTCGGCGTGAAGCCGAAATGCTTCTGGAATTGCCGCCCGCACTCGATGGCGTTGTCGCGCTGTTCGGTAAAGGAATCCGCGCCCGGACTCACCCAGGCATACTCGCCGGCACCCATCTGGGCTGCGAAGGTCCAACCATTCTCGGGCGAGGCGGCCGCGTCGGTGCCGAAATGCAGGTGGCCGTGGTTGCCAAGTTCCATGGCGTAGGGCGTGGAAACGTCGAAGGGGTAGGCAAGGGCATGGCGCAGCGTGACATTGGTTCGAAACCAGTCCACGAAGGTGTCCACCTCTTCCTGTCCCCTCTCCACGCCGAGCTTTTCGTAAAACTGCCGCGCCGATTCCTCATCCACCACCAGTCGGCTCGAGGTGAACATGGTTTGAGGAAACTTGTAGCGCGCCGCCAGTCCGAGGGTCTGGGTCAGACCGTCGATGGACTGGAAGGTAGGCCGACAGTAGTGATCCATGTCTCCCCGCCAGGCGAAGGCCGACCGACAGCCTCCCGGATAGCGGGTGACCTCCGCAGCGCGGGGCGTGGCCGCCGAGGCCGGAA
>CAYQST010000006.1:29080-153277 GCA_964420295.1 uncultured Chromatiales bacterium | reverse complement strand
ATCAACGCCAGCGTCATCGTCATCAGCGCCCGACTTCTTTTCGATGTGCCCTTCCGGGGTTCCCTGCTCACCGCCACCCTGCTCTCCCTGGTGTATATCTTCACGGCCCTGTCCTTCGGACTGATGATCTCCACCGTGGCCCGCACGCAGCAGATCGCGATGTTCGCCACGCTGATGGCCACGGTGCTTCCCACCATCATGCTCTCGGGGTTCATCTTTCGGGTCGCGAGCATGCCGCTCGTGTTGCAGGGAATATCCCGCATCGTGCCGGCATCCTATTACCTGGTCATCATCCGAGGCATCATGCTCAAAGGGGTGGGCGTGGCCGAGCTCTGGCCTCAGGCCCTGCCCTTACTAGGACTGGGCGCGGTGATGATGGCCGTCGCCACGAAACGATTTCGCACGAACCTCGAGGTCTGACGTGTCCCGTATCCTGTATCTCATGCAGAAAGAGTTCCGCCAGATCCTCCGCGATCCCTCGATGCGGGCCATCCTCTTCGTTCTTCCCCTCGTGCAGCTGATCCTCCTCGGACATGCCGTCACCACCGATGTCCGCGATCTCACCCTGGCCATCGTGGATCTGGATCGCACCCCCGAGAGTCGCGTGGTGATCGATCGCTTCGCCCGATCGCACAGCTTTTCGGTGGAACGCATCCTCGACGATCCCCGCGCGCTTCCTGCCCTCATGGATCGCGGCACCGTCACGGTGGCCCTGGTGATTCCCTCGGGCTACCAGCGTGACCTGGCCCTGCAGCGGCAGCCCGCCGTGCAGGTGCAGATCGACGGACTCGATGGAAACACCGCGGGCATCGCCCTCGGTTACGTGACCGACATCATCCAGGACCTACAACTTCGCCTCGTCTCCAAGGATCCCCGTCTCGCCCGGGCTCTGAAGAACGCGCATCTGGTCACCGTGGAACCTCGCTTCTGGTACAATCCCCAACTCGAAAGCCGACTCTACACCGTGCCCGGCATCATCGCCCTCATCCTCACCATCATCACCACCTTTCTGACGAGCATGGGACTCGTGCGGGAGAAGGAACTCGGCACCCTTGAACAGGTGATGGTGGCTCCCCTTCATGGTTCTCAGCTCATCCTCGGCAAGGTGCTGCCCTTCGCGGTGCTGGGCTTCATCGAGATCCTGCTCTCCATCGTCTTCGTGCGCCTGCTCTTCGGGATCTCCATCGCGGGAAGCCTCCCTCTGCTCCTTGCCGAATCCCTTCTCTTCATCCTCACCACCCTGGGCATCGGCATTCTCGTCTCCACCTTCGCCGATACTCAGCAGCAGGCCGTCTTCCTTGCCTGGTTCCTCATGATCTTCATGATCCTCCTGTCGGGCTTCTTCATCCCCATCGCCAATATGCCCGAAAGCATCCAGTGGATCTCCGCCATCAATCCCCTGCGCTACTACATCGCCATCGTCCGTGAAATCTACCTCAAGGCTGCACCCCTCCAGGCCCTGTGGACCGAAACCATCTCCCTGGCCTCCCTCGGTCTCGTGGTGCTTTCTGCCGCGGTCTGGCGCTTTCGACGTCAACTCACCTGGCAGTGAGGCCGAACCCCTCTTGCGCTCGATGCCCGAATCTCCTATGTTTGTATGCCCTGCGGGTGTAACTCAATGGTAGAGTGCAACCTTCCCAAGGTTGAAGTTGCGGGTTCGAGTCCCGTCTCCCGCTCAAAAACAATGTTGAATACCGTGAACAGGATGGAGAGCTTCCAATCTCCAATTCCGTATCATTCATTCCTGAACCTCCCCACCACACACGTTTCGCAGCCTCCCTTCTCGCAATACTCTCGCTTCCAATGCAGAAGGGCCTGGGTCACCCATGCTCCGCCCCCGCAGGATGTCGTGGGCCACATGCGGAGTGTGGCGTAGGTCGGCGTCTGATCGGAGGCGAAGAAGATGCGGAGTCCCGCGCGGAGCAGGGCGGGGTGGCCTTCCTCCGCGCCGGTCACCAGAGCCCAGGGTGCCACGACGGTGTGGAGCATTTCGCGGATACGATCGGCCCCGAGAAGCGCCTGCCCGAGGGTGGTGGCGTAACCTTCCGCGGTGCCCACCAGCACGGCGCGCCGAATGGACTCCTCTCCTTCGGCGGTCACGAGACGAGGAAGCATGTCCACCAGCCAGATGAGACGGGCATCGGGACGATTGCCCGGTCGAATGCCTTTGGAGTGACGCAGGTCCGCTCTCTCCTCAAGGAGGCCACGGATGCGGGCCTCACGCTCGGCCGGGGTTCGATCGGCCAGAACCATCCAGTCGGAAAAAGGCAGAGCCCGGGCCAGGGCTTCCCACAAGGCCTGATTCCCTCCGTATCCCAGCGCCCGCAGCAGGCCGTGGAAGAGACGATGGCGCGCCCGCAAGGGAGGAAGGCCAGAAGTCAGGGCACGCAGACGTTCGCAATGAACCGAGAGACGTTCGCAGGCGGCCAGGACGAGGGCAGGTTCGAAGAGCGCGGGGGGACAATCATCGACGAGAGATCCGCAGGGGGGACCAAGGCGGGAGGGTTCCTGCCAGGCCCGACTCCCTTCCCGAGGACCCAGAATCACGGTCGGAGGAAGATCCCTTCCACCATCGTCCCGCATCGCCACATGAAGTACCACCTGACGATAGCGCGAAGAATGCCGATGTCCGTGTCGCTCCCAGTCGGCACTCCGTGTATGAATCTCCACCGCGCCCCGCTGCTCTCGCCCCGCGATCTGCACCACCGCGTCGAGAAAGTCGGGACCGTCGTGAGGATTCCTTCGTCCCGCGTCGAGAATGGTCACCCGCTCTCCTTCCCTGGTGGTCAGGTCGGGACGAGAGGCGATCCGAGCCAGCCAGGCATGCACCACGGCTTCCTCGGACACGGAAGAACGGCGACCTCGCGGGCCTGCGGTGCTCCCCATGAACCGTGCTCCTGTCAGGGTGTGAAACTGTAGCCGAGACGAATGAACGGACCGTCCTGCTTGACGGTATTGGGTTTGAGCTCGGGATGGGCGTCGATGTAGCGACGGGGAATTTCGTAACTGACGTCGCTGGCGTTGGCGTCGACGATGCGGTAGGTCCAGGTTTCAGGATTGGCCGCGATCTGATAGCCCGCCATCACGAAGATGTTGTTGTGCACGCCGGTATAGAAACGCAGTCCGATATAGCCCTGCAAACCGAACAACACATTGGAGGTGAGGTTGAAATCCGAGCCACTTGGATAGCTGTGCCCGTCGGGAGCCAGAAGATTCAGGTCGTTCGGATTATCCGATCCCACTTCCCCCGCGTCCCCCCAGATGATGTGCCCTTCGACCCCCAGGCCAAGAAAGGGTGCCACCACCTACCCTTCTTCTTCCATTCCGGTTCGATCGAGAATCCGAAGCGAGCGGAATAAAAGGTCGGGGCGAACAGATGGATGGATCCGTAGAGATCGGTGTTGAACCGCACGGGCACTTCTTCGTCGAAGATCGCCGCTCCGATGCGTACACCGATGGGCACGGCGTGGGTCACTTCTTTCTGCGAGAGCTCGAGGACGCTTTTGATCGGACTGTAATCCAGCTCTCCGCCGGTCACATGCCTCACCTTCTTGGCATCCATGGAGAAGGGTTCGTATCCCGAGTAGATCTGAAGATGAGGATGCCCCGTCCATTGAGCGAAAAGAGGAGCTGTCCCCGTCAGGACACAGAAGAGCAGGATCGAAATTCGATTTCGTACGTTCATGTCAACCCTCCGCATTGGAAACGGTTCAAGATACGGGATCACGCCCTTCGCGTCAATGCAGTCCCTTCGGATCAACGTGACCCTTCGGATCAACGTGACCCTTCGTGTCAGCGAGGACCCTTCGCACGAAGCGCGTTCATCGTCTTCGCGTAATCGGGAGAAGAAAACAGGGCCGAGCCACACACCAGCACATCGGCGCCAGCCTCTACCAGGCGAGGCGCGGTATCGGGGGATACCCCTCCATCCACTTCGATGTGTACGGGAAGGCCGGAGTCTTCGGCATGTCGACGCGCCTCGGCCACCTTGACGAGGCCTTTCTCGAGAAAGCGCTGACCTCCGAACCCGGGATTCACCGTCATGATCAGAACGAGATCGAAATCACCCCACAGGGCGTCGAGGGTGGCGAGCGGTGTTCCGGGATTGATGCTGACCCCGGCGAGCAGTCCGCGTTCACGGATGCGTCCCAGCGTGCGATGCAGATGGGGACAGGCCTCCTGATGCACGGTCAGAATCGCGGCGCCCGCTTCGGCGTAGGCCTCGATCCATCGATCGGGGTCGGTGATCATCAGATGCACATCGAGGGGGCGGGTGGCCACCCGGCCGATGGCCTGCACGACGGGAGGGCCAATGGTGAGGTTCGGCACGAAATGTCCGTCCATCACATCCACATGAATCCAGTCTGCCCCGGCCTCCTCCACCGCGCGAATCTCTTCGCCCAGGCGAGCGAAATCACAGGACAAAAGGGAAGGAGCGATGCGCACGCTCATGACCCGCTCCCGCTCTGCTGGCGATGGAAGACCATCGCGGAGGGACTCCGCCCCATGCGGCGGGCGAGTTCCTCGGCGGTGGTGCGCATCGTGTCGGATCCCCGCACGAGAGTGATCGAGCGCAGGGCGAGGGAGTCTCCATCCTGGCGGAGGATGTACACATTGTAAAAGGACTGCCCGTTCTGTTCGATGGGCCGGGTGCGAATGGTGATCGTCTCTCCCTCTCGCACATAGGTGCCGGTGTCTCGAGTGTCGTACCCTTCCTGCCCGAGATAGGCCGAGGCTCCCTCGGTGAGCGTCAGCAGGTTTCCGTCCCGATTCTTCCAATCGCCTACGGGACTGGGTTTCGATCCGCATCCCGCCATCACACACACCAGGGGAAGGATGATCCAGGCCAGACGTGTCATTCGTGTTCTCCTTGTCGATGACCTCGATCCGCGAGGGCGGCGCGCACCCGCGCGGCCACCTCCTCGATGTCGATGCGGGTCATGCATTCCAAATTGTGGGGGCAACTTTTTTTCCAGCAGGGGGCACAGTCCAGCCCGGCGGGGATGATCTTCGATCCCTTGTCGTAGAGATCGATCTCCTCCCAGCAACTGACTCCGTACCAGGCCACGACATGTTTGCCGAGCGCGATGGCCAGATGCATGCCGAAGCTGTCTCCCGACACGACAACATCGGCGAGCTGTTCGTAACAGATGCCCCGCCTCAGTCCCTCGTTCGAAGGGGTGATCCGAAGTCGATCGGCAGGCAGGGCGGCCAGGGTCGCAATCTCTTCCATGCGTTCGGTATCCTCCCGTCCTCCCAGCAGGAGGATCACGATCCCATCATCCTGTGCCAGCAAGCGGGCCAGAAGCGCCTGCTGCTCCACGGTCAGTTTTTTATTGGGAAAGAGAAGGGAACAGCCGGTGTTCAGCCCGACTACCGGTTTGCCTCGCAGGCCCCATTCCTCGCGCCGGTCTTCACACCACCGTTGTTCTTCGCCGCTCAGAGCGAGAATGTAGGGATCCCTCCGCCAGGGGAGCTTCCAGGTTTCGGCCAGGATCTCCTGCCCCGTGCGGGTGTTGACGCGAAACTTCAGATGGTCGTCGAGCCCGAGCGCGAAATTGTACCAGGCCTCCTCATTGGCGGGGAGCACATGGCCATTCTCCGACAGGGTAAAGCCCCGCACCTCGGCCGCGTTCAACCCCGCCACGAAGGCGCAGGCGTCGGCAGCCTTGTCGGCATTCAGCACGAGGTCGAAGCGCTGACGCGAAAGCACCATGCGCGTCACCTCGTCCCATTCCACCACGCGATCGATCCAGGCGTTGTGACGAAGCAGCCCCACGGCATTGCTCCGTGTGATCCAGGTGAGGAAACACTCCGGCCACTGCTCCCGGATCGCCCGAAGCTGGGCCGTCGTCATCAGCACATCCCCCATCGCATCCAGATTCACGATCAGGATCCGCATCCCCATCGCCGAAAAGGCGGGACAGTCCTCCCGACACACATAGCCCGGGAAACAGGGTTTGTATCCATTGAAGTGTCGACAATCGTCGCGGATAGGAATGCGCGGTTCGTTCATGACGACGAAAGTAAAAAAATCCCCCCGGACTTCGTAGCGCCCTTCACCCTTCACCCTTCCCTCTTCACCCTTCACTCTTTACTCTCCCAAAATTTCTTTATCTTTCAGGTTTGTGATGATTCTTAACGAGAAAGAAATTCTATGACTGGAAAACGAGACGGAAATCAATGGGCCCTCATCCTGGGCGCCTCCTCAGGATTCGGAGCGGCCGTGGCCCGGGAACTGGCCCGGCAGGGCTTTCACATTCTCGGGGTCCATCTCGACCGTTCCGCAGGCATGCCCGCGGTGCAACGCCTCATTGCCGATATCGAAAAGACGGGACAAAAGGCGTTGTTCTTCAATGTCAATGCTGCCGACGACACCCGTCGTCACGAGGTGTTGGATACCTTCGTCGAACGCCATCATCGCGAGGGCAAGGCCGAAATTCGCGTGCTCTTTCACTCCCTCGCCTTCGGCACCCTGCGTCCCCTGGTCGGCCGCAGTGACGAGGACATGATCACCCGGTCCCAGATCGAGATGACGATGGATGTGATGGCCAACAGCCTCGTGTTCTGGACCCAGGACTGCGTGCGGCGCAATCTCCTTGGTCGCGGCACTCGGATCTTCGCGATGACCAGCGATGGGGGGCGTCTCAACCTCCCGTACTATGGGGCCGTATCCGCCGCGAAATGCGCGCTCGAATCCTATGTACGACAGCTCACCATCGAGCTGGGGCCCCGTGGCATTCTCGTCAACGCCATCCTCGCGGGTGTCACCGCCACGCCGGCGCTCAGCAAGATCCCTGGCGCACGCAACATGCTCTATGCCTCGCAGAAGAAGAATCCTCTTGGCCGGGTGACCGTGCCCGAGGATGTGGCCCATGCCGTGGTGGCCCTGCTCCAACCGGGCACCGAGTTCATTAACGGCAACACAATCGGCGTGGACGGCGGCGAGAGCAAGATCAGCTATGTGGGACAGATCAATCCGTTCCAATTCGCCGACCTCACCCTGCTCGGCGGAAGTTCCTGGGATCCGACCGACGTCTCCTAACTCGTTTCCGCACCTTTCCCTTTCCACCGTACCCTTCCCTGTTCCCAGAGGAATCCCTGGCTGTTTCACTATACACTTCATGATGCTTATGCAACCCTTCGCATTCACCGACGAACAAAACATGTTGCGGGAAATGGTGCGGGACTTCGTCAACGCCGAAGTCAAGCCCATCGCTCGGGAAATCGATGAAAACGAGAAGATCCCCAAGGAACTGATCTCGAAGATCGGAGAACTCGGCCTGCTCGGTACCGTCTTTCCGGAAGAATACGGAGGGGGCGGTTTTGGCGAAGTCGGGTATTGCATCGCCCAGGAAGAGATGGCGCGTGGTTGTTTGAGCACCGCCACCCTCATCGGCGCCCATATGTCCATCGGATCCAACGCGATCTACATCGGCGGTTCCGAAGAACTCAAGCAGAAATACCTCGTGCCCCTGGCGAAGGGCGAGAAATTAGGGGCCTTCGGACTTACGGAAGCCACAGCGGGATCGGATTCCTTCAATGTGCGCACCCGCGCCGTCAAGGACGGGGATCATTACATTCTCAATGGAGAAAAACTCTGGATCACGAACGGCGGCATCGCCGATATCGTGTCGGTATTTGCCCGCACCGAACGCGGTATCACTGCCTTCGTGGTTGAGACGGGATGGGAAGGGTACCATGCGGGTCCCCCCGAAAAGAAAATGGGCATCCGCGGTTCCAGCACCAACGCCATCACCTTCAACAATGTGCGGGTCCCTGCCGAAAACATGATCGGTCAGGAAGGCCGGGGCTTTTTGGTGGCCATGAAGACCCTCGATTGCGGACGCCTCGGTCTGGGCGCCTGCTGTCTCGGGTATTCCAAGGAGGCGCTTGAACTCTCTGCCCGCTACGCCAAGGAGCGCAAGCAGTTCGACAGCCCCATCGCCAATTTCGAAGCTGTCCAGTTCATGCTCGCCGAGATGTACATGCTGACCTTCGCCATGGAAAGCATGATCTATCGGGCCGCGGCGGACTATGACGCCGGAAAGAAAATCTCCACCCAGGCGGCGGCCATCAAGCTCTTCTGCAGCGAATCTGCGGACAAGGTTGTAGACCTGGCCGTTCAGATTCACGGGGGCATGGGGTATTCCCGCGAACTGCCCATCGAGCGCTTCTACCGGGATTCCCGTATCAATCGCATCTTCGAAGGCACCAACGAAATTCAGAAGCTGGTGATCAGCCACGACGTTCTCAAACGCAACGGACAGTGGTTCTAAGCCCGACATCCCTCTGTCGTCGGTAGCGTTTTCGGTCCTTTCTCGTTACACCGCGGATCCGCCCTTCGGATCCGCGGTTGTCGTATGGGGCCGCGAAAACTGTACTGTCTTCCACGCCGCGAACAGAGGCCGCGCCTTGATACGCTGATACTTCCCCGTACTGGTGACAGGCAGGGTCTCGACGAAGAGCACCACCTTGGGAGTTTTCATAAAGGGCAGCCGGAAAGCACACCAGTCCCGCACCTGCTCCGGTGTCAGAGCATCGTGTGCGGGTATTACCACGGCCCCCACTTCCTCTCCATACCAGTCATTATCGAAGCCCACCGCGATACCGGCCTTGACGCCAGGACAGGAGGCCAGGACTTCATCGATCTCCAGAGGAGCCAGGTTGACCCCGCCACGAATGATCAATTCCTTGAGCCGACCCGTGATAAAGAACATTGGCCGTCCCTTCTCATCCATTTCGAAATATCCTTCATCCCCGCTGTGAAACCATCCATGCCGAAAGGCCACCGCATTGGCCTCGGGATTGCGATGGTAGTGATCCATCACATTCCAGCCTCGAATGACGATCTCCCCGCGGGTGCCAGGCGACAGGAGAGTCCCCTCCTCGTTCATGATCCCCATGTCGTTGCAGGGCAACGGAGTTCCGATGGACGGGAAGCCCGCTTCCACCAACCAGTGGCGCCTCGATGCGGGATCGAGATCCCTGGGCAGAAAACAGGAATAGCAGGTGGTTTCGCTCAGTCCGTAGCCATGGAGAATGGGGATGCCAAACGCGTCTTCGAAGGCCCCGGCGAGCTCGCAGGTCAGCGGACCCGCGCCACAAATGACATGACGCAGGCTGGGACGCGAAATGGATCGGATCGCGGGATCGGCATGGAGAAGAAATTGCAGAAGGGTGGGAACCACGGAGGCAGCCACTACGCCTTCGGCGGCGATGACGGAAAAGAACCGATCGGAATGAAATCGTTCCATCAATACCACCGTTCCCCCATAGACAAGGGGCGTTACAAGGGTCACCACGATGCCGTTCACATGATGCAGGGGAAGAACGCAGAGCATGGGATCGCCGGCATGCATCCCATGGGCCTCTGCGATGGCCCGTGCATCGGTGAAGAGTTGGTGCTGCGAAAGAACCACGCCCTTGGGATGTCCCGTCGTGCCACTGGTATACACCACCAGGGCCTCGTGATCCGGCGCGCCGAGAACGGGAGAGAAACCGGTTGCTGATGATACCAGCGTCGCGAGAATGGTGGGATCCTGGTCCGACGCAATCGTGAACACGGGCAGGGACCTCTCTTCCCCATCCTGAGTGCTGGCTCCGCCATCCTGGGTGCTGGTTTGGCACAGGAGGTGGGCGCGATCGGCATACCGCGCATGGACGAAGAGAGCACGGGGCTCGGCGTTGTCCAGGATGTACTGAAGCCGGTCGTCGTCCTCCCCCGCATTCAGCGGCACGACGGAGACGCCCTGGGTCCAGGCTCCCAGAATCAGGGCCACCACCGCGTCATGATTCGGGGAGAGAATGCACAGGCGATCACCCGGACCCATGCCGCGGGCCGCGAGAAAGGCGCGGACTCGAATTACCGTCTCTTGCAACTCCGCACCGGATCTGCACCGTCGTTCGCCTGTGTCGGGATACATGATCAGAGCGGCCCGAGTCGGATCCAGGCGATCGATGAGATCGTCCCATGAAGGAACGGTGTCGAGATTCTGCTCCAGATCGGCGACCCGGTGGGCGGTGCGGGCATTTTGTCTGTCCTGTTCACTGGCGAAATGCACACTGTATCCTTTCCAAGGTGAGTTGCCATCCGTATTGAGCCGATGGCACTCGTGTGATGCGTGGCGGAATGGGCGATGTCGTGACAACAGGAGAGGGAAAGGGAAGATTCCCCCGAGTTCCGGATCCGAGCGGTTTGCGGTCGCTTGCGGTTTTCTCCATGGGCGGAAATGCGGATCTCGAAAATCCGATTGACCTTCTCGAAACGTTCACGTATTTTAGTATGATTTTTTGTGCATTCGCCACAATCCTTCAACGCCTTGTCCACTCCTCACGCGCAGCAGCGCTTTCTTCTCCTCGATGTCATGCGGGCCTTTGCGGTCCTGATGATGATTCAGGGACATACGCTCGACGCCCTCGTCCCGGCCTCCACCTTAAGCGCCCATCCGGTGTTCTACCAGATCTGGCTCTTTTTCCGCGGGTTGACCGCTCCCATCTTTTTGTTCGGATCGGGATTTGCCTATGTGATTGCGAACACACGGAAGATGCAGGACGGCCCCATGCCGACGGATCTCATCATTCGTCGCATCCGGTGGATCGGCACTCTGTTTTTGATCGGGATGCTCATGCATTTTCCGGCGCCGTCAATCCGGGAACTCCCACTGGCCACCCGTGAGCAATGGGTGAATTTCTTTCATGTGGATGTGCTGCGCCTGATGGCGGTGGCCCTGGTGGGCCTTCTTCTGCTCTTCGTCCTGTCGCGGAGTGTGGAAGGGGTGTTCCGCGGAGCATTGGCCATGGCCCTCGGCGTGATTTTCCTGTCGCCCCTCATGCATCAGGTGCCCTGGCAGGGGTTCGTTCCTGAGTACATGGCGGGATTCCTTTCCCTCGAAACAGGCTCCTACTTCTCACTCTTTCCCTTTGCCGCTTATCTGTATGCCGGAGCGGCGGCCGGAGCCTTTTATGTCCTCCGCGTTCGGCAGAAGAAAACCGTTGCCCTCAAGCGCTGGTTCACTGTGCTTGGCGGGAGTTTCATCGTGATTTCCTTTTCCGCCATCGCGCTGAGCTACGACAAGTACAGCGGGGGACTGGCGGCCTACGACCCCTTCTTCGTGTTCATCCGCCTTGGCGTCGTGATGCTCCTCTGGGCCCTGATCGGACTCGCGGTTTCGCGGGTGCGCCGCATGCCGGCGATTATCCCTGTCGTGGGTCAGCACACCCTCCTCATCTACGTCCTCCATGTCGTGATCCTCTACGGGTCCGCTTGGATTCCGGGCATGAAGTGGATATTCGGCGTGGTCTTCACCCTTCCCCAGGCCGCAGCCATCATTGTCGGGCTTTACGTTCTCTGTGCCTCTTCCGCTTGGGCGGTCCACTCGCTGAAATCCCAGCGCCACTTGCTGTACCGCTACGCTCCCTGGGCTGGCGCCGCTATTCTCGGGCTGAATTTGATCGCACGATAGGAAGAATTGCAGATTCGCAATTGTCCCACGCAGTGGCTGGGCTATTTCCGATTTGCGATTTCCGATTTACGATGTTCCCACGCGTTGGCAACCGCGATGCCAGACACGAAGAAAGCCGCGGCGATTGATCCTTGGTTATTGTCCCAGCCTTCCGTGTATTGTCAGCATAGCTTCCACGCTGCCAAATCGCAAATCGGAATTCGGAAATCATAAAATTTCCTAGTTCCAATCTCCAATTCCTCACTCCTCCTCCGGTTCCTCCCGTCGTTTGCGATTCCGAATCGCGGCCTGTCGAAGGAATTCTTCTTGGGCGTTTATTTCGCCGCGTCCATTGGGGACAGGGCGGGAATAGCATCCGGAGGAATCGAGCACCGACGACTTGCGCGTATCGGCCAGGCAGGTTGGGAGAATGGATTCGAGGAGGGTCTCCTTCGCCTTCGCATCGGTCACCTTGAGCATGGCCTCGACGCGACGATTCAGATTCCGGGGCATCCAGTCGGCACTGGAGATGTACACGTCGGGATCCCCGTCGTTGCCGAAGACGAAGACCCGACTATGCTCGAGAAAGCGGCCCACGATACTGCGTACGGTAATGGACTCGCTCACGCCGGGAATGCCGGGACGGAGGCAACAGATTCCCCGCACGAGAAGATCAATGCGCACCCCGGCCTGGGAGGCGCGGTAGAGGGCACGGATCACCTGAGGATCGACGAGGGCGTTGAGCTTGGCAATGATGCGACCCGGGCGCTCTGTGGTATGGAGGCGTTTTTCGCGCGTGATGAGGTCCAGCAGGGTTTCGCGCATGGACACGGGAGCGATGATGATGTTCTCCCATTCCTGCTGACGGGAGTATCCCGTCAGAAAGTTAAAGAGCTCGGTGGCTTCGGTGCTCACCTCGGGCCGGGCCGTCATCAGGCCGAAGTCCGTGTACACCCGCGCGGTAGCCTCGTTGTAATTCCCGCTGGAGAGGTGCACATAGGTGCGCAGGGCCTTTTTCTCCTTGCGTACCACGATGGCGATTTTACAGTGGGTCTTGAGGCCGATAATGCCATACACCACGTGCACGCCCGCCCGTTCGAGAGCCTTGGCCCACACGATATTGTTTTCTTCATCGAAGCGAGCCTTCAGTTCGACGAAGGCCGTCACCTGTTTTCCGTTTTCGGCGGCTCGGGCGAGGGCCTTGAGGATAAGGGAGTTTCCCGTGGTGCGATAGAGGGTCATCTTGATAGCGAGCACCATGGGGTCCTCAGCCGCTTCCTCGATCATTTCAACGACGGAGGAGAAGGAGTCGTAGGGATGATGGAGGAACACATCCCGGGTGCGGATCACATCGAGGATGGAATCCGCGTCGCGGAGGCAATCCACGATAGCCGGGGTGAAGGGTTTGTCGTGGAGGCGGCGGATGCGGAGATCGGTCAGGGAGTGGAAGTCAGCAAGGTTCAGAGGTCCCTGTACCTGATAGAGGTCCTCGTCGCTGACGTCGGTGGCCTTCATGAGGCGATTGCGGAGCTGCTTTGGCATGCGGCGGTCCACCTCGATGCGCACCACGGCGCCCCAGCGGCGGCGGCGCACCTCCTGCTCGATGGTTTTGAGAAGGTCGGAGGCCTCGTCCTCAGCCAGGTCCAGGTCCGCATTGCGGGTGATACGGAACGGATACCATTCCTTGACCCGGAGGCCGGGAAAGAGGGCGTCGGCATTGGCCGCGATGATTTCCCCCAACAGGGCGTAGTGATGGCCTTTTTTGTAGGTGGGAATCGGCACGAGGCGCCTGATCATGGGGGGAACCTGGATCACGGCCACCCGTTCGACGGGATGACGATCGTCGTCGATCACCACCATAAGGTTCAGCGAACGGTTCAGAAGATGGGGAAAGGGATGCCCGGGATCGATGGCGAGCGGGGTGAGAACGGGAAACACCTCATCGCGGAAAAACCGATTGCACCAGGCAGTGGCAGCTTTATCCAGCTTTTTAAAATCGTGGATGAAGATGTCCTCGGCTTCGAGCAGAGGCCGCAGGGTGCCGTTGAAGCACTCCGACATGGCATGCACCATAGGTACGGTGCGAGCGTGGATGGCTTCGAGAATCTCCTCCGGACTCATGCCATCGGGACTTTCATCCACCACTCCCGCCTCGATCTGCTGCCGCACTCCGGCCACGCGAATCATGAAGAACTCGTCGAGATTCGATGAGGCGATCGCCAGAAACTTCACCCGCTCGAGCAGGGGCACCGTCTCGTCCTGGGCCTCCTGAATGACGCGCCAGTTGAAGTCGAGCCAGGACAGTTCCCGGTTGATGTACAGGGAAGGATGATGCAGATCAATGGGTGCGGGGGCGGACATGGAGGCCTCGGAAACGCGGGAGCGGATGGAACAAACAGGTACGGCCCATAATCTAGGCACTGGGCAAGGACCGGACAAGGGAGGAAGGAGGGGATGGGGAGCGGCTCCATCTCACCATTGTGGAAATGATGTCACCGCAGTATCATTCGAAGAACAGACTCCCATCGCGCGAAATCGCTCACACGAATCGGCACTCCCTCCCCTCCCCCATGAAAATCCTTGCCCTCGAACACGAGCACCCCGATACGACGTCCGCGGATTTCGCGCCTCACCTGACCGACGAAGCCCGCGCCGTGTACGAGCTCCAGCAGCGCGGCATCCTGCGCGAGATTCATTTCCGGGCAGATCGCCCCGAGGCTGTCCTTTTTCTGGAATGCGAGAGCGGCGAGGCCGCCCGCGAGATTCTGAACACCCTTCCCCTCGTCCGCGCCGGACTCATCGACTTCGAGGTGATCCCCCTCGTCCCCTATCCCGGCCTCGCCCGCCTCTTCACCTCTCTTCCCACTCGCACCTAACTCTTTCCTCTTCACCCTTTCCTCTTTACTCTCCTCCCATGTCCTCCCCCATCCTCACCTACATCGCCTCCTGCCGCCCCGAGGTCCAGCCACTCCTTACCCAGCTCTACGACACCATTCGCGTAGCCGCACCGATGGCCGAGGAAAAGCTGAGCTATGGCATGCCCTGCTTTGCCTGGCATGGCAATCTGGTCTACTTCATGCCGCATGCCCGCCACATCGGGTTCTATCCCACCGCCAGCGGCATCGCGGCCTTTCACGGAGAATTCGGAGATCTGCGCTTTTCCAAGGGAGCTGTGCAGTTCCCCCTCGATCGGCCCCTCCCCCTCGACCTCGTCGCGCGGATCGTGGCGTTTCGAGTGGAGGAGCAAGAACGGAAGATGAGAGGACGCTCACTGTCGGCTCCTCGCCAACGGAAGCTCCGGTGAATCTCATTGATATCATCCTGTTATCAGTGTATCTTGCGATATGGACATTCGATTCACATCCGAGGCACACAAGGACATGATCCGTCTCCCCCTCGTCATGAAATACCGACTCGATTCGGTGCTCCAGCGCCTGGAGAACTGGCCAGACGTTTCCGGAATAAAGTGGCTGACGGGATCGCTGGCCGGACATGGTCGCATCCGCATGGGGGATTGGCGACTCATTTTTCGTGTGGATCGAGTTATCACCATTGTTCGTATTCAACATCGTTCACAGGCATACGAGGCGTGATGATGGATTCCATCCAAACACTCATTCTCGACGGGAAGGAATACGTGATCGTTCCTATGGAGGAATGGAATCGGCGTACGAAGAATGCCGCCGTTCGACATCGAACATCGGCACGTGACGCAGTCCGGATCAGTATCGCCTCCGACCTCAAAAAGGCCAGGGAAAGCGCGGGATTGACGCAGGTGCAACTCGCCCGTAAGCTGAAGAAGTCCCAGGCAATGGTGAGTGGCGCCGAAAATGGTAGCATCGCGGTGGGATGGACCTATGCGTGTGCGGTCTTGAAAGCCTGTGGCCTGCCTGAGACCTGGACTGCCCATCCTCTAATCGATCAGGAACTGACATGACCTCTCTCTCCTCCCTCACCCCCTGCCTCTGGTTCTCTTCTGAAGCCGAAGAGGCCGCCCGGTTCTACGTGTCCGTCTTTCCGGATTCACGGATTGTCGACATTCAGCGCTTCGGCCCTGGCGCCATGGGACCCGAGGGCGCGGTGATGCTGGTGGAATTCGAACTCCTTGGTCGGCGCTTCACCGCACTGAACGGGAGTCCCGGCATTCCCTTCACCGAGGCCGTATCCTTCATGATCCCCTGCGATTCTCAGGAGGAAATCGATCGCTACTGGATCCTGCTCTCCGAGGGAGGAGATCCTGCGGCCCAGGTCTGCGGCTGGCTCAAGGATCGGTACGGACTCTCCTGGCAGATCGTCCCCACCGCGTTTCTGACGATGATGCGCGAAGGGAATCCCGCCCAAACCGCCCGGATGATGCAGGCCCTGATGACGATGAAGAAACTCGACATCGCCGCTCTCGAGGCCGCCTTCCATTCGGCGTGACGACGGAGATGAGGGATACGAAGTCAGTCGATCCCTCCCTTCCTTGCTTTTCGCCCTCGTAATCGTATTTTTGGGAATGTGCTGTTTTTCAATGACTTACAGATTCCCATGCTGATACACCAATGTACGATCAAGGAACCGGTCTCCTGCGCGGGAGTCGGCCTCCACACCGGTGCCCGGTGCACCCTCACCTTCATGCCGGCACCGGACAATTACGGGATCCGTTTCATTCGCACGGATCTCGGAGGTCGGCCGGAGATTCCCGCCCTCGTCGATTATGTGGTGGACGTGTCCCGTGGTACCACCCTCGGCATCGGGGACACGAAGGTGTACACAGTGGAACACGTGTTGGCGGCCGTGGCGGGTTTGGAGATCGATAACCTCATCATCGAGATCGACGGTATCGAGCCTCCCGTGGGAGACGGATCGGCATCCATGTTCGTCGAGGCCCTGCTCAAGGCGGGCATCGTCAAACAGGAAACGCCGAAAGACTATCTGGTGATCGATCGCACCATTCAGTATTCGAATCCGAAACAGGAAGTGGACATCGTCGCCCTCCCCCTCGACGACTTCCGGCTGACCGTGATGGTGGATTACAAGAATCCCGCACTGGGATCCCAGCACACGGGACTCTTCAGTCTCGCCGAAGAGTTTGTCAAAGACTTCGCGCCTTGCCGCACCTTCTGCTTCCTTACCGAAGTGGAAGCTCTGTACGACGCGGGACTCATCAAGGGCGGAGCCCTCGACAACGCGGTGGTGATCGTGGATCGAGAGCTGAAGTCCAGCGAGATGACCCAGCTCGCCAAGAAGCTTCAGCTCGACGAGAGCGTGCATCTCAACGAAGAGGGCTTTCTTAACGACGTCACCCTGCGGTTCCGCAACGAGCCCGCCCGGCACAAGCTGCTGGATCTGATCGGGGATCTGTCGCTGGTGGGCGTGCCGCTCAAGGCCCAGATCCTGGCTGCCCGCCCGGGCCATGCGAGCAACGTGGAATTCGCGAAGATGATCCGCAAGCTCTACCTCGAAAAGAAGCTCGTCAAGAAGTATCAGGTGGAAAAGCAGGAAGGCGTGGTATTCGATGTCAACGCAATTCGCGAAATCCTTCCTCACCGCTATCCCTTCCTGCTGGTGGATCGGGTGCTCTCCCTCGATCTCGATTCCAAGATCGTGGGATTGAAGAATGTGACCAGCAACGAGGAGTTCTTTCAGGGACATTTCCCGGGACAGCCCGTCATGCCAGGCGTGCTCATCATTGAGGCCATGGCCCAATGCGGGGGAATTCTCCTTCTCAACAGCGTGGGGGATCCCACGAAAAAGCTGGCCCTGTTCACCACCATCAACAACGCCAAGTTCCGTCGCCAGGTAGTGCCTGGAGACCAGCTCATCATGGAAGTGGAGATGATCGGGCAGAAGCGCAACATCGTACAGATGCGCGGTCGCGCCTTCGTCGACGGACAGCTCGCCGCCGAGGCCGAAATGACGGCAGCTATTTTGGACAAGAAATCCAACGCACAATCATAGACGGTCGAGTACCATGCCCACCATTCATCCCACCGCATATGTCCATCCCGAGGCCCGCCTGGCGGACTCCGTCACCGTCGGTCCCTTCGCGGTGATCGAGGCGGACGTTGTCATCGGCGAGGACACCAGTATCGGTTCCCATTGCCTCATCGATAACGGAGCTCGCATCGGGGCCCAGTGCCGCATCCATCATGGCGCGGTGATCGCCACCCCTCCCCAGGATCTCAAGTACAAGAACGAAAAAACCGAGTGCTTCATCGGGGATCACACGGAGATCCGTGAATACGCCACGGTGAATCGCGGAACCACCTATTCGTGGAAAGTGGTGGTGGGCAGTCACTGCCTGCTAATGGCGTACTCCCATGTGGCCCACGATTGCATCCTCGGCGACCGGGTGATTTTGGCCAATGCCGCCCAGCTCGGCGGGCATTGCGAAATCGGCAACAATGCCATCATCGGGGGCTTGACGGCCATTCATCAGTTCTGCCATGTGGGTCCCTTCGTGATGCTGAGCGGCTCGACGGGCACGAACAAGGACATCCCTCCCTTCGTACGTGCGGGGCATTTTCCCGCCCAGTTCGCGGGCATCAACCTCATCGGATTGCGGCGCAACGGGTTCAGCCCCGAGGCCATCGAATCTATCAAAGAGTGCTACCGCCTTCTGTATCGCAGTGGTCGCAATGTCACCCAGGCCGTGGAGCATATCACCGCCACCCTGCCGATGACCCCGGAAGTGGAGGCGATCATGACCTTCATTCGGAACAGTCCCCGCGGCATCATCCGCGCCGCCCATTCCATCGGATCCGACGAATAACCTCACTCCAGGAGCGATCATGGCTTCCTCTCCCCTTCGGATCGGCGTGACCGGACTCGGCCACCTCGGCTCCCTGCACGTGAAAATGCTGTCCACCGCCGAGAATGCCGTGCTCTCGTCCCTGTACGATGTGGATGCAGAGAAAACCGGGGCCCTCGCGGCCGAGTATCAGGCGCAGGCGGCACCCAGCTACGAGGCACTGTTGGAACAGGTGGACGCCGTGTCCATCGCTGTCCCCACCTCCATGCATTATGACGTAGCCTGTCAGGCCATCGAGGCGGGCAAGCACGTCTTTCTCGAAAAGCCCATCACCGAAACAGTGGAGCAAGCACGGGATCTCAACGCCCGGGCCGCCGCGAAAGGGGTGTGGGTGCAGGTGGGACACATCGAACGGTTCAATCCGGCCATCGTGGCCCTCGATGGCTACAACCTCGATCCCCTGTTCGTGGAGAGTCATCGCATGGCCCCGTTCAATCCACGGGGCACGGATGTGGCCGTGGTGCTGGATCTGATGATTCACGACATCGACATCATCCTGTCCCTGGTGCGCAGCGACATCGACAAAATCGATGCCAGCGGACTGGCCGTGGTTTCGGAGACCGCCGACATCGCCAATGCCCGCCTGCAGTTCCACAATGGCTGCGTGGCCAATATCACCGCCTCGCGCATTTCACAGAACAAGATGCGGAAGATGCGCCTCTTCCAGAAGAACGCCTATATCTCCATCGATTTCCTCCAGGGCTCCTCGGAGGTCTTTCGCCTGGTGGACGCCGACGAGGAAAATGTCACTCCCACCTTCCTTCTCGGTCAGATCGAGCAGGGCACGGTAAAGCGCACTATCGTCTACGAACGCCCTCCTCTCCTGAAGGATCACAACCCTCTCCGCCACGAACTGCAGCTCTTCGTCAACGCCGTGGTTTCTGACACCCGCCCGATCGTGGACGGGCTCAGCGCCCAGAAAGCGCTCGAGGTCGCCGAGGATATTGTGAGCCAGCTAAGGATGATTTCGCACACGTGAGGTGAGAAATTCCGATTTCCGATTTCCGATTTCCGATTTTCCCGCGCAGAGACTCCCTCGAAGCCTTTCCTGAGGAAAGCCTTGCCGGTGCGACCTTGGAAATCTTCCGGAAAATCGAGCGAGAGTGAGCGCCCGCACATCCACCTGTTTGAGGTCCGACCGACCGTACTCTTTTCGGGAGGTCGGACCGAGTTTGGATGTGCAGCGAACGGAGTGACGATTTTCCGAGAAGATTTCCTATGTCGCACTTGTTTCTTTGGTACTTTCTTTCGAAAGAAAGTACAACCGAGAAAGCCGGTCAAAATTTGGGAATTGGAAATGAACCCGCGCGGTGGCCGGGCCAATTCCGATGTACGATTTTCGATTTCCGAATTTGGAATCACGAACGATCAACGAAAACGGCTTCAGAGTGTACTCCCCTTCCTGAAAAATCGGGAATCGGAAATTCTGATCATTTCCAATTCCCAATCTCCAATTCTTACAGCGGAATATTCCCATGCTTCTTTCGCGGATTGCTGTCCACCTTTGATTCGAGAATCTCGAGACAGGTGATGATGCGGGGACGTGTATCCATGGGAAGAATGACATCGTCGAGATAGCCGCGCTCGGCCGCGACGAAGGGGTTCGCAAATTTCTCTCGATATTCCCGCACCTTCGCCTCGAGGGCGGCCGCAGGATCGGGATCCTGAGCAATTTCCTTGCGGAACACGATTTCCACTGCACCCTGGGGACCCATGACTGCGATTTCGGCCGTGGGCCAGGCGAGGTTGAAATCGCCCCGGATATGCTTCGAGTTCATCACGTCGTAGGCCCCGCCATAGGCCTTGCGGGTGATGATGGTGATCTTGGGCACGGTGGCTTCGGCAAACGCATAGAGAAGCTTGGCTCCGTGCCGAATGATGCCACGCCATTCCTGATCAGTGCCGGGGAGAAAGCCGGGCACGTCTTCGAGAACCACCAGCGGAATGTTGAAGCAATCGCAGAAGCGCACAAATCGCGCGCCCTTCACTGAGGCGTCGATGTCCAGAACCCCGGCCAGCACCATCGGCTGATTGGCCACGATGCCCACAGGACGTCCATCAAATCGTGCAAAACCCGTGAGAATGTTCTCGGCGTACTGCGCGTGTACCTCAAAAAATTCGCCATCATCCACCAGCGCGCGGATCACCTCGTGCATGTCGTAGGGTTTGTTGGAATTGTCGGGTACCACGGTATCGAGAAGGGGGTCCCGCCGATCCCGGTCATCGCGGCTCTCCCGACGGGGCGGATCCTCGGCATTGTTGGCCGGAAGGAATCCCATGAGCGTGCGGATGTCCCGCAACACCACCGCCTCGTTGTCGCGCACGAAATGCGCCACCCCACTCTTCGCGGCATGGGTGTCGGCCCCGCCCAGGGCTTCACTCGTCACATCCTCGTGCGTGACGGTCTTCACCACGTTGGGTCCCGTCACGAACATGTAGCTCGTGCCCCGGGTCATGAAAATAAAGTCCGTGATCGCGGGACTGTACACGGCTCCACCCGCGCAGGGACCCAGAATCGCGCTGATCTGAGGCACCACGCCCGAGGCCAGAGTGTTGCGCAGAAAGATGTCGGCATAGCCACCCAGGGAAAGCACGCCTTCCTGAATACGAGCCCCACCGCTGTCGTTGAGTCCGATCACCGGCGCTCCCACCTTCATGGCCAGGTCCATGATTTTGCAGATCTTTTCTGCGTGGGTTTTCGACAGGGATCCGCCGAACACGGTAAAATCCTGACTGAAGACAAAGACAAGGCGCCCCTCGATCCTTCCGCTCCCGGTCACCACCCCGTCGCCAGGCACCCGCTGAGTATCGAGACCGAAATCCCGGGTCTGATGCTGGACGAACATGTCAATCTCGGTAAAACTCCCGGGATCGAGCAGAATAGCGAGCCTCTCCCGAGCAGTGAGCTTGCCCTTCTCGTGCTGGGCCGCGATCCGATCTTCTCCCCCACCCACCATGGCGCGGGCACGCATCGTGTCGAGGAGATGTCGATTGTCGTCGGACATGGGGGCCTCCGGGCTCGAATGAGGAAAAGAGAACGATTGAATCAGGACGAAAGACGACGGTCGAAATCGGCGAGGGAATCGCTCAGCTCTCCTGCGGTTTCCTGCATCACGTCGAATTCATCGAGAAGCTGACGTACAGCGGCATCATCCTGCCCGGTTTCGGTCATGAGCACCACCTGACTCCGCAACAGTGCCATGGTGCCTTCGATCTGGCCGAGCTGGGTTTCACAGGCCTCCCGTCGTTCGGCGAGTCTCGACTGTACCTCGGCCTGACGACGCGCGAGTTCGGGGTCCGTGGATGAAGGACCGGAATCCTGTTCGAGAGCCAGCAGAGAGAGGCGGGACAGAAGGGCGACATGGCGCTCCCCCGCCGTCTCCAGATTTTGGAGGATCCGCGTGACGAGGGGATCGCTGGCTCGGGCCGTGAGCGCGGGATGACGACGAATTTCCTCGGTGCGCGCCGCGAACTCCTGGGCCCGTCGACGCAGGTCCGCCGGGAGCGCGTCGATCTGCCGAGCCCGGCTGTTCTGCAACGCTTCCACGGTCCGCTTCGTGGTTCGCGCATCGATGCTCCGTCGAAAAGCGGGAAGCATCGGAGCGACACCGAGCCAGGCAACCTCGAAGACCCCGAGCAGAAGCAGAGGAATCAGATTCACGGAAATGGCGCCGACCGCGAGCAGAAGAACGGCGATGGAAATGTTGATGGGATAAAGGAGAGCGGCCTTGAAATACTCCGCATGGGTGGCCATGGGAAACTCCAGTCGGTGAACACGGGTGAATGAGAAGAAGATAGGCATTTCCTCTTCACCCGCGCAACGCGGTCAGGACACAGGAAGCAGGGCGCGAAGGGCAGCCAGAAGGGACTCCCGCTTCTCGGGCCCCAGGCGCCGATCTTCCATCGCTTCGCCCACGGTTCCCCAGATGGGCTCACCGCAGATGAGACAGCGAATATCGTGGTCCATGAACACCCGTACCGTTTCCGGATTCGTGGTGATCACGTCCTCGACGGCGGTGTCGGGACCGAGTGTGGAAGAGGTAAGCACAGCCATGGGATCTCGATCGATGTGACAGGAACGAACCAATCATCTGATTGATACGATGCCTCTGACATCGAGGAGATTCAGGAGAGGGTCACGCCCAGCGTCTGCAGGGTCGATCGGGTCGAGGGGTGGAGTCCGTGTGCGGGAATGACATGACAGGCGCATTCTCGACGGATCCGGTAGGAGCGTCGCAGTTCCTGAAAGAGCTCCGTTCTCGTCTCCGGGGCCTCCGAGAGCAGACGGCGCATGGAGGTATCGTCCACATGGACATCGTAGATCTGACGCAGCACCGCACCCAGTTGCCGCGCCGGCACGGACTCCTCGGGCACGGAGAGCGTGCGGTTCTCCGAGCCGCTCAGATACTCCTCCTCGCGCAGAGAGGCTGGGAGCCTCAGAAACTCGCAGAGCGCGTTGGCGGCCATGATGGTGCCCCGCACCTTGCCGTCGTGCGAATGCCCCGCGATATGCGGAGTGGCCAAATCAGCGACCTCGATATCCCGAAGATGCAGCTCGGGTTCTCCGGGAAAGACGTCCAGCACCAGCAGGGACAGGACGCCGTTCTGCCGGGCCGTTGCCACTGCGTCCATGTCCACCACTTCGCCGCGAGAGGTATTAATGAGCAGGGCGCCCTTCTTCACGTGCGCGAGGTTGCCGGCATGCAGAAGGTGAAGAGTCGGATGGGGGCCTGCACTGGTGAGAGGAACATGCAGGGTGACGATATCGGCGTTGAGCGCGGCCTTGAGGCTCACGAACTGAGGAGAACGCGTGGCTTCCTGCAGGGGCGGATCATTGCAGAGCACGGTCATCCCGAACTTCCTCGCCAGATGCGTGACGCGGGATCCGACTTCACCGAGACCGATGACTCCCAGGGATTGCTGGCGAAACAGGGCCGGATCGTACCCCACCAGATCGAGGATGGCGAAAAACACGTACTCGGCCACCGACTGGGCGTTGCATCCCTTCGCCGATGCGAACCCAATGCCCTGGGCGGTGAGATACTCAGTATCGATGTGATCGATACCGGAGGTGGCGGTGGCGACAAAGCGTACCGGGGTGCCGCGGAGCAATTCTTCGTTCACGTGCAACGTGGAACGACAGAGGAGAGCGTCGGCCTTGGCCAGGGCCTTCCGGATGCTATCCGGGGAAGCCGGGGAAAAGGGAAGAACCTCACCATACGCCGTGCAGGCGTCGGTGATATAGGGCATCGCATGATCAGCGGCTATTCTGAGCATTCCGAAACGATCTCCTTTCACTCGGTCGAGCGATCAGGTTTGGGTACGCACTACGTATTGGACGTCACGCGGCAATCTAACCACGTGATGGGAGGGAAGCAAGAAAAAACCCCTAGGACTCGACCTGTTCCACGAACCTCCGTGGCAAACGCACGTGAAACGTGGTGCCCACGCCGAATTCGCTGTCTACCGTGATGGTCCCGTGATAGGAATCCACCAGTCGCTTGACGATGGAAAGACCCAGTCCCGTGCCCGGGATCGCACGCGTCTGTTCGTTTTTCGCGCGATAAAACTGACGGAAGAGCTGGGTGCGTTCCTCCGGGGTCATGCCAATACCCGAATCGGCGATCGAGAACAAAAGCTGATCTCCTTCCTCCTCCACCGAGACGCGCAGCTCTCCCCCATCCCGATTGTATTTGATGCCATTGCTCATCAGGTTGGTCATCATCCGGGTAAATTCCTCACGATCCACATCCAGCGCCACGGGATGATCCGGAAAGCGGGTGACCAGGGTGATGGACCGCTTGCGCAGCTCTTGGGATAGGAATTCCTCGAGTCCCCGAATCACCTCCAGGGGATCGATGGGACTGATTTCCCGCCGAACCGTGCCGAGATCCATGCGACTGATGTTGAGCAGATCGTTGATCAGATCTACCAGGGCTCCGAGTCGTTCGCGGGAGCGTGCGATCATCGTCTCGTATTTTTCGAGATCGGCCCCGAGCAATTTGAGTCCCATGGTCTCGAGATAACCGCTGATGGCCGCCAGGGGAGCCTTGAGTTCATGCGCGACCATCGACACGAACTGAGATTTTTGCGTATCGAGCTTCTTCAGTTCTGTCACGTCCTGAATCGTGGTGACGAAACCGATGATGCCCTCGGAAGGATCCCGCACCGGCGCGGTCTTGATCGTGACGACGAGCTCGAGATCGGGCTTCATCTCCCATTCGCGACTCACCAGTTCCACTCCCGACTCGGCCTTGGTGGCGGCCTCGCGGATCAGATCCACCACTTCGGGCGGAAAGATCTCATCGATGCGGCTGCCATAGCCGATGCTCGACGAGAGCTGAAACAGGGATCGGGTTTGGGGATTGGCGAGTACGATTTCCTCCATCGTATTGGTGACGAACACGGCATCGTTGATGGAGTTGATGATGGTGCGGAGTCGGCTTTTCTCCTGAGTGATTTCGAGGAGGCGGCGTACCTGCTCTTCGCGCAGGCGTCGCGTCTCGACGGTGAGCTTTCGCTTTTCGAGGGCCCGCCCCACTTCAAACACGATCTGATCGGGAGTGAAGGGTTTGGCCAGATAGGTGTAGGCCCCGATCTTCGTGGCCTCCACCGCAGAGTCGATCCCCGCGAAAGCGGTGATAATGAGGTACTCGGTGTCGGGATAGCGCAGGCGCAGGGTGCGAAGCACGGTAATGCCGTCGTAATCGGGCATTTTCAAATCCAAGAGCACGATGTCGTATTCGCGCTCGAGACCGAGCCTGATGCCTTCGGCGCCGTTTTCAGCAGTGGTGACGGAATAGCCTTCGAGTTCGAAGATGCGGCGGACGCCTTCGCGCAGGCCGAATTCGTCGTCCACCACGAGGAGCTGGGGAGTGGGTTCCATGTGCGGGTCCTTAGGACTTCACGACGCTGGCTGCCAAGGCAGCGGCAAAATCCGGCGGGGTCATCTGTCGTGAAGGCAGGGTCCGGACGTCGTGAGGGAGGGTGATGGTAAAGGTGGTGCCCTGATTCGGTTCGCTCTGCACCGAGATCTGTCCGTGGTGCATCTTCACGATGCCGTAGGCGATGGGGAGGCCGAGACCGGTGCCCTTCCCGATCTGCTTCGTGGTGAAGAAGGGCGTGAAGAGCTTGGGCATGTGTTCCTTGGGGATGCCGCAGCCCGTATCACTGATTTGAAACAGTACCTCTTCGGGCACCATGCCGGGCCGGGCCCGCATGGTGAGGATACCGGATTCGCCCATGGCTTCGCAGGCATTGATGGCAATGTTGAGAAGCACCTGCTTCATCTGTTCGGCATCGATGTGGAGAACCGGCAGCGCGGGATCGACCTCGATTTGGATAGAGATGCGGGCGAATTCATCGCGCCGACTCAGCATCGTTGCGATGGCATGCAGGAGATCGGAGGCCGAGGTTTCGGTGACCTGGAGCTTTCCCTGACGAGCAAAATTCAGGAGGGAGGCCACGATGTTCTTGCAACGATCGGCTTCGGAAATGATGAACTGGAGATCCTGCCGGCTCGCGTCTCCTTCCTTGAGCTGTTTGAGAAGGAGGTGGGAATAGAGGAGGATGGTACCGAGCGGATTGTTGATTTCGTGGGCCACTCCCGCAGCGAGCTGTCCCACCGACGCGAGCTTCTCGGAATGGATAAGCTGCTCCTGAGCCTCGGCCAATTCCCGATGGGAGCGTTCGAGGGTTTCGATCGTGTAGGGAAGACACATCTCGGGCTCGGCCAGTCCCTGCGCCACGGCGATGGCCAGGGTGCGACAGGTTTCGTATCCGCAGGCCCCGCAGTTGAGACGGTCCTCGGGCCGCTCCTTTCCCGAGGCGGCCAGGATGCGTTCGATCTCCTCCTCCCTGGGCTCGGGATCCGGCACGGAATGGGGATGGTAGCCGCGATGACAATCGATGGTGCGATAATGGCGGATGGAATTGCTCCAGATCGCGGTGTTGAGTTCGCGAATGCGGGACTTGACGAAGCCCACGATGCGTTCCCGTCTCTCATAGAAATTGAGGTCGCTGTGCAGACCGGGTCCGTTGATGCATCCATCACAGAACAGTATGTCGATCAGACGGACATTCACTTTTCCATGCGCGATTTCATTGATGATGTTCACGCAGCGCTGACGCCCTTCCACCACGATCACTTCGTCGTCCATCACATCTGAGCTCACCTCGGCGCTTTTCAGCAGACCACCAGGAATGGGATAGATCTGTCCGAGATGGGCGCGAGGCTGGTCGAATTCCCGTTCCGGTGAATGCGCGGGATCGATGCCACAGGCCGAGAACAGATGGATGAGTTCGTCGAAGGTGAGGGCCTGGTCGATCACGCCTGCCACCTCGGGATCGAGAATCTCGAGTTTCTTGGCGACACAGGGACCGAGGAACACGATCTTCGCATTCGCGCCATAGCGCTGTCGAGCCACCTTTCCCAGCGCGATCATCGGCGACACGATGGGCGCGAGATGGGGAATGAGCTGGGGATAGAATTTCTGGATGTATTCGACGATGGCGGGACAGGGGGTGGTGATGATGGGATCCTCGCGGGACGCCACATGTTCCTTGTAGCGCTCCGACACCAGGTCCGCACCAAAGGCGACTTCGAGAATTTTCGTGAAGCCGATATCCTTGAGGGCTCCCACGATGCGAAGGGGAGAGACGGTGGGAAAGGCGGCTGGAAAAGAAGGAGCGATACAGGCGATCAGCTCGGTGTTACGGGGAGGATCGGCGAGCAGGGCGCGCACGATCTCCACGCCATCCATCACCCTCTTGGCTTCCTGCGTGCACACCTTGATGCAATTGCCGCAGGCGATACAGCGGTCGCCCAGCACCACGGCCTGCCCCCGATAAATCTGGATGGCCTTGGCGGGACATTCCCGCACACAGCAATAGCAGCGCTTGCAGCGCTCCGGATTGGTGGAGATGATGGAAGCGAAGGGATGAAACACCTGTTCCATGGGAAAATGACATCCGTCATCATGACTCATACGCGGCCTCGGACCTGTTCACCAACAAATTCGTAAAGTGTTGCATCAACGACAACCGAAAAAGAAGCGCGAGTGAAGAGGAATCATTCGTGAAGAAGGGGCCGGAATGACGAAAAAGACATTTTCTTTCACACCTCATGTGTCCGAATTTACGAAGAAATGCGGCGGGAGAAGAGTTTTTCGGGACCTGATTAGTGATTTTTTTCGGGATTCAGCTCCCCGTTCTTGGGGAGTCGGGGGTTTTTGGATATATTTGCCTTGCTAACGACGACACCATCATCCCGATTCACATCCCTGCACTCTCCCATCGCTCCCGCCGAGGCGGGTTCCCTCCATGCCATTTTGGCTCTGCCAATGACGCATACGATTTCGCATACAATCCCCCCATTCTTCACATGAACTGGAGTCTCTATGGTAAAAATCGCAATCATTGACGATGATCCGGATATCGTCGAAGCGAATTCGATCCTCCTGGAAGCGAATGGATACCAGGTGGTGTCGGCCGGTTCCGTGGATGAGGCCATCAGCCTCATCGATCGGGAACACCCGGATCTGATCATCCTCGATGTGATGATGCAGGAGCCCGATGACGGATTCTATCTGGCCAATCGGTTCCGCAAGTCCGGTCTCGTCACCCCCATCATCATGCTGACGTCGGTATCCAAGGCCATTGGATTCAATTTCGGCGCGAGCGAAATGGTCCCGATCGAGGAATTTCTGGAGAAGCCGGTCTCTCCCCAGGTTCTTCTCGAGAAGGTCACCTATCATCTGGAACATGCCAAGCGGAGTGTGAAATGCTAGTCACGGAAAAGAATGCCTTGACGGAAGAACTCGAACAGCTGGTTGCCGTGCACGGCAGCGGTCGGGAAGCTCTCCTTCCCATTCTCCAGCAGGTACAGATCAAGCATGGCCATATCTCGGACTTCGCGCAGCAGGAAATCGCTCGTCTGCTCGACATCCATCCCGTGGAAGTCTTCAGCGTCATTTCCTTCTATGCGTTTCTGAGCACGGAGCCCAAAGGACGGTTCATCGTTCGCCTCTGTCGGACTATCTCCTGCGATCTGGCGGGAAAGGACGCCATCGTGCGCACCATCGAGCGAGAACTCGGCATTGCGTTCGGGGAGACCACCCGAGACAAGAAGTTCTCTCTCGAATACGCCAACTGCATGGGAATGTGCGACCAGGGTCCGGCCATGCTCATCAACGACGAAGTGTACACCAAGCTCACTCCCCAACGCGTCGTTGAGATCCTTAAAAACTGCAAATAGGAGCGACAACCATGTCCATTCGTAAAGGCATCGTGCTTTTTGATACTGCGCAACACGGGAATCCCCTCGCTGACGCCCTGAAAAGAAGTCGGCAGGATATCATCATGGAAGTTCGCGAATCGGGACTCAAGGGCCGGGGAGGCGCCGGGTTTCCGACCGGAACCAAGTGGATGCTGGCCGCTGCGGCCACCGATCCTGTGAAATACATCGTCTGTAACGCGGATGAAGGAGAACCGGGCACCTTCAAAGATCGGGTTCTGCTGGATGAATATGCCGAACTCGTGTTCGACGGAATGGCCATCGGGGCCTATGCCGTCGGCGCCCATAAGGGCTTTCTCTACCTTCGCGGCGAATACCGATACATGCTGAAAAAACTGGAAGGCGTGCTGGCGGACATGCGCGCCAAGAATCACCTGGGCGAAAAGATCCTCGGCACCGATTTCACCTTCGACATCGAAATCCGTCTCGGCTCCGGCGCCTATGTCTGCGGAGAGGAAACCGCGCTCATTGAATCCCTCGAGGGACATCGCGGCGAGGCTCGCAATCGTCCGCCCTTCCCCGTCAACACGGGATATCTGGGTCATCCCACTCCCGTCAACAACGTCGAAACCTTCGCCAGTGTGGCGGTGATTCTCGGCAAGGGCGCGGATTGGTTCAAGAAGTTCGGCACGGATAAGTCCACCGGCTCCAAACTGCTCTCCATTTCCGGAGACTGCACCGACCCGGGTGTGTACGAGGTGCCCTTCGGAACCAGCATCCGTGAGATCCTCGACATGGTCGGCGCGCGCAACACCAAGGCGGTGCAGATCGGCGGCGCCTCGGGCTATTGTGCTCCGGCCTCGGAATTCGAACGGACCCTGGCCTACGAAGACATCCCCACCGGGGGATCGGTGATCATCTTCGACGACACACGGGACATGCTCCACGTGCTCAAGAATTTCATGGAGTTCTTCGTCGAGGAGAGCTGTGGCCAGTGCACGCCCTGCCGTATCGGCAATGCCAAACTTCTCGAGGGTATCGAGAAGATCGAGCGGGGCGACTGCTCCATCAGCTACCTCAACGAGCTGATCGAACTCGGCAAGAGCATGCAGATCGCGTCGAAGTGCGGACTCGGACAGAGCAGTCCGAACCCCTTCGTGTCCATCATGACCCACTTCCAGCATGAAATCTTTTCGCAACGATAAATTGGATTGAACCATGTCCATTCCGCAAGACACCCATCGCGCGCCCGTCAGTCAGAAGGCCCATATTCCGAAAGTGGAAGCCGTGGAAGGGGAAATCGGAGCTCTCGTTAGCATCGAGATCAACGGCCACCCGTTCCACGTCCCCATGGGAACAACCATCCTCGACGCCTGCCGTCAGCATAATATCCACATCCCCACCCTCTGTTATCACGAAGATCTCTGCCTGGCCGGGGTCTGCCGCGTCTGCGCCGTCGAAATCGATGGCATGCGTACCCTCCAGGCCGCCTGTACCTACCCGGTCACCAATCCGGTCAAGGTGCGCACCTCCACCGAAAAGGTGAGAAAGGCCCGCCGCCACATTCTGGATCTCCTCCTCAGCGAACATTACGGCGAATGCTATTCCTGCCATCGTAACGGGAACTGCGAACTCCAGGCCCTCGCCAAAGAATACGGCGTGGATGGCTACCGCTTCGGGCATGTGACCGAACGCCGCCACGAGATCGACAATTCCAGCTATTCGGTAATCCGCGACATGGACAAGTGCGTGCTTTGCAAGCGCTGCGTCCGGACCTGCATCGACCTGCAGGAAGTCGGCGTGCTCGAGGCCACCAACCGAGGCGACCAGACCACGATCTCGACGTTCATGGATCGCCCCCTGGCCGACGTGGTGTGCATCAACTGCGGACAGTGCATCAACCGCTGTCCCACTGCCGCCCTGAAAGCCAACGATCCATCCGACGACATCTGGAAGGCCATCGACGACCCCACCAAGCACGTCGTCATCCAGACAGCCCCGAGCCCCCGCGCCGCCATCGGCGAGGAATTCGGACTCCCGGCCGGCCGTTCCCTCACGCGCGAGCTCAATACCGCCCTGCGCATGATCGGCTTCGACAAGGTGTTCGATACCAACTTTACCGCCGATCTCACCATCATGGAGGAAGGCACCGAATTGCTCAACCGGCTCAAGGCCGCGTTGGTGGACAAGGACAGCTCGGTGAAGCTCCCACAGTTCACCTCCTGCTCCCCCGGCTGGGTCAAGTACATCGAGCATTTCTATCCGGAATATCTCGATCACATGTCGAGCTGCAAGAGTCCCCAGCAAATGTTCGGCGCCGTAATCAAGACCTTCTATGCCGATGAGGCGAAGGTGGATCCCAAGGACATCATCACCGTGGCGGTGATGCCCTGCTCGGCAAAGAAGTTCGAATGCAACCGTCCCGAAATGGCCGACTCGGGCTTCAAGGATGTGGACTTCGGTCTCACCACCCGTGAGCTCGCCCAGATGATCAAGGAAGCCGGAATCTTCCTGCCGGAAATGCCTCCCACGGATTTCGACGATCCCTTCGGCGAAGCCTCGGGCGCGGGTCTCATCTTCGGCGCCACCGGCGGTGTGATGGAAGCTGCCCTGCGCACGGTGTATGAACTCGTCACCGGTCGAGAAGTTCCCTTCCAGAACCTCGACATCATCCCCTGCCGCGGCTTCGATGGTGTCAAGCAGGCATCGGTGAAACTCGAAAACGTGAAGCCCGAATGGAGCTTCCTCGAAGGCGTGAGCGTCAACTTCATGATCGCCCACGGTACGGCCAACGCCAAGAAGGTGATGGAAGCCCTCAAGCGGGGTGAACTCGCCGACGTCCATTTCGTGGAAGTGATGGCCTGCCCCGGTGGCTGCATCGGAGGAGGCGGCCAGCCCATTCCCACCTCTCCGGAGATCCGGCAGAAGCGCGCCGAAGCCATCTATCAGGAGGATGCGGAGCTGCCGTTGCGAAAATCCCACCTCAATCCGCATGTGGCGTATATCTACGAGAAATTCCTCACCGATGGTCCTTGCGGACACAAGTCTCACAAGCTCCTTCACACGCACTATAGCAAGCGCGGGAAGTTCATCGCCTGATTTCGTTTCTTCCGCACGACAATGCCGCCTTCGGGCGGCATTGTCGTTCCCGGGCTCCTCGATCCTCCCGCTCCCGAACCATCCACCCTCGTCGTGTGGATTCTTCCCTTGGAAAGTCGTATTCTCCCCCATCATTCCGAGATGGCGATGTCCCGTTCCGTTTTTCAACTCACCCCCCCCTGGGTGGAATTCGATGAGTTCTGGCCCTCCCTTCTGCGGCGGAATCGCTGGTTGATTCACCTCCGCTATGGCGCGGTCGCAATGCTCTTGGCCTTCGTGGGCGGATCCATCCTGGCACCGCACATCGACCTTCAGGCCCTTCCCATCTCACTGCTGGCAATTGCCATTCTCGTGTACAACATCGCGTTTCATCGGACGGTGGACATCGTGCCCGCCGCACAGGCGCGGTTCAATGCCATCCACTTCGCACTCCTTCAGATCAGCGCGGATTTCATGGCCCTGGCCATTTTCATTTATCTGACGGGAGGCGTGGAGGGTCCATTCTACGTGTTCTTCCTCTTTCACGTCATTCTCGGCAGTCTCATTCTGCCGGGCCGGGTCGTCGCCCTCATCATCGCCCTCACCCTGGGCGTTACCCTGACGGGGGCCATCCTCGAATGCAACGGGATCATTCCTCACTTTCCGATTCAGGGGCTGCATACCATCGCCCTGTACAATCGGACAGATTTCATCCTCCTTCATTTCCTCACCTTCAGTATGACGCTGTACGTCAGCTTCTTTCTGGCTAATTCCATCTCCCGAGAGCTGTATCTGCGGGAACGGTCGCTGGGCCGGGCTTATCACCGCCTTCAGGACGCCGAGGCCGCCAAGTCCCGCTATGTCATGTCTCTCGTGCACGATCTGAAAACTCCCATCGCCGCGGCCATGACCTATCTGAACATGATCCTGGAGAAAGCGCTCGGACCGATTCCCGATGCGATCCATCGACCTCTCGAGCGTTCCCAGGCGCGTCTGAGCGGGGGACTGACCATGATCAACGACGTGCTCCAATTTTCGAAGCTCAAATTGGAATCGCGCCTACAGACCGAAGCGGTGGATCTGAACGAGCTCATTCAGGAGATTTACGAGGAAATGAAGGTGCTCTTCGAGGCCCGACGCATTTCATTCTCTCAATGGTGGCGGGGTGAGGATGTGGTGATCATCGAGGCCGAACGCCCCCTGCTGAAGCTGGCTCTGAGCAATGTCATTTCGAACGCCTGCAAATACACGGCGGAGGGAGGACGCGTGGAAATCCACGGTCGCGTCGACAAGGACACCGTCGTACTGGAATGTGCCGACAATGGGATCGGAATTCCCGCCGAGGAACTCTCGAAGGTATTCGAGGATTTTTACCGCTCGTCCATTTCGAAGAAGAAGGGCATCGAAGGCACGGGTCTGGGAACCTCCATCCTCCTCTATGTCGTGCGGCAGCACAACGGATCGGTGCATGTGGAATCCCCCTCCCGACTGAACGATGGCGGTGCCCGCCCCGGCACGGCGTTTTTCATCACACTCCCCATGGTGCATATTCCCACCGAGCATGATCTTGAGCCGGAATTTCATTAGCTTTGAAGGCTATTGATGCGAACCGATTCACCCGGTTTCGTGTTGAGAAAGAAACGGGTTGTTCCATCTTACCCTTCCGGCCTTCCCCATGCATTGCGATTTTATCGACGACTCCTTCATCCAGTCCCTGCTGACGGATCCCACCCTTTCCACTCCCGCGCGTCAACGCGAAGCCCTCGAAAAAACCGGTCGAAATTCCCGCCTCTCCATCGAGGATGTCGCCTCCCTGCTCCAGGCCACCGATCCCGAGATCCGCGAGGACATTCATCATCGTGCTCGCGAGGTGAAGCAGGAGATTTACGGCAATCGACTGGTGTTCTTCGCACCCATGTATCTGACCAACCGCTGCGTCAACAATTGTCTGTACTGTAGCTTTCGCCGCGACAACACCGAACTCGTGCGCGCCACGCTCACGCAGGATGAGGTGCGCCAGGAAACCGAAGCCCTTCTGCGACAGGGGCACAAACGCCTCCTCCTCGTCGCCGGAGAGCATCCGAAAGAAAGCTCCCTCGACTATATCGGCGCCTGCATCGACACCGTGTACGGAACCTGGGTCAACGGTAACAATATCCGCCGCGTCAACATCAACGCCGCACCCATGTCCACCGAGGATTTCCGCACGCTCAAGTCCTTCGGCATCGGAACCTACCAATGCTTTCAGGAAACCTATCATCGCGACACGTACGCCACCGTACATCCGAGCGGAGCCAAGAGAGACTTCGACTGGCGCGTGACCGCGATGGATCGGGCCATCGAGGCTGGCATCGACGATGTGGGCGTGGGCATCCTCTTCGGTCTCTACGACCATAAGTACGAAGTGCTCGCCCTCATGCAGCATATTTTTCACCTTGAAGAGACCTTCCACGGCGTGGGCCCCCACACCATCTCTGTTCCCCGCCTCGAGCCCGCGCTGAATGCGCCTCTCGACAGCACGAATTCTCCCTGGACGGTGAGCGACGAGGACTTCAAAACCGTGGTCGCCATCCTTCGACTCGCCGTGCCCTACACGGGCATGATTCTTTCGACCCGCGAAAGCGCCGACATGCGGCGGGAACTGTTCGACTTCGGCATCTCCCAAATCAGTGCCGGTTCGCGCACCGATCCCGGAGGATACAACAACGACCAGAGCGACCATGCGCATGGAGAGCAGTTTCAGCTCGGTGATCATCGATCGATGGACGAGGTGGTGCGCGACATCCTCGCTCTTGGGTATCTGCCCAGCTTCTGCACCGCCTGCTATCGCTCCGGACGCACCGGAGACCGCTTCATGGAACTGGCCAAATCCGGCACCATCGGAAAGATCTGCACCCCCAATGGTCTGGTGACCTTCGAGGAGTATTTGGACGAGTTCGCCAGCGAAGAGACCCGCGCCGCGGGTCGGGATCGCATCGAGAAGGAACTGGAAAAACTCCCTCCCGCCGTGCGCGAAAAAACCGAAGCGATGATGAAACGCATCGACGAGGGAGAAAAGGACATCTATCTGTAACGCACCGATCCGAGTGTTTTATGCTTCCCGCTGATCTGACAACTCCGCATCGCTACTCGCGAGCAGACATCGTTTCTCTCCTTTCCCTGACCGGCGACGATCAACGCCGCATGTTCGCGGCTGCCGATGCCGTACGGCACGAGGTACTGGGCGACATGGTGCATCTGCGCGGCATTATCGAAATCAGCAACGCGTGCGATCGTGACTGTCTGTACTGCGGCCTGCGCTATGGCAATCTGACACTGTCACGGTTTCGTCTCGAACCGGAGGACATCCTTGCCCAGGCCCGCCTTATTACCTCCCTGCCCGTTCGCAGTATCGTCCTCCAGTCGGGAGAAGCGAACAGCTTCACGCGGGAGGAGATCACACAGGTGGTGACGGGAATCCGTTCCGCAACCGATGCCGGTATCACCCTTTCTCTCGGAGAACGCGAGAGAGAGGACTACGAGGCGTGGTACGAGGCCGGAGCCGATCGGTACCTCCTCAAACACGAAACGCGGAACCCCGCCTTGTTCGCACGACTCAAACCCGATACCGATATGGACAGCCGGACCGCCTGCCTCTGGACCCTCCGGGACATCGGCTATCAGGTGGGAACAGGAAACATGGTGGGACTGCCGGGACAGACCCTCGAGGATATTGCCGACGACATCATTTTCTGTCGTGAACTGGATGCGGACATGTGCAGCTTCGGTCCCTTTATCGCTTCCCCCGCCACGCCCCTCGCGGCAGCGGCAAACGGGACGGTGGATCTCTCCCTGCGCACCATCGCGGTGGCTCGCCTGGTTCTGCGCACCGCGCATATCCCGGCAAACACCGCGATCGGCACCCTGGACCCCGAGGGAAGACGGAAAGCCCTCCAGTGCGGGGCCAATGTGATTATGCCGAATTTTACGCCCGCCGAACAACGGGCCCGCTACGAAATCTATCCCAATGCCCGCCGTCATACCGACGATGCCCTCACGGCCTTCGATGGAATACAGACGATGATTCTGAGCCTTGGCCGCTCCATTGCGACCGATGCCGGACATTCCCTGAAGAGACCGGGACGCCGTCATGGCATCCCTTCCCTGTGACGTTCACATCACCATTTTCGATACTCCCATGTCCGACACTCCATCCGCCACTCGCCAATCTCATCCCGCTCATGCCGTGTTCGCACTTATGGAGGACCGGGATTTTCGGTACTCCGTCATCCGTCCCGCTCTCGAGGCCCGCAAGGACAAGCTCTGCCGCCTCACCTCGGGTCGGTATCAAGTACGCGGATACCGCAATCTTGCCAAGGCCCCGCTTTCTCTTCTCCTTCCGGTGATCAGCGATGACGCGAATGTTTCTTCGGAACTCGCTGAACAGATCCTGGTCCATTGGTTCGAACACAACACCGAGCTCGAAGGAATGCTGCGCGAGAAACTCGACGCCCTGGGATTGAAAACCCATGCTGCCCCATTCGACGAAGACGGCATGGCCACCTGGGATGTGCTGCCATCGGAGCAGGCCCAGGCCCAGTTTGACGGAACCTTCGTCGAAGGGCAGGACAAGAACGCCGTCATGCTTATGTCTCTGCTCCTCGGCTGGTTCGGCGCCGCCGACGAATCCTGATCCTCTTCCCGTTCTCTTTCTCTTTCATCCCTGTCGGTTCAGCGCCCACACCTGACGATCGAGGGAGCGGTACTGAATGGCTTCCGATACGTGAGGGGCGCGAATGTCGGCGGATCCATCGAGATCGGCGATCGTGCGCGCCACCTTCAGCATGCGATCATAGGCCCGGGCGCTGAAGCCCAGGCGGGACATGGCAGTCTTCATCAATTCCTGACTTCCCTCGTCGAGACGACAGACCCGGCGAATATCCCGGTGGCTCATGTCGGCGTTGCAGTAAAGGCCGGTGCGACCCGCAAAGCGCGTGTGCTGTCGCTCCCGGGCCGCGATGACACGGTCCCGTACGGTGGTCGACGCTTCTCCCACGCGATCTCCCGCAAGTTCCTGATAGCGGACGAACGGACATTCGATATGGAGATCGATGCGATCCAGGAGGGGGCCGCTGATCTTCGCCAGGTATCGCTGAATGGCGACGGGAGAGCAGGAGCAGTTCTGATGAGGATTGCCGTACTGGCCACAGGGGCAGGGGTTCATCGCGGCGACGAGAATAAAATTGGCGGGATACTCGACCGTGAGTCGGGAGCGCGCGATTGTTACCATGCCTTCTTCGAGGGGCTGACGCAGCACCTCGAGGACGTTCCTCGCGAATTCCGGCAGCTCATCCAGAAAGAGCACGCCATTGTGGGACAGACTGATTTCCCCCGGGCGGGCCATCCCGATCCCTCCACCCACGAGGGCCGCGTCGCTGATGGTATGATGAGGCGCGCGAAAGGGACGGGCCGTGACCAGAGCCGCGCCGGGGGACAGGAGTCCCGCCACGCTGTGAATGCGCGTGGTTTCCAGGGCCTCCTCGAATGCCAGGGGCGGCAATATGGTGGGCATGCGCTTGGCCAGCATGGTCTTGCCCGAGCCCGGGGGGCCGATGAGAAGAATGTTATGGCCACCAGCCGCCGCCACCTCGAGCGCCCGTTTCACCGATTCCTGGCCTCGCACATCAGAGAAATCCAGCGTGCTTTCCTGCTGCGGTCGATGGAAGACCTCAGCGAGATCCACGGTAAAGGGAGCACGATGTTCCCAGCCCTGTTCGAGCAGGGCGACGGCGTCGTCGAGCGAACGGCAGGGGTGCACGGCCAGCCCCTGCACCATCGCGGCTTCCCGTGCGTTCTCGAATGGGGTGACCAGACGACGCATCCCCGCCTTGCGAGCCTCGAGTGCGATGGAGAGGACTCCGTGCACGGGACGTAGCGTGCCGTCGAGCGCGAGTTCTCCCACCACGAGACTCTCCTCGAGCACCGGAGAATGGAACTGCTCCGAGGCCCCGAGGATACCCAGAGCCAGGGGCAGATCGAATCCTGATCCTTCCTTGCGAATGTCGGCGGGAGCCAAATTGGCCACCACCTTGCGATTCGGAAAGTCGTACCCGCTGTGCTTGAGGGCCGCCATGATGCGCTCCCGACTTTCCTTGACCGCGTTGTCGGGCAGACCGACGATAACGAAGGCGGGAAGATGCGGCTCGGTCTGCGTCTCCACATCCACCAGATATGCGGCGATCCCGAAGGTCGCCGCCGTGCGAACCCTGGAAAACATGCTTCTCCCTTTGCGATACGATGATGCTGTCCCAAAGTAGCATCGTTCCGCGCGATGGGACAAGGGCAAATCCGGTCCCTACAAAAAAGGGCGCCCAGAGGCGCCCGGAATAACGGATCGGAAGGTCTTATTTCTTCTTCGCGACACCGAGAACGGCGTCCTTCGCGGCTTTGGCGATGCGGAACTTGAGCACCTTCTTGGCCGGAATCTTGATTTCCGCACCGGTAGCAGGGTTGCGACCCTTGCGCGCCTTGCGGTTCTCGAGCACGAGCTTGCCGAGCCCGGGCATCACGAAGCTCTTCTTCGCTTCCTTGTACGCCAAGTTGGTGTACTCCGCGATAAAGGTTTCGGCAACTTTCTTCGGCTGATTGAGCTTCTCCGCAAGAAAGTCCACAATCTGCTTCTTGGTCATGGGCTTGACTTCTTTGGCCATGAAAACACCTCCAGAATGGTGATGGGGATGAAGGATGTGAGCGAGTACGCGCAAGTATACACAAAATTCGACGGCACGTCAACAACTATTTTCTGTCCGACCCCTCTTGCACGTCGATTTGACGGGCCTGCCGACTCCCTCACCCGTCGAGCACCCGCGAAGGATGGGCTCGGGGCGACCGATCGGCGACAACAGATCGATACCTCTTCCTCGCACCCCGTAGTGTCGATCCGGTTGATCCTTCCCTCTGGGAAGGGGGGGGGACGTGAATCCTTTCTTCGGATTTTTTGTTCGGAAAATGGAATGGAGTAGCTTCCTGTGTTCCATTCCCATATGGTTTATCATGAATTCAGTGGTTCATCAAGAAAGAAGAACAATGGCAAAACGTACCAAATCGGAATCCCCATCGACTTCCGCCGATGCGATGGAGCTCGATCTGTCTCCGGAAACCGTGCGAGACTGGTATCAGCGCATGCACCTTGGGCGACTCCTCGACGAGAAAGCCGCCCGCTATCTCAAGATGTCCATGGGCTGGTCCTACCACGCTCCCTGCGCCGGGCACGAAGGCATCCAGCTGGCACTCGGCCTCACCTTCCGTCCCGGTCACGATCACCTCTTTCCCTACTATCGCGATTTGATGACCTGCCTGGCGGCGGGGATTACTCCTGAAGAGATCATTCTCAACGGGCTCTCCAAGGACACCGATATCGCCGGAGGCGGTCGGCACATGAGTAATCACTTCGCGAAGCCATCTCTGCACATCCACAATGTATCGAGCTGCACCGGCAATCACTCCCTGCATGCGGTGGGCGTTGCCCGTGCCATCGCGCGATACGAGAGCGACGCGATCGCGTATTACAGCGGCGGGGAATCGGCGAGCTCCGAAGGGTACTTTTACGAAGCCGTGAGCGGGGCCTGCCGCGAAAAGCTTCCCGTCATCTTCGTCCTGCAGAACAATGGATATGGCATCTCCGTCCCGGTGCACGAGCAGAGCGCCAATACCAACATCGCCGACAATTTCCGCGGCTTCAGGAATCTGCGCGTCCTCAACTGCGACGGCACGAACATCATCGATTCCTGGAACGCCATGCAGGAAGCCGTGGCCTATGTGTCCTCGGGGCAGGGTCCGGCGATGGTGCATGCCGAGTGCGTGCGCATCGGCGCCCATTCGAATTCCGATCGACACGAGCTGTACCGCACCCCTGAGGAAATCGCCGAGGCCCGGGCCCGCGATCCCCTCGATCGCCTTCGGACCTTCATCCTCTCCCAGGGCCTGGCCGACGAGGATTTCCTCGTGGCAATGGAAGCCCGGAACGTGGAGCTTCTCAACGAAGCCGCCGCTCGGGCCGAGGCGGCTCCCGAACCGTCCCCCGCCTCGGCGCTGGATTTCGTGTTCGCCGACGACACCCATGTCTGCCCTATTCCCGACACCGTGTATCAGAGCGCGGTGGAAGCCGCTGGCGCCACAGGCAGTCTCGCCACCCTGCGCGAGGCCATCAACGAAACGCTCAAGGAGGAATTCCGTCGCAATCCCCACACCTTTCTCTGGGGGCAGGACGTGGCCTCCAAGGACAAGGGGGGGATCTTCAACGTCTCCAAGGGCATGCTCCAGGAATTCGGCAACGGCCGGATCTTCAACGCCCCCATCGCCGAGGATTTCATCCTTGGCACGGCCAACGGCTTCTGCCGCTATCGCGACGATATTTGGGTGGTGGTGGAAGGCGCAGAATTCGCGGACTACTTCTGGCCCGCCATGGAGCAATTGGTAGAAACCACGCATGAGTATTGGAGAACCCGTGGTCAGTTCGCGCCGAACATTGTCGTACGCCTCGCGTCAGGCGGCTACATTCAGGGCGGACTCTACCACTCCCAGAGCATCGAAGGCAGTCTGGCTGCCCTGCCGGGCCTGCGCATCGTGATGCCCGCCACCGCCGACGACGCCACGGGTCTGCTTCGCTGCGCCATGCGCACCCGTGGCATCACGCTGTACCTCGAACCCAAGCATCTCTACAACCACGCCTGGTCGAAAACGCCACGCCCTCCCGCCGAGATGTGCGTGCCCATCGGCCGCGCACGGGTGCGGCGCCCGGGCACCGATCTCACCATCGTCACCTACGGCACGCCCGTGCACTTCGCGTTGCAGGCCGCCGAGCGACTCGAACGAGAAGAGGGCGTGTCCACCGAAGTGGTGGACCTTCGCTCCCTGATACCCTACGACAAGGCCAGTATCGCCACTTCGGTAAAGAAAACCGGAAAGGTGCTCGTCCTCCACGAAGCCAACCAGACCGGGGGCTTCGGGGGAGAAATCGCCGCGTGGATCGGCGAGGAGCTCTTCCCCTGGCTCGACGGTCCTGTGATGCGCCTGGGTTCGAAGGATGCACCGGTTGGCTTCGCCAAGTCCCTCGAAAAGGCCATCCTCGTCAACGCCGACGATGTGTTCGAAAAGGCACGGAGTCTGGCCCGATACTGACGAAACGTATCCTGAAGGCGACAAAGCGCCGGATTCCCTGAATCCGGCGCTTCTTTTTTCACGAATAGTGAAGGAGGATTTCATTCCTGTTTCATCACGGGAGCGTTAATTAAAGAACGTTGTGTCTATCACTCTTTATCCATCTTTTTCAGTGAAGGTATTGTCATGGAACTCGTTCTCTCCCGCATTTCGATGATGTATGGTCTTGCCGCTGCTATTTCCTTCGCCGTCGCAGGTCTCATGAAGGGAATGTACAGTGTGATGAAAGCCGCGCGCTCCCGCTCTGAACAGACCGCCTGAACCGAGGCCGTCGCATGAATGGTCAGGACCTTCTCAACCTGTTTCAGGGTGTTGCCACTCTGATTTCCAGCACTCCCGACGTGGCCATCGCGCGGGTCGTGCTCATCCTTCTTGGCATGCTGCTCGTGTATCTTGGCAAGAAGGAAGTGCTCGAACCCCTGCTCATGATCCCCATGGGACTGGGCATGTCTGCGGTGAATGCCGGCGTCCTCTTTCTGCAGAACGGTGCCCACGGGACTCTCTTTCTCGATCCCATTATCAGCGATCCCGCAGGACTGATGAACATTCTGCAGATCGACTTCCTACAGCCCATTTACACCTTCACCTTCAGCAACGGTCTCATCGCCTGCCTCGTGTTCATGGGAATCGGCGTGCTGCTCGACATCAGCTATATCCTGGCCCGCCCCTTCATGAGCATGTTTCTGGCGCTCTGTGCCGAACTCGGGACGGTGGTCACCATTCCCATCGCCATGGCGCTGGGGCTCAATTTCAACGATGCCGCATCCATAGCCATGGTTGGAGGCGCCGACGGTCCGATGGTGCTCTACACCTCGCTCATGCTGTCGAAGAACCTCTTCGTTCCCATCACTGTGGTCGCGTACCTGTATCTCGGGCTCACCTACGGCGGCTATCCCTACCTGGTGCGGTTGATGGTTCCGAAGCACATCCGTGCCATTAAAATGGACGCACATCGCAAGACCAGTTCCATCACCTCCGGTGAACGCCTGGCCTTCGCCGTCATTTCCTGCACCGTGCTCTGCCTCCTCTTTCCTGTTGCTGCCCCCTTGTATCTGTCGCTCTTTCTCGGCGTGGCGGTGCGTGAGGCAGGCATTCAGCATTTCGTGGATTTCATCAGCGGACCCGTGCTCTACGGTGCCACCCTCTTTCTCGGATTACTCCTTGGTGTGCTCTGTGAGGCCAACACGATTCTGAATCCCACGGTATTCCTTCTTCTGATCCTTGGCATCCTCGCCCTGTTGCTGTCGGGAATCGGTGGCATTCTCGGAGGGTACATCCTGTATTTCTTCTCGGGCAAGAAGATCAATCCTGTGATCGGCATTGCCGGCGTGAGCTGCGTGCCCACTACGGCAAAGGTGGCTCAGAAATGTGTGACCGAGGTGGCCCCCGACGTGCTGATCCTGCCCGAGGCCCTGGGCGCCAATATCAGCGGAGTCATCACCACGGCCATTCTCGCCGCGATTTATGTGACCCTGGTGCCGCTGTTCCGATGATGATTCCGCGAGAACGTCTTCCGTATTGGATCGCCGGCATCGCCGCAGCCGCCCTCGGCCTCGCATTGGATCGGTTTTCCGGTGCCCTGTTCGGCATCGGTCCCACCCACGTCCTGCATCAGGTGGGTCGGATTCTGGCCCTCGGTGGAATCTTCATCATCATGATCGGGACACGACGACGAAAGGCCCCACGCGTTCCCTCCCCCCTTCCCCACAATGCCGACCTTTGAGTCGGCATTGTTTCTTTCGGCTTCACCGGCTAGCTTTCCGCATCGTTCGGGAACCCCATCACAAGGAAGCTCCTCTTCATGATTCAGCTCGAATTTCATGGCGCCGCGAAAACCGTGACCGGCTCCGCCCATCTCCTTCGCATCGATGACTTCACGCTCCTGCTGGACTGCGGTCTGTTTCAGGGGAGGCGCTCCGAAGCCTACGAAAAAAACCTATCCTTCTCCTTTTCCCCCTCGACCGTGGATGCCGTCGTGCTCTCTCACGCACATATCGATCACACCGGGAAACTCCCCCTGCTGGTAAAGCAGGGCTACTCGGGTCCGGTGTACTGCACTCACGCCACGCGGGATCTCGCCAATCTCATGCTCCTCGACAGCGCCTATGTGCAACGCAAGGATGCCGAATACGTGTCCAAGCTTCACGCGAAGAGCGGGCTTCCTCCGGTGGAACCGCTCTATGGCACCGACGACGTGTTTGCCGCGCTCGATCTGTTTCAGACCACGGGTTACGGACGCCCTTTACGGATAACGGACGAGATATCCGTCACTTTCTTCGATGCAGGGCATATTCTCGGATCCGCCATCGTGCTGGTGACGGTAAAGAAACCAGGGAAGGAATGGCGCCTCTGCTTCACGGGAGATCTGGGCCGCTGGGATCGGCCAATCATTCGCGACCCGGAATTCTGCGGGCATGTGGACGTGCTGATTTCCGAGAGCACCTATGGCGGCCGCGTCCATATGGACAAGGAAGCCACGCTCCAGATCCTGCATCGCACCCTTGCAGAAGCGGCTGGTCGGAAAGGAAAGGTGGTGGTGCCAGCCTTTGCCGTGGGACGCACCCAGGAACTCGTGTATGATCTCCATATGCTCCGCGATCGGGAGCTCCTGCCCGACATGCCGATTTATGTGGACAGCCCCCTCAGTCTCAACGCCACCCAGATCTATCGCAACCACCCCAATTGCATGGATCCCGACATTCGCGAAGAAATCATGATGCATCATGATCCTTTCGGATTCGAGAATCTGCGCTACGTGCAAAGTGTGATCGAATCGAAGGAACTCAATGCGAAGGACGGTCCGATGATGATCATCTCAGCTTCGGGCATGTGCGAAGCTGGCCGTATTCTCCATCATCTCTCCAATACGATCGAGGATCCGCGCAACACCGTACTCATCACAGGCTTCAGCGCCGAACATACCCTCGGACGTCGCATCGTCGAAAAGCATCCAACCGTCAACATTTTTGGCGAGGCGCACGCTCTGCGGGCGCAGGTGGTGACGATGAACTCCTTGTCCGCACACGCCGATCGCACCGAACTCTTGCGCTATCACGCTCAGTTCGATGCGGAACGCCTGCAGGCGACCTATTTGGTGCATGGGGACGAGGACCAGCAGCTCAAATTCCAGACCGCCCTCGAGCAGGAACTGGGCTTCCGGTCTGTCTCCATTCCGCAGCCGGGAGACGTGGTCACGGTGGACTTTTAAAAAAAATGGCAGGCCGTTTGGGGTTGGTCTGCCACCGCTGATTGATGAGGAGGGGGGTCGAGGAGCTCCCTGAGAGGCGGGATGGACCATGTACGGGAATCGGTACCCGAGGTTGCAACACGAAACAGGGTCCGTGAGCGCGATGCCCACGGACCCTGTGCGTATTCCATCGTTCTCCTACCCTTCGCGATTGGCGATTTTCTTTTCTCCGTCGTCGGAATAGTAGTAGTAGTTCTGGTAGTAATACCGGTAGTACGAGTAATAGATCTTGTTTGCGTTGAAGCGGTTGACCACGACGCCGATCACTCGACCCAAGTTGGCTTCGATCGCCTCCTTGGCTTTCTGCAGACCCAAGATCTTGGTCTGATCGGCGGAGACCACCAGGCACACGCCGTCGGCATGGCGCGCCAGCACGAGGGTATCGGCCATGGCGATCACCGGAGGCATATCGATGAGAATGAGATCGTAGTATTGCTTCATGACGCGCACAAATTTTTCCATCTGCACCGAGCCAAGAAGTTCGGCGGGATGGCTGGGAATCTCACCGCAGGTGGCGACATGAAGCCGCGGAATCTCGGTTTTCTTCACCGCGAGATTTACCGGGACCTTCCCCACGAGGCAATCAGACAATCCTGGCTCCCGATCGAGATTGAAAATCGAATGCTGCACCGGACGGCGAAGGTCGGCATCGATCAGGAGAACCCGACGACCCGAGGTGGCCGCGCTGACGGCGAGATTGGCGATGGCCGTGGACTTCCCTTCCTTCGGAGCTGGAGAGGTGATGATCACGGTCAGGCATCGATTCCCTTTGGCCAGCGTGTTTTCGATGGCCGTACGCATGGTGCGGTAGGCCTCGCTGGTGGCCGACTGAGGTGCATTGATCGTGACGAGGGATTCGGATCGATTCAGACCTCGACCTCGCCCTCCTCCATAGGTCGGAATGAAGGTGAGCACCGGAAGACCGATTTTCTCCACATCGTCGGGATTGCGAATGGTGTTATCGAGGTACCGGAGGAGCAGGGCCACACCGAAACCGAGACCGAGGGCCACGAGAACACCGATGAGCATGTTCAGGGGGCGGTTGGGGCGGACCGGGCGATCGGGCATGATGGCGCGATCGACGATGTCCACGGTGCCCAGTGTGGTTTGCTCGTTGATCACCGCTTCCTGATAGCGCTGGTCGAGGATGGCGAAGACCTTTTCGTTGCTCTGGCGGGCGCGCTCGAGGCGGGCGAATTGCAGACTCTGTTCGGGCAGACTTTCGAATTTCTGATTGAACTGGGTGAGGGTTTTATCGAGACCACTGAGCTTGGCCATGAGGGCCTGGATGGCGATCTCCTGCGTGATGATCTTATTCTTGAGTTCCCGAGTGTCTTCCACCGGCGTTGCCGAGAGATCGTCGGAATCCTGCAGACGCTGCGAAATCTCCTCGATCTTGCGGTTGACTTCGGCCAGGCGTTGCTTGTTCTCGTTGATACTCTTGTCCATGAACGGGATCAGATCGGGACGATCCTTCACCTGATTGGCGCGATTGTATTCGGCGAGGGTGATCTGGTTTTCGAGCGAGGCTTTGTCCTGAAGAAGCTGCTTCAGGTAGGGATCGGAAATTCCGGTGAGCTTTCGCGCCAGATTGGGCTCGATCTTTTTCAACTGAGTTTGATATTCCTCGAGCACCCGCTGCGAGGTCCGCAGTTCGATGCGGGCCTGTTCCCGCTGGGCCTCGAACGTGGTGAGTTGGTTAATCAGACTCTTGCTTTCCTCATCGAGACTCACCAGACCAGCATTTTGCTGGAAGGAACGCAGCTCGATTTCCGCGCGATTGAGCGAATCGCGCTTCGAACCCAGTTGCCCCTCGAGAAACTCCTTAGCTTTGGTCAGATTCAGACGGGCCGCTTCGAGATTTCGGAGCCGATAGGCGTCCACCACGAGGTTCGCGATGATTTCGGCCTCGCGCGGTGAAGAGCTTTCGATAGCGATTTCGATGAAGTCCACATTCTTGACTGGAGATACCTCCATCTGCCGACGAATTCGATTGATCACCGTTTTCATCGAGGCACGCGTGGTGTTGGTATCGAGTTGCATCAGTCCCATGGACACAAACGTATTTTCGAGCCCGAGACTGCGAGCGATTTTCCTCAGAGTCGAGGGGCGGGACTGAGACTTGAGAGATGGCAGACTGTCGATCAACCCATGGGAATTGTCGGCCATTTGAATAAGATTGTCCGCGACATTTTTCGCCACCCCTTCGCTGGTGATGACACGAATCTCGTTCGAGACGATGCGTTCGGCACTGAACCCGAGATCCTGATCCACCAACCCCTTGAAGGACTGGTTCCCAAGAAGGTCTGCGGTTTTCTTGATGCGGATGCTCGATTTCGCAACGAACACATCGTCCTGTTGCAGCGTGTAAAACCAGGTGGCAGTCACCACAAGCAAAAAGATCGACAGAATGTACCATCGACCTTCGTAGGCGACCCGCAGATATTCTTGAAATTGTCGGTTAAAATTCTCTTTGGTCAGATTGCTCATAAAACGCGGAACCAGTGTGCAAATGGGATGGGTGTCGGTTGGAACCCGAGGGGCGGGGCTTCAGGATCCGGAGAACGTGCGTGTGGTGTGCATGATACGAAACTTTCCCCATGGAAGACAGGGCAAATCCTATGGGTCCGAAAAGACAGGGGAGGGTCGTGGGTGTACCGCCTACTTCTTCGAGTAGTTCAACACCGCGATAAGCGCGGTGGTAAATGAGGCGACCGCCACGACCACCTGAGAGATTCGTAACACATTGTCCGTGGGTTCCTCACCCGACAGGACCACCAAATCTCCCGGCATGAGGAGAAGTTCCGTATCCTCACGGTAGCGTGATGTATCCGTCACCGCGAGATACTTCTCAAGATTGACAACGAATACCTTTTCAATCTGGTTCTGCCGATCCACCATTCCCTTTCGAATCACCTTGACTGCTTTTAGGTCCGCCCCGCGGCGTGCCCCTCCGCAAAAGGAAAGCATTTCGAGAAGATTCGTCTCACAGGGGATGTTATAGCGGCCAGGATTGTTGACGAATCCCCAGACACTGACCTTGAAGTCGCATCCACTGCCGCCGGCGAAATTGTAATAGGCGCCACCCTGGTTCCCGAAGGTACCCACCCGGGGCTGGACGCCTCCGTCCAGAATCTGGGCAGAGGCGATGGTCCCGGCAAGAAAGGTGAGGATAAAGAACGCGATGGAGATCGGGCGAATCATCAGGACTCCTCTTCCTTCGCGAGCTTGGCTTCGTCGATAATCTTCTGCTGGACTTCGAAAGGCACTTCTTCGTAGTGAGAGAATGAACGGCGATAGAGGCCGCGCCCCTGCGTGATCGAGCGAAGACGAGTGGCGTACTGGTACAGTTCTCCGAGGGGAACCTTCGCACGAATCACCTGGAAGGGACCTTCGGAGTCCATGCCCTGGATCTTTCCGCGGCGGCTGGAAAGGTCGCCCATCACATCGCCCATGAATTCGTCGGGCACGATGACTTCGAGATTGTAGATTGGCTCGAGAAGAACGGGATTCGCATCCTGGACGGCCTTCTTGAAGGCCTGCTGGGCCGCAATCTTGAAGGCCATTTCGTTCGAGTCCACGGTGTGCTGGCTTCCATCGTAGAGGGTGATCTTCATGTCCACCATCGGATAGCCCGCCACCACGCCCTTCACCATCTGCTCCTGGATGCCCTTGTCCACGGCGGGGACGAAACGTCCACTGATCACGCCGCCCACGATGGCATCGACGAATTCATATCCCTCACCGCGGGGCTTCGGTTCGAGCTTGATGTACACTTCGCCGTACTGTCCGGCGCCGCCCGTCTGCTTCTTGTGCTTGTACGACACGTCGGCGAGCTTGCGCACGGTTTCCCGATACGGAATGCGCGGCGGCATCAGATCCACATCCACACCGAAACGCTGTTTGAGCCGTTTGATCATGATATCGAGATGGATTTCGCCCTGACCCAGCACGATGGTTTCGTGGGTTTCCGTGTCCACCTTGATCGAGAAGGAGGGATCCTCTTCGTGCAGGGTATGCAGGCCACCGCCGATCTTGTCTTCATCGCCCTTGCTCTTCGGCTTGATGGCGCCGGTAATGAGGGGCTCGGGAATTTCGATGGGAGCCACCGCCACGCCCGCCGCCTTGGACGATAGCGTGTTGTTGGTGTGGGTATCCTTGAGTTTCACCACCGCGCCAATGTCTCCGGCGATGAGGGAAGCCGCGTCCTTTCTCTCCTTGCCCTTCATGACGAAGATCTGATTGAGGCGCTCGGTTTTATTGGTGGTTTGATTCTGCAGGTCGATGCCCGGCGTGATCGTGCCACCGTAGACCTTGAACAGAGAGAGTTCGCCCACATGCTGCTCCGACAGGGTCTTGAACACGAAGAGGACGGGTTCGCCGGTCTTGGATACCGTGAAATCGACACGGTCGGTACTCCCCGCCTTGCACACATCGGTGATCGGGCGATCGGCCGGAGAAGGGCCATAGGCTTCCAAAAAATCGAGCACCGACCGGACGCCCACGTTGAGCTGGCCCGCCAGGGCGAAGACCGGAATGATCTGGTTGGATGCGATGGCGGAGCGGAGTCCCTTCGTCAGCTCCTCCGGTGTCAGGCTGCCATTCTCGAAGAAGGTGTTCATGAGATCCTCACTGGTCTCGGCCACCTTTTCGATGAGGGCTTCGTGCATTTCCTGGGCCTTGGCCGCATGTTCGGCGGGGACGTCGGAGACCGTGAGTTTCCCGGTTCCGTCGGTCGCGTACGTATGGAGTTTCATCGAGAGCAGGTCCACCATCGCCGAGAACGTGGCTCCCTTGTTGATCGGCATCTGAAAGGCCGTTACCCCGGCACCGAAACGATCGCGGGCTTCCGAGACGACGCGCATGAAATCGGCGTGCTCGTTATCCATCTTGTTCACGAGGATGAAGGCTGGACTGCCGGCGGCTTTCGTGTAGCGCCACACCAGTTCCGACCCCACTTCTACGCCTTCCACCGCTTTCAGCACGAGAAAAACGGTATCCACGACCTTTAGGCTCGAAATCACGTCCCCCACGAAATCGGTGAAACCGGGCGTGTCCATCAGATTCAACTTTACGGAACCGTACTCGGCGCTGAGCAGCGTGCTGTTGATCGAAATCTGCTTTTCGATCTCGTCTGCCCGATAATCGGAGAGGGTGGTTCCGTCCTCCACGCGCCCGATGCGGGTGGTGGCGCCGGCATTGAACATAATGGCATCGGCGAGGATGGTCTTTCCGGATCCTCCATGGCCGATGAGGGCAACGTTTCTCAGGTTTTCCGTGGTGTAGTCTTTCAAAGAAACCTCCGTCAGATATGGGCGTGAACGCGTTGGCGCGATGAAACCGAAGTATGCATCAACCAATAAACATAGGAAGAGGGCCGAAAACTTGCAAACGGTGCAAGAACGGGCTTCCGAGCCATGGACGCGTGTTCCCGGCGATCGGGGACCCCTCTTCGTCTTGGCAATGTCCCCCTCTCGTGCTATATTTTTTTGATGCAGACAGACACCTATACCGCCGAGATTATCTCCATCGGGGACGAACTCCTCATCGGACAGGTTATCAATTCCAATGCCGCAGTGATCGGGGAAGCGCTCAGCCGCATCGGAATCCGGGTCCAGCGCGTCTCCACCGTGGGAGATGACGAGGCCCGCATGACGGAGGCCCTCGCGCGGGCCTGGCAGGAACATCAGGTTGTGATCGTCACGGGGGGCCTGGGTCCCACCCGCGATGACAAAACCCGCGAGGTGGTCACGCGGTTCTTCTCCACACGGCTGGTACGAAACGAGGACGTTCTCCGCGATGTGGAGGCTGTTTTTGCCCGGCTTGGGCGCCCGCTACTCGACGTGAATCGCGATCAGGCCCTGGTGCCCGAATCCTGTCGTCCGATCCGCAATCCCAATGGCACCGCGCCGGGCTTTCATTTCGCGAAGGAAGGACAGCACTGTTTCGTATTGCCCGGGGTTCCGTACGAAATGATCGGAATGCTCGAAGCAGACATCCTCCCCACCCTTCAGGCTTCCATACCCGAAAGACGGGTGTCCCGCACGCTGCTGACCACGGGGCTCCCCGAATCCACGCTGGCGCAGCGTATCACGTCCGTCGAGGATGGTCTGCGCGAGGTGTCTCTTGCCTATCTGCCTTCCCCTCTCGGCGTTCGCCTGCGATTGTCATCCTTCGCCAAAGACGAAGCCACGGCCCGCATGCACGTGGATCGTGAGGTCGAGGCCATTCGCACGCTGATTGGAGACCACATTTTCGGCGAGGAGAAGGACACGATGGAGGAGGTGGTGCTCGCTCTGCTGCGGGAACGTGGCGCGACCCTGGCCATCGCGGAAAGCTGTACGGGGGGGCTGATCGGTGATCAGCTCACCAACGTGCCGGGATGTTCGGCATCCCTGTTGGTGGATGTCGTGTCGTATTCCAATGCCTCGAAAACCGATCTTTTAGGCGTTCCCGCCGACCTGATCTCCTCGGAGGGCGCGGTCAGCGAAGCCTGCGCTCGAGCGATGGCCGAAGGCGTGCGGCAGCGATCCGGCGCCCATTGGGGACTGTCGACCACGGGCATCGCCGGACCTGACGGTGCCACGCCCACCAAGCCGGTGGGACTGGTGTGGATCGGTCTCGCCGATGCGACCGGGAGTACCGCCTGGCCTTTCCTGTTCGGGAACAATCGACGACGCACCAAACAACGGGCCGCCCAGATGGCCCTGGATCTGCTTCGGCGCCGGCTGCTCGGATTGCCCCCTCTTCCGGATTCTCGTCACCAAGGAACTCCCTCATGAGCACGCATCGCATCATCGACGATCTCGGGTTCGAACGAATGCTCTCCCGCATCGCCCACGAGATCCTCGAACGAAACCAGGGATCCACCCACCTCGGCATCATCGGACTGCGGACGCGCGGTGAATTCGTCGCCCGCCGCATCAAGACCATCATCGACGGACTCGAAGGCAGCGACATTCCGCTGGGCATTCTCGATATCACCCTGTACCGCGACGATGTCCGCCAACATCTGCGCCAGCCCCTGGTGCGCGCCACCGAGATCCCCTTCGACATTTCCGATCTCCACATCATCCTTGCTGATGATGTGCTCTTTACGGGACGCACCATCCGCGCGGCGCTCGACGCACTCACCGATCTCGGTCGTCCTCTCTCGATTCAGCTTGCCGTCCTGGTGGATCGCGGTCATCGAGAACTGCCCATCCGTGCGGACTATGTCGGGAAAAGTGTCCCCACCACCCGCGGCGAGGAGATCAAGGTGCTCCTGCGCGAGGTCGACGGGGACGACGCCATCGATCTTCTTTCCACCCCCTCATCCGGTCACCTCTCATGAGTTCATTGAGTATCAATCACCTGTTGGGACTTGACGGCGTTCCCCGCGAGGATATCGCCCTGATTCTGGATTCCACGGATTCCTTTCTGGAAATTCTCGATCGCCCCATCAAGAAGGTCCCTACCCTTCAAGGAAAAACCGTCGTTAACCTTTTCTTCGAAAACAGCACCCGGACCCGGGTGTCTTTCGAGCTCGCCCAGCGCCGACTCTCCTGCGATGTGGTGAATTTTTCGGTGAGCACCAGCAGCGTGAACAAAGGTGAAACCCTGCTCGACACCGCGCTCAATATCGAGGCCATGAAGGTGGATATGGTGGTGATGCGGCACAGCGCCGCCGGAGCCGCCCATTTTCTCAGTACGCGCTGTACCTCACGATTTATCAATGCCGGAGACGGCAGTCACGAGCACCCCACCCAGGCCCTGCTCGACATGTACACGATTCGTCAGAAACTCGGCACGCTCGAGGGACTACATGTCTGCATCATCGGGGACATCGCGCATAGCCGCGTCGCCCTGTCGAACATCTTCGGACTCATGACGATGGGAGCGCAGGTGGCGGTGTGTGGTCCCCCCAGTCTCATGCCCCGTTATCTCGACCGCCTGGGTGTCCGGGTCTTTTCCCGCATCGACGAAGCCCTGCAATGGAGCGATGTCATCAACGTGCTACGCATCCAGTTGGAACGGCAGGCCGGAAACGCCTTCCCCACGCTCCGGGAATATCACGACACCTTCGGCATTACCCAGCGTCGCCTCGATGCGTTGGGCAAGGATCTGCTCATCCTGCATCCGGGGCCCATCAACCGCGGCGTGGAGATTGAATCCGAGGTTGCCGATGGGACGTCGAGTGTCATCCTTCCGCAGGTGACCAACGGAGTGGCCGTGCGCATGGCGGTGCTGTATTTGCTTGGAACCAAGACGGAGGATCACGGATGAGTACCATCCTGCTGCGCAATGCTCATGTCATCGACCCAGCGACCGGCCGGGACGAGGTTACCTCCATCCGCATCGAGAACGGTATCATTTCCTCTCTTGATGCCACCGTCTCCGGCACGGCCGATCAGGACATCGATCTGAAAGGCCGAATCGTCGCGCCAGGATTCTGCGATATGCATGTGCATTTCCGAGATCCTGGTCAGGAGTACAAGGAATCCCTCGCCACCGGTGCCGCGTCCGCCATGGCGGGTGGTTTCACGGCCGTGGCCTGCATGCCCAACACGAAGCCCTGCATGGATTCGGCTCAGACCGTACGCTATGTGCTGGACAACGCGAAGTCCCTGCCCGTCGACATCCACGTGATCGGCGCGGTGACGAAGAACCGCGAAGGGAAGGAGCTCGCTCCCCTGGCCGAGATGTACAAGGAAGGCGCCGTGGCCTTTTCTGACGACGGGAGTCCCGTATTCAACGCCCAGCTCCTGCGCATCGCGATGGAATATCTGAGCATGTTCGATGTGACCATCATCCAGCATGCGGAGGATCCCCATCTGGCCGAGGGCGGCGTGATGAACGAAGGATTTCATTCCACGCTCTTCGGTCTCCCCGGCATCCCCTCCCTAGCCGAGGACACCGTCGTGGGACGGGATATCGCCATTGCGGAGTATCTGGACTGCCCCTATCACGTGGCGCATTTGAGCACTATCGGAGCGGCGGCCCAGGTTCGCACGGCGAAGGAACGAGGGTTGAAGGTGACCTGCGAAGTGACTCCACATCACTTTACGTTGTCGGACGACGCGGTGCGTAGCTACGATACCAATACGAAGATGAATCCCCCCCTGCGCACGATGGACGATGTGGTGGCCCTGAAGGAAGCCCTGCGGGACGGGGTGATCGACGCGATCGCCACGGATCACGCCCCACACGCCATCCATGAAAAGGAAGTCGAATACATATACGCGCCCTTTGGCATCGTGGGTCTCGAGACGGCCGTGGGGCTCGCTTTCACCGAACTCGTGCATGGAGGATGGTTGTCGATCCCCGATCTCATCGACAAGTTCTCCACGAACCCGCGTCGTATCCTGCGCCTTCCGGCCCTGCACATCGAACCGGGAGAGCCCGCCAACCTTACCATTCTCGATCCCGAACTGTGTTGGACCGTGGACCGTTTCGCCTTCCGGTCTCGCTCCAAGAATTCCCCCTTCCACGGCATGGAACTCCGTGGTCGCGCCATCGGGGTCTTTGCGCGAGGACAGTTCCATTCCCCTCTCGGTCTTCTCGGATAAGGCTCCGCGGAGCTCCTCATGGATGACGCCAGCATGACCCCGCCGCGGGTCTCCGTGGTTATTGTCAGCTACAATGTTCGGGATTTTTTGGAATCCTGCCTGCGATCGGTGGAAGCCGCCACCGTGGGACTGAGCCGGGAGATCATCGTCATCGACAATGCCAGCGGAGATGACAGCGTGGCCATGGTGCGAGCCCTCTTTCCCGAGGTCACTCTCATCACCTCAGAGATCAATCTGGGCTTCGCCAGGGCAAACAATCGGGGCTTCGCGCGAGCCACGGGCGAGTATCTGTTCATCCTCAATCCCGATACCCTCGTGCAGGAAGATACCGTTACGACGCTGGTGTCCTTTCTGGACGCGCACCCCGAAGTCGGTTTGGCGGGGTGTCGGATCATCACGCCCGAGGGGAAGCTGGAGCCCGCCTGTCGTCGGAGTTTTCCGTCGCCCTGGGTGTCGTTCACGAAGCTGTCGGGCCTGAGTCACCTCTTTCCCCGATCGCGCTGGTTCGGCCGATACAACCTCACCTGGATGCCAGAGGACGAGACATACGAGGTGGATGCCGTGTCCGGTTCCTGCATGATGATGCGCCGCTCGGTGTACGATGCGATTGGAGGATTCGACGAGGACTACTTCATGTACGGCGAGGATCTCGACCTCTGCCATCGCGTCAAGACCGCGGGCTATGCCGTGTCCTACGTTCATACCACGAGCATCATTCATTACGGAGGGCAGAGCACCAAACGAAGCCGGATCGATGCCACCAGCATCTTCTATCAGGCGATGGAGCTCTTCGCCCGAAAGAACCTCTCCCTCTCCGCGCCCGCTCTGGCGGTGATTCGCATCGGCATCGCGGTGCGTCGTGGCCTGACCCGTCTGCGGGATCGCGCCGGGCGTCTGGCGCCGGCCCTGCTCGATGCCTCGCTGGCCGGAGCCGCGCTCTTCGCCGGAGAGTATGTTCGCTTCGGCACGGTGTTTGCCTTTCCCGATTACGCCTATCCCACCGTGTACCTCGTGTCGATGGGAGTCACCCTTCTGTGCCTGGCGGGCTCGGGCGTGTATCGACGCCCCTCGCATCCGCGTGCGCGAGCCGCCCTGGCGGTCTTCGCCAGCTTTCTGGTGCAATCGGCCCTCCCCTTCTTTTTCAAGGAATATGCCTTCAGTCGAGCAGTGGTGCTGGTCGCGTCGCTTCTGAATCTGCTCACCATCCCGGGCTGGCGTTCTCTGCTCACCCTGCTGCGTCCCGACATGAGGGAATCGATGGTGCTGGGCACTCCATCCCTGTTTGTCGGCGTGGATCCGGAGTCTCTCGAAGCCCTCGATCGACTGCGCACCACCGACATTGCCAATCATCGGATCATTGGACTGATCGATACGAGCTACCGCCATGTCGGGCGCACGGTGGCGGGACTTCCGGTGCTCGGCAGCACGGAGAACCTCGGCAAGATCATCGCCGAAACCCGAGTCACCGATGTGCTCTTCGCTCCCGACGTGCTCCGCTACACCGAGATTCTCGCCCTGATCGCGGCCACGGGCCAGCCCCGCCTGCGCTACCGCCTGGCGCCCCGCCCCTCGATCTCCCGCGATGCGCTGACCCTGCCCGAGTTGGTCGACGTGGAATACCGCCTGCTCACTCCCTCGGCCGCGATCATGAAGCGGGGCTTCGATCTGAGCGTGGGAATGCTCGCCCTCGCGGTTGCGCTCCCGGCGAGTGTTCTCGAAGGCCTCGTTCGTCCCTCCCGGCGCCGCTACCGGTCCCTGGTTCGCAAACTGGGGCGCGTCCTGTCGGGATCGATGAGTCTCGTGGGATATCCGGTAGACACGCCGTTTGGCGGGTCCGAGGCCTATCTGGGCAAACCAGGCATCACCGGCATCGCTCAGATTCGCGGGATTGCACCCGAGCAGGCGGAGGACATCCGGATTCTTACCCTGCAGTATGCACGGAACTATACCCTCCTTGCGGACATTGAGATAGTTGTGCGAGCCCTCGCGGTTCATTTGTTTCCACCACGATCCTGACGGAAAGGTGTCCCATGGCACGAACGGTACTCGATTTTGAAAAACCCATCGTCGAACTCGAAAAGAAAATCGAGGAGATGCGGGAAGTCAGCCAGCAGCTCGATATCGGCGACGAAATTCATGCGCTCGAGAAACGCGTGGGGGAATTACGCACGACCATTTTTTCCCAACTCACGCGCTGGCAAAAGGTGCAACTGGCCCGGCATCCCGAGCGACCCTACACTCTGGACTACATCGAGCACATGACGTCGGACTTCATCGAGCTCCATGGCGATCGGCGGTACGGAGATGATCATGCCATCATTGGAGGTCTGGCGAAGATCGATACGCAGCCTGTCATGATCATCGGTCATCAGAAAGGTCGGGACACGAAAAGCAATCTCTATCGCAATTTTGGAATGGCAAATCCCGAGGGCTATCGCAAGGCTCTTCGGCTGATGCAGCTCGCCGCGAAGTTCCGCATTCCGGTGGTAACCCTCATCGACACTCCCGGCGCCTACCCCGGCATCGAAGCCGAAGAACGGGGCCAGGCCGAGGCCATCGCCCGGAATTTGTTCGAGATGGCGCAGCTCCCCGTTCCCATTATCGTGGTCATCATCGGCGAAGGGGCCTCGGGAGGCGCCCTGGGCATTGGCGTGGGAGATCGCATTCTCATGCTCGAAAATACTTGGTACTCGGTGATCGCGCCGGAATCCTGTAGCAGCATTCTCTGGCGAAGCTGGGACTTCAAGGAGCAAGCCGCCGAGGCACTGCGCCTCACCGCGCCGGATCTTCTTCAGCAGGGCATCGTCGATCGCATCGTGCCGGAGCCCCCCGGGGGTGCGCATCGCGATCCCGTCGCCACCGCGCGCATCCTCAAGGAGATTCTGCTCGAGGAACTCCCCACGTTGCTGAAGCTCAAGCCCGATCTCCTGGTGAAGAAGCGCATTCAGAAATTCAGCCGCATGGGACCCTATGAAGAGTAGCGAGATCGTCGACGATCACATCGTGCAACGCACCTGCTTCCGCGTGCGCTACGCGGATACCGACCAGATGAGCATCGTCTGGCATGGCAACTATTTCGAGTACTTCGAAGTCGGACGAACGGAACTCCTTCGCACCCTGGGCTTCACCTATCGCGGCATGGAAGAAGGTGGAATCCGGCTCCCTCTGGTGGAAGCGCATTGCCGCTTTCTCCAGCCCGCGCGGTACGACGACGAAATCCTCATCGAAAGTCGAACGACGCGCACTGTGAGTGCCCGTCTGCGGCTGGACTACCGTGTCCTGCGCCTGCCCGACGAAACCCTCCTGGCGGAGGGCTATACGATCCACGCCTTTCAGGACATTCCCACCCTGAAGGTGGTGCGTCCTCCCGCGTATTTTGTGGAGGCCCTGACCCGTGGTCCCGCGCTGGCGGATCCGTCATGACGGCCATCCCGTTGTACGGAGCCGATGATCAGGCCCGCATCGGGTCGTCGCTCCCTCATGGTCCCGATCCGCGAGACGCCTTCGAGATCGATCGCGCGAGGATTCTTCATAGCTTTTCCTTTCGTCGCCTGCAGTCGAAAACGCAAATCTACGGACGCAATGAATCGGCGTTTCTGAGAACCCGCCTCACTCATTCCCTCGAAGTGTCGAGTATTGGGCGTTCCCTTACCATGGTGCTCAATCGTCAGGCGGCATCGGAAGGTCTCCTTCCCGAGCCCATCCTCCCCCAACTCATCGAGGCCGCCTGCCTGGCCCATGACCTCGGCCATCCCCCCTTCGGTCATCGCGGAGAAGAGGCCCTGAATTACTGCGTCTGGAACCGATGGCCCGATGGGACCAACGGCTTCGAAGGGAATGGACACACGCTGCGCATCGTGACCAACGAAGAACTCGAGGTTCATGTCGAACGGCACGGCCTCAATCTCACCCGAGCCATGCTGCTGGCGGTGGTCAAATATCCGGGTCTCTACCGCGAGGTGGTCAACCCTTCCCTCTATCCCGGTGGTGCACCCGTTCCTCCCTTTCGTCCCTGGGCCCCCCCGAAATGCTTGCTCAACGAAGAGGAACCCGTGCGGGACTGGCTCCTGGAGTGCTTTCCGCGAGAGGATCGCGATCGGTTTCTCTCCATCATGCCAAGACCGGGAAAACATGGGCGCTGTATCGGACGCACCCTCGAGAGTAGTATCGTTGAGCTGGCCGACGATATCGCGTACGGGACCCACGATGTCGAGGACGCCTTTTTCGCGGGCCTGATCTCCGCCGACACCATCATTTCCTATCTCGACCGGGATGCGTTTTCATCGGCGGATCGGTACCAGCATTTCACGACGCTGTTGCACACCATGGAAACCGGAGTCCCCGGCAAATCGCGCGCCGATCAGGTGTACGAAAAAAAAGGGGCAGCCTCCCAGCTCGTGGGCGACTTGGTCGCCTCGGCCCGATTGATCGAGGATCCTGCGTATCGCCATCCGCGCCTGCGCTGGACCGCCACTCTTCCCCACGACGAGCGCGTGGTGCTGAACGCCTTGCAGGAATCGGTGTATCGACATGTGATCAACGGCGCGGCCGTGCAATCCCTGGAGTATCGCGGCGGCATCATCATTCACCACCTCTTCGATGCTCTCGTCTCCTCGCCCGAACTGCTCAGTGGAAAGACGCGCCACCGCATGGATCGGGCCGAGAGCGAAGAGGTCCGTCTGCGCGTGCTCGCAGATTACATCGCGGGCATGACCGACGATTATGCCGAACGTCTTTACAACCGCCTCTTCCAACCCGGGCATGGAAGCATTTTCGATCGAATGTAAATCTCTGACCTGGCAAGAACCGATCCCAACGCAAACGGCCGCGTGGAAAAACGCGGCCGCGGACGGGGAAGGGGAAGCACTGTTCTAACGAATCACAAGCATCTTGCGAACCGGCAATCGCCGACCTTCAACCTGGATCGTGTAGTGGTACACGCCTGCGGCCAGCGTGGCCACGGATACGGGCTGCGCGTAGATCCCGGGAGCCGGGTGATGGAGGACAATCTCTCGCACCAGGGACCCGCGGGCATCGTACACCATCAGACGCCCCTCGCCCGCGCGGGGCACCGTATAGCGAATGGTGGTGGATACCTGATCGGGTCGTACCGGATTGGGCATGTTCTGCTCCATGGCGAAATCTGCGGGCTCGGCCAGAGGCGTTGAGTCGAGTACGGATGTGGCGCTGCGATACATGCCTCTCCCATGCGTGGCCACAAACAACACGCCATCCTTGCGAATCTGCAGATCGGCGATGGTGACGTTTCCGATCCCGGCATTCATCGGCATCCAATCCCCTCCTCCATTGGTCGTGTAAAACAGTCCGACATCCGTTCCCACGAAAATGCGATCGGGAACGGTGGGATGGACGAGGACACAATTGGCGGGGGCATCGGGCAGCGCCGTGGCACCGGCCCCGGAGATGTTCTCCCAGACCATGGTGGTGGGATTGGTGCGATACAGGTGGCCGCTCCCGAATCCGCTCACCGAGGCGAAGGCCCGGCGTGGATTGGCGGGATCGACGGCCAGATCGGTGATGTACCGAACCGGGAGACCCGTGGTGATCGAGGTCCAGCTGGTCCCTCCGTCACTGGTCCAGTCCATCGATCCCTCGTCACCTCCGGCATACACGACTTTAGAATCGGATGCGGACAGTCCGAGGGCGGAGATCACTCCGGAGCCTGACAGCACGGGACTGATGCTCTTCCATGAATCCGCGCCGTTGGTGGTTTTATACACGCGATTCGTGCCGGCATAGAGCACCTTGGGGTTGACCGGATCCATTTCGAACGGAGCGATGAAATTCACCGGGTCGGTGGTTCCATAGTCCGATGCGCGAGGAATGCCCGACATCTTCACCTGCCAGGTGCCGTCGGCGCCCCCCGCCGTGCTCCGCATGAAGTGCAAATAGTAGAGTTCGCTGTACCAGGTGGAGGGATTCGTCGGGTCCACCGCCGTGTACCCCCCATCGCCGCCCGTGACATCCATCCACGATGTTCCGGTGGTGATGCGCAGATTGCCGTTGTCGATGGTCCCTCCCAGAACCATATCGGCGGTGGGATGAGGAGTGCCGCTGTGAAACTGCGCCGTGACCAGTCCGCTGTTTCGATCGAGCCAGGTGCTTCCTCCATTCGTGGTGACGAAGATGCCGCCATCGTTGGCCGACACCATGCGACCGGGTTGCAGGGGATGAAAGAGCAGAGCGTGCTGATCGGCATGCACGTAGGGAAGGCCAGCGCCTTCGTACCAGTTGGTCATCTGAGTCCAGCTCTGCCCTCCGTTGGTCGAGCGATAGAGATCGATGCCTCCGACCCATATCGTCGATGGAGTGGTGGGATGCACCGCGAGCACACTGTTGTACTGCCCCTGCCAGCCCATGTAGTCGGTGGCCTCGAAGCGATTGGTGGGGATGGTGATCGGAGTCCAGGTGGTGCCGCGATCGGTGGACTTCAGCAGTCCCGCGCAGGTCTCGTCATACTCCGCCGAGAAGGCGGCATACACGATATCCCCATTGCTTGGCGCGGGAGCCAGCACCACCCGCGTATAGGCATCGAGGGAAGAGCCGCTGTACACGAGGGTCCAGCTCGCACCGTGATCGAGGGAACGAAAGATGCCCACTCCTTCGATGACGCCATACACCACACCTGCGGCCGAGGAATGATACACGCATTGCATGCCTCGATGATCGGTGGAGCCCACGACCACGCGCTTCCAGGTGGATCCGCCATCGGTGGTGAGGTAGATGCCGCGATTGGTGGACGCCAGCAGGGCATTTGCCTGATGGGGGTCGGCTGCGAGATCGAAGACGTACGAAAAGTCGGCGGTTTTGGTAGAGGCCAGCAGTTCCCAGTGCTCTCCTCCATCGTCGGTGCGATACACGCCCTGGCCGAAGGCCTGCATGCCTTGCCAGGACACGAATCCCTCTCCGCATCCCGCGAAAACGCGATCCGGACGATGAGGATCCACCACGATGCTCCCAATCCGCAGGTTGGGGAGAAGATCGGTTTGCGGAGTCCAGTGCAGTCCCCCGTCCACCGTTTTCCATACCCCGCCTCCCGCGCTTCCCGCGTAGAGGATGTCGGGCCGCGTAGGATCCATCGCGAGGGAGCGCACCCGTCCGGCAATGTTTGTCGGACCGAGAGACAGCCATTCCCATTCGGCGCGCGCCGCGCGACGCAGGCTCGTGCCGGGCATGCCCACCAGATGCACGCGGGCCCGTTCATACCAATCCGACGGAATCGACCCTTTCGGAAACGCTCGCTGCGACAGAAACCACGCTGACATGGCGGCGGGTTTATCGTGCGGCCAGGGGCGGGCGGGACGCACATGATGGAGGGGAAGGATGCCCACGGCAACCACCGCCAGAATTCCACTGACGACGAACAAGGAGGGAGAGGACCATCGTCTCATATTCTTACCAGAGTTGATACCCCACCGATACCAGCAGCTTGAAGAACGTGGGACGCAGGGGCTGCACGGTGGAAATGCGGTGAACGGTGTAGTCGATTTCGAAGGCAGGGATCAGGGACAGGTTCTTGAGGGGATACCACGCATATTCCGCGCCGATGATGAAGGACACGCGATCGGATCGTCGTCCTTCGAGTGGTCCGTCGAAGATCAGGGACCGGGTGCCGTTGGCGTATTCCGTTTCGGTGAGCAGCACCTGCTGGCGGTCGGTGCGTCCGTAGCCGAGTCCGAAATACACCCGCTCTCCATCCTGACGTCCGATCAGACGGAGGAGCACATCGAACTGTACCACGGAATAGGTCAGCGTCAGATCGTCGCCGATCTCTCCCACCGCAGGGGTGGGACTGAAGACCAGACTGTCTTCCCGACCCACGAAGAACTTCGTCACCGTTTTATGCCAGGCCCCGCGTAGAAGCAGGGAGATGTCGGAGCTCAGGGGAACATTTACCGAGAGCCCGAACGGCGCGGACACACTGTGTTCCTGATCGAGAAAGAGACAGGGGCATCCTCCATCATACTCTCCACTCATGACGTCGTAGGAGATTCCCGTGAAGAAGGCGAGATCCCATCCATTCTTCAGCGGCTCCGGAGGTCTGGGAATTTCCGGTTCCGTCTGCGCCCACCCCGACGCGGATGCGAGGAGGGCCAGCACAGGAAACAGGAGGAGTCGGATCGCTCGCATGTCAGGCATCCTCGCGTAGAGCGTCGAGATTGGCCTGGAGCCGGGCCAGGGTGGCGGTAAAGTGGGCGTGCTTTTGTTTCTCGTTCTCCACCACGTCCTGGGGAGCACGGGAGGTGAATCCCTCATTGGCCAGCTTGGCGGTGATCCCCTTCAGCATGCCGGCAATGCGATCGATTTCCTTGCCGAGGCGAGCCCGTTCCGCGTCGAGGTCGATGAGTCCCTCGAGCGGCAGATACACGTCGTGGCCGCCCACGACGGCGCTGGCCGACAATTTCGGACGGGGAAGTCCGATTCCCACCTCCACCGCTTCGATGCGGGCCAGGCGGGCCAGGAAGTGCCGGTTGTCCTGGATCATCGGAATCGCGGCTTCGTCGGTGCAGCGAATCACGAGGCGACAGGGCCGGGAGGGAGGGACGTTGAGTTCGCCGCGCATGGTGCGGACCTCTTCCACCAGGTTTTGGAGGAAGGTCATGGAGGTAATCGCGGCGGGATCGATGGCCGTCGGATCGGCGGGGGGCAGCGTGTGCCGCATCAGGGAGTCGGCGGCGCGGTGCTCGTCGATGCGATGCCAGAGTTCTTCGGTGAGGAAGGGCATGAAAGGATGCAGCAGGGCCAGCATGGTATCGAGAATGGAGAGCACCTGGGCGAGCGCCTGCCGCTGCTGCCGGGGATCGTCGGAATACAGCCGGTACTTGATCAGTTCGATGTACCAGTCGCAGAAGTCGTGCCACACGAATTCGTAGAGGAGCTTGGTGGCCTCGTTGATGCGGAATCGCGCCATGGTGTCGGCCATGTCGCGCATGGTTTCCTGCAGGCGGCTCTGAATCCAGCGATCCTCGAGTCCCAACTCTCCGGTCCGATCCTCGGGCGTGAGGGGTCCGCCCTGCTCCGCTTCGATGCGATCGCGATTGGTGAGCACGAAGCGGGCGGCGTTCCAGATCTTGTTGGCGAAGTTTCGTCCCAGTTCGCACTTGTTCGAGGAGAAGAGCACGTCCTGTCCGAGCGGCGCCAGGTAGAGCACCGTGAAGCGCAGGGCATCGGCTCCGTATTCCCGAATCACGTCGAGAGGATCGGGAGAATTGCCGAGGGACTTCGACATCTTCCGACCTTGTTCATCGCGAATAATGCTCGTGAAATACACGTCGTGGAAGGGCACCAGATCCTCGTCCCGAGTGCGGGGAGATCCATCGGGCAGGGGGATATCCTTCATGAACTCGAGTCCCGCCATGATCATCCGAGCCACCCAGAAGAAAATGATGTCGGGCGCGGTGACGAGGAGGGCCGTTGGGTAGAAGGAGCGGAGGGCCGGGGTATCCTTCGGCCAGCCGTGCACGCTGAAGGGCCAGAGCCAGGAGCTGAACCAGGTGTCGAGCACGTCCTCGTCCTGCCGAATGGCCGTATGCCCACAGGAGGGACAAGCCTCGGGCAGGGCATGAAGGGCGTCCTGCCAGCCGCAGGCGTCGCAGTAATACATGGGGATGCGATGTCCCCACCAGAGCTGACGGCTGATGGTCCAGTCCCGCACATTGGTCATCCAGTGCTCGAAGGTTTTCACCCAGCGTTCGGGATGGAAGCGCACCAATCCGCGCCGCACCACGTCGAGGGCGGGTTCGGCCAGAGGCTTCATGTTCACGAACCACTGATCCGAGAGCCAGGGTTCGATGGGGACGTCGGTCCGTTCGCTGTAGCCCACGGAATGGACATAGTCGTCAATCTTTTCCACCAGGCCCCGTACTTCCATGTCGGCGACGATGCGCTTGCGGGCCTCGGCGCGATCGAGTCCCTGATAGACTCCCCCTTCCTCGTTGATGGAGGCGTCCACGTTCATGACATTGATGCGTGGCAGATCGTGGCGCAGGCCCACCTCGAAATCGTTGGGATCGTGGGCGGGGGTAATCTTCACCACGCCGGTACCGAAGCTCATGTCCACATAGGTATCGGCGATCACGGGAATGGGGCGATCCATGAGGGGAAGAAGCACCTGCTTTCCGATCAGGGCGCGATAGCGTTCGTCCTCGGGATGCACGGCCACGGCGGTGTCGCCGAGCATTGTTTCGGGTCGGGTGGTGGCCACCACCAGCCAGTCGGTTTCCGAAGGACGACCGTCGACGAGCACCGGATACCGGAAGTAGTAGAGTTTGCCGTTCTGTTCCTTGTAATTGACCTCCTCGTCGGAGAGGGCGGTATGGGCCACGGGATCCCAGTTGATGATGCGCTTGCCGCGATAGATGAGTCCCTTGCGATAGAGACGGATGAACACCTCGCGCACCGCAGTGGACAGGTCGGGATCCATCGTGAACACCTGCCGATCCCAGTCGCAGGATACACCGAGTTTGCGTAGCTGCTGCACGATGATCGATCCATACTGGTCCCGCCATTCCCACACGCGGGTCAGAAAGGCGTCGCGCCCGAGATCGTGTCGGGACTTCCCCTCGGTCTTCTTCAGCATTTTCTCGACGACGGTTTGCGTGGCGATTCCCGCGTGATCGGTGCCGGGAATCCAGCAGGTGGGCCGACCCTTCATGCGTTCCCAGCGCAGAAACACGTCCTGCAATGTATTGTTGAGCACGTGCCCCATCGTGAGCATTCCCGTGATGTTCGGGGGTGGAATCACGATCGTGAACGGTGACGTGGATGGATCGGGTTCGGTATGGAACAGGCCCCGGGACTCCCAGGTGGCGTACCAGCGGTCTTCCACCTGCGAGGGGTCGTAGGATGCGGGGAGGGTGCGGTCCGTGTTCGATTCTGCGGTCATGCGAGTCTCCAACTGATAAAGCAAACCGGGGAAAAGACCCCGGGTTCGAGGCAATCGTTACAAAATACAACCCCCGGGCCGAGAATTCGAACCTTCCGTTCAGCGCGGACAGGGAACAAAGTGCCGGTATGGTGGGTTTGTCTTACATGTAGGTACAACATTATTCTCCACTGGACCAGGATCTCCCATGTCCGACCATGATTCCTCATCGTCCCGTCGCTCCTTTCTCTCCACCCTTGCGAAATCCGGCGTGGGTCTGGCCGTAGCCGGTCTTGTGCTCCGGGGCGACCCTCTGCTGGCGCGGAGCGCGGGTCCCGTGCTAGCCACGCTGAAGCTGTCCGATTATCCTGATCTGGCCTCAGTAGGCGGATCGACCACGCTTCGCAACACGCCGGCAGGAGACATTCTTGTGGTGCGTTCCTCTGCCACGGGCTACACGGCGCTGAATCCGGTTTGTCCCCACAAGGAGTGCAAGGTCAAGGTCAAATCGGCCCGCCAGATCGAATGCCCCTGCCACAAGAGCAGTTTCGGCCTCGATGGGTCGTACAAGACCGGACCCGCGAAAAAGGCTCTCTCGGCCTATGTCGTGACCGAGAAAAACGGCGTCCTCACCATTTCCGCATCCTAACGGAGTACCCATGGAATCCTCTTCCGATCTGTCTCGCCGCGGCTTTCTGCTCCGCTCGGTAGGCACCCTCGCCCTGTCGGCTTCGGCCCTGTCCCTGCTCGGGTGCGAGAAGGACGAATCCTCGGGAAACCCGATCACGCCCAATCCCACGGACCCCAACTCTCTCTCGCTCGATACGGCGACTTCTGCGTATGCGGTGCTGGCCGCACCCGGGGGCGCCATGGCGGTGAACACCACGGTGAATGGAGTGGCCCTGAAACTCCTGGTGTATCGAAAATCCGACTCCCAGGCGATCTGTCTGAACCGCATGTGCACGCATCAGGGCTGCGACATGGATCCGCGTCAGGACGGGGATCTTTCGGGAGACAAGCTCACCTGCGGCTGTCACGGATCCCAGTTCGAGGTCAATTCCGGCACCGTGGTGCGGGGACCCGCCACCCGCAACCTGGTCAGCTACCCGGTAACGATTTCTGGGTCCGTGCTCAAAATATCATTCGCCTGATCGATCATGACTCGCCTCCGTTACCTTGCCATCATACTGGCCCTTCTGCTCGGCACCACTCCCGGAATCGCCCTGCCCCGCTTTAGTCTCATGACCGGGATGACCTGTGCCTCCTGTCATGTATCCGTAAGCGGAGGCGGACTTCGCACGCCCGGAGGGAGCGAGGGATTTCGATCGTTCTCTTTGGTCAGTCCCTCCTTTTCGGTGCCCGCAATTTTGCGGGAGAACAACTCCTCCATCGCGGAGGGGCTCTTCACCTGGGGTCTCGATCTTCGGTATCAGCTCGCCAAGCGTCCCAACGACAGGGGGGAACTCACGCGCCAGTTCTTCGGCATGCAGATCGCGCCCTCCCTGGCCTGGCATCCCCGTGAAGATTTGACTGTTCATGCCACGGTCAATGTCGTCGAGCCCGAGTACCCCGGCCAGCAGCGCGTGGTGGCTGCGGCCACCTGGAGGCCCATGGACAATCTGGCCCTTCAGGCGGGCTACCTCGAAACTCCCTTCGGCCTGCGGCACGACGACCACACGGTGTATTCCCGGCGGTTCGCGGGTCCCGCGCCCCAGGGCCTTCCACCTACGCTCAGCGATCTGGGTCTTGTGGTGGACTACGAGCCGGTGTCGGGGGTAAACCTGATCGGCGCCCTGCAGGATGGGAGGACGATGCAGGCCCTGATCCCGTCCCTGCCCCGGGATCCCGTGGCCACCCTGCAGCTCAATCTTCGTCACGATATGGACGACCTTCACCTCCTTGTTGGCGGATCCCATCTCTTCCGCACCCGAAGCGGCATGACGGAGATCCATGCGGGACTGGGCTGGACCGATCTGGCCAGTCTTCTTGGGGAATGGGGAACCTATGCAAACACGTTGACGGACCGCCGCGATGAGAGTCGATATTGGACCCTCATCGGCACCGTGCATGTGCTCGACGGCCTCGCCGTCGAGGGGCGCGTTGAGCAGGCCCGCCGACGCACCGGGGGACCCGACCTGGATTACACCCAGTACACCGCCGGCTTCCACATCTTCGTCACCCCCTGGCTCGAACTCCGCCCCGAATACCGCTACAGCGAACTCCCCGGCCGTACCTTCGCCCAATGGGTGGGGCAAATCCACGGGAAGTGGTGAGAGCGAAAGGAACGAGTGAGCAAGACTGGCAGGAACACCGGAAGCTCCCCTTTACCCTTTACCCTTTACCCTTCACTCTTCTCCCTTCACCCATTCACTTATTCACCCATTCACTTATTCACCCATTCACCTATTCACGTATTCCCACATTCACGTATTCCCACATTCACCCATTCACGCCTTCACTCTTTTCTCTTCACTCTTCACCTTCCCACCACCACCTTCCCCACCCTCACCCCTTCGGGCGTGGACACCGTGACAAAGTACAATCCGGGCGGGAGACCGGCGGTGCTGAGCGTGAAGCGCTGGGGACCCGCTGGAAGGCGACCTTCGTGGAGCACACGCTGGCGGCGGCCAAGGAGATCATACACGAAGACGCCCACCGGCATGTCCCGTTCGAGCGTGAATGCCACCTGGGCCGGAGATGAGGAAGACGCGGGATTCGGGTAGGTGACGGGGAGGGAGAAGGACGAGACCGAAGCCGCGGGCGGCACCGGCTCGGCCCAGGTCACGCCTCCATTTGTGGTGGTGAGCAGGGCATGACTGGTGAGCACCCACCCGTTTTCACGGTCCGTGAACCCGATCTTGGTCGCCCACCGATACGGGAAGGAGCTTCGGCGTTCCCAACGTTGACCGAAATTGGAACTGACATAGAAATTGCGATCCGCCACCACGTACAGCAGGCTGTCTTCCACGACATCCGCGATGAGATAGGTGCCATGAAAAACATCATATGAATTCGATTTATATGAAAACGAATTCAGGTTTATCACTTCCTCCGTCAAGGGAGGAAGGGGTACTGACTTCCAGTTGCCGCCACCATCGGTCGTCAAGAACATCTCCTCGTATATCCGCAGATAATGCGTCCCATCCTTGACGATTACCCAGGAACGCGGATTCTTCATGGTGATCCACAGCTCAGGTGCCTGGGAGACGGGATGCGTCGTATCGTGAATCACCCAACTGCGCCCTCCATCCGTGGTCCCGAGAAAATGCAGGATTCGTTCGCGAAATCCATTGATGTAGCCCTGTCCATACACAAAGGCCGTGGCCGAGGTCGGATCCTGACGCCAGAGTCCCGCGCCATTGGTGTATAAATCAGCGATGGGACGATACAGCCGATTAATCTCCAGCACCTTTTCGATCGCGTCCATACCCAGGGACCATCTCCACAGGTTACAATGTCCATCGATCAGGATCACCGTACTGTCGTCCATGAAAATATTATCAAGAATGGGTTGAGTCAGTTGAGCATCCTTCCAGCGCCTTCCCACCCAGGTGCGACCCAAGTCCTCGGAAAACAGATACTGACTCGTATCCCGATCCGTCAGCAGCATCTTCCCCGAGGGTGACATCGTCACTCTGCATTGTCTCATGTTCGCGACGAAGAATACATCGGGCCTGGAGAAAGTATTCCACCCTTCGTCTTCCACTGTGGAGATGAGCACCTTCCCGTTGGATGGGGGACGATCGTTGGAGGTCGCCGACATGAGTCCGAGAGGGTGGATATTCATTTCATTGTTCCCGGCGAAGGCAATGTCCCGAAGCGCATGGCTCCCATATTCCACCATCGGCATACCACTTCCTCCGGGATCGCGAAAGCGGGTGAGTTGTACACGCATTCCTTCAGTCCACACTGTTTCATCGAAAGCATAGATCCCTTCGCGACGCCGGTTCCATGCTATCGCACCCCGCATTGCGGTCGGTGAAGGGCCACCCTGTGGGTTTCGAATTTTGATCCATGTTCGCCCACCATCGCTGGTCACGATCATTTCGTTGCGCGGATAATCGGCTGTCCATGGATTCTCAAAGGCGGGTGCGATCATACCGTGCAGGGAATCGGCGAACAATATCCGACCCCAGTTTTCCGGACGATCCCTGCGCTCCGGCTGATATACCATTTCCCAGCTCTCTCCGCTATCACTCGTGCGAAACAGAAAGGCTGAGGAGTCCGAAATGTCGGCGATCACCGAACGATAACCCAACCCCTGAACTAATAATAAGGCAGCTGTACCCCCAATGGGGACGATCGAGTTCTTTAATTGGAAATACGAACTCATCCGCGATTCATATTCGAGACACCATGATGCAATATTGGAACTAACTAGAAGTAGCGTTTCTTTCCAATCTCCTCCTCCGTTCGTGGTTCGATACACCCGACAGTGGCCGACGAGGATGATATGGTCCCGATCGATCATCAGGGCATCATGGAAGACGTCGTCGGGAACAGATACCGGAAACCATGTCTCACCACTGTCAAACGAACGATGCAGGCTCCTCCTGCCCACTACGATTGCCACGGTATCATCCAGATAATGCGCGGCAACAGGAATGTCGCCGAGATGGGCGCCTTTCCTCCAGGATCGCCCTCCATCACGCGTTTGCCATATGCAGGAATCACGGGGAGGCCCCTGGAGCGTGTCCGGAATTCCCAATCCCCATCCCGACGGGCGAAGCTCCACGTTCTCAAGTGATACTCCAATCGCGGAGCGAGACCAGGTGGCGCCCAAATCCGTCGTACGCAGCAGTTCCTCGGCATCGGTGAACAAGAGGAAGGTGGAATCCCCCGTGCAGACCAGGTCCAGCGGCTGTCCCGCCGCAACGTTGAGGTATGCCGGGGTCCATTGTGCAGAGCAGTGACTCGTGAACAGAATGACGATCGAGGCCACGATCATTCTGGGAATAGGAAAGTGTATCATGGGCAATCGTCTCCGTATGCACACAATGGCATCCAGGGGTATCGCCGGGTACAATCAGGATTCATCTTCCTCATGACTCTATTTACACGGTCGTTACAGATCAGGCTGCATGAGAGATGATTCTCATGCACCTGCGATTGGATACGATACGTGAGACAAATCTCCATGGCGATCTGATGCATGGCCTGCGGATCGGCCACGAGATCATTCATTTCTCCGTACGTTCGCGGACGACTGTGGATCGCCAGCGAAGGAATACACCCGGTCATCCACGACGAGACGAGAACATATTCGTAGAATTCCTGGGAAATCCCATTTTGCATGTACAACAACGGACCCGCGAACCCAAGTTGTGAGAAGAGAATGAAATCCCAGGGAAGCCACCGGGGTACGCATTGGGGATTGGTCTTATTCATGTTTCCCGGATCCGAACCACAGAAATCGCATTGCGGACTGATGGTGGGACGAATTCGTTCCCGCGGGATCCCGTGGGTATCCGCCTCTTCGGCCACGGCGAGCCAGAATCGCTGGCGATCACGGAACGAGACCTCGTAGTATTTGTCGGGGCACAGAACGAGGGCTCCGGAACGCAGGTGGGCGGTACACTGGGCCATGAGGTGCGAGATCACGGTGAAATCATACGTGGTCAGGTACACCACCAGACCAAGCTGTTGCTGGACGCGCTGCACGAGCTGATTCAGACCATTCGTGAAGGTCGTGAGTCGGGCGAGATCGATTCTGCCGTTGACCAGGACGCAAGACTCCGGTTCGTCGATGTATAGCGCGGTAAATGGTAATAGTGTATTCGCAGACGCACTGACGAGGGCCCCGAGAATGTCCATCATGCCAAGACCGAACCACCCCATGGGTTGATCCGTAAGCTGTCGACAATTGACAGACGGATTAACAATGATGTCAACGTCCGTTGGCATTGGAGGAACTATCTGGCTCAGCATATGAGTGATTGCTGTCAGTCCAGGAGTCGCTCCTGTTCGAATATCTTGCACTCCCTCTGCGATATGAAAACAGCGACAACCAGCATTATACCAGGATCGAAGCAAATCACGACGAAAGTTGTTGGGCGATCCATTTAGAATATCCGGGATCAGAAGTCGATTATGCCCATTATGAAAAGGATCAAGATAGAGTCCCAGGTAGGTGTTCTGAAACGCATCCGGGTCAGGCAGCGCGGTGGTCCTGCTCGGACTGGCGGGATTGAAATACTCTCCACGTGGCACGATGTGAACCGGCGTGCCCGGGATCTGTGCCGGGTCGTCCGTGGGCGATTGCGCGGATGTGACGTCACGACTACTGCCCCGGACAAAGAAATCGAACATGGCCTGATCGGCAGTAAACAGGTCGAATCCCCATGGACTCGACCTGCTCGTGTTTCTGGCGGTACTCATGGTGCGACCCAGATTTCGAGTTCCAGACAAACGGAATCATCATTGCCATCCCGTCCGCACAGGGCAAAGGAGTAAATGCCCGGAGTCGCGAAGGTCAGGATGAGGTTCTTGGTCGTCTCCTGGGGATAGGAGCCAAAGGAGAGCACCGGATAGGCCCCCTGCTCGTCCCCCCTCGTCATCAGGTTCCGCGTGAAGGTCAACTGGACGTTGGAAAGGTCTTCATTGAACCGAATTCCCACAGTATTCTTCCATTCCGACCCGGCGCGCATATACAACACGCGGGTTGCGGGTGGCGCAACCTGGGGTTCACGAGGTTGAGATACAAAGCCGGTGTACATGGTCTTGTGATCGAACATCCACTGGGCGGCATCGGCAACTTTCTCGCCCTGTTCGGTGGCGTTTGCCGTGCAGACGGGTGCGGTTGCCAGATACAATAATGGCTCACCCGATTCTTTGCTGGTGACCCATCCACCGACAGGTGCGACATACATCGTACTGCGTTCGAAGGTGCCCACGGTTTCTCCGAGCTGGGCGAAGAGCAGAACATCGAGAGGACTGCGCGGCGGCAGAGCCTGGGCCGCGTTCCAGTCATGAACAAAGGAGCCCGATCCGCTCAGCGGATTCTGGGGGGGGGGGGTAGAACAGGGACAAGAGGTTCCCATAATGGCCTCGTGCGAAATGGTGAAAGGTGGTGGTTTGATCCCATGGCGGGATACCTTCATGACGTCGATACTTCAATGCCGAAACTTGGAAAACAGCCGGAGAAAAGTCAAGGGAGAAAAGTGTAAAGGGTGAAGAGTGAAGGAGCAGGCCGGCAGGGCGAGCAGGAAATCCGGAAGCGCCCCTTCACCCTTTCCTCTTCACTCTTCACCCATTCACGTATTCACCCATTCACGTATTCACCCATTCACGTATTCACTCACTCCCCAAACGCCTGAAATCCCGTCACGGCCTGACCGATAATCAGCGTGTGAATATCGTGGGTCCCCTCGTAGGTGCGCACGGATTCGAGGTTATTCATATGCCGCATCACGGGATACTCGTCGATGATGCCGTTGGCGCCAAGAATATCGCGGGCCATGCGGGCAATGGTGAGGGCGATATCCACATTGTTGCGCTTGGCCATGGACACCTGGGCGAAGGTATTGATGCCCTGATCCTTGAGGCGACCGAGCTGGAGATTGAGAAGCTGGGCCTTGCTGATTTCGGTGATCATGAAGGCAAGCTTTTCCTGGACGAGCTGGAAGCAGGCAATGGGACGGCCGAACTGGACGCGGGTCTTGGCGTAGTGCAAGGCCGTATCGTAACAGGCCATGGCCGCGCCCACCGCGCCCCAGGCGATGCCATAGCGGGCCTGGGTAAGGCAGGACAGGGCGGCCTTGAGGCCCTCGGCCCCGGGCAGGATGGCGTGCTCCAGGAGGTGGCAATCCTGAAACACGAGTTCGGAGGTGACCGAAGCGCGGAGACTGTGCTTGCCCTTCATCTCCGGAGCATGGAAGCCTGCCGTGCCCTTTTCAACGAGGAAGCCCCGGATCTCCCCGTCCAGCTTGGCCCACACCACGGCCACGTCGGCGATCGATCCGTTGGTGATCCACATTTTCGCGCCATTGAGAGTAAATCCGGAGCCCGTGCGTTCCGCTCTGGTTTCCATGCTCCCGGGATCGGACCCGTGATCGGGCTCAGTGAGTCCGAAGCACCCGATGGCTTCAGCCCGGGCAAGACGCGGAAGCCAGGTGCGCTTCTGCTCCTCGGTTCCATACCGGAAAATAGGATACATGACGAGGGCGCTCTGCACCGAGGCGAAGCTGCGCACGCCGCTGTCCCCCCGCTCCAGCTCCTGCATCATGAGTCCGTACATCACATTGTTCGCGCCCGCTCCTCCGTAGGACTCCGGCAGCGTGGCACCGAAAATGCCGAGGTCGGCCATCTCCTGTGCCAGAGGCATCGGAAACACCCCATTGCGATTGGCGTCCTCGATGATAGGGAGCACCCGATCCGACACGAAATCGCGCACCGTGTTTCGAATGAGGATTTCTTCTTCGGATAACAGCGATTCCACATTCATGAAATCCGCTCCACGAAAATTCTGTCGCATGGGTTTCTCCTGCCGTGTACTGGGTGATCTCTCCGCGAAGGTACACAGAGAGCGATACCGGCACAACACGAATCGCGAAGTCCGGGTTCATCCCCGACGAAGAATGGGCAGGGGGCGTGCATCGACCAAGAGAGGAGGCGGGAGCGGAGCATGCTCCCGTCCCACGATGCGTCGGTGATGGAAGGCATAGGGCCGGGTTCAGGCGTTGATTGACAAACATCGCCGACCGCCGTATATTGCACGCGATTGAGATGTACCATTTTTTCCGATCACATCTTTCAGGAGTACTCCCTCATGGCACTTGAGGCACTCGGCATGGTTGAAACCAAAGGACTCATCGGCTCGATCGAAGCGGCTGATGCGATGGTCAAGGCGGCAAATGTGCGCCTCATCGGCAAGGAAACGATCGGCGGTGGGTATGTGACCGTCATGGTGCGGGGCGATGTGGGCGCCGTCAAGGCCGCCACCGATGCCGGAGCCGCCGCGGCCCAGCGGGTTGGAGAACTCATCTCGGTGCACGTGATTCCGCGTCCGCATTCCGACGTGGAATTCATCCTGCCGAAGCGTCCGACGGAATAAGCGACTCAAGGATCCACGCATCATGCTGGAATACGCTCTCGGACTGGTGGAAACCCGCGGTCTCGTAGCCGCGATCGAAGCGGCCGACGCGGCCGTGAAGGCCGCCGACGTCGTGCTGGTGGGCAAGGATGTGACCAAGGCCGCGCTCATCACCATCAAAGTGATCGGCGAGGTGTCGGCCGTCCAGGCCGCCGTGGATGCCGGAGCCTCCGCCGCCGCGAGGATCGGAGAATTGGTGTCCCGTCACGTCATCCCGCGTCCCGCCGATGGCATGGAGATCTTTGTGCAGGCCGCTCGCGCTTCGGCTCCCGCCGCTACCCCGACGCAGGATTCCGCCATCGAGACGAACGAAGATTCGATCGACTCCGACGAGCTCAGTCTTCCGTCTCCCGAAGCGCCACGTGAGATTCGCACCGCGTTCTATCAGGCCGTGGAGCATCTGCCGGTAACCCGTCTGCGCCAGATCGCGCGAAAGGCCGAAGGGCTCTCGATTCACGGACGCGAAATTTCCTTCGCCAATCGAGAACAAATCCTGGCGGAATTCCAGAGCTATCTGCATCTCTAGGATCCTTCCCGTCTCGCGTTCTCGATCCCTCTGGTTCTGAACTTCCGCCCCGTAGCCCTGGCTCGGGGCGGATTTTTTTTGTGGCAGTCCTGCCCTAATTTCCCTTCATGAACGAATCGTCCTTCGCCGCATGAACGAAAAGCGCTCCTATCTGGCCATCTTCGGATCCCTGGTGCTCGCCGCCGTGGTCTGGCTATCGTCAAGCATGAACGGCACCTTCGTCACCCGCATCGCTGTGCCCCTTTCCGTGGCCAATCTGCCGGGCGATGTGGCTATTGCCCACCCACTCCCCCGCACCGTGACGGTGGCCCTCAAGGGGACCGGCTGGCAGCTCTTCGTTCTGCAGGTGTCCAAACAGCTTTCCTTCGATCTGCCGGGAGATCAGATCCGTTCCGATCGAACGGTGCTCATGGCCCGATACCTTTCCGTGGCGCTCAAGCTTCCCGACGGAGTGCAGGCCCTGAGCGTGTATCCCGAAACGCTCTCCATCGCCCTCGATCGCTTCGTCACAAAGGTGGTGCCCGTCACGATCGAGGGATTGGACATCGTCTGCCGGCAGGGATTCGGACTCACCGGACCCGTAGCCATCGAGCCGGACTCCGTCGTATTGCACGGAGCGGAAAACGTAGTGCGCCACATCACCACTTGGGGCATTCAGCCCCGACGATATGAGGATCTCATCGGACCCGTGAGCGACGATCTCCCCCTCAAGGACTCTCTCGCCGGGGTGGTGAAGGTGGATCAGGGGCAGATTCGATTCTATGCGCCCATCCAGCAGATCGCCGAAACGGAATTCCCGGACATCCCCATCCAGGTGCTCGACGTGCCTCCCGGCCGAATGGTGCTCCTCGCGCCCTCGACCATGTCTATCCTCGTACGTGGTGGCATCAACACCCTGGCCACCATGGCGGCTTCGGATTTCAAGGCGGTGCTGGACTTCCCCACCCTGCTCGCTGATTCCACCGGGACCGCAACGCCGAGGGTGGTCCTGCCCGCCGGATGCGTTCTTCTCTCGACCACGCCGGGATCGGTGCGATTCACGATTCGCAGGGAGTAACGGTACCGGTCGGTTGATCCTGTATCCCCGTCATCGGTCCCTGATTCACTCCGTCCATGATTCTTCTCTTCCAACACACGCCCGCCCACGTATCCCTCGATGATCCCTGTGCCCTCCCTCGATGATTCCGTATTGACCGTGCCGGGGATCGGCGAATATCGAGGCAAGGCCCTCGCCGGAGCGGGTGTATGCACGGTGCGGGATCTGATCTATTACTTTCCCCGCCGCTATCTCGATCGCAGTACGATCCGACCCATCTCGGGACTCCGGGACGAGGGCGACGAGGTGGTGACGGTGATCGGCACCGTGCTGACGATTCGATCTGTACCGGGCCGGAAGCCCCGGCTCACGGTCACTATCGGAGATCAGGGCGCACGGATGGATTTGGTGTTTTTTCAGGGCGTGAATTACTGGAAGGATGCCTTTGCCCCGGGAGACAGTCTGGCCGCCTCCGGGCGCCCTCAACGCTTCGGAAGCAGCATCTCCATCGTCCATCCGGACATCGACCGCTTGCAGGAAGGCGAATCCCTGGAATTCATCAACACCGGCGGCATCATTCCCGTCTATCCGTCCTCGGCTGAACTCGAGCGGGTGGGACTCAATCGCCATGGGGGGTTTCGTCGCCTACTGCGCCGGGTGGTGGATCGGTGGACGTCGCACATCGAGGATCCGTATGCGGACGCGTTCCGTGCCCTCCACACTCTCATACCCCTTGGCGAGGCACTCCGTGCCATCCACTTCCCCCGATCGGAGGACGATCTCAATCAGGCCCGTCACCGTCTGATCTTCGATGAGTTTTTTCTGGTCTCTCTTCTGCTTGCCTATCGAAAGCGCGGACTCCAGATGCCCGAGTCGGGAGGGATCGCCTTCCATCCCCCCAGTCCCCGCGCACGACAGCTCCTCGACGCCCTCCCGTTTTCCCTCACCAGAGCACAAAAGCGAGTGGTGCGCGAAATCATCGCAGACATGGAGCGCCCTCTGCCGATGAACCGTCTTTTGCAGGGGGACGTCGGAAGCGGAAAAACCATCGTGGCCCTCCTGGCCATGCTTCTGGCTGTAGACAATGGTTGGCAGGCCGCCCTGATGGCTCCCACCGAATTGCTCGCAGAGCAGCATTTTCGCACCATCACCGCCCGGTTCAACGACCTCTCCCTCCACCCGGTCCTGCTCTCGGGCCGTCTGACCGCGACCCAGCGCGCTCCTCTCCTCGCCGCCGTGGCCTCCGGCGCGGCCCACTTGGTTATCGGCACCCATGCCCTCCTCGAAAACACGGTGGCCTTCCACCGACTCGGATTGGCGGTGATCGACGAACAGCACCGATTCGGAGTATCTCAGCGTGCCACGCTCGGAAGTAAGGGAACCCGTCCCGACGTGCTGGTGATGACGGCCACGCCCATCCCCCGCACTCTTTCGATGACCGTGTATGGCGATCTGGATGTGTCCGTGATCGACGAGCTGCCCGAGGGACGCCGTCCCATCCGCACCGTGATCCGCATGGAAGAAGAGAGAGAGTCCGTGCATGCCTTTCTGCGGGAGGAATGCGCGAAGGGACGTCAGGCCTTCATCGTGTACCCCCTCGTGGAGGAGAGCGAGAAGGTGGATCTGAAAAATGCCACCGAGGGGTACGAGCACCTGCGCACGGCGTTGTTTCCCGATCGACGCGTGGGACTGCTGCACGGGAGGATGAAGGGTGAGGAGAAGGATGCCATCATGATGGCCTTTGCGAGAGGCGAGCTGGACCTTCTCGTCGCCACCACGGTGATCGAGGTGGGTATCGACGTGCCCAATGCCACGGTGATGGTGGTGGAGCACGCCGAGCGATTCGGCCTGGCGCAACTGCATCAACTCCGGGGCCGAATCGGACGGGGCGATCAGGACTCCATCTGCATTCTGATGACCGATCGCACGGTGCGTCATGCCCGTGGCGACGCATGGCGTCGCCTCGAGGTGATCGCGGGCACCACGGATGGATTCCGCATCGCAGAGGCCGATCTCGAGATCCGGGGACCGGGAGACCTGTGGGGCACTCAGCAGAGCGGATTTCCCGATTTTCGCATTGCCAGTCTCGTGCGTGACGGGGCCATTCTCGCCCAGGCCCGCCAGGCCGCCTTCTCCATCGTCGAAACGGATCCTCACCTCAGACTGGCCGAGCATCGGGGACTCTTGGCCGCCTTCGGTCCCCAGCTTCGCCAGCGCACTCACTACTTCACCGTCGCCTGACCATGCCGCCCTCTGATCTTTCGACCATCCGCAACTACTGGGATCAGGATCCCTGCGGCACTCGCTACGGAGGTGCGGATCCCTCCGCCTTTTACGCGAATCTTCGCGACACGCGCTATCAGCTCGAGCCGTGGATTCCAGGCTTTCAGGATGCGAGGTCCGCGTCAGGAGAACGCGTACTCGAAATCGGCGTGGGACTCGGAAGCGACTTCCTCGCGTGGAGCGAGGCCGGGGCACGAGCGGTGGGAATCGATCTCAGTCGGAGCTCCCTTACCGGCACCAGGGACCACCTTTCGGGATGTGGCCATCTCGCACGCCTCGCGCAGGCCGACGCGGAGCATCTCCCCTTTGCCGACAACGCCTTCGATCGCGTGTATTCCTATGGGGTGCTGCATCACAGTCCCCACCCGTCTCACGCCCTGGCCGAGGCGGCTCGGGTGCTGCGGCCCGGGGGACGCTTGGATCTCATGCTCTACCATGTGCCCTGCTGGACGGGCTTCCTGCTCTGGCTCTTCCATGAAGCGCGGAAGGGACGTATTTTCGTGACGCCCCGCGAGGCGATTCGACGGCATCTCGAAAGTCCCGGCACGGAGGCGTACACCATACGGGAAATCCGTTCCCGACTGACCGAACTTGGCTGTCCTCCCACGGACATCCGGGTGCACCTCGGTCCCGGCGATCTCCTCACGCTCACTCCTTCGGCCAAGTACCCGCAAGCCTGGCTGCCGCGCCTCCTGCGCTGGTATCCCCGGGGTCTGATTCGACGGCTGGGCGGGGCTTGGGGTATCATCATGCTCATTCACGCTCGAAAGACCGAATAACGCATCACTTCATCATCACACCGAGGAACGCATGAAGCTCGCATTGACCGGAGTCCTGGCGGTGGCCATCGTCCTGCTCGTCCCCGCCTGCTCCAAGAAAAATCAGGAGGAGAAACTCCGCATGTTCATCGACGCCCACGTCAAGGTCATTCAGCCCTTGAACACCGCCTACGCCGAAGCCTTTTGGAAGGCCAATGCGACCGGCGAAAAACAGTATTACGATCAGATGGAGAAGCTGGAACTGCAGATCCGCGAGATCTATTCCAAGTCCGAAGATTTCAAACTCCTGAAGGAGATGAAGGACGGAGGCGGAGTCGAGGATCCCATGCTCCAGCGTCAGCTCATCCTTCTGTACAATGCCTATCTGCCGAATCAGATGGACGCGGATCTTCGGGCGAAAATCGTCAAGCTCAGCACCAAGATTGCGGGCGACTTCAATACCTTCCGCGCTACCCTCGATGGAAAGCAGGTGAGCGACAATCAGATCATGGATATTCTGAAGTCCGAAAGGAACTCCGATAAACGAAAAGCCGCCTGGGAGGCCTCGAAGCAGGTGGGGGCGCATGTCGTGTCGGATCTGGTCCAGCTTGTCAAGTTGCGCAATCAGGCCGCGGTGAAGCTGGGGTACAAGAACTACTACGAAATGATGATGGAGATGAACGAGCAGAAGGCCGACGAAGTGGCCGCCCTGTTCGACAAATTAAAAGCGCAGAGTGATGAGCCGTTCCGTGCTCTGAAGGCCTCGATCGATTCCTCCCTCGCCGCGAAGTACAAGATTCCGGTTGCGGACCTACGTCCCTGGCACTACGAGGATCCCTTCTTCCAGAAGGCCCCTCAGGTGAGCGCGGTGGATTTCGATGCCTTCTACAAGAAGCGCGATATCATGGGTCTGGCCGCGGCCTTCTACAACGACATCCATCTGCCCGTGGGCGACATCATCGGAAAGAGCGATTTGTTCGAACGGGATGGAAAGTACCCGCATGCCTTCTGCATCGATGTCAATCGCGAAGGAGACGTGCGTGTGATGCTCAACATTACCGACAACGTCAATTGGATGGAGACGATGCTGCACGAGCTCGGGCATGCCGTGTATTCGAAGTTCATCGACCGGAAGCTTCCTTATCTGCTTCGCGCCGAATCCCACATTCTCACCACCGAGGCTATCGCCCAGATGATGGAGCGCCAAGCCAAGAATCCCGACTGGATGCAAAACATGCTGGGCATCACCGACGCGCAGAAAGCCGCCGTTACCACCGTGGTCAAGGAGCAGGCCCGTCTGAAGGCCCTCGTGTTCGCACGGTGGTCCATGGTGATGATGAACTTCGAGCGTGCCATGTACGAAAATCCCGATCAGGATCTGAATGCGCTGTGGTGGACCATGGTGGAGAAGTATCAATTCCTGAAACGTCCTGAAGGCCGCAATGCGCCGGACTTTGCCGCAAAGATCCATCTCTCGCAGAGTCCCGTGTACTACCACAACTACCTCCTGGGTGAACTCATGGCATCTCAGCTCATGCATACCATTGCCACCCAGGTCTTTGGTCGCGAGGATGCCGCCCTGCTCTCATTCTACAAGGAACCGAAGGTGGGAGACTTCCTCAAGGAGAAGGTGTTCGCGCCGGGCACGAAGCTGGCCTGGAACGACCTGATCCGCTTCGCCACCGGGGAGCCGCTCAATCCTGATTACTATGTCACCGAGTTCATGAAGTAACCCTGATTGGGTGGTCTTGATTCACAACGGAATCCCTCGCGGGATTCCGTTGTGTTTTCGGAGCCCGCGTGCCTCGAGCTCGACGCTTCGATTTCGGACCTCGTTCCTGTATATTAGGCCTTTCTGACAAACGACTGCTCACCCCGCTCCATGGAACCCATCGATTTCCGCGCCTTTGTTTTCGCCGTTGGCCTGGTGAAATTCATCACGGGGATTCTGACCCTGCGTGCACGAACCCAGGCTCCGGATATTCAGGGAAGCGCACATTGGGCCATCGGGAGTTTTCTGGGAGCGATCTCACTCATCCTTTTGTCTCTGCATCCGGTGACCACGGTCACCGTCTCTCTCAGCATCACCAATACCTTCCTCCTGCTGGGTGAAGTGGGATATTTGACAGGCGTGCGACGCCTGAAGGGAAAGCCCTCACGCTTCGGTGTATTGCTTATCATCCCCCTGTGCTCCCTCGTGACGGTGATTCTGACGACCGCTGTGTGGCCGAATTCCAATGTGCGGCTCTTTCTGAATTCCTTCTATTTCGGCCTGCTCCTTTTTCTCAGCGGCTGGGAATGGAGTCGGATGCCTCTCACACCCATTCGATCTCTCGGTCGCATCCTTGGTTTCGCATTTCTTCTGATGTCGCTGATGATGGTGCTTCGAATGTGGTGGGCAACCTCCGTCTCGAATGTGGATCACATGGCCAATGTCATGCCAAACACGCTCATCGCGCTGGTCGGGATACTGTGTCAAAGCGTGATCATGTTCGGCTTCATTCTTGCCATCACCACCCTGCTTGCCGACTCCCTGCGAAAACAGCTCGCGATGCGAGATCGATTGTTCTCGCATATCGCCCATGATTTGCGAAATCCCATCGGTTCCATGATGGGCATGGCCGAAATGCTCCGTGACACCACCGAATCCACGTCCGAAGAACACCGCACCATCACCGAACTTCTCCACCGTTCTTCGGTGCAAACCTACGAATTGCTCTCCGAACTGCTCGAATGGGGGATGTCGCAGAAATCCAGTGGACTCGGACCGACCCAGCCTACCCCTCTTGCCGACCTGGTCGCCAGAGAGCTGTATCTGTTCGAACCTCAGACAGCACGGAAAAACATCGCCATCCAGTTTACACGGATGAGCAACCCAGTTCTCGAAATTGATCGCACCATGATTGCCTCGGTGATCCACAATCTCGTGTCCAATGCCGTGAAATTCACCTCCCCGGGTGGTCGGATCGACATCGAGGTGCGGACCACCGACGACGAGGCGCAGATCGAAGTGCGAGACACGGGCGTGGGAATGTCCCATGCCGTGCAGGAGGATCTTTTTCATTCGGAAAATCCCGTGTCCACACAGGGAACGGATGGAGAAAAGGGTACCGGACTTGGCCTCCTGCTCTGCCGGGATTTCGTGCACCGCCATCGCGGCCACCTTGATTATTCCAGCGCCGAAGGAAAGGGAAGTCGATTCACGGTGCGACTTCCGCTCCCGTCCTGACGAAGAGCGACGATTTACCCCGCACTCAATGTTCGAATGAGCGATCGCACTTCCCGCAATCGTGCGGGATCTCCGGCATCCCGGGCGGGAAGAGGGGCAATCCGTCGGAGTTCCCGTAGCGCTCCTTCGGAATCGTCCATGAGAATCAAGGTTTTCGCCAATTCCAATCCCGGCAGAATCACCTCGGGGTGAAGCTGACTCGCCCTGGCGAGCAATCGCTTCGCCTCGGCGAAACTGGCAGTGGGAATCTCGTCATACACCATGCGCAGCGCGAGTTTCAGGGCCCAGTTGAGATTGGCGATTTCGCGATGCCAGATGCCCAGCACGATCATAGCGACAAAGTTGTTCGGATCGAGCTCCAGAGCCCGAACGGCATGCTTTTTCAAGAGGAGCGACAGGTCCATCTTCTCCCGCGCCGGCGCATCCACCGCCACCTGTCCGTAACTTACGGCCAGATGAGCATGAGCGATGGAGGACTGAGGGGAGGCGGTCACCGCCTTCGTGGCGTAGTTGACCGCTTTGCGGGACCAGGAGAGCCGCACGTCTTCATCCGTTTCGATTAGCGACTGATCCACGCAGGCCTTCGCCATACGTACGAATAGGGTGGCATCGGGCCGGGACCCCGATTCGGCCCGACGAAAGGCGTTCAGAGCCTCGGCGGGTTTCCCGGCGGAGAGAAGGCGGTCACCCGTCGCGATCCATTCCATGCTCGATTGGGCATGGAGAGTGAAGGAGGCAAGAAAGGAAACGACAAGGAAGGAAAGAACGAACGGGTGCATGGAAATCCGTGCTGATGGTGCGCGTTGATATCTGAACACGGAGCCGGGAACGACTGTTCCGATCACCATGCCCGTACTGTGTGGGCACCGAGGCCATCGCATCGCAGGCACCACATTGCGAGGACGGCGAAATTGTGCAATACATCCCGAATCGCTGTATATTTGATGCTGTTTCATAGAATTCCGCATTTTCCACTTTTTCAGGATACAAGGAGCGACAGTATGGCCAAAGCAAAAGCGAAGACCGCCGCACCGGCCAAGAAGGCCGCCAAGGCAGTCAAGTATGTGTACTATTTCGGTGGCAAAAAAGCCGAAGGCAACGCCGAAATGAAGAGTCTCCTCGGAGGCAAGGGGGCCAATCTCGCCGAGATGATCAACATCGGTCTTCCCGTGCCCGCCGGCTTTACGATCACCACGGAGGTCTGCACGTATTATTACGACCACAAGCAGACCTATCCGTCGGTCCTGCAGGATCAGATGAAGCAGGCTCTGGCCAAGGTGGAAAAGGAAATGGGCGCGAAATTCGGCGATCCGAAAAATCCTCTTCTCGTGTCTGTGCGTTCCGGTGCCCGTGCCTCCATGCCGGGCATGATGGACACCATCCTCAACCTCGGACTCAACGACGTGACCGTGCAGGGCTTGATCGCGCGTTCGGGCAACGCCCGTTTTGCCTACGACAGCTATCGTCGCTTCGTGCAGATGTACGGCGATGTGGTGCTCGATCTGAAACCGAAGACGAAGGACGACATCGATCCCTTCGAGGAAATCCTCGAAGCGAAGAAGAAGGCACGCAATGTGCATTTCGATACCGATCTGACCGCCGATGATCTGAAGGAGCTCGTGGCCGAGTACAAGGCAGCCATCAAGCGCGAAACGGGAAAGAACTTTCCGAACGATCCCTGGGATCAGCTCAATGGTGCCGTCGGGGCGGTGTTTGGAAGCTGGATGAACGAACGTGCGATCATCTATCGCAAACTGAACGGCATCCCCGAAAGCTGGGGCACCGCCGTCAACGTGCAGTCGATGGTCTTCGGCAACATGGGTGAGGAGAGCGGCACTGGCGTGGCCTTTACACGCGATGCCGCCACGGGCGACAACTACTTCTACGGCGAGTTCCTGATGAACGCCCAGGGTGAGGACGTGGTGGCGGGAATCCGTACTCCCCTTCCCATCGATCAGCTGAAAGCCAAGGACAAAGCTTCCTACAAGCAGCTCCTCGACATCCGCACGATTCTGGAAAAGCACTACCGGGATATGATGGACATCGAGTTTACCATCCAGAATCGCAAGCTGTATATGCTGCAGTGCCGCGTGGGCAAGCGCACCGCCTTTGCCGCGATCAAGATTGCGGTAGACATGGTCAAGGAAAAACTCATCACTCCGAAGGAAGCGCTCCTTCGCATCGAACCCGATCAGCTCAATCAGCTCCTCCGTCCCGTCTTCGACCTCAAGGAAAAACAGAAGGCCACCCTCATCGCGAAGGGCCTCAACGCCGGTCCCGGTGCCGCCGCCGGTCGCGTGTATTTCAATGCTGAGGATGCCGAGCTCCACGCCAAGAAGGGCGAGAAGGTCATTCTCGTGCGTATCGAGACCTCTCCCGAAGACATCCGCGGCATGAACGCCTCGGAGGGCATCCTGACCGCGCGCGGAGGCATGACTTCCCATGCCGCTCTGGTGGCCCGGCAGATGGGCAAGGTGTGCGTGGCGGGCTGTGGCGTGCTCAAGATCGATTACAAGGCACGCACGATGAAAATCGAAGGTCGCGATTCCCTCGTCGTCAAGGAAGGAGACTACATTTCGATCGACGGCAGCACGGGTGAGGTCCTGCTCGGCAACGTGCCGACCAAGCCCAGCGAAGTCCTTCAGGTGCTTATTGACAAGACACTCGCCGAGAAGAATGCGCCGGTGTACCGCATGTACAAGCAGATCATGCAGTGGGCCGACGAGGTTCGGGCCATGAAGATCCGCACCAATGCCGACCAGCCCGATCAGAGCAGCAACGCGGTGGCCTTTGGCGCCGAGGGTATCGGTCTGTGCCGCACCGAACACATGTTCTTTGGCGAAGGCAAGATCGGTCCCATGCGCGAAATGATCCTCGCCGATACTCTGGACGCCCGCAAGGCCGCGCTCAAGAAGCTTCTTCCACTGCAGCGAACCGACTTCGAAGGTATCTTCCGCGCCATGGATGGACGTCCTGTGACGATTCGCACCATCGATCCTCCCCTTCACGAATTCCTGCCTCACGATGCCGCCGGTCAGAAGGAAGTGGCAGCGATGCTGGGCATCGACCCCAAGAAGGTGAAAGAGCGCGTGGAAAGTCTGCATGAATTCAATCCGATGCTCGGATTCCGCGGATGCCGCCTGGGTATCATTTTCCCCGAGATCACCGAAATGCAGGCCCGCGCCATCTTCGAAGCCACGGTCAACGTCCTGAAAAAAGGCAAGAAAGTGATGCCCGAGATCATGATTCCCCTGGTAGGCAATGTCAAGGAGCTCAAGCTCCAGGAAGAGATCGTGCGCCGCGTGGCCGCCGAGGTCATGGCCGAAAAGAAGACGACCTTCTCCTACCTGGTCGGCACGATGATCGAGATCCCGCGGGGTGCCATCACCGCCGCCGAGATCGCGGGCGTGGCCGAATTCTTCTCCTTCGGCACCAACGATCTGACCCAGACCACCCTTGGGGTGAGCCGCGACGACGCGGGCCGCTTCCTGGCACCCTATGTGCAGATGGAAATTTATGATCGGGATCCCTTCGAAGCGATCGATCGCAACGGCGTGGGCTTCCTTATGCAGCATGCCGTCAGCCAGGGTCGTCTTACCCGTCCGAACATCAAGCTCGGCATTTGCGGCGAGCATGGTGGTGAGCCCTCTTCGGTGGAGTTCTGCCACCAGATCGGACTCGATTACGTCTCCTGTTCTCCCTTCCGAGTGCCCATTGCTCGTCTGGCTGCGGCCCGTGCGGCCATCATGTTCCCCCGTGCACCGAAAGCAGCACCGGTGGCCCGACCCGTGAAGAAGAAGAAATAAGTCGATCCGTTTCCCTTGAACACGCGGCCGGATCTCCTCCGGCCGCGTTTTTTTTCTCTTCTGGGAACAGAGAACCGAATCCGCGGGTCTCTTCGTCACATCACGTCAATACTGGGAGACCTCATGATCACCTTACCGAATGGATGGACGATTGAACTCGACGACAGCGCTCTCCTGTTCGATCTCTCCTGGGCGCCCGAGCCCGCTTTGTGTTGTACCTGGGGCATCTACGAACAACCAGGGGCTCGTCGGCGCAAGAAAAGCGGCAAAGGCGGAGCATTCCAGCAGTATCCCCTCCCGGAGCGCTGCGAAGATCTCCTCCCTCTGATTCGTGTCCACATCGCCACGTCGGACCAGCAGGGACCTCCCGAATGGGATGGACACTATATTCCCGATCTGTGGAAATCGGGTGTGCTCGAGAAGGCAAGCAAGGCCGCCCTGCGAGCGTATCTCGACTCTCCGGAGATCCGTACCTGGCTCACCGAGCGGTTCGGACTGGTCCATGCCGCTACCCGACACTGTCGTGAACTCGCCATCATCCATCCCTATTGTGTGCTGGCCGCGGCCTCGCACTATCGTGCCGAGGGCTGGTCGGTGCGGGATCATCAGTTGAAGAAGGGACTCTACCCCAGTCTCTCTCTCGAACGAAACGGCGACTGGCGACGCTACCTGATTCATGCCACTCGTGACGAGGAGGAGGAACCGCCCATGAGCATGTACCGGCTCATCGCTCACGCCAATCGTGGAGATCATACCTGGTATGTGCTACACGTTCTTCTCATCGATGGAGAAGGCCCCCAGCGTTTTCGTCCGAGCTATCGCATCTTCGAGCCGGAAGCCATTCTCGGCTGATCGGAGCGATTCTTCTCCTCCGGGTGTTACGGATACGACGCCTGTCTCACCCGGAGGAATCATGATTCCACCTTTCGTACTCGAACGCACCTCGGTTTCCGGACTCTCCTATTCCGATTTCATGCATCATCTCGCGGAAGACGTGGCCACCACCGATCCCGCCACCCTTTCCGCCGAAGCCCGCGCCCTGCACGACTACACGGTGCTCAATCTTCATCGCTCCCAGCGAGTGGAGAAAACCGTAGTCGTGCCGGAGGATCTCGTTGCCCTCCTCGCTTCCCTGCCCACGCAAACCTGGCTCGTGGTCACCGAAGGCTGGTGTGGAGATTCGGCGCAAATCCTCCCTCAGATTGCCATGATGGCGCAACACGCCCCCGCGGTGACATTGCGCATCCTCCCCCGTGATTCCCATCCCGATGTCATGGATTTGTATGAAACCGACGGTGCCCGCGCCATCCCAAAACTCGTGGTCTGGGATGCCGAGGGTAGGTCGCTCTTTCGCTGGGGTCCCCGTCCGAAAGAAGCCCAGGATCTGATTCAGAAATTGAAAAACGAAGGTATGGAACGCACCGCCATGTACGAACGTCTGCACCTCTGGTACGGACGCAATCGCGGGGCTGCTGTGCACGAGGAGTTCCGATCCATCCTGACCTCCTTCGTGCGCGCGCCGCGTATGGACTAATCCGCTTTTTTCAACCGTACTGCGAAGGAGCCATCCATGCGATGCCGATTCGGCAGGGTGGCGATGAAGCCCTGCTGCGTGACGATCGCCGGGGGCACGAAGGCGGAGGCATGCACGACGCCGAATTCGGGATGACGCTCGAGGAAGGAATACATCTGAAGCTCGTTTTCCTCGGGTTCGATCGTGCAGGTGGAATAGACGAGAATGCCACCAGGACGAAGCAGGCGGGCTCCGTTTTCCAGGAGATTGTACTGGAGATCCACAAGCTTGAGGATGTCTCCACTGTCCCTTTTCCATTTCACGTCTGGCTTCTTGCTGAGGACGCCCAGCCCTGAGCAGGGGGCGTCGATCAGCACCTTGTCCACGGGTTCATGTTCGAATTCCTGCCCGTCCGCCTCGACGGTTTCAATGATGGAGACTCCCAATCGTTCGGCAGATTGCTTGACCAGATTCAACCGAGTTTCGTAGCGATCCACGGCGATGATTCGGCCCTGGTTTCGCATCAGTTCGGCCGCGTGCATGGCTTTGCCCCCTGGCGCCGAACAGAGATCGATCATTGTCTCTCCCGGAGCGGGCGAAAGAAGAGCGCCGACCAGCCCCGCAGATTCGTCCTGAATCGTGAACCAGCCTTCCTGGTACAGACGGGACTGACGAATATTGGGAAGATTGCGTACCGTGACGTACTGATCGAGATACAAGCAGCGACGATAATCCAATCCAGCCTCTACCAGGGCAGAGGTGAACCCTTCGTAGTCGGTTTTCAGACGATTGGGGCGCAGCGTGATGAAGGGCCGGATGTTGTTGGCCTTGCACAGAGATTCCGTTTCCTCGAATCCATACCGGGCATGCCAGCGACGAATGAGCCAGGCGGGATGAGAATGAACCACCGACAGGTACTGGATCTCATCCTGCTCAGCCTGCGGAAACCGAATATTCTCGATGTTGCGCGCGATGTTGCGCAGCAATCCGTTCATCGTGTCGGCAAGCTTCTGACCCCGGCAGCGTTTAACGAACTCCACCGCTTCGTTCACGGCGGCGTGATGAGGGATGCGGGTGAGAAACAGCAACTGGTAGAGCGCCACCCGAAGGGCATTTCGCACCGGAGGCGTGACCTTCGAATACTGCCCATGGTAGAAACCGGTCAACACCCAGTCGAGCTTGGTTTGGTGACGAAGCACCCCATGCACGAGTTCGTTGAGCAGGCGCTTATCGAGGGGATTCAGATCGGTATTCTGCATCTCCGAATCGAGAAGCTTATCCAGATAGGCGTCGGTGCGTTCGACTCGCGTGAGCACCTTTACTGCGGTGCCACGCACGCCTTTGTAAAGACCGAGTTCGTCAAGTACTTCTTGTTCCATAAACGTTCTTCGATGATGACGGTATGGATTTAACGAGGGATTTTGCGAAGTGGTTCCGTTTCATGATGCACATGGACGAGAAGGCTTCGCTCCTCCTCGTCGAGAATCTGGGATCGGCGTGCCATCACCTTCTCCGCAGTGGCCAAAAAGCGGTCGAGATCGTAGGATTCGATCCCCGAGGCGCTTCCCCAGCTGAAGGAAGGGAGATCCTTGGGAGGAAAATCTCCTCCAAACACATTACAGCCCACCCCGAAGCAGGATCCCGTGTTGAGCATCGTGTTGATGCCCGTTTTCACATGATCGGCGAAAATCGTGCCGAGGAACATCATTCCCGTGCGCTGTTCCCGCCCCTCGCAGGTCATGCGAATTTCGGAATAGGTGTTCTTGAGATCGCTCGTATTGGTGTCGGCTCCGAGGTTGACCCAGGGCGCGATATAGCTGTGTCCGACAAACCCCTCGTGCTGCTTGTTGGCGAAGGAATGGAACACCGTCCCCTCAATTTCTCCTCCAGCCTTACACCAGGGACCCAGGCTCACTCCCTCGTAAATTTTGGCTCCGTACTTGATCCGGCAATGGGGCCCGACATACACCGGTCCCGCCAGCACGGCATGCGGAAGCACTTCGGCACGGGAGTCCACGATCACCGGTCCATGGGTGGCGTCGAGCACGGCGAGCGCCCCGATCCGGGCGCCCTCGCCGATGTGGATGGCAGTTCCGTCGAGCACGGCCGAGGGATGCACGGTGGCGCCTGGATGGACGCCGTATTCCCACAGGCTCGCATCGTCTTCGATCATGGGCGCGTTTTCACGAATCACATCCCAGGGATGCTCGATCAGGCGGGCTCCCGGAAGATCGACGGTCGGCCAAGGGAGGGCCGCGAGATCGTGGCCCTCATCCCGGACGATGGAGAAACGCAGGGCATCCTCCTCATGGGCGAGCACGGCGCCGGCGACACCATTTTCTGCCAGGAGGAGAAGACTGGAACTACCCGTGAGTGGAAGGGCGCGCAAGGAATCCGGCGCCAGCAAGAGAGCTCCATTCAGCTGGGTTCGGGCCGGATGCTGAAGATCCTCCTCTGGAAGACCGTAACGGGCAGGCAGGACGGCATTCCACGGAGACGCGATACGTGCGGTCAGCGGCCGATCGGGACAGAGACGACGCAGTCGCTCGAGCGGGGTCCAAATGCCGCACCGCAGGTCGAAGGCAGGCCTCAGCCAGGTGAGGGGGCGGAGCGCCGGGCTTCCATCTCGTTCATATAGACAGATGGCATCGATCATCGGGGATTCTCGATATAGGGAATCTCATCGTAAAACTTGAGGGTCACCAGCAGATTCCGAAGCATGTCCCGATACTCCTGCACCTCCGGAGCGGCTTTCACCAGACTCGTGTACAGGGCACAGGCCTCCGAATACACGCCTCGTTTTTCCAGATACAGCGCCTCGAGAAAGCGGCAGGTGTTTTCATCAAGTTTCATTTCGGCAAACTGCCTCCGCAATTGGGCCTGCTCCTTCTGAATGAGAAGAATGGTATCCGCCGCAAGAACCTGAAACACCACCGGTTCTCCGCCCGTCTCGTCCCCCGCACGCGTTACCGTCCAGGAATACTCCTGTCCGGCCACCAGCGGAGGCAGGGGGGGATGATAGGCGAGGCGCGGATCCCTGAGCGTAGTCTGATAAATGAGCGTATGCGCCTTATCCCGCAGTGAGAGCGTGTATTCGCCTTCCGCCTGACTGTCTACCCACCAGAAAGTGGGCGTGGTGGTCAGTTCCGATGCACGGGGAAAGACTGGCCGAAAGACCGGCTCCGAACCGCGGACGGCTCCGAAGACCGAAGCCCCCGCTTTGCTCGATTTCGTCTCCTTGAGCTTGCGGAGCTGGTCGGAGGCATAGCTCATCACCAGGCCCGAGACCGAGGCCTCCGCTCCATTGGTTCCCTTGCCCTTGCTGAACGAGGAGAGAGAGGCCGTCCGTTTTTCGTCAACGGACACGATGCGCTTCTTGTCCTGAAGAAGGCGTACCAGTGATCCGAGGGAGGTCCGCACGCCGTCCTTGGAACTCAATTCCTGTCCCACCGTCAGAGGTTGCCACGCGGCGGACTTCCCCTTTCGATACTCGGCCTGGCCCTTGACGCTCAAGACGGTAAAGGTGCTCTGGGCCATCCCCGAGACGGTGCCCAGAAGGAAGAATCCACACAGAATGAGAAATCGTGCGCCTATCATAACGCCTCCTGAATGGTCGGGTGGGGATCCGGAAGTCCCACCAGCCGGATGATCTGGTCCACGCCTCCTTCCGGAAGCACAGGTTCACACGACAGGGTGGGCCCTGCGAAGACAGGAACGGGAGGACTTCCGTACTGACGGTGAACGAGACCGATAAATATAAAGACCTCTTCCGCCCGGTGCAATTTGCATTCGGCGGTTTGGACCAGAGGAGTGAGATCCACGGCGGGAGGAATCTCCGCCAGTGGAGCATCCTTTTCCAGAAGCGCGAATGCGTGGGGAAGCACCATTTCCCATTCGTCGAAATGGACAAAGGGGTTCACCCCGGCGTCGATGTAGGAAAGGAGAAATTCCCGCACATACCAATCGCGAAGCAACCTGTCCTTCATGCCGAACAGATAGCGATAAAAAAACTGCTGCGATTCATCCACCCGGGAAGAGGAAGAGAATCGTCGCGCCAGACCGGGAATGCAATCCACCGCCGTGGCAAGGGTGGGGTTGGCGGCATGTGGGGGGAGAGGAAGCCCTTCTCGGGATCGCCTCATGATCTCTTGTGCGATCTGGACATGCAGGAGAGAGAGCGATGCCTGAATCAGACGGACACGCCCAAGCACGGGCTCCTCGGTTGAGAACGCTTCGGAAAAGCGCTGCGTGAGAGTGGGCATGCCCTCCGATCCAATCTTCCTGGCCCGGCGTGCCAATACGGTTAATCGGGTTTTCTGGACCCATGCGTTCGACGGAATGAACAGGAGCACCGCCGTGGCGATGAGGTCGTAGCGTATCTTGATGTGAAAGAATTGATAGGACAAAATAGGCACGAAAAACGCGAGGATACTTCCTGTCAGGAGCAGGGCGGTGATGAGAAAGCCGACTCCTCGCGCCGTAGTGGGACGGGTGCGAAGCAGGGTATACAGCACCGTGGCCAGATACACCAGCACGAAAGCGATCAGATACTCCACCCATAACGGAGGTGTAGATACGAAGGAACGGGTCAACAGCATATTGATGATGTTGGCATGGACGAGCACTCCACTCATGTCGGGACCGGCATAACTCATCGGTGTTCCATCCTGATCCGGAATACTGAGCTTTCGGCCCAGCGGGGTCAAATGGGTGTCCCCCATGTAAAACCACCCCCTCTCGTTGACGATGCCAACCAGGACAATGGTTCCCCGTAACCGGGCGGCGAAGATGCTGTCCACGACCCCCGAGGCCGACAGGATGTCGTCGATGTGCAGACGCTGTGTTTCGTCGTAGCTGCCAGCGTAGTTGATGATGAACTGATCTTCGGGCAAACGATCGATCCATCGAAATCCCACGCTGTCGAAGCGCTGGACACAGGCAACCGCCAGAGAGGTCCATCGTTCTCCCTCGATACTTCGAAAGGGCTCGAAGCGACGCACTACCGCGTCTTCATCACGGTAGAGGTTGGCGTAGGCGAAGGATCGTCCCGACCGCACCAAACCGGAATCGAAGCGCAGGGCCGGGATCAACCGGTCGGGCTGGTATACCGTGGCTAACATCACCGAGGGCACGTCGGCGATGGCCTGCCAGAGGGCTTCGACCTCGGCGCGTCGAGATTCGTCGAACTGCGCGACATGCTTGTCGTCGAGCAATACATCCACTCCAATCACCGCCACGCCATAGCTCTGGAGCTTGTACAGCAGGGCCGCGATCTTTCCGTCCGGAGCCGGGGCCGCTTCGCCGATGTTGATGACGACAATATTCGAATCCAACGGTCCCATCTCCCGATTCGCGAAAATCGCGTCGAGACTGATGTCGGAAATGTTCAAGACTTCCAGGCGATTGAGAATCGGACTCAGATAGGACGTTTCGTCGGTATCGGGGGTAAAGCTGGAGACCTGACCCACCACCGTGACGAACACCAGGGTGACCACAGACGCAAGGATGAGATCCCAACGAAACAGATATCGAAGAAGGTTCTTCCGCATAGATCACCTCGACGGAGAGGAAGGGCGGTTTAGTGCCGCAGAAATTCGAGTACCAGGGCACCGATTCGAGAATTGGGATGGATTCCTCCGAAGCGTTCCGCTCCGGTTCCGAAGGCGAAGACCGGCACCATGCAGGCAGTATGATCATCGGTGGCCCAGGTCCCGGAAAGGTCGGATCCGTCGGGACGGGTTCCTCCAAGCGTCAGTCCACCTGTCTCATGGTCTGCCGTCACAAGTACCAGGGTGCCCGGATGAGATTGCGCAAAATCGAGAGCCGCAGAGATGGCACTCGCGAAATCACGCAGCTCCGCCTTCAGGTTGTCAAACTGATTGTCGTGACATGCCCAGTCGATCTGACTGCCTTCCACCATGAGGACGAATCCATCCGGATCCTTCGAAAGCAGATCGAGGGCACGGAGCACGTGGACCCGTTGCGGAGTGGTGCGCTTCGCGGCGGGAGGGAGGGCTTCATCATGAAGAAGAGCCGCGAGCGGAAGGCGGGCGGAGTCGAGATCCTTCTCCCGGGTCACCACCGAATATCCCTGTCGTCTCAGTTCCTCCATCAGGTTCTTGCCGTCCTCCCTCACCCCGCCCTGATCCCGGGGGAGAAAGCGGCGGCGACCACCTCCAATCACAAGTTCTACCCCGGAATGCACGATACCCTCGGCGATCTCGGCCTGGAATTTGCGATTCTCGGCGTGGGTGAGAAACGCAGCCGGGGTGGCATGGGTGATTTCACAGGTTGCCACCGCGCCCGTGGACTTCCCCACGGCACGAGCGGCTTCCATGACCGTGGTCAGAGACCGTCCGGAGGCATCAAGGGAAATGCGTCCATTGGGCACGCGGGTTCCCGTGAATAGGGCCGTGGCACCGGCACCGGATTCGGTAATGAGAGCCGACTCGCTCTGGGTCAGTGAGAATCCGGCGATGGGGAAGCGGGCGAAGACCCCGCCGTCTTCACCTGTCAGCACGGCGGTGGCCACCTGCGCGGTGCCCATGCCATCTCCGATCAAGATGATGATGTTGCGGGGACGATCCTGGGACCGGAGCGATCCCACGCACAGAAGCAGGGCCAGGAGCGGAAGAAGAACTCGAGAAGGTGTCATGGTATGGATGAGGAATCAACGGGTGATGGCACATCCGCTGCCCGGTTTGTCTCTCGCGATGAGAGGCTGTCCGAGAAGCAGGGTATCGAGCGCGTGGCGAAGTGAGGGATCGGTGACGAAAAGACCGCCTTTGTCGTCGTCAATCCGACCGTGGTATTGCAGGGTCCATGTCGAATCAAAGACAAACGCTTCCGGGGTCACGCGAGCCAACACCCGATCGGCGAGATAGGCATTCCGATCCCGGAGCACGGGAAATGGATAGGTATGCTCGGTCACGTATCGGGACATGAGAGCGGACGTCTCGTCCCCATTCGAGTGGATCGCCCAGAAGCGGACACCGCGCGGAAGGTAGTCTCGCGACAGAGAACGCAGACGATCGAGATAGCCATGGGAACACGGACAAGAATACGCAACGAACAGCAACACCGTGAGATGGGTGCCGGCACAGGAATGCAGGCGAACCGGGCTCCCATTTGCGTCGGCGAGCAGGACATCCTCCAGCGCCGCATCGAAGAGCGGAGACTGAAGAGATACACCTTCCTGCGCACACACATCGCGGGTGAGGGCCACCTGTTCATCGCTCTCCCCCGTTCTGAGGAGCCATGCTCCCCCCACCACGGCGAGAAACACCGCGAGCGCGAGCACCATTCGAAAAGTACTGCGTGGCATGGGCTCAGGGCAGGTCGGTCGGCGCGGGCGCGAATCCGAGGCGAACCAGGAGGTGGCGAAGGGAGTCCTCGGACACGAGCGCCGTGTCCACCCGGACGAAGACATCTTTGCTCTCGAGGCGAACCCGAACCGATTCCACTCCTTTCAATCGAGAGAAGGTGGATCGGACCGTTTCCACACAGCTTTCACAGTGCATCCCGGGCGCGGGAAGAAGAAGGGTCGCGACCGAAGAGGGTGGAGGGATCGTCGTGTCTCCCTCTTCCGATTTTCGCGCCACGAAGATCACCGCGATGCCCACCACCACGATAATGACGATCCACAGGATCCGGGATCGTATGGATGGAGAACCACTCATTGGCCCTGCTCAGTCCAGTCCACCGAGAATCCTTCCTTGATCCCCTTACGTGCGCAATATCCTCCATTCACTTCCACCACGTACTGAGAAGGAGCGCCCGAAGGGAGAGAGCGTTCGGAATAGGGTTGGGTGTTTTCGTGAATTTTCACCACGTGTTTCGCGGCATTCACAAAGATGATATCCAGCGATAACGGAGTATTGGCCATCCAAAAGGACTGGGGTTCTTGTCGGTCGAAGAGGAAGAGCATCCCCTGATCCTCGGCCATTACCGTACGTCCCATCAGCCCCTGTTCCCGTGCTTCGGGCGTTCGGGCAATTTCCACGGTGACCTCGGAGATGACGGCCCCCTTGGGATCCAGAAATCGGACCATGCCGTCGTTGCGAAACGACATCGGCGTGGAAGACGGAGAGGGCGGAGACGGCACAGGCTCCGGTCCCTTCAGATTCAGATACAGCAGCAAAGCTCCTCCCACCAGGAGAAGTCCAAGAAGAGCAATGATAATAGTTCGGGGAGAAAAGGAGTCCGCCATACAAGGTCCAGCATGAGGTGAATCATCGTCCGGAAAATATGATTTTTTTTCCTACCTTGGGGCACGAAAGCAACACCAGCGGAGATTCCCTCATGAAGCCCATCACGCTTCTGATCCTCCTGTGCACCCTGCTGAGTCCGGACCTCCTTTCCGGGCAGGTGCGTGAACGCATGCATCGCCATGGAGCCCGGGCTGCCACATTTTCCCTGCCCCTTCGCTTTGCGGGGCCCACCGTCCTGGGATCCGACGCTCAGGCGTTTCGATATCCCGCAAAAAACCGGAAGCCCCTCCCGTCCATGGAAATCTCTCTCGTCACGCTCCCCCCGACGCTTGTGGCGGATTTGGATGGTACCCCAGAAAGCATCGCTCAGTATGTCGCAACCACCTATCATGGAGCGGGGACGTCATCGTCCCCCCCCCGCAGCGAGACCGTGGGGTCGCGATCAGCGGATCTGCGCGAATTCACGCTCACCATCCCGTCTCCCGGGCGCCTGGAGCTCTGGTTGGTTCCGAATGACGTGGGCGGATTCGTGGCCCTGGGTCTCAGGACCTTCTCTTCCGAGGTTCCTTCGGAATACGCGGCGATCCGCGCTGCTCTTCTTTCCACCTTCACACCGCGACCATAAGGTCCAAACGAACATGCCAACGAATTCCACGCCGGCGAGCCCGGCTCATCTACCACGTAAGGAGTATGCACCATGACACAATTGAGAATTGCATTGATGGCCGTTCTGTTTCTGACGGCTGGATTTCTCTCCTGCGGACAGAACAAGGAAAAATCGTCTGCCGGTGACGCCACGACGGTACCGGGAAAGGTCCAGGAATCGGCAGATTTCAAAATCCTTGTGCCCGAAGGGTGGACCTTCACGGATTTCAAAAACGGAGCGATTCAGACCTACAACAAAATGGGGACCTACATGGTCGAAGTGAAGAAAGCGGGCTACAACATGACGGAGAAGGACGTGGAGAGCACTCTACAGAGTCTGGCCAATCAGTACAAGGGCACGCCTCTGGAGAAGGTGGAGATGTTGGGACTGAAATTCTACAAGACCACCTACACGTTCGGGTCCACCCGGCAGACCATGTACACGGCCCTGCGAAAGGGAGAAAAGATTTCGATCGGACTGATGGGGCCGGATCACGAAAAGGACAAGACGATTCAGGCGGTATTTCGTTCGATTACACTCAAATAGCCGATTTCGAGAAGGCGGTGGGAGTGGTGGCAACCAACGATCCGTATTGGAGCGGGGAGCCCATCCTCCCGATAATCCCATAGCTCTTCTATATTTGCCCCAGGCGGTGCCTGTAACCTCGAGGTTCTCCTTCTTGTCTTTTTTCCGATGACGGTCCAGAAGCAGATCTTCGCCAGAGGCAGTATGATATCGGATCGAAGGTCGGATAGCGCACAGAAATACGGACACAATGACCGAACCCGAACGCAGGAGGCAGTTTAATGATCTCTACGCGCAGTACGACAAGCGTTTGTTGGCGTATTGCACCTACGTCCTGGGTGATCGCGATCTTGCGCATGATGTGTTTCAGGATGTGTTCGTAAAAGTGTACAAGGCATTGCATGAACTTCGTGATATCGATAAAGCGTCCCATTGGCTGTTCCGAATTGCGCGGAACGAGTGCATCAACGCGCTCAAGGTGGTGCAACGCAAGCAAAGAAGGGATGTGGACATCGACGACGCTTCCGACCATGCCGCCGTATCCGTCGAGCCCCAGGGCTATCACGATGAGTACGAGTATCTGCATTGGGGAATTTCCCAGCTCAGCCCCGAGCATCGGGAGGCTCTTCTCCTTGCGGAATTCGAGGGGTTCTCTCTCAAAGAAATCGCCGAAATGACCGGAGCCTCTCTGTCGAACGTCAAGGTCCGGATCCATCGCGCCAAACTCAAACTGCATTCTCTTCTCCAGCCCATATTGATGAACCATGAATGATCGCATCGAAGAACTGATCTCCGCCTATTTGATGAACGGACTCACTCCGGACGAGGAGAAGGAACTGTTTTCGGCCTGTGCGCAGAATCCTACGGTCGCCGAGGCACTGCGGCGTCAGATGCTGCTTTCCCTGAAACTTCGTGCCCTGCGGGATCGCACCGAAGTCCCTCGCGAATTGCACAACGCCCTGCTGGAGAAGATCAACCTCGCCGAGGCCGAAGTCTCCCACGCGGCCCCGTCCCGGCTTCGCCCGTCTTTCCTGCCCCGATTCACCTGGAAGCATCTCACCGGGGCCTCCCTCGCATCGGCTCTGGGCGCGGCTCTCCTGTTCACTCTGTTTTCCGGGACCCCGAACCTTCCCACCGATCCCCGAATCATTGTCCGCTCCGACACCGTGCTCGTGGAAAGAACCGATACCCTTGTTCGGATTCAGCGCGTCAACGTCCCCGTGAATCTGGCGGAAACCCGTTCTCAGGCCGCCGATCCCCTTCCCACGCTGGTCGCGGAACCTATCCCCGTGTCGACGGACGATGGGGGGCCTGCGCTTGCCGAAGTCCTGTCCCCCGAGCAGGAAAAGCGCCAGCCCGTGTCGAGTTCCTATCTCGAGCAGTACACGACCATGGTAATCTCCCTGGAAAAGACGCCCATCACGACACAACATCGCGTGCGCAACTGACCGATGGCTCACCGAGGCGTATCACACGGGATCCTGGCCCTGGTCTTCGGGATCTGCATGATCGGCAGCGCGTTGGCGCAGGACATCAATCGCTATCGCGTGCTGTCCGACACGGACCTATTCCAGCGTGAATGGGCGCGGATGACGGCTCGGACTCCTGCTCTGCCCTCCCTCCCCATGCTCGATTGTGCGGTCGAGTACATTCGTCGATCCGAGGGGAAGGATATCGTCTTCCGCCGAGGCCCCATTCCTCTCGAACAACATCACGTCGAACGCCGCCCCACCGAGGGTCAGCCAGAGACGGGCTCCGTCACGATGGGTTCGCCCTCGTTCATCGGAGGTCTCCTTGTCGATCGTCCCCGCGCGGGCGAAGCCTTTGGATGGCTTTCCACCGCCAGTGACGAGCGGAAATACATGGTGCGGGTGGCGATGGTTCCGATCAGCTACGAGAATGCGGTGCTGCATGCCTGGATCGTTCTGGAGCGGGCGGAAGTGTCGAGCGACAGTACCACCGTCACCGTGCTACACAGCGAAGTGTTCTCTCACGAGGCCTATCTTCGAGGAAACGAGCCCATGCATTTTCCGCTTCCCGTATGGGAACAGGATTCCAGCAGTATCGTGGGGATCCCTTCTGTGCTGGAGGAGGGTGTGCTCATCACTCTCGAGACACCTCGGTTTTTCGGTTTCAGTCAGAATGTTCCGGAGCCGTTCTCCGATGGAACTGCCATCACCTATGCGGTTCCGAAAAAAAGTCATATTCGCCTATCCATCCGGGTCAAGGATCGGGATGAAGTGGTGGATGCGGGCGTGAAGGACGCGGGTCGATATCGTGTCGTGTGGGAACCGACGCAGGTGGAAGATGGCTCCTACCAGGCCATTCTCACCGCGGAGGACAGCACGGGCTCTCTCCTTCATGAAAGCGCCCTCCCACTGACGAAGGAACGAAGGGCGGCTTCCCTTCACTCCGGCGCCGATCACGGATCGGTAACCCGTCCTCCTACCGACCAACCGCTGATTGCCTCGGTACCCCGGTTTCGGTTGGGTCTCGCCGGGGGCGTTGCCTATCAGCTTCCAGGCGACCAGGAACTTCCTCTGCGGAACATGTTTACTCACCTTGCCCTTCGTCTAGGCTACCGACTCTCGGAGACGATGGAAGCCGGTTTGATGATGGGGCAGGACGCATTTCACGAAACGCCGAATTCCTCGATCGATATCGATCGCATCGATCGCTACGGAGGTGTGGTGGGGTACAGCTATGCCTACCTCGGGGTGTATGTGCAGCGAGTCAGTGCATCCCCGCGCACCCTTGGGACGGCGGCCCGACTGTCCTTCCTTCTCTCGAGCGAGGCACCCATCACGGAGGCGGGATTCGGTCTGGTCACGGAAATCCTGGGAGGATTGCGCATCATGCTGATGCCCACGGTGATGATGCACCTGCGATCCGAAATCAGCACGAAGCTGGGTCTCGAATACAGCGCGCAGGTGAGGTTCTGATGAGTCGATTCCCCTTCTTCGTTCTCGTTCTTCCCATGCTTGCCATGCTCATGGCGGGGTGTGACTTTCCCGCAGAACCTCCGCGCAAACCCACTCCGATCACCCCACCCGATCCGCCCGTGGTGATGCTCATCGACTCGGCCAAGTCCCTTCTCCCCCTCACGGCAGGGAATCGCTATACCTACCTCGTCGTGCCGAAGAGCGGCCAGCCTCCCCAGGATTATCTCTGCATCGTGCGGGAAATCACCTACAAGGCAGGAACCTTCCATCTGCTCGATTACACGACCAAGGACGGTCCCGGCCCCCAGGAGAGCATCTTTCCTCCGCTTCTGCAAACCGATTCGACGGGACTTTCCTTTTATCAAATCCCGTCGGGAGTCGATACGCTGGGTAATCTCAAGCCTCCCCCCTTCAAGTTCAAGCTGCCCTATCCGGCTCCCCTCAACACCCAAAAGCAGTTCGGCAATATCGTCATCACGGTCATCGGCAAGGATTCCCTGGCGTACATGAGAGAATCCACCAACGGATTCCGGACCTACATCTACGAAATTCAGGAATCCCTGCGCGACAAATACACCATGGTGGTGATCCCGGGCAAGGCCATTCTTCGCATCGATCTCCCTCGGTCCACCGTCTACACCACCGGTTGGAGACTGGAATAATCCTCCGACATCGCGGTGTCTGTTGAACTCTGCCGGAGCGACCTGTGTTGTTCCGGCAGCATCTTTTTCAACACACGGAACCAACCATGACACGCTCCCTCCTTCTTCTCCCTCTCTCCTTCGTTCTCGTGACTGGATGCGGAACGAAGTCCGAGTCCACTCCCCGCTCCGATGCCGCGCCCGCACCCCAGGGTCCTGCCTCCACCGCCTCGAAGCCGTCCGCGCCAGCGCAGGATATCTCGACCGAGGCACTCGCGACGATAGATCCCCAGGTGCGGACCTGGGATGCCAAGGTGGCCAAGAAGCGGACCACCTACGAGACCTCGCGATCCGAACGCGATAAAAAGGCGCTCGTGGACGCCTATGTGGCCTTCGGAGACTACCTCACCTACGAAAGTGATCTTTCACCACGACAGGGTAAGTACCATCGCGCCCTGGTGGAGTATCGCAAGGCCGTGGCACTCGATCCCTCCCAGCCCAAGGCCCTTCGGGAAATCGCCCAAATCGAAAGCATCTATAAAAGCATGAATCGCCCCATCCCCGGCGACGAGGCCAGCCACTAAGACGAACGGGAGACCGTCACGTGCGGGGAATTCAGGACGCGCGCAGCTCCTGTTCCCGGTACTGCAATCGATAGAGACGCGCATAAATGCCGTCTCTGGTAAGCAGTTCCTGATGCGATCCGGATTCGCGGAGCTGTCCCTTGTGCATCACGAAGATTCGGTTCGCATTCTGTATCGTCGACAGTCGATGGGCGATAACGATGGAGGTTCGCCCATGCAACATCGTGTCGATGGCACGCTGAATCAGGAGTTCGGATTCGGTATCGATGTTGGACGTCGCCTCATCCAGCACCAGAATTTCAGGATCGTACACCAGGGCTCGTGCAAAGGAGATGAGCTGTTTCTGCCCCACGGATAAGGTGGCTCCCCGCTCCTTGACCATGGTGTCGTAACCATCCGGGAAGAGCATAATCATGTCGTCGATGCCGATCATCGTGCACACCCGACGGACCTGCTCGTCGCTGATGTCATCTCGCCCGAGCGTGATATTGTATCGAATGGATCCCGAGAATAAAAACACATCCTGGAGCACGATGCCGATGTGACGACGCAGATCACCGGACGGGATGCTTCGGATGTCTCGTCCCCCGATGAGGATCTCTCCGCGCTGGTGCTCGTAAAAGCGACTAATGAGGTTGATGATGGTGGTTTTTCCCGACCCGGTGGCGCCGACGATCGCGGCGGTGGATCCCTCGGGAATGGTCATGGTCAGATCTTTCAGAACGTAGTCATCCTTCGTATAGGCGAACCAGACCTGTCGAAAGGCGATATCACCCGCACAGAGAAAGGGCGTTGCCTGATCGGGTTCGGTGATGACGGCATCCTCGTCGAGGAGTTGAAAGATGCGCTCCGATGAGGCCATGGCCGATTGCAGGATATTGTACTTTTCAGCCAGGTCCCGAACGGGTCGGAAAAACATTTCCGTGTATTGGATGAAGGAAATCAGGGTTCCGACGGTCATCATCCCCGAAAGAATGTGACCTCCCGCATACCACACCGCTAATCCAACGGCGAGGGCGTGGAGGAAGTCCACCCCGGGATAAAACACGGCGTAGTAAAAAACCGATCTCACGTTGGCATCGGTGTGGGCCGCGTTGATGTCGCGATGCGTGCGCATCGCCGATTTCTCGCGTCCATACAACTGCACGGTGGTAATGCCCGAGACGAATTCCTGCGTAAAGCTGTTGAGGCGTGCCACCTGGGCTCTCACGTCCCGATAGGATTCACGCACCTTTCTTCGGAACAGGAAGGTCCCATACACCAGCAACGGCATCACGCTCAGCGTCACCAGGGCCAGCCCCCAATCGATAAAGAACATGAAACCGACGATCCAGAGGATGATGAAGACGTCGGAAAACACCGTGACGATGCCCGAAGAAAACATTTCGTTGAGGACCTCCACGTCGCTCGTCACGCGGGTGACCATCCTTCCCACGGGATTGCGATCGAAGAAGCCAAGAGACAGCTGCTGGAGCTTGCGAAACACCTGCATCCGCAGATCGAGAATCGTGTGCTGGCCGATCCACTGGGTAAAGTACGAGATACCGTACTGCACGATGCCCTGGATGATCAGGGTAGCCAGAAGCAGGAGCACGATCGTGAGAAGTCCGTGGCTATCCTGCTTCGCGATATGGTCATCAATGGCGATTTTGGTCAGATAGGGCCGCACCGGGCCCATGGCCGAAATGAGGATCGTGAGGGCAATAGCACCCAGCACATGGCGTCGATACGGGGCGATATACCCCAGGAGCCGCTTCATCAGGCGGTTATCGTAGGCTTTTCCGAGAATGTCGTCGTCTTGCATGGGATTCCTTTCTTCGTCCGAATATACCGAAACCGCCCAGCATCCCGAAGGGTTCGCGGCGGGCATTGCATCTGACCACCATCCATCCCATCTTACCGCCTCAGTGTTCAGGTACCGGATCATTTTCCAGGATCGACATGCATCCCATCGACGCCCAGGCCGTCAGCAAGGAATTCCGAACGCGATTCGGGCGGAATCGGGTTCTTGCACTCGACGAGGTGACTCTGACCATCCAACCCGGTGAGGTCTTTGGACTGCTGGGACCCAATGGAGCAGGGAAAACCACCTTCATCAAGCTTCTCCTCACGCTCATCTTTCCAACGGGAGGATCCACCCGCCTCTTCGGCGCCGAGCCCGGAGATCCGCTCGTCAAGAAGAGGATTGGGTACCTGCCGGAAAATCATCGGTTTCCAGGATATCTGACCGGTGGAGATTTCCTCGATCTGTTTGGACGGCTGAGCGGAATGTCGAGCTCCGCCCTGCCCTCCCGGATTGACGAGGTTCTGCACCTGGTGGAAATGACGAAGTGGAAAAAGACCAAGCTTCGGCAATACTCCAAAGGCATGCTGCAGCGCATCGGACTGGCCCAGGCTCTCATCCACGATCCCGACCTGGTGATTCTGGACGAACCCACCGACGGCGTGGATCCGGTAGGGCGCAAGCAGATCCGCGATATCCTGCTATCGCTCAAGCAGCGTGGCAAAACGGTGTTCCTGAACTCCCATCTCCTGAGCGAAGTGGAGCACGTCTGCGACCGCGTAGCCATCCTGAACAAGGGGAAATTGGTCCGCCTGGGATCCGTGTCTGAACTGACGGAATCCCGCGATCGGTTCACCATTCAGTTCGAGGGCTCCGTGCCGGAGTCCTTGCTCCGAACCTGGGAAGCCACGAGAGCCCGAATTACCGTCGAGGCATCACGTCTCTCCCTCACGGCGGATTCTCTCTCCGAGGTCAATGCCGTGCTCGATCAGCTCCGGGCCGCCGGACTCCTGATCGAAGACCTCTCGCGGACCCGGCAATCCCTCGAGGATCTGTTCATCACGGTCGTTTCGGAAGAGGAGGCTCCATGATCGTCATCATCGCCCGAGCCACCATCCGCGAAGGTTTCGCAAAGAAAACCATGTGGATTCTTGCGGGTCTGTCCGCGTTTTTCCTCCTCATCGCAGTGCTTCTCGCCCTCTTCGTTTCGGAATCCAGCATCCTTCCCGCCTCGCCTCAGAATGCCGCCCTGACGCCAGACCAGCAGAGACATATGATGGATGCGATGCTGAACGTCCTCAAGCTGAATTTCGTGGGCGGGTTCACCTTCACGGCCCTCCTGCTGTCCATCTTCGCCACGGCGGGTATCTTTCCGTCGGCCATCGATAAAGGACATGCGGACCTCCTGCTTTCGAAACCCATTTCACGCAGCCAGTTGCTCATCGGAAAATTCCTCGGTGCCTTTTTGGTGATCGCGGTCAATGCCATCGCGTTCATCGGATGCCTTTGGCTCATTCTCGGACTGCGACTGGGAGATTGGAGACCGGATTTCCTTCTCACCGCTCTGCCCCTGATGGTCAGCTTCCTGGCCCTCTATCCCGTGATCCTGCTGCTGGGACTGCTTTCCCGCGGATCGGTGCTCCCCATGATCGTGTCCTATCTCTGGCTGTTCATCCTCGATCCAATCCTGGCTGCACGTGCGGCCCTCAGCGAACTCCTGCATAGCACCCTCGTGGCGACCATCCTCGACGGATTGTATACCGTGCTGCCGAAATTCAGCGGAATCGGATCCCTGTCTTCCTCCATCATTCTCGGTCAGCCCGTAGAATGGATGCCCCTCTGGTCCAGCCTTCTCTTCGGTGCGGTTCTCCTTGTGTGCACCGGAATCCTCTTTCAGAAGAAGGACCTGTAACCCCAGCATCGCTTCGCGAACTCTCCGGTGGGAGCGTTGTGCCGGGATCGCCACCGTCTGCGTCGTCGAGAGACGCCAGTGGATGGGGTGTATACCCGCTTGCTTTCGGATGCTTTCTGCAGTATCTTCCTGCGTAACCCAACGCATATCCGCTCTCTGACTCCCGTCGGCCCTGTGTCCGCTCCGGAGCCACGTCGATCCGTGCAACCGTCAGAGACGAGAGGGCAGAACAACATCGCAGGAGGTCCCATGGAACATGGACGCGTCAAATGGTTCAACAACGCAAAAGGATTCGGCTTTATCGAACGCGAAGGAGAATCCGACATTTTCGTCCATTACCGATCCATCGCCGGAGAAGGCTATAAAAAGCTGAGGACCGGCGAGCTCGTGGAGTTCGAGATTGAAGAAGGAGAACGGGGCTTGCAGGCTGTCAATGTGCAACGCACCGAAATTCTCGAGGACCAATTCCATGACTCTTGATACATGACTCACTCCGTCCGGCGTACATGCGCTGATCGAAACGACTCTTCAGCCTCTTTGTTTTTTCTCGACAAAGAGGTTTTTTTATCTCCTGCATTATCACCTGCGGAACAGCACCCGTCGCCATGTTTCTTACCCTTCCCAACCAACTCACGCTTCTGCGACTCCTGCTCTCGCCGGTGTTTTTCGTCATGTACATCTCGTCCGATCCCATCACACGGCAGTTCTCTCTCCTGGTGTTCATCGTGGCGGCACTGACCGACTGGTACGATGGCATGATCGCCAGGCGCCAGGGAATCGAAACCGATTTCGGGAAATTCCTGGATCCGCTGGCCGATAAATTCCTGACCTCCTCGGCGTTCCTCGCCTTCGCTCTGCTCGGACTGATGCCCTGGTGGATGGTGATGACGATCGTGGCACGGGATGCCCTCATCACCGGACTCCGCTCCCTGGCGGAACGACGGGGACAACATATCACCACGGCACGCACGGCTCAGATCAAGACCTTCATCCAGATGGCCGTTCTGTACTACGTTCTGGTGCTCACCGTCGCCGTCACCACCCCCTGGCTTCCCCTCCCCTGGATCGAAGGGGCCATGCGCCTGCTGGATCCCACAATCATCACCTGGACCATGTTCGCAGTCACTGTCATCACGGTGGGCACTGGAATCCAGTATCTGCTCGACAATCGTCACTTCCTTCGCACCCTCATTTCTCATGCCCCTCCGAAGTCCTGAGCCATCACGTCTGGATCCCGTGGCCTTTCTCGTCGCAAGCGTCGGAGGCTGCGGGCGGGCTCCCGTGGCCTCGGGCACCGTGGGCAGTGCGGTCGCGGCGGTCCTGTATTGGTGGACTCCGCTTTCCTCCTCTCCCCTGCTCCTCCTCGCGAGTATCCTGGTGGCATTTTTGCTCGGCGTTCCGACCGCCACGCGCATGGAGATCCGCCATGGCAAGGATCCCTCTCTCGTGGTGATCGATGAGGTCGTGGGTCAGTGGATCGCTCTTCTCCTGCTCCCGGTGAATCTGCCGACTCTGTTCGCGGCCTTCTTTTCCTTCCGTCTGTTCGATATCCTGAAACCCTGGCCCGCGTCTTTTTTCGACGCGCGCACAGGTGGGATCCATATCATGATGGACGATGTGGTGGCGGGAGTCTTCGCCAACCTTTTCGTCCAACTCGCATTGGTGTTGTGGAGTCTGTTTACCTAAAGCCCCATCGCCGCTGCAGGATCGCATAGGCTTCCGAGATCTCGGCGGCGCGGGCGGTCATACGGCGACGTTCGGCAGCGGGCAGGGAAAGCGTGCGATCCGGATGATAGGTCGCCATGAGGCGGCGGTACTGCCGTCGAATCGTATCCGGCGTGGCATCCTCCTGAAGTCCGAGCACCCTCAGGTAATGGTCGTCTCCTTTCTCCCCTGGCTTTCGCGTGCCGCGTGGCGGCGGAGCCCCCGAGGCCTCCCCGCGTTTCGACTCCGAAGTGGAGTCCCGATGAGTCGTGGAACCTCGATGGGATGATGATTCCTGTTGCGAGGTGGAGGAGGATTCGTGCGAGGCGGAATCACGGGATGCGGTACGCCGAAGCTCCTCATCGAAGGCATGCAGGTCCTGCTCGTCCCTGCCCAGGAGGGCGTCCACTGCCGCCCAGGCCTGGGCCGAAAAGATGCGACCGGCGCGCCGGAGAATGCGTTTATAGGACATGGGAACCTCCCAGGGTGAGACAGGCGAGGGCCGTAATCGCGGCTGTTTCGCTACGCAGGCGACGAGATCCCAAACGAAGGATCCACGCTCCGCGTGCTCGGAGCGTGGCCACCTCGTCTTCCGAAAAACCGCCTTCGGGACCGATCCACAGCACGCGAGGCCGGGAGTCCTGTCGGGGATGGCTTTGCAGCCAATCGGTCGTCACATCCTCGTCGGCGGATTCATGAAAGCACAGATGCTCGGCAGAACGGTATGCATCCCAGACCTCATCGAGAGGAGATGCTTCGTGCACTGCGGGCAGGAAGGCACGAAGAGATTGCTTCATCGCCGCACGTGCGAGCTCGTTGAGTCGATCCGTCCTGACCCGTTGTGCGACACATCGTTCCGTGCGACAGGGGCGAATCGCACCGACGCCCAGTTCCACCGCCTTTTCCACGATCCAATCCATCTTCGCGGGATTTTTCAGGATGCCGCAGACCAGCACGAGTCCCGAAGGAGGATCGGTTTCTTCGCGATCGTCGATACAACAGAGAATCTGATCACGAGTCACCTCCGTCACACGGCATCGGTAGCGCCATCCCCGTCCATCGGCCACGTACAGCTCTTCTCCGAGGCGCAGACGAAGAACCCGCGTTCCATGATGGTGTTCCTCTCCCGTCAGGATGAGCGAGGAATCGTGGATGTCGGAAGGATGAGCGAGGAAAAGATGCATCACATTCGAATGCTGATATCCAGAATGTACTCCGAACGACCCGTTCGATTCCAGGCCACATCACCCCGCACCACGAAGCTATACGGGAGGAGAATGTGGAGTCCCGCTCCGTAGCCGTACGGCATGCCCGCCAGATCGATCCGCGCGTCACGATTCCAGGTGGTGCCGGCGTCGGCAAACACTGCCAGATAGACGGCGATGCGCCAAAGAGAAAATTCGGGAATGGGCATGCCGGGGATCACCAGGTAGCGCGGCGAGACCAGGGGCACGTTGTATTCCACCGACCCACCGAGTGCGTTTTCCCCTTCCTGCACATGATCCCACCAGCCACGAATCCGCTCGGTGTAACCAAAGAAACTGTTCTCATATCGGGGAATGCGTCCACCACCCTGTACGCGGGCGGTGGTTCGGAGCGACAGAAATGTGCCCGCCCCCACGGGAATCGCCTGACTGAGATCGGCTGTCACCGATGTCGTGGCATTGTCGAGACCAAGATACCAGCGCCTCGTCCCTAGCACCGACAGAAAGGCACCGCGACTGGGATATTCCCGTAGGTCCCGCGTATCGTATTTCATGCCCAGTCCGGCGACCAGAGAGCGATCGATTCGATCCGACGCGATCGTATGGCCGGGAGGGCTCGCGGTCGCCTCGAGATACTGCGCCCCGACCGTCATCCAATTCGTCAGGTAGGGACTCCATCGTCTCCCGTAGTTCTGCACGATGAAATATCGGTTCTCTGAAAAACCTCCTCCCAGGAACTGGGAACGCGGACTGCGATTCTCTGTGCGTTCATACTTGCATTCCACGTCCATGGTGTAATCCCCTGACCCGAGAAACCAGGGCGTCGCGTATTTGGCCTGCACCATGGGATTGTACCCGAAGGCGGCAGCGACCCAGAGACGCTGATTCCAGCCCGACAGGTTATTGTGCACGATGCCCATTCCCAGCCGCAGGTGGCGAAGATCGCGATCGACGATTTCGAGAATCGGGACGGGATAAAAATACAGGCGTTCGTGCACGCTAATGATGAGCACCGTGCTGTCCATCGGCGGATAGTCGAGATCCACTCGGTTGAAGAGACCCAGACTATAGATGCGATCCTTGGAATATCGGACTTCTTCCTCCGTAATTTCGTCACCGCGATGCAGGGTCAGCTCCCGGAGGATGACTTCAGGGCGGGTCACCACATTCCCTTCGATCGCGATCCCATCGAGCACGGAGCGGAGGTGGCGCGTGCCCAGCGAATCGGGGTATTGCCCGTGCATGACTTCCCTTCCGCCGCAGAGAAGAACAACCAGGATCATCAGGGCGCGATAGGCGAAGGGACGGAGAACGCACCCGTGCATCAGAATCGAAGAGTCAGCGTGGTCATCGGACGAAGCTCTGCCGTACCATCGGGGAGGAGAATCACACCCGTGCGACTGTGCAGATCCACATCCTTGTTCCATCGTACCGCAAGAAAGGCCGCATCCACGGCACTGAGTACGTGATTGACGATGATCAGATTGACGAAGAGGGAGGCGGTGTTGTAACGGTCGTTGGCATTTCCGCGCATCGCGGCATAGGACGAAAATCGCGGGGACACGACATGATAATCACTCCATCCGTCTCCCGTTGGAGTTTTATCGTCCCAGCCATAGCTGTATTGGAAGTACTTGCCGATGAGTTCGAAGTACTGTTGGTCTCCATGCGGTGGGAGTCGGTGCGAGAACTGAGGGATGGCACTCTCCACATCGTTCATCGCGGCCCATTGTACCCGTTCCCAGGGTTCGAGGGACGCATCGGCACTGATGGGGATGGGGGAGGTATTCTGTCCGCCGGGGAAGTTCTTCGCATGCGCGTTGAGCCACTCCGCATAGCGCACCACGCTCCAGTGATCGTCGGCGAACCGTTCGAAGGCTGCGGTTTCGTCGTCGCCCCGTCGATTGTAGTCCATGGCATAGTACCACAGCACTGCCTCCAGCGAGAGAAACAGCGGGGCCAGCCAGTAATGCTCGGTGTAGATTTCCCCCGCGCCCGGAACGAGGAGGGACAGACCCGTGGCAAGGAGCACAGATTTTTTCTTTTTTTCGGTCGCCCACGGACTCGGGCGCGGCGCGGTCTCGGATGCAGCGAGGGGTTCCCATCGCTGCATCGACACCACCGATCGTGAGAGCAGGGAATCCCCGCTCTGCGCATGGCAGGAGCCGGACAGCAGAACGGCGATCATGAAGAGCAGGCAGAGCGTACGGGCCATGGGGACCTCGATCAGAAGGGTGGAGACAGATCCGGGGGAGGAAGGGATGCGGTGGGAAATCGCGTTTCGAGGTTTTCGAATCGGGCATATTCACCGATCCAGGCCAGACGGACCTCACCAATTTCTCCGTTTCTCTGTTTGCCGATGATGAGATGCGCGATATTCTGTTCTTCGGGAGGACCGTCGCCATCCTTGTTCCGATGGACGAAGAGCACCACGTCGGCGTCCTGCTCGATGGATCCGGATTCACGAAGATCGGCCAGCATCGGTTTTCCTCCCGTGCGTTGCTCGACGCTGCGATTGAGCTGGGAGAGGGCGATGATGGGAATATCCAGGTCTTTTGCCAGTCCCTTCAGCGAGCGGCTGATGGTGGCGATTTCCCGTTCCCGACTTTCTCGCACGTTCGGGGCCGTCATGAGCTGGAGGTAATCGATGATGATGAGAGAAACCTTCTGCTCCTCGACAAGGCGCCGGGCTTTGGCACGCAGCTCGAGGATGGAAATGCCGGGGGTATCGTCGATGTACAGGCGGGCGCGTTCGAGAGTCCCCACATAGGTTGCCAACTTTCCATACTCGCTTTCCTTGATGCGTCCCGTCCGCACGGCCTGCATGTTGACGCGCGCTTCGGCACAGAGGAGTCGAAGGGCAAGCTGTTCCTTGGACATTTCGAGACTGAACACTCCCACGGCCTGATCATGATCGATGGCCGCATTTCGCGCCATCGAGAGCGCGAGCGCGGTCTTTCCCATCGACGGACGGGCTGCGAGAATGATGAGATCCGAACGTTGCCAGCCGCCGGTTTTAGCGTCGAGCTCGAGGTAGCCCGAAGGAACCCCCGTCACTCCGGTGTGTTCCTTGTAGATCGTATAGATCTGACGGAGGAGGGGTTGGACGATGGATTCCAGATCGACGTAACTCTTCTTCATGTGCCGTTCCGACAGCTTGAAGAGCACGGTCTCGGCTTCGTCGATCACATCGAAGGCGTCTGTGGATTCGTCGTAGCACTGGGTGATGATGGCCAGGTTCTCTTCGATCAGTTGCCGCTTGAGCGCCTTTTCCAGCACGATGCGACAATGCTGTTCGATGTGGGCGGGAGACACGACGTCCTTGACCAGCTCGGCGAGATAAAAGGCTGAGCCGATCGATTCCATCTGTCCGCGACGACGTAGCTCATGCGTCACCGTGAGAGTGTCGACCGCTTCGTTCCGTTCATACAGGCTGACAATGGCCTCGTAAATCAGGCGATGCGAATCACGATAGAAGGCGTCGGGCGTCAGCATCGAGATCGCGATGGATACGGTGTCTCGTGATCCCAGCATCATCGCACCCAGCACGGCCTGCTCCACTTCGAGAGCCTGGGGTGGCAACGACGTGGTCCGTTCGGGAGGACGGGAAGGAGGAGGAGACGGACGATCGATTTCGATAGCCATGACGTGGGCCCTGAGGAATGACGAAGAGGATCAGGAGCGAGGGTGGGTGCGGAGCTCGTCGTACAGGGCGCGGAACTTCTGCACGTCCTCCCAGGTGGGACGCTTCCAGTTTGGATTGCGCAGGAGCGCGGCCGGATGATAGGTCACCATGAGAGGGATGCCATGATAAGAATGCACCTTGGCACGCAAAACGGTAAGCGAATCCGAGGTGCGCAACAGCGTCTGGGCGGCAATCCGTCCGAGCGCCAGGATCGCCCGGGGACGCAGAATCTCGAGCTGAGCGTGGAGATAGGGTTCGCAGAGTTCCACTTCACCGGGAAGAGGATCGCGATTATTGGGAGGACGACATTTCAGAATGTTGCAGATGTACACGTCCTCCCGTGCGAACTGGATCGCCGCGAGAATCTGGTTGAGCAGTTGTCCCGCGCGGCCCACGAACGGTTCGCCTTTGGCATCCTCCTCCGCCCCCGGGGCTTCGCCGATGAGCACCACCTCCGCGGTGGGGCTCCCCGTCCCGAACACGAATTTCTTTCGGGATGCCCCGAGAGAACAGCGCTGGCAGGAGGAAATCGCGGCTTCGAGGGTAGGCAGCGTGGAGGCATTCATCCACGCGGGGCGCGTGGCAACGGAATCCTCACGGACGATTACTTCTCGTTGAAAGCTCTCGCTGTCCTGCCCCAGATGTGCCAGCCCATCGGGTCGGAACGGAACCGAGGGAGGATCGAGGGGCAGAAGATTTCCGTACAGCTCCTTTACCTGTCGAAAGTATCGGGCGATTTCGTCGCGCACGCGTTCATCACTCATGCTTTCCCCCTTTGAGCGCATGCATCCGGTCCAGAATCACGTCGGCAAGTTCCCGCTTCGACGAAAGTGGAAGGTCCTCTTCTCGACCATCGGCGAAAAGCAGAACCACATGATTGGTATCGGTGTCGAATCCGCTTCCGGATTCCATCGCATCGTTGGCGACGATCAGATCCACGCCTTTGTCCCGAAGCTTTTTTCGAGCCTGTACAAGCAGATCTTCGGTTTCGAGTGCGAATCCCACGACGAGTCGGTTCTCCTTGCGGGCCGCCATCGTCCGCAGGATATCGGGAGTGCGGGTCAGCGCAATCACCGGAGCCTCGCCCCAGGCTTCCTTTTTGCGTTTGTGAGTCGAGGGGTCCACGGGCGTATAATCGGCCACTGCGGCGGCCATCACGAGATCGGTGGCCGTGGCAAAGGCTGAGTCCACCGCCGACAGCATCTCGGCAGCACTGGTGACGTCGACGCGGGTCACCCCCGATGGTGTCGCAAGACGCACCGGGCCCGCGATCAGCGTGACGGTGGCACCACGCTGTGCTGCGGCCTCGGCGATCGCGAAGCCCATCTTCCCACTACTCCGATTGCCCAGGAACCGCACGGGATCCACGGCTTCGTGCGTGGGTCCTGCCGTCACGACGAGGGAACGTCCCTGCCAATCCTGGCCGCGGCCCGAGAGCACTGCGTCGAGTCCGTCGAGCAAGGTCGGAATCTCGGGCAGACGCCCGGGGCCGACGAGGCCGGACGCCAGTTCGCCGGATTCAGGCGGGATGACATGGACACCCCGTTCCCTCAGGATACGAATATTGCCCTGCGTGGCGGGATGCAGCCACATGTCGGTATCCATCGCCGGAGCCACCACGAGGGGACAGCGAAGCGCCAGCACGAGTGAGGTGAGAGCGGAATCAGCAAACCCGTGGGCGATCCGTGCCAGAGTATTGGCAGAGGCCGGCGCAATAAGCATGGCATCGGCCCAGAGTCCCAGATGGATATGCCAGGTCCCCTTAGAGGAATCTGCGGGAAACATATCCAGCACCACCTCGGATTCGGACAGGGTTGCAAGGGTCAGCGGTGCGAGAAAGCGCGTTGCCGCCTCGGTCATCACCACCCGCACGTCTGCTCCAGCCTTGCGGAGTTCCCGTACGAGCAGGGCCGATTTATAGGCGGCGATGCTTCCGGTGACGCCGACCAGGATATGCCTGCCCGACAGCATGGACTACTGGTCCTTGTACCGATAGGTCAGTCGACCATCCAGCAGATCCACGATGGCACTCTGCGTGGGCTTGGCCATCTTCTCGAATTCGATACTGATGCGCACCTGCTCGGGGTTGTTTTCGATTTCCTCTTCGGAATCCATGCGGGAGGTGAAGTTCTCGAGTTCCTGATTGAGACTGATTTTCAGTTCCTCGTTGATTTGGCGCGCACGACGAGAGAGAACGACAATGGCCTCGTAAATGTTTTCGGCGTGCAGATCCAGCTTCTTCAGTTCGAGAGGTTGAAGGGGCATAGAAGATGATTCCTGTGAATGATTGGATTTATTGATTGGACAGTGCAGACAGAAGGGAATGCCGTTCCACGATGGAGATCACGGCAGGAATGGAACGATGTAAATCGTCGTTGATCACCTGATGATCGAATCGATCGGCCTGCGCGATCTCCCAGGCGGCCCGATCGAGACGGCGAAGGATCACGGCTTCGGAGTCGGTGCCCCGATGTTCGAGACGCTGACGAAGCACGTCCATCGAAGGGGGGTGGATGAAGATCAACACGGCGCGATCTCCATACCGTGATTTCAAGGAGAGGGCACCCTTGACATCGACATCGAAGAGCATGTGCTCTCCCTGGACAAGGGCTCGATCGACTTCTGAGGCCAGCGTTCCGTACAGGTTGCCGAACACTTCTTCCCACTCCACCAAATCTCCAGACGCGATGCGGCGCTCGAATTCCTCACGATCGAGAAAGAAATAGTCCCGTCCATCCACTTCACGGGGACGTCGAGTTCGGGTCGTGGCCGAGATAGAAAACCGCAGTTCCGGTAAGGCGGCCATCACGGCATGGGCTATGGTGGTCTTTCCGGCGCCACTTGGAGCGGAGAGCACAAAGAGCATGGGATTATTCGATGTTCTGGAGTTGTTCACGAATACGTTCGAGTTCCTCCTTGATGTGCACCACGACGTGCGCGATGCCGGCATCATAGGCTTTGGACGCGATGGTATTGGCTTCGCGGTTCATTTCCTGCAACAGGAAGCCCAGCTTCCGCCCTTCGGATTCGGGAGAATCGAGGGCCTCGCGAAACACCGTGAGGTGGCTGCGAAATCGCACCAATTCTTCTGTGATGTCCACCTTATCCGCGAAAATCACGACTTCCATTTCCAAGCGATCAGGATCGATGCGGGTCGAATCGATGAGCTGTGCGATGCGTTCGCGTAAGATGTCGCGTTCCCGTTCCACTCGTCCCCCTGACTTCTGCTCGATATCCAGCATGCAGCGCTCCAGGCCATCGATCCGCTGACGCAGGTCGGTGCGCAGGGTCTCCCCTTCTCGCTCACGCATCGCGCGAACCTGGATGAGGGCGTCGTCGAGCACGGAGGAGACCAGTTCCCACTGCTCGGTGGTGGACTGGCCAGATTCGGACACCGTGAGGACTTCGCTGAATTTCATGAGATGATCCAGGGTCACGGGAGCGTCCATGCCCACCGTTTCGCGCAGTTGAGAAAGGAGGCCGAAATAGGCCCGCGCGGCATCGAGGTTCACCGTCACCGGAAGCTGTTCCACCTGAGGGAGGTCGAGGGTGATCGCCACCGTGATTTTTCCCCGGGACAGGCGGGTTCGGACCAATTCCTTGATTTCGTTCTCACGGGATTGCAGGGTTCGAGGCACCTTGGCTGAAACCTCGAGGAAACGATTATTGACGCTGCGCACCTGCACGGTAACGGTCATTCCATCCCGCACGGCGGTGGCATCTCCATATCCTGTCATACTAATCAGCATCTGAACTCCATGTGGCTCCGGTCAAGCTGGGAAATATAGCAAAAAACAAGGAAAAGGGAGTCCGATTCCTTTTCCCTTTTCCAATTTTTCGTGCACCGAAATGCGCCGCGCCCTATTTTGCGAACAGGTTGCCCGAACCGCCATGACGCAACTTTCCCGATATGGATACGAATACGGCATTTTCTTCTGGATTCTTCATGCGTTCTGCCCGCTCCGTCTCACCCCGTCTTGTGCGCGTAGTGGCTACTTTCACTGCGATCCTGGCGTTGAGTCTGGGTGGTGCGCATTTCCTCGATATTCTCGTGTATTCCGTTCAAGGGAATGATCAATGCCTGTGGGTTGCGGCCGGTACGAAAACGCGATTTCTCATCAAGGAGATCGTCCCGGGAGGTGTCGCGGATCGGGCCGGTCTTCGTGACGGGGATACGCTCACCGCGATCAATGGTCATGCGCTGAAGCACTCCGCGCATGCCATGGTTCTCATCACCCAAACCCCTACGGGGCAGAAGGCACGATATACCATTCATCGTTCAGACGGCATCCATGTCATCGATGTGGAGATCATCCGGCTCTTCGATGTTGTGTATTTCTCCCAATTCATGCTGGGGCTCGGCTTTCTCTTCATGGGATATCTGGTGGTGATGGCCAAACCCCAGGGGAGGGTACAGCGCTGGTTCGGATGGTACAGTGTCGCCACCATGGTGATGTTCGGCGCAAGCGCCGGCCTCAATGGCATGTATCTGTATTATGCGGATCATACGTCATTGTGGTATGTCACGTATGCCGCCCGGAACCTTGCGAATCTTCTGGTGCTGATCGTGGAGCCGGCCCTGTACATTGGATTCTTCATGCTGTTTCCCGTCCGACGAGGACAATCGCATTCGAAATGGATCATCGGTGGGCTGCTCGCGTTGGGTGTGGTCATGGCGGGCCTCCAAGGGTTTGGAATGCAGTGGATGGTGCCGAAGTGGGTGTATACCACGATTGGCTGGACCCGCATCGGCCTCTTTCTGGCGGGATACGGACTACTGACGGACAGCTATTACCGTTTCGTGGAGCCCGAACAAAGAAAAGCTCTGCGTCCCATCCTCATCGCCTTTGTGATTTCGGTGTTCACGACGATCTACATGGCTGTCGTGGTCAATTCTTCCACCTATCAGTTTCTGATCGACCCTCGGCTCCTTCTCCCCGCGCTTCTGCTGACGGTGCTCCCCCTGGCCTTCGGCTATTCGATTTTCCGCTATCGACTGATGGATACCCATGTGATCATCAAGCGAAGTTTGATCTATGCCGTGCTGACGGCCATGGTGGCGGCTCTGTATCTGCTGATCGTCGTGGGGATCGGCCAGATGCTCCAGGCCGCCTTATCCGCGCAAGTGAACAATCTGATGACGTTCATCGCGCTGGTGGTCATTGCCCTCCTCCTCAATCCCGTCAAGCAACGCGCCCAGGAGTGGGTGGACCGAGTGTTCTTCCGGGATCGTTCGAATTATCAGAGGGCCCTTCTCGAATTCAGCAAGGAGCTTCCAAGAAAGCTCAATCTGCAACAGATCATGCAGTCGCTTTCCACTCGCATTGCCACGACGATGCACGTGGAAAAAACGGCGGTCACGCTCTTTCGTGACGACGCCGGGAGAGATGCGGCATCCTACTGCGCTACCGAGTCCTTTTGTCCCCTGGTCACCGATGCCCCCGGATTGCTGGCCACACTTGCCCGTGATCGTCGCACCCTGTACGTTCCTGCCCTCCTCGACGATAACGAAGCCTCCATGCTCACCGAGGCGGAGAAGGAAAAGCTACGATCCTCCAAGGTTGCGCTCATCGTCCCTATTCTGCTTCAGGAGCGGACCCTTGGGATCATTTGCGTGGGAAAAAAGAAATCTGGCCGCGCCTTCTCGCAGGAGGACGTGGATATGCTCGACACCGTGGCAGGACAGGCCGCCATCGCGATCGAAAATGCCATTCTCCATGCCTCAGAATTGGAGAAGCAGAAGATCGAACGAGAGCTGGCAGTGGCCCGACGCATTCAGCAGAGTCTGCTCCCGAAATCCGACCTGAGCATCTCGTCGCTGGACGTGGCGGGAGTGAGCCTGCCGGCCACCACGGTCGGAGGCGATTATTTCGATTACATCCTTCTCGATGCCCATCGTGTGCTCGTCGCCATTGGCGACGTATCCGGCAAGGGCGTGCCTGCGGCACTGTACATGTCGAAGGTGCAGGGCATGATTCAGCTCGCCTCCCGCATGTACGATTCCCCGCGGGAGATCCTGACCCATGTCAATACCACTCTGTACAGCGGCATCGAGCGCAATGCCTTCGTCACCATCATTCTGGCTCTATTCGATCTCGACACCCGCACCGTGCGCATCTGTCGTGCGGGGCACCCTCATCCCCTGTCCGCCACCAATGGCCATGCGGATTACCTTCGCATGCCGGGTATCGGACTTGGACTCGATCCCGGCGACGTGTTCAACAAGGAACTGGTGGAGAAGGAGTATCCCCTTCCCTCGGATTCCACCTTTATGCTGTATTCAGACGGAATTCTCGAAGCGATGGATGCATCTCGTCATCAATACGGGGAGGATCGTCTTCTGCGCTCCTTCCAATCTGTCCGCCCCCTGCCTGCACGGAGCATTCTCGAAGCCGTGCTTGACGATACGAGACAGTTCACGGGAGGAGTAGAGCAGCACGATGATATCACGCTCGTGGTCGTGAAGGTGCGCTGAGACAACGAATCCCGGACGAGAGGTCGTCACGCATGGTTTTCCCGGAGACCATGCGTATTTTTTTGAATCTTTTTCGATCACCGAACATCCCATCGCATGACGCTCGAGAACGAACAGAACCTCATTGAACTGGCAAAATCCGGAGACCGGACGGCGATGAAAACCCTGGTGGAAGCCTACGCTCAAACGGTGTATCGGTTTTCGTACAACGTGTGCCGAAATCCCGATAAAGCTGAGCATACCACGCAGGAGACCTTCGTGAGCGTGTTGAACAAACTCGATCAGTTCGACAACCGTTCGAAATTTTCCACCTGGCTCTACACCATCGTGTCGAACCATTGCCTGATGCTCGCCCGCAGCGCAAAGAACCGGCGCTTCGTGTCTCTCGACGACGAAGAGACTCCCGCTCCGGAAGTCCCCACCACCAGTTGGGACGACAATCCTCTCGATCGCCTGGAGCGAGAGGATACGCGTCATCATCTCAATGCCGCGATCGACAAGCTCTCTCCGGATTATCGGATTGTGTTCCTTTTGAGAGATGTCGAGGGGCTGTCCACCGAAGAAGTCAGCGCCATCACGAACCTGTCCATTCCTGCCGTAAAATCCCGCCTCCATCGGGCACGCGCCTTTCTTCGCAATGAACTCACTCCCATTTTTGCCACTCGTCGAGATTCCTGAGTACGACATGAGCCCTGAGGACCATATGAATCCAGAGCTTGCCAAGAATCCGGAACACCGTCATCCTTCCATCACCTGTGACGATGTGGTGTCCTATATCTGCAGCCAATTCGGAGAGGACGACTCCTCGGAACGGTGCCGCCACGTGCGCGCCCATTTGGAAAAATGCCCGGATTGCGGCGCCTACTGTGATTCCATCGATAAGCTGATCGCGGTCTACCGCGCCGCCTCTCCCTCCTTCCCTCCTGCCGCGAAAACGGAGCTCCTCCGCGTCCTGGGAATCGAATGATGTGTGCGCCGACCTGAATCTCCCAGGTCGCATCCGCATCCCATGACCAGTCTCACTTTACTTGGAGCTGTCATGACGTCCTCCGATCTGCACATTACCCGACCTTCCACCTTGCCTGTCGACGAGCTGAGCCAGCGAATCCAGGAGATTGCACTGGCGCATGGATTTCGCACGCTCCATGTGCACGATGTCCAGGCCACCCTGGCGGAAAAGGGATTCACGCTGCCGGCGTATCGCATCATCGAAGTCTGCAACGCACGATTCGCACACGACATTCTGACTCGCCATCCGGTGGTAGGAATGATGCTCCCCTGTCGCATCGCGGTGTATGAACAGGATCACCAGACGATCATGACGCTCATGAAGCCGGAACTCATCTCTCTCATGATGCCCGATTTCGATCTCGGTGACATCCCCGCTCAGGTGGAGGCGACTTTGATACGCGTGATGGACGAGGCCGCAGCATGATCCTTGGCGCTCTTGCGGGGGCCCTTGTGGGAGGGAGTGCCGGATGGTTCGTGAGCCGTCATCTGCATCGGTTCACCGGAGGGACCTGCCCGATCCTGTGCAATCCCAAAATCGCGATTCCCTATTTCGCCTTTTTCGGGGCCTCCATCCTTGCCGGCCTTCTGCGATGAGGATCAGGAACGCGCCTGATCTCGAACCCGCTTGATGGCGAGCAAAGGTCCGGTGCGGAAGGCCAGCTTTGCCATCCATCCTGGATATTCGGGAAACACACACCCGAGCTCGCGTAAGAACATCATCACCTCGAATCCGTCCAGCCAGGCGCAGGCGTCGGAATCCGCCACAAGATACCGCTCATAATTGGGCTGAAGACGACGATAGGGGAGTCTCGTGGGAGGAATCCCCATCATCACGCGCATCCAGAGACCCAATCGTCGTGGAAGAATGCGCAAGGCGCGCACCGCCACTCCGTCACGGATGGGGAGCAGTGCTTTGGCAAGCCGCAGCGTGAAAGAGAGATCCTTCCAGGCCGCGACCGCCAGGCCGGACGAAGCCCAGGGCCTTACCTGCCAGGAGGGAAGAAGAAACAGTCGCCCCCCCGGTTCGAGAACCCGCACCATTTCCCGTAAAGCTGCCTCGGGATCATGGATGTGTTCGAGGGCGTGTAACGATAATACTCCCTGCAGACACCCATCCCGCACGGGGATCTGCGTGGCACTGCAAACCACATAGGGCCGATGGAGAAACGGGGCGCAATGCACGGTGAGATCGGCACCGATGTAGCGCGCGAAACGATCCTGATAGGACCCATGTCCACACCCGACATCGAGCACCGGATTTCCCGAAGGATCCAAGTCGTCGAAAAAATTCGTCACAGCGAGACGCTCGGTGGGATCCCTTCCCTCTTCCATCGCGGCGTCCGGAACCTCCCCTTCTCCATACACGGAATCATAAAACGAACGCGCGTTGCGGGGAACGGAAGAAGGGGGAGGTGGCGATGTCATGTTACCTCGCGATCGTGAGAGGACCGCGATGCTCTTCGGTGTCGGCCTCGCGGGTCAGGATAAGGCGATAAAAATACAATCCGTTGGCTACCCGGTCTCCATCCTGATCCCGGAGATCCCACGGGATGCGGTTGAAACCGATCCGAAGCTGATTCGAGAGATCGAGATCCCGAATGCAGCGTCCGACCATCGTGTAGAATTTCAGATGCGCCGAAGACGGTACGATAGATCCGGTGAGGAAGAACGTGAGATCCATCGGACCCGATGCCGGATTCGGGAAAGGCAATACCTGTTCGGCTCTTCCGTCGAGGTCCACCCGAAAACGCACCTGGTAAGGAATCGTATCGGCGGGATTGCCCGATGCATCCTTCGCAGTTACCGACAACACATGATATCCCGACGAAAGGCGGGGACGAAAGAGAATCGTGAGCTTGTCCTCTCCTGTGCCACCACCCGTCCAGGCGAGTTCGGGGTTGCCCGTGATGGGGACGCGTCGCCCATCCAACACGAGCTGTACCGCTGCCGTGTCGGTAATGGGGAGCGGACTGTCATCGCGAAGCCGTACCTTAATGACGGGCGTGGGAGAGACCGGATCATCATCGGCGATCGGCTGTCCATCGATCCACACCAACAGGTCGGGGCGCTCGAAATCCCTCCCAACACGAAGCGGCAGGGAGAAGCGGTTGTTCCCGTCGTAGAGTTCCGTGAGAAATGGAGGTTCTCCGATTCGACATTCCACCATCCACTCCCCCGCGCCTTGTGCCGTGGGGAGGGCAAGAAGAAGATCCTGCCCCGGCGACAAGGTCGGAGGTAAATCGAGCGCAGTCAGGGTATCGATCAAGGCCTGCCCGGCGCGAATCATCCGTACGTGCAGTGGAACCCGAGCACCGGCACTCCCTGCATTCACGGGGGTCACGCGCAGAAGGGCATGCTGTCCCTGCTCCACCGAATCCTGATCGAAAGACAGCACCTGGTTGGTGATGCCGACTTCGGGAACGCGACGCGCGAAGTCACAGCGCCAGCTTTTCAGTGCAATGTTGTCCGTGAAGCTGGTGTCGGTGAGTGTCAGGGACAACCGCAATCGGGGGTGACGGGAGGCATCGATGGTGGCGAGGGAGAGCACTTCTCCAGGTTCCCACGAGAGTCGTTCCAGCACAAGACTGTCCCCCGTCCCCCATACCTGCAGGGAGCCCCTTCCGCCGTCGATCCGTGTTCCTTCCCACTGCGCGGACATCCATGAAGAGGCCGGTCCGATGAGAGCGCTTTCGATGCGTCCCGAGGACGCACGCGCGATCAGGGTATCCTTGAAAAACGCGGCCCCGTACCGACGATGATCCTCACGTGCCCGTCGAGGATCGCTCCGCGTTCCGAGAAAAGCCCAGGAATCTCGGAAGCCCACACTGTCGATGAAACGGGAGCCGAACAGCGCGAAGGCCTCCCTGAGTTCGGGGGTGATATTGCTGCGCCCAATGGTAAAATCAGGATGTCCATTGGCATCGTCGCGGATGGCGCAGGCCACCATCAGCGCGGGATCGAGCGTGCGGAGAAAGGCTGCCAGGGCACCGGCCTGGGCACGATCGGCATAGGTATCGAAGGAGAGGGTATCCCGTACCCGTCCGGTGCGCGGATCAAAGGTGACGACATTGAATCCGCGACGATTCACCGATACATTGGTCCCATCGAGCCGAATCTCCGCGAAATCCTGAATCTCCACTTGATTGTTTCCTGCTGACACCACTTCCACCGGAAAAGGACGGGTACCCGGTACCACGGTTCCATCGGACCGCTCCTCCAGTCCTACGAGGCGGGATCTTGACAGCGGCACCGAACCCTGTTGTTCCCAGCGTTCCTCCGCCGGGATCGTTCCGAATCGAAAACAACGCGTCGCGGTCCATTCCGTGGTCATCGATCCCGACACCACGCGAGCCCTCCAGTACACGACTCCGGTATCCATGGGAATCTCGCTCTCGGCACGGGAGACGAGCAGCCCCAGAGTTCCGGTGCTCTCGGAGACGCCGGTGCGAAACTCAGGGTCCCTGCCCCATTGCACCACCACGCTACCCGTGGAGGCCCGTCCCTGGGGCAGGACAGAGGGGTTGGCGATGAGAAACGTCGGCGAGGCGGTGAGGACGGAATGATCGTAGGGGAGCAGAGCGGCTGCCCCTCTGGGAAGGAGGGTGAATTCGCGCTCGGCGCTGTTATTGGTGGTGGTATACTCCGAGAGGCGTTGCAGGGGATCGATCTCCACGCGCGCCGTCATAGGACCGGACATCCCTCGCACCGTGGCAGGCCATGAGATGGTCGTCGCTCCGGTGAAGGCCGGGATGCGTTGGTTCTGCTCGGGAAGAGCCGTCCCATTCACAGAGAGTCGAAGCCGAATATCGATGCTGTCGGTCAGGCAGGTGCCCGCGCTGTGCAGGGTAGTGGTCAACACGAAGGGTTGATTTTCGAAAAGGGGCGTGGTGGATACGGAGAGATCCTCGGGCTCCACGAGCAGTTCCGATCCGCGCACAAGGGGGATGCGTGCGGCTGGGTCCCCCAGAATGACATACTGGTTCACCGTGTTGATGGCGAGCTGATTGCCCGAGCCGGAATTCTGAAGGAGGCGTTGCTTGGCGATGGTGGTCAACTCCCCCCAGGTGGAGAGGCGTTGCTCGGTGAGTCCCGAAAACATGTAGCGACTCAGCATGTCGTCGTAGGAAACGACACCCAGACCCGAGGTCCCGAAGGAGACGATGGATCCATTCCCCACTGCCATCGCAAAACGTTCATTGAGTCCCGTTTCATACGGCTCCGCAAAATGGGCGGTATTGCAGGAAAGGGTCACGAAAAACGGATAGCGGTTTCGGGTCGCGAAAATGTCCGGTCTCTCCACTCCCATGTCGATGATGCGCGTTCCCCCATGTCCGGTGAAATTGAACCACAACACTCCCCGATTCATCTCGGTGATAAGGGTATCGAGGTCGTCGTAGGATACAATGTCGAGCTTTTTCTTCACGATCATATGGGGATCGAGGCAGGCGGGTTCGAGATACTTCTGCACAAGAAAACGGGCCTGGGGCAGAAAGAGTTGATCGCGTTCGTAGGATGTCTTTCCACCCACAGCGAAGAGTACGGTGCGATTCCAGGGTCGAGGGGATTCCAATTCATAGGAGCGCAGTTTCTCGACATAGGCCATGGCTTCGGCTGCGGTCTCCGCTGGAATGCGCCCCACCGACAGGGACGGGCGTGCCGTGCCATCGTCGAGCGCCACGAAGGCATTGTCGTTGGCGGGATTGCCGATGGTGGGCAGGAAATCCGTCTTGGTCGAGTTCCCTCTCAATTTCTTCGGATCCCAGCTCGCGTCGCCCATCAGAACGAGGTAGGCCGGCTGAGTGGCAGATCGGATCTCCTTCAAAAAGGAACGAATCACCTCGGGCGTCTTGCGACCGTAGCCATAGGTCGTGTACAGATCCTCGATGTCCACCACGCGAACCGTCCACCCATTTTGTGATTCTCGCCATTGCGCAAGCTGTTCTGCAGCGACCCGAAAGACCGAATGAGTGATGACGAGGTAGTCCGGAGCCGTGCCCGTTGCATGTTCGGGAAGCGTCGTGCGTCGGACGTCGGGCACGGGGAGACTGGCCTCAGTCGCGATCATCAGCCGATGGGTGGCAGGAGCCGCGAGGTCCAGGACTCCGGCATTCCAGGTTCCGCCCATGCCCAGGGCCGCCTGCGTGAGATCGATCACCACTACTGCGGAATCCGTCAGACCGGTGATCCGTAGTCGTCGTCTCTCCTCCCCCAGCGAGGAATCCGGATGGACATCCAGCAGGTTGTCCCGCATGTGAACGTCGGAGGCATGCAGGATTTCACACCAGTCCACATACACGCGTTCGATAGGACAGTCGGGACTGCCTGGTGGACAATCCATCGCTCCAATGCTGCGTATGGTCAACACGTTGGAGCCCGAGCGAAGGAGTCCATCGGGAAGCTCGATTGAGGTCAGTACCGTCTCCTTGCCTCCCACGATGCGATCCTGCACCAGTACATCGTTGATCAGGAACTGCACGCGACTGGAATCCCGCGACGAACCACGAATCCGGAATCGCAGGAAGGTGGGGCGATCCTGCACCACGTGCACGTTGAAGGGGACGCGCACGCTGTCCTTCTTCTTTACCCCCAGACTGTCGTAGGTCCGCAGATAGGTCCAGATCCACCCTTCCCCATCCACCGTTTCGGAGATGCCGCTTTCGTAATCATTGTCCCCCGCGTGATAGTAGGCATCCTCTTCGAGATGAAGGGTGTCCGGAAAAGACAGACGCTCGGGTTCTCCGTGCGGTTCCATCCGCAGGGTGTCGTAGCCGAGCAGAGGCTGGCCATCGAACAGCAGCCAGGTGACATTGGCATCAGACCACTCATTGAAACGCGCCCCGTTCTCACCCCACACCCGTGGTGCAAAAAAGACGAGACGGTCCTCGGGATTCAGGATTCCGTCTCCTCCGTCCCGCACGATGCAGGGAATCGATCTGCCATCCCGGACGAGTCGCATTCGGTCGGTCCCCAGATCGGCGGGAGGGACACCGAGATCGAGAAGTCGCTGCACGGGTATCTGATACAGACCCTCTTCACGGGTTTCGATACGAACTGCGGATGTGTGAGGCGTGTACCAGAGGGCATCCCGTGTGTGCGCCGGGAGAGGCACGGGGCTCGCGATCCCGACTCCGGTGCGAGAGCGTGTGTCTCCGGTGCGAGAGCGTGTGTCTCCGGTGCGAGAGCGTGTGTCTCCGGTGCGAGA
>CAYQST010000006.1:0-28980 GCA_964420295.1 uncultured Chromatiales bacterium | reverse complement strand
GCGCGTGGCGTCGGCTCCGTCATGATCGGTCAGCAGTGTCATTGCGGATTCGCTTCGAAGATCTACCACGATCTTCGGGCGGTGTCGCAGGGAAGAAGCGTGCAGGAGGACGGGATAGAGCAGGAGATCGACCATCCATGTGTCCCCCACCCGATATGGGGTGCCGAGGAGGGCAGCGTGAGCAGGTGGAGCACCGGGACCGGGGTAGGATACGAGCCCGGTGGAGCTGAACACGAGCTCCTCGCTCGGGGCGAGCTGAATCGACGGAAGCGTTCGCGAAGACAGCGCACAGCGAACCACGAGAACGGGAAGAGCGGGACAGCCAGGCAGAGGGACGGATTCCAGGGAAGGGATTTGAATGAGGGAATACGGCGGTTCGCCCACGGGACCGCTCACGCGCGGAGATTCGGTGGACAGCGTCACTCGCCAATGGGTGTCGGACACCCGTTCGGTGGTGAGATGCTGCGCACGTGCCACAATGCCCGTCAGCAGAAGGAGGAGAAAGAGGATGCGAGTCATGCGCTCATCTCCTGCAGAATGGTCAGGTAGCGATCTGCCAGATGGTCGAGGTGGTAGTGGTGCGTCACGTGATCCCGTCCCGCCCGGCCCATGCCTTCGCGACGCCGGGGATCTTCCTTCAGGGCACGCACTGCCGAAGCCAGCGCGGCTCCATCTTCAGGAGGAATGGCGAGTCCACCTCCAGATGCCTCGAGGATCTCCGCTGCCTGTCCACGAACTCCCAGGATGACGGGAATCCCCGCCCCCATCGTTTCGAGAAGCTTACTGGGGATGACCGTTCTGAACAATGGCGTGTCGCGCAGAAGCACGAGCCCCACATCGAGCCCCCGCAGCACGGCCAGCGCCCGCGCACGCGCTCCAGGAGGAAGGATGGTGACATTAGGCACCGTGGAGGCCGTATGGTCAAGCACGGAGCGGCGGGCACCGTCTCCCATCAGGACGAAGTGGATATCGGGCTCGTCTTCCAGGAGTTTCGCCGCCTCGAAGATGGTTTCGAGACCATGCGCCATTCCGAGCGTCCCGACATATCCCACCAGAAAAGCGGAGCGGAAGGCAACCGGCATCCAATCCCGATGAGGTCCGATCGCATCCATCGCCACGGGATCGATCCCGTTAGGGATCACTGAGATGGCGTTCTGCTGTCCGCCTCGCTCCAGAATCGTCGGAACAAAGGCGGGACTCACCGCGACGATATGATCGGCCTTCCGATACAACCGCCGTTCGAGAGCACGAAGACCCGAAAGCAGCCGAGGAGGCAGGGAGGCCTCGACCGCTTCAATGGAATCCGGCCAGAGATCCCGCACCTCGAAGCAGAGGGGGATACGTCGAAGGGTTCGCACCATCAACCCCGACATGCCGACGAGCAGTTGCGGGGAGGATGCAATGCACACATCCACATCGCGAATCAGTTCCGCGGTCAGCACCGCGCTAATGCAAAAACTCGCGTAGTTCACACTGCGACGCAGTCCACCGGCATTGGGCGTCACATACACCCAGCTTCGATAGACCGAGATCCCCTCCACGCGTTCGGTCTGCACCAGAGCAGTGGTATACCCCTGAGCAATGCGCCCGGAGGGATGATTGGGAATCCCACACACGACCGTCACTCGATGCCCCGCACGCACCCAGCGCCGACTCATCTCGAAGCACCGAATGGCGGGCGCACCGAGATCAGGGGGAAAATACTGGCAGAGATAGAGGATGTGCACGTGAAGTCCGGGCAGTGAGGGTCAGAGCCTGCGTTGCAGTGGAAATTCGCACCTCCGCGCCCTTCAAATCAAGGTGAATCTCCGGAAGAGGTCCCGATAACCCGAGGAGCAGGACCGACAGGTGCGGCAGGGCGGTGTGCACCTGCGCATGCAGGGCTGCACGCGACACCTGCACGCCGAAGGACGGGTAGTAAGGCGTGACGATAGAATCCAGATTATCGTACCCCCATCCGCGGACAACGAATTCTTCATCCCCTCGACTCAGCATCAGGTTCTTTCCCTCCTGCTGAATCGTAACCTCAGGCGCCAGATGCACCCACGAGTCAAGACGATGCGATCCCGAGCCCGACACATGATCGACGATGGCCAACCAGGCATCCGGAGCGATCACCACACTCCGCTCATGAAGAAGATCCGGCGCGAGATGCGTAAATCCGTTGTGGACTCCCTGAAATAATATCCAGCCGTTGCTGTTCATCGCACGAGTACCGATCACCCGCGCCCGCCGTCCCACGCGAAAACTCTTCCACACTTCAGACTGCTCCGCTCCGTCGATGGAGAGGGTGGAATGCGCGGCGGTGGAGCGGGACCAGATCCGCTCGGGGGATTCCCGATAATGATACACGCCGGTATCGGTGCAGAGCCGACGGCCCTGCCACGAGAGTTCGAACGAGAGTGTGTCGCAGTGCGCATGTCCCGGCTGATAATCCACGCCGATATTGCCCGCATCGAACACGAGGTGCATCCGAGGAGACCGCAGCACCATCAGTCCCGACCAGTGCTTCGCATCCAACTCGGGAGACGCATGAATCTCTTCCACCGCCCCCTCTCTCTCTCCGACCCGAGCGATCGCCCGTTTCAGTACATCGGCCGTGATGAGCGTGAAGGATCTCGTGCTATCGTTCAGGAATGGGATCTCTCCATCTGGATGAATCAGGATCTCCAGCATACGAGTCATGGAGTGGATAGCCGGACCTAATCCCTGAGGCTCCTCCATCGCTCGGGCCTCGAACACATCGGCCAGATCCATCAGGTCGCTGAGGATGGAAACGTGGTACATCGGACTTCTTTCGAAGTGCATTCCATCCGCGAGGATCTGCTCGCGAAGCTCCCGGATCAGGAGGTGCGTCCCTCGTGCGAGGGCGCGATGCGCCAGGGGACCGTCGAGACAGAGTCCCGCGAAACAGAGGGCCTTGATGTTGCGCAGCAGATGATTGGCCATGGTGCCATATTCGAGATTGCGTAACAGAACCCTCGTCATCTTCTCGATGCCGCGCTCCAGAAGGGCGCACACCTCGGTAGGATCTCCGTCATGCTGAAACTCGGCGGCGAGACGGCACCAGGATTCGATACGAATCGACAGCACGTAGGGATGCCACGCGAACGTGCGGGAGTCTGGTGCCGATGCCGGAAACGCCACCTCCCAGGCACGGAGAAAGTCCGTCACCGCCGTCCGTGCGCGCACCGGATCCGAGGCATCGCGCAACACCACCGGCAGATAGTCGTGATATCCGAAATGAAAGCGCCAGAGGAGGGGGCGGGACGCCAGATGACGGGACCACTGGTCGGCAGACCGTGGCAGATCCACCGACTCACGCAGAAACTGAAATCGGAGCTGTTCGAGATCGATGGCTTCTGCCTGGGTGTGGCAGGGAAGCGGTGGCACGCGGTGAAGCCGCTCGGAGCCGGCACGCGGTTCGATCCCCTTCCCCGCTCCCAGATGCAGGACCAAGGTGAGGACGCGTGCCTTGATCTCGCGATGGATGCGCCAGAAAATCATCGAGGGACGCAGGTAGGAAAGAGACCGCAGCACGACGGGAAGCTCGCGCATCATGAGACCTCCGAAGGATCGGACGGAAGAATCAGAAGCGGAGATGCCGAGGGCGCCTCTGCGTCCGGCCTCGGGGCGAGAACGGTGCGATACCATAGTTCGAGAACCGTCAGAGTCCAAAGACGCATGCTCCAATCGGCCCGACCACGGCGATGGTCTTCCAAATATCGGACCACAACGTCTTTTTTCCAGAGTCCTCGTCCCAAGGCGTCCGCCGACAACAACAGATCGGCAATGTCGCGATGGAGAAGAGATCGAACCCAGGCACGCACCGGAGGATTGTATCCGGTTTTTGGTCTCCGAAGAATGGCATCGGGAATGCGGTGGCGGTATGCCTCGCGCAGGAGATGCTTCTGTGAGCGACCATGGATGAGATCGTCGTCGGGAAGGCGGAGGGCGTAGGTCACCAGGCGATGATCGAGAAAGGGCACGCGCTGTTCGACGGCATGTGCCATCGAGGTCTTGTCCATGTTCTCCAGATTGAGACAGGGCAGATAATATCGAAGATCCAGAATCCGGGCTCGTTGCAAGGGTGTGGCTTCGGGGAGAGCATGGAACACGGCGCGATGGAGATTCCACACGTCGCCGGACCGAAGGGACGTCGCCACCTCCGGATCGAGAAAGGCGGTCAACTCCTCGGGAGAGAAATACGAGGACATCCCGATGTATTGCGTTGCGAAGTCTCCGCCGAGATGACGCAGGAGGTGGAGGGGACGGCGCAGACCACGCAGGGGGAGCATTCCTCCTCGCACCGAGGCGGCAAGGGTGCGATGGGCCAGTTGGAACGGGCTGGCGGGGAGACGTCGCAATCGGTATCCCAGTCGAGCCGCGCGATGTCGCGGATAGCCACCGAACATCTCGTCGGCCCCCATGCCGCTCAGGACTACCGTGGCATGCTGCTTGGCCTCGCGCATCATGAGATAATTGGTCACGACGGTGGGATCAGCCAGGGGCTCGTCGAGATGCCAAAGAGCACGGGTCAGGATCGGAAGGACGTCCCCATCGAGCAGGGATTCTCGCAGGTCCGCGCCCATCGCGGAGGCGGCCTGTCGCGCAAAGGGAGCATCCTCGTCGTACACATCCTGGGTGCGCGTGGATGCGGGATAGGTGGCCGTAAACGCCAGGGGCCTCGTCAGGGCAGAGCGGAGCTCCGCGAGGATGATGGTAGAGTCCACCCCCCCGCTGAGAAGAACACCCAGGGGAACGTCGCTGGCACATTGCGATTGCACCGATCGCGTGAGGAGGGCGCGCAGTTCGTCTTCCCGGTCCGCGCGAACAGCGGACGGGGGGACTCCGTCCCTCAGGGCCCGTTCGAGTGTCCAGTACTGCCCCTGCCGGAGGGTGCCCGATTCCCAGGAAAGCCATGATCCGGGTGCCAGTTTCCTAATGCCCGAAAAAAGCGTGTCCTCTCCCGGCGTCCACAAAAATGTCAGATAGAAACCGAGGGACGAGGCATGGAGGGACCGAGTCTCGGGGTATGCCTTGAGCAGGGCCTTGGCTTCGGAGGCGAAGGACAGCTCCCCGCCCTGTTCATGGTAGTAGAGCGGCTTGATGCCAAGATGATCCCGGGCGATGAACAGGCGGCATCGCGATCGATCCCAGGCGGCGAAGGCGAATTGTCCCACCAGATGCTCTACCACCTCGTCTCCCCAGTATTCACAGGCATTGGCGAGCACCTCGGCATCGCCATGCGAGCGCACGCGGTATCCGTGGGACAACAGCGTATCGCGGAGTTCGGGAAAATTGAAGATCTCTCCGTTGAACGTGACGACCATGCGCCCATGCTGAGAGACCATGGGCTGTCGGGCCTGGGGACTCAGATCGAGAATCTTCAATCGTCGATGCCCAAGTCCCACTGCGGTCTTCGGATCCATCCACACCGCACCTTCATCCGGGCCCCGATGCGCGAGCTCCTGGACCATCGTCGTGAGCGCCGAGGAATCGACTCGCCCCACCATTCCCGCGATGCCGCACATTAGAACGTCCTCAGGGACTGGATGAGATCATGCACTTGTCCGGCAGACCAGGACCAGGTTTCGGAGAGCACTCGTTCCCGTCGGCGCGCGCGACGTTCGGGGGTATCCTCGGCGACCGCGTCTTCCACGTGATGGAGGAATTCATCGTGAGAATGGGCCACCCGCACGAACTCCGGAAATGCTGCCTGGGATTCGCGGATGAAAGACGTCACGACGGGTTTGCCGAGGGCCAGATACTCGCGGAGCTTCACCGGACAACTGTACTCCACCCAGGCATTCTGAACCCAGTTGATCATGGTCACGTCAAAGTGGATTCCGTAGTCCGGAATCTGTTCCAGCGGAATGAAACCCAGAAAGTGGACATTGGGCAAGGCGGCGACACGCGACGTATCGTAATGGGGATTTCCGATAAACACGAGGGACCATTCCGGATGCGTACGCGCCAACAGGAGAATCAGATCCTGATCCTGCAGCACTTCCAACGAACCCCAATAGCCGATGATGGGATGGGGAAGGTCCCGAAGTGGCGTGGGCACGGGATGGGCTCCCTCCAACGGGATCTCATAGAACCGAGGATGCACCCCATGGGGGATGTACACCGATTGGGGATGCTCGGACACCACGGAATCGTGCATCGCCGCTGCGGCACAGATGATGCGATCTGCCGCATTCAGCATGGCGTGATGATGCCTCGGAATCGCATCGAAACGCATTGCGTCATAATAGGCGAGGTAGTTGTCCTGAATGTAATACACGGTGCCATCGTGGGGGATATGACGATGGAGGAGAGCGGCCGTCGGGAGTCCAGCCCAGAACACTGGTCGTCGAAATCCCAACATGGTGAGCACCAGACGGACTTGTAGCGTAATGAGCATCACATTGAGCGTACGCACTGGTGGCAGTGACCACAGCGGGAGGAGCACCGGCGTCAGCACCCACACCCCGTGATCACTTCTGCGAAGCCATCGCGCCAGACTCTTGATCTTGAGCCAGAGACGATAGCCCAGACGCGGCGTGGTCAAGCTCGGAACCCCCACTCCGATGGAATTGACGAACAGGATCCGATGTCCCCGCGAGGCCAGGTCCCGCATCCACTGTTTCTCAGTCAGAGGATTATGCACCCACCAGTCGTTACCGGCAAAGCACAGAATATCACGCAGCGATCTCACGTCCCCTCCTTCTGCGGCGCGCACACAGATACCCGAACAAGAGAGATGCCTCCTTCCAAAAAATGAGGCCGAAGGCAGCCAGGGCTTCCGAGATCGGTTTTTGTCTCCATCCATAGAGGGGAGCAAGTCGGAACGCGTACATCAGAAGCGCGAGTGCCAACAAGCCCCATCCCAAGCTCCAGACAAAGCCCAGTCCGATCAGGAGCACGACGATGGTGTGTTTCAGGGCGATCTTCCCATAACTCCAGCCCTTGATCCCGGCCTCGCGATCTCCCGCGCCATACAGGCGATGTTGTCGCCCGTAGGCCTTCAGGGTGGCACGTGGATACCAGGTGACGATGGCATCAGGAACGAGAAGAATTCGATGACCTTGTGCACGGAGCGCCATACAGAGGGCGGTATCCTCGGCGGCGAAGGAGAGATACTCGGGATAGCCCCCCACTTCGGACCAGACGGACTTCCGGATCGCGAAAGAACGGGACGATGGCAAAAAGGAATCAGGCGGAAGTCGGCGAGGATCGATTTCGGCAGCGGCGGCCCAGCGTTCGAAGCGGCTCCTTCCCTCGATCCGATACAACCCTCCGAGTACCGAGACTTCGGAATTCTCCATGGCCCGCGCCATGCATTCCACCCAGTGGGGGTCTAGTTGACATCCCGCATCGGTCACGAGAATCCACTCCATCGATGCCGCTCGGATGGCGCAGTTCCGACCTCGTGCAATCGAGGCCCCCTCTTCCTCCAGAACACGCACCCCGTTTCGCATTTCGCTCCACTGTCGCAAAAGGGATACGGTGCGATCCCGTGAACCTCCATCACACAGTACCACCTCATCCGGCGCCTGGGTCTGCGCTTCGAGGGAGGCGAGGAACACCGGGAGAGAGGATTCCTCGTTCAACGTCGTGACGATGAGCGACAACGGGGGCATCAGGTGCGACCGGGAGAGGAGGACGGATGAAGGACGAAGCGGAGCAGAACCAGAAACGCGACACAGCGAAGGAGTTCGGTGCCGATACGTATCCACGAGGATGCCAGGGCTCCATGGTCTGGCACGAGAAGAAGGTTGGCGCCAATATTGATCGCAAGACAAAGGGCGCCAATCGTCACGACGGTCCCCAGTCGATGTGCGGCCACGAGGAGGTCGCTGACGACCTGGTAGGATGAAAAGATGGGGATATACCAGATGAGGATGCGCAGCAGGGGAGCGCTGTCGCGGAACTCCGCTCCGAACAGCAATACCACGATGGGCTCGGCCCATACGGTGGTCACGCCTGCGATGAGGAGTCCCAGCCCCGCCAGTCCCATCTGGGCCTGGCGCACCATGCGCCATGCCAGAGAGGGTTCGGTGCGAATGGCGCGAGAAATCACGGGAAAGAGAGCCGTGGCCGTCATCATACTGAACACCGTGAGGGGAAGAGTGAGCCGGGTGGCCGCCGTGTACGCCCCGAGAGACAAGGCCGAACCATGGCGCTCGAGGATCAGCACGTCGATTCGCGTCAGCACGATGTACATCCCTGCGTGCAGGGCGAACGGAAGTCCAGCCACGAGCAGGGCGCGAAGCTCCTTGCCGGTGTTCCCAGCATGGACCGTGGGCACGCGCGCAGCCAAGCCCAGCAGCACGAGGCGCCCCGCCCCGCCGAGAGCCGCGACGGCGCAGAGCCAGACCAGACGTCCGCCCGACAGCATCACAGCGAGCGAACCGAAGGCCAACAGCAACGTCACGAGAATTTCAATGCGCGCAATCCGCTTCATGCGCTCCCGGGCGGCCAGGGCAGCGTAGTAGGCCGAACTCGCTCCCCCCAGAGCCATTCCAAGCCCGGCCAGCGCGATGCCTGCGAACAATTCTCCATCATACTTCAGAAGCAACGCCACACCCATCGCCAGGATCAAAAGCAGACCATTGACGAGGAGCAGTAATCGAAAGTAGGTTCCGATCAACGAGGAGGGATCACCGCGTTCCTGATTGATGTCCCGAATAACCAGATTCGCGATGCCCAGATCGGAGAAGGCCTGGAAAATGGCGATGAAGTTCAGGACCAACGCGTAGCGCCCCTGTTCGATCACTCCGAGGTATCGCGCCAGGAGGATCGAAAGGAAGAGCGTGACGATGCGGTAAAAGACCTGCGCGATGGTCAAGGCCGAGGCGTTTCGCACGATCGTACGCGTGATGTCGGAAAGAGGACGGCGAGCCGACACATCGGCCTCACGTGCGAGATCCGTTGCCATCACTCCCGTTTTCGACCCGAAACGCTGGACCGACCAGTTCACGATGCTCCGACGAAGTGGGAAAATCCGAGGAACCTTCCAGGAGGCCCACACATCCAAGGACCACGCCCAGAAGGCATTTCAGCTTGACAAAATACACATAATTCGGTACAACCATGACCAGGAAGACCAGGAGAACCAAGCTCACCAAGCGTGCGGCGACATCGGTCTCCCGGGTGAGGTGGCGAAGGATCCGTCGAAAGAACCGCAGATAACTTCCGTACAGCACCAAAGTACCCAGCACCCCCACCTTCATCAGAAAATACAGCGCATCGATGTGCGCACTCGTGTGGATGCCGGAGAGTTGCTCTTCCAGGGGAAAGGAGCCCTTATCAATGGGATGCTTGATGACCAGCTCGGTCCAACTCGAACCCCACCCCATCCCCAGAATCCAGGCCTGGGCCCGATTCAGGGTTTCGGAAATATTGATGGCCTCCATCACCCGTTGACCGATGGACAGATCCCCATATACACTCAGGGCATCCACCCAATTGAAGGCCGATCCGAGAACATAGGATACGAGTTCGCGATGCACGGGGCCCAGAATCCCCCAGTAAAAGATCGAACCTCCGACGAGCAGACCTCCCGCTCCCAGTGCGAGATGCTTCGGTCGAATATCCCTCCGAAAGGCAACGACCGTCACGATCAGTGAAAGCGCAGTGAGCAGATAGGCCGAACGCCCCAGAGACGCGAGAAGCAGCACCGTCCACCACAGGGCGAACAGGGCGAGGAGTCCACGCTGCCACCAGGGACGGGCGCGCAGTATCACCAGAGCGACGAGACTCGCGACGAATGGCAGTGCCATCATGGGGACATCGGATCCGAGGGCGACGCGATAGTAGTCATAGCCGTAAAACAACCCCTGCCCCATCAGTGCCCGATACACGAAGAGAAGGGATTTCACCGAGAACACGCTCAGGACAAGCAGGATGAGAGTGCGAACATCCTTCCCACCCTTCAGGGTTCGGGACGCGACGATATACCAGGCCAGAATGTACAGGATATCCCGTGCTTCCCATGTGAAGTGACTGAACGACAGCTTCGTGAACCATCCCTGAAATGCTCCCATCAGGTACACCAGAAGCATGGGAAGGAAGAATCGATCGGTGGGAAGAGCTCTCAGGCGCCCGGTTCGATACCACTGGTCCCATTCGCGTCCCAGTACGGGAAGAAGAAAGAGCAGGGTCAGGACATCCATAAAACTCACCCCGAACACCCGCAGCGCGAGAAGACTGTTGTTGATCCCCGCTTCGAAGAAAGCCTCACTGCTGGAGAGATCGAATTCCTCCATGAGGACGAGGCCTGCAATCGCCAGAAAGAATGCCACACGAGGACGAAGGAGTACGGTAGGGACGAGCACGACCAGTCCCAGCCCCCCGATCGCGAAAAGGGGGTGCGCAAGAAAAACGGGAAGGAGGAGGGACAGGAGTGTCGTGCTCAGCACGATGACGCCGAGCTCACCGAAGACAGAATGGAACACTCTGTCCCAGCGAGCAAGGAACGAAGAAGCGATGGCGGCCATGGCGACGAGGAAGGTTCGGCAGCGTCAGGTAGGAGTGCCCGTCACGCGCCGACGCAGCGATGCCCGCAGGACCACGAATCCCATTCCGGCGATTAATCCCAGAAGGGCACTCACCACAGCCCATTGCAGCCTGCGCGGTGAAGTACGCTGATATGCGGGAATGGCGGCATCGAGCACCTGCACGGTTGGCACATCGCGCGCTTCCTGAATACGCTCCTTGTAATACTGCTTGTTGAGATAGGCGTTGATCTCTTCCTGAATTTTCACCGCGCGCACGAGCTTCGCCAAACTGGCCGCCGCCTGGGGCAGCTTCATGAAGGGAACGAGGAGATCAGCATTGGCGCCGGGACTGCCCTGTAACTGCGCGTACTGCTCCTGCACCGCGTCGAGGTTGGCCTGGAGCTCGAGGAGGGCCCGGCTGCCGGGCCGCAGGTCCCGCTGCGCAATGCGCAATTCCGCAGCGGCCTCGGCGACCTTCATTTTCAGTGTGCCAGCCGCCGTCACCAGGGCCTCCAGTTGCTTGTCCACCATGACCGTCTTGTTCCCTTCCTGAAAAGCCACCAGCCGCACGTAGGCGCTGTCGAGGTCCCGCTTCGTTTCCACGAGCTGGTCGGCGATGTATAACCGGGTTGCCCGAGCACGGGAAACCAACTTCTCACGGTTCACGACATCGAGAAGACGGATGTACTCGTTGGCCAGGAGCGCAGCCAGGTTTTTCACGGAATCCACGTCCTTCGCGCTTGCGAATATCCCGGTAGAGAGACGCACCGATACCGTAACACTCCCATCCTTCGCGGCATCGATCATCGTGGCCTCTTTCAGAGGTTCCGCGGCCAGACGCCAGGGACGATCCTCGTCGATCTCGAAAAATCGAGCCAGGTGATGCTGAAGGATGAGGGAGTCCGATACCGTCCGACTGGTGAGCAGGCGCACGAACAGATCCGAGGGTCGCCCGCCAAATCCAAAGGTGGATCCAATGTCGAACATTTCCGGAGCCGCTCCACCCGACAGGATGTCCATGAGTCCCGATCCGCCTTCTTCTTTCTTCGGCGGAAGGATGGTGCAGGACGAGGTGTAGGTCTGGGGCATGATGAAGGACCACAGCGTCACCAACACGGTGATGCCCAGGGCGATGCGCAGAATGGTCTTCCATTCCGCGCGCAGCAGGGCGACAAATTCCGACCGTGGGAAAGCAGCCATGACTTACCTCGTTACCGCATAGACGATACCCACGATCCCGGCGAGCTGGGCGACGACGCTGAGCGTGGTGAGGGCGACTTCCCAAAACTTGGTTTTCGGTTCTTCGGGCACCCAGATCGCATCACCGGGTTCGATGATATAATCTCCCGTATCCGTGGCATCGACCAGTTCTCCCGTACGGGCCTTGATCACGCGGACATTCCCTTCGTCGGCTCTCCATCCATATCCATCACAATACTCGATGTATTGCCGGAAAGTCCATGAGGCACGAAACAACACGTTTCCCGGGGCATTGACGCGCCCGAGCACACGCACATAGTTCTTTCGGAACGGAATGTCGATCACATCTCCATCTTCGAGCGTGATATCCTCCTGAAGATCCTTCCCCTGAATCAGCTTCTTGAAATTCACGGCCATCTGGCCCACTCTCTCACGCGACCTCGCCTTGAAATACTCGTACTCGTCTTCCTGCATGTCTGCCGGAGGGATTCGACTGAGTCGCTCGTATTCCCGGTCCCGCTCGTTATCGTTCTGCTTCCGTGTGATGGTAGCTTCCTCGAGGGAGGCCTCCGTGGTCAGTCCCCCGGCCCGGGACAGAATCTCTCGCAGTGTCGTCACTCCGGGCATGATGGGATAGGAACCGGGATACATAATTTCGCCGATCAGCACCACCAGACGCTGCTTCTGAAATTTCGGGACAGCTCGCACAAGCACCAGATCGCCCGCGTGCATCGGTATGTTCTGAGAAGAATCCCTGGGATATCCCTTCAGATGAACGTAGAACGACGTGGTGGTCACTTGATCCGGATTGAACCGAACGATCTGAACACTGTCCCGAAACACCGACGAGCGCAATCCTCCCGCCAGACGCAGGCAGGTGAACAAACGATCACCCGGTACGAAATCCACATGCCCCTCGAAATTCACCGCGCCAAAAACCCCTACTCGACCATCGATGCGCGGAAACGAAATGATGTCGCCCCCCATGACGAAGGGATTGTCGTCGGACGTCCCCTCACGGAAAAAGGACGTGAGATCGGCTCCCCGCTCCGTGCCATCCAAACGCCTGATGCGAATGCCGCGCAGAGCCGTGGTGTCCTTGATGACGCCTCCCGCCAACTCCAGGGCTTCGGATACACGAGCAGAGGCGGGAAGAGAAACCACACCCGGCTTCAGAACCGCGCCAGTGACGGATACCTTCACCTGCCGGGCGCGCAGGAGTGTCACGATCACTTCTCCGGAACGAAAATTCTTCTCCACAAGAGCTCCGAGTCGAGCACGCACGTCGGCGAGGGTGAGATTGCTCACCGCGATAGAACCGAGTACGGGAATCACCACGGATCCGTCGGACGAAACCGGAAGTTCGTGGAAGTAGTATCGATCGGCAAAAATGGAAACGGACAGCACATCGCCCGGGCCCACAACATATTCCGAGTCGCGGACTGCGGTTTCGACCGTCCCAAGTGACGCGGACACCGATGCCGGAGTTATGGGAGTTTCCTTCTTCGGAGAAGCGACCGTGGGAGGCAGAATCTGTGCGAAGGACCATCCGGAAAAGAAGAAATTCAGAAGGAACACAGTCCATACGAGCCGAAGGCGCCATGCGCGACGTTCAGGGAGAGGTTCCGAAAACAGGGGACACGGCATCGGCGCTGCCAGGTGGTGGGAGGTCGGGAGGAGGGAAGTCGAGTGGTGTTGCCTTCGGGTATCAACCCTTGGTACCGAGGGCGGGACTTGAACCCGCACGGATCTTTCGGATCCAAAGGATTTTAAGTCCTTCGCGTCTGCCTATTCCGCCACCCCGGCAACGAGGTCGTGAACAGTGGTGAGGCGACGATCGGATTCGAACCGATGCATGGCGCTTTTGCAGAGCGCTCCCTTAGCCACTTGGGTACGTCGCCAAAGGGAATGCAATATAGTATGCGAGGGCGTCAGACGCAAGAATAGCGGGCCTCCTTTCACCCCGGAGGAGTTCCTGCCGGAGTCCTCTCTTCCCTTTTCGATGTGTCGGAAGCCGTTGCAGATGCCAACTGCGGTCACTCTTCTTCCACGTCCTCGGTTGTGACGGGTTTGCGATACCTCCCCTCATCGGCTACCCAGGTGGCAAGAACAATAATGATACTGAGTGCGAGAAGCGTTACAACAAGAATCAGTCCCCCCTTTCGCGAGGAACGGGCGATTCGGATTCTGCGCGCGGATGAACGATGGTGATGCGAGGAAGTGGAGGCCATGGAGGTTCCCTGAGTCATGGGGTATCCTGAAAAAATGAATGCCGTCGCGTGAATTACTTCTATTTGCTTTAGGGATTGATGGTCACCGGCAGAGTATGGGTACGTAGCCCATTCGACGCCATCAGCACATACCGCCCCGGGGGAAGAGACGACACAGAAAACTGCACCATCCTGCATCCCGCACCTGCGGCCACTGGAACTTCCAGAATCCTGCGCCCAGCTCCATCGCAGATGGTCAGGTGCGGTGGATCGAGGATTTCTTCCCACTGCACGGTGACCGTGGTGCGTGCCGGATTGGGGTAGGCGATCACGGGAGTGACGGGAGCAATCGCGTCCCGTTCCACCACCGTGCATATTGAGGAGAGCTGCTCCGTTCCATCCCGGTCCACCTGCCGCAACCGATACACGAGCACTGAGAAGGGAGTCGCGATGGGGTCGAAGTAGGAATAGTGACGAGGAGTATTGACAGTTCCCGCACCCGGAACGAAGGCGAGGTCCGTCCAGGGCCCCTCGCGTGAGGTTGCCCGTTCAAGAAAAAATCCGACATTGTTGGTTTCCGTCGCCGTGCTCCATTCGAGCTGTACCCCATTCCTCGTCCGTCTCGCAAGAAACGCCGTCAACTCCACAGGTGTGGTCACCGTCAGTGGCGAGAAGGAGGCGCCGGAGAGAATCGAGTTGTAGTCGTCCAGATACAGAATAGTGGGATTCAGCGGAGCCGTGTCGGCATTGAACAGAAAGGTGGCCGTCCCCGCGCCGGAATGATTGAATCGAACCGTGGCGACATCGGTCCAGAGCGGGGCCAGGGCCACGGCGGTGCCCGCCATCGCAGCTCCGTTGTATTCGATGTTGAGACTCACTGTGCCCGTGAAGGGTGTGGTCAGTGTCATGGGAGAATACACGGACCCCGAAAAATTGTGCGTCGACAGGAGCACCGGGGTGTTTACGGAGAACGATGAGTAGGTGAAACATATCGAGGCGCCCCCGATACCAAAGACCGCCGTGCCATTGATTTGCACCTTGATATCCACAGTCGTCGCGGTCTTGCCCTCCACGAAAAAGCGAAGATTGTATTGCTGGCCGACTGCATGATGCGAAAAGAAGAACGCCCCTCCCAGCACGAGAGCCAGAAGGATGCGGCTCACATCCGATCGTGGTGTGAATCGTGGCGTGGATCGTGATGTCATGGAATATCCCCGGTGTGGTGTATCACGAGAATCAACATGCTCTCGCGCTGATGGTCATTTCATGATCGTGGTGCGTGTGCGCTTTGTCTCTCCACAGGCGCTGACGAGCACGGTGTAGGAACCCGGCGGGAGCTCACCCAGAACGAGAGGCAGAACATGACTCCCGCGATCGAAGGAGCGGTGCGTGCTTTCGTACACAATTCTGCCGGCCAGATCCACCACCTGAATGGAGATGTCCGAGGGTTCCGGAAGAAGGATGGGGATTGCAGTGCGCTGGCGGTGAGGATTCGGAAAACAGGAACCAATCGTGAACGAATCCGGCATTCTCGTGTCCACGCGAAGGACGGAGCTATACGAGACCGTCCCGTCGAAATCCATCTGGCGCAGCCGATACCAGCACGGCATCGGTCCCTCGTGCATCGGATCGCGAAACGTATACGTGACCGATTCCAAGGTATGGTTGAGACTCGGTACGAAGCCGCGTTCCACAAAGGTCCCCTCCGGGTTCTCGCACCGCTCCACCGTGTATCCCGCACTGCTCCGTTCTGAGGCCACAGTCCAGTTCAGGATCACCTTTTCCCCGTCGATGCGTGCGGAAAAGGAGAGAAGCTCCACCGGAAGCGGAATCGAGGCGTCCCCGATGAAGGTGCCGGGCGTGAGCACCGTGGTCATGTCGTCGAGATATTGAATGGTGGGACCCTGCGGGGCAGTGACCGGACGGAAGGTGAGATTGGACGTTCCCATCGATCCGATCGTCGTAAACCGGATGGTGGCGACATCCGTCCACTGGGGAGTCGCACTGACCTGGGTGGCCCCGCCAGATTGGCCTCCGTACTCGATATTGACGCTCACCGCGTTGGGGAGAGGGGCGCTCAGGGACAAGGGAGAATAGGCTCCTCCGCTGAATTGATGGGCCTGAAGCAGGACAGGGTTGGACAAACATTGTGGATTGTAGTCGAGAACCAAATTGGCTCCCCCATTGCCGAAGGCGGTGGATCCCTGAATCTGGATCTTGACGTCGAACACCGTGCCGTTGTTCTGAAGCACGACGCACCGAAGGTTGTAGGATGGCTGCGCCCAGCACCCCAGAGTCGTCACCACCAGCCACAGACCGATGCTCATGATGTGGATTTTCATGATTGTTTTCTCCAAGTGGGTGTTGGGCACATTATTGCGGCACCTGAGTGGTGGAGCCGTTGTTGACTCGCCAATAACTGTTTCTGTCCATGATGTTGATGTTGCCGTCGAGATTGAAATCCGCCTTCTTCAGCAAGTACTCGTACATCGTTCCGTTCTGAACCCTCCAGTACGAGTTCTTATCCACGATATTGATGTTGCCATCACTCGTGGCGTCTCCCGACAGCATCCCATACACGCCGGGTGCCAGCAGCCGTTGGGGGTTGAGTCCATAGGCCTGACTGGCCCCGCTGCTGAAATCGAACTGGTACCCGCTCGTCGGAGCCACGCTCGTCATCGCCACCGAGGACGCGCTGATCACAGCCAGATGATTGCGATGCCGCACGACGATGTAATACGAACCATCGGGGATCAACTCGAAGGAGAGAGGACTCGATCCATCCACATCGACGATGGAACCGTCCTGAAGAAGAAATCCCGCACGACGTGCCACCTGACTCGAGGCAGTCAGTCCGGATCGCAACTCCACGAGTACCCAATCCACCACAGTCTGATGAGATGCGAAGAATGAGGCATCGACCTGCTCCGTCCCGGTATACTGCCAGGGCGGACCCCCATATGGATGACCGGTGGCCCAGGTAGCCAAATGTCCCGCCGCATTCAGCGATGCGGCCATGACACCCTGCGCCACGTTGTAGGGACCATGCAACATCACCCTTACCTTGGCGCGAAGTGGCTGCGGATGCACCGTCAGTGTCACATTATCCGTGGAGGAGCATCCATGCGCATCGGTGAGGGTGACCATATAGGTTGTGGTGGTCGCTGGGGCAGCGAGGGGTTGGGCGACATCCACCGCAATCAAGCCCGCGGAGGGACTCCAGAGATAGGTATAGGGCAACATCCCTCCTGAATGGAATCCACCAATCTGCACCGTGTCCCCTACGTGGATCGTCCGGTCCATCCCCGCGGTAGCCACGGGTGCCGTGAAGACACCGAGCATGATGTCGTCCGACACCTGGCATCCGCGGGCATCCGTCACGGAAACGGTATACGTGGTCGATTGAGTGGGACTCGCCATCGGTTGGGCGACGGAGGCATCCGTGAGTCCTGTTGACGGACTCCATGAGTACTGAAGCGGAGCAGTGCCCCCCTGGGCAGGAGCTCCGATGGAGAGGGACCCTCCCGGGCAGATGGACTGATCCGGCCCCGCATTCACCGTCATCACGGTGTTGATGGGCGTTCCGGGAACGGTGACGGCTCCCGCAGGCAGGAGCGAAAAGTCATCGTCGTACATGGCAGAAGGACTCACGGCCGCACCTGGGCCGCGCACAGCCAATCCACTCACGCCTCCCGGCTGAATCACGGAAAACCGAATCGTCGCCACATCCGTCCATTGCGGGAACCCGGCGACTGGGCTCCCTCCTCCCGAGCTGCCGAGATAGTCGATGCTGAGAGTGAAGATTCCCGGAGCGGGCGTGCCGATGGTCATGGCGCCATATTGCCCGCCGGAAAATGCATGGGCCTGCTCCAGCACGGGATTCTGCAGCGCCGAGGCATTGTAGTCGAACGAGAGCGTCGCTCCTCCGTTTCCGAATCCATCGCTGCCCTGCACGCGCACCTTCACCGCGTAGGTCGCTCCGCAATTCTCCACATCCATCACATCCACACGGTATTCGCGCACTTTCACCCGTACCACGTCGGAGGACGTGCACCCATGGGCATCGGTCACCACGCAGGTATAGGTGGTGGTGGCTGCGGGGCCCGCGCTGGGCTGCATGACTCCCGCGTCATTCAGTCCCGAAACAGGACTCCAGGCGTATCCATACGGCGGTTGTCCCCCGCTCGCAGGAGCGCCAATGAGGGCTTGCCCCCCTGGTGAGATCGCCACGTCAGATCCCGCATCCGCCACGGGTGATGGATGCACGGTCACCGTGACGTCGTCCGTACCTGTACATCCCATCGCATCCATCACCGTCACCGTGTAGGTGGAGGTGGCGGTGGGTGCGGCGGACGGCTGCATGACGGATGGATCACTCAGTCCCGTCGAGGGTGTCCAGCTATAGGAATACGGAGGTGCCGTTCCAATGGCAGCGCCTCCAATGCTCATCGAATTTCCGGGACAGATGCCTCCATCGCTGCCGGCCTGTGCGACGGGCGGAAGGTGAATCGGCGTATTCAGACCCGTCAGGGTTCCGGACGGCAGAAGCGCATAGCCATCGTCGAAGACCACCGTGGGACTCTGCACAGCAAATCCGGGTCTCCAGCTCAGTCCTGTACTCCGAATGGGGTCCACCACCGTAAAGCGGATGGTGGCCACATCGGTCCACGCGGGAGCCACAGCCACGGGGGTGCCCTGACCGGCGAGTCCTCCGTAATCGATATTCACGCTCGCCACTCCCGCCATGGGAGTGCTCAGACTCATGGGTGAATACTCCCCACCCGAGAAGGCATGGGCAAGTTCCAGTACCGGCATTCCCAGCGTGAGCGGATCGTAATTGAAGGAGAGGTTGGCGCCTCCGTTGCGGAACATGGCGCAGGTGTTCATCTTCACCTTCACCGCATAGGTGGCGCCGCAGTTCTCTACTTCATCGAACATCAGGGCATACCGTTCCACGTCCACACGCACCGTATCCCGCGCCACGAGCAGGTTGGCGTCGGTCACCGTCACCTCGTAGGTGGTAGAGGTCACCGGATTGGCAAGGGGCTGTGCAATACCGGGATCCGACAATCCGCTCACTGGACTCCAACTGTAGGTGTAGGGTGGGGTGCCTCCGAGGGCAGGAAGTCCGATGGACGATCCACTGCCCTGACACAGAATGAGATCGGCTCCCGCACGCGCCACGGGCACGGGATTCACCGTCACCGTCATATCGTCGGTATCCGTGCAGCCCTGGGCATCGGTCACGGTCACGGTGTACACCGTGGTGATCACGGGCGCGGCCAGAGGCTGCATGATGGCGGGATCGCTGAGGGCGGTGGACGGACTCCAGCTATACCCATACGCTCCCGTGCCTCCGGTGGCCACCTGTCCGATGGACACCGGTACTCCAGCGTTCGTGGCACGGTCGGCTCCCGCGTCGGCCACGGGCAGAGGATGCACCGTCACCACCACGTCGTCGCTGGCTCCGCAGCCCTCCCCGTCGGTGACCGTGAGGGTATAGGTGGTCGTGGTGGTGGGTGTGACCTGGGGCTGGACGAGGGTGGCGTCATTCAGTCCCCCGCTCGGACTCCAGGCATAGGCATATGGAGCCGTGCCTCCCGAGGCGGAGCCTGACAGCGTTCCGCTCGCTCCGAGACAGAGGCCGAGATCCGAACCTGCCGCCACCATGGGGAGAGGATGCACCGTCACGAGCACCGCATCGCTCGCCGAGCAGCCGTGGGCGTCGGTCACCACCAGCGAATACGTCGTCGATGCGGCAGGCGTCGCGGTCGGCTGCGCAAGCGTCGCATCCGACAGGCCGGTCACCGGATTCCAGGCATAGGCGTAAGGAGCCGTGCCACCCGAGGCGCTGCCATCCAGCGTCACCGATCCACCGAAACAGGTTTCCTCATCCTGTCCTGCCGTCGCGAGAGGCAGATCGTGCACCGTGACGACCGCATCGTCATTGGCGGTACAGCCCTGGGCATCGGTCACGGTGAGCGTGTAGGTGGAGGTGGCGAGGGGACTCGCCTGGGGCTGGGCGAGCGTGGCATCGGACAATCCCGCGCTCGGACTCCAGGAATAGGTATAGGGTCCCGTCCCTCCCGACGCACTCCCGATCAGCGCCACCGCCCCGCCGAGACAGGTCTCCCTGTCCTGTCCCGCCGAGGCCGTCGGCGCTGGTCGAACGGTCACCGTCACCGCGTCGGTTCCCACACACCCGTTGGCATCGGTGACGGTGAGCGTGTAGGTGGTGGTTGCACTGGGACTGGCCAGGGGCTGGGCAAACGTGGCGTCGGATAAGCCCGTCGTCGGACTCCAGGAATAGGAATAGGGTCCCGTGCCACCCGTGGCAGCGGCCCCAATGCTCACCCCAACGCCACCGCAGGCCAGTTGGTCCGGACCCGCATCCGCAATGGGTGGGGGATGGATAGTGTACACCATGGTATCACTGTCAAAGCACCCATTCGTATTTGTGACCGTTACCGTATACACAGTCGTAGCTGATGGGGTAGCCATCGGCTGCGCGAGAGACGGATGTGACAGACCGGTAGCAGGAGTCCAGAGCACCGAATATGGACCCGTACCTCCATACGGCAGATCACCAATGTATCGTGATTCGCCAAGACAGGATGACTGATCATTACCCGCGTTGGCTATCGGACTTTGATACACAGTGACCACCACATCATCCACGTCGCGGCACCCAGCAGAATCAGTAATTGTCAATGTATAAGTGGTTGTGGCCGTGGGGCTCAATGTCGGAGACGCAATGGTGGAACTACTTAACCCGATAGACGGGCTCCATTGATATGAATACGGGGGAGTTCCCGCACTCGCCGATCCGTTCAGCGCCGCAGTCGTCTGAGTGCAGTATTGGATATCCGAACCAGCCGAGCCTTGGACGTTTGGAAAAACTCGCAATAGAACACTACTTCGAATAGTGTCACCAAAAAAATCGGCAACCGTGACTGTATATAATGTTGTGGTGTCAGGTGAAGCATAACAATAGTCTGAAGTGGCTGATGATAGGCCGACAGTTGGAGCCCATGAAAAGGTGTATGGTAGCGCTCCCCCGCTTACCTGCGCTTCCAACCTCACTTGATCTCCAAAACACAGGTTCGTCTTGTCGCAGCCAATCCCCAGGCTCAATGGCACTAAAGGCTGAAGGTTCATTTCAAACGTACCCGTCAATATGGAACTGGTTCCAGATACATAGCCATTCACTTGTGTATTTGGAGCAGCCCCTGTGGTTTTCCACGAAAGATTTAAACCTACACCAGTATTGAATGGAACAGGTGCTCCACCCCCTCCCGACGCAGAGGTACAAACGAGACGAACACGGATGACGCGCGTTCCTGGTGAAGCAGAGGAAATGATGGATCCGGATCCAGAGCCTGGAGGAGACTGTGAAGCGATACGAAGCTGACCCCCCGAAATTGAAAATCGAGATTGAGTTGGTATCTGCGTCGCGTTCGAAAGATCTGAAGTGTATGGCACAAAGGTGTAGTAGAGAACTCCACCCGCTGGAATAATCGAGGTATTGAACGTCATGATGTATTGATGAGACGCAAGATCCAGCCACCCCGATCCTGTCTTCTGAAGGTAGATATCCCACTCTATCGCATTGGTAGCAGTCTGCGCATAGTTCATCGCACGCACCGTGTACGTGTTCTGCGCTCTCCCCACCTGCAGCGCACCCAGGATGGCAATCAACACCAGCGTCACGATCATCCCCGTCCTCATGAGACCTCCTGCTTTCCTATGGTAATCTCGTCCTATCGTTCATGATTGCGGTATCTGTCCGAGGTGGACCAATGGCTGTTCCAATCCCACCGGACCTTTCCAGACGATGGAACTGTCAACGCCGGTACATCCACAAGTGAGACTCAGAATGGCAATTCGGATCGCATTTTTCAGAAGGTTCGGCCGTCGTTCCTCCAACATGTTGGGTTGACGATCATCCGAACCCAGGGCCTTCCACTTTCACACCCCGAGTCCTCTTTTGATAGCACCCGCAATTCCTCACTGATGAATTCAGGGCAAAAAAAAGCCCCTCGCAGAGAGGGGCCGTCACATTTCGAACGTTGGGAAAGGAGAATCAGGCCGTCGGGCCCTGTACCTCGGTCGCGGCCGGAGAGGGATGAGAGCCCCGCCCCAGGCTGCCCAGGAGTCCGGCGGCGAGGGCAGGTAGCACCCGGGCCCAGAGGGGCGCTTCGGTGCGGGGAAGCAGACCACGGAGTTCGGTGACGTCGGCGCCCAGCAGAGCACGTGCGAGAAGAGACGACTCCGTGCCGAACAGCAGAAGATGAAGCAGGAGGATCGTTGTAACAGCCCCCACCGCGGGTAGCAGGGCGCCCCGCTGGTCCAGGGTCCAGCCCAGGAGTCCCGTGCCGACGAGAATGGCTACCAGCTCCGCGACCTGCTCCGTCTTCCCTGCCCCCAGTCCCAAACCGATCTCCACCCCCCACGGGGCGAGCCAGAGGAAGAGCGAAAGCACCCGTCCCCCCGTGCCCGGCCAGGGATGCCACAGGACAAGACCCAGCAAAACCACCCCGGGCGCCATCCAGAGGATGAGCACCGGCAGATCGAAAGCCGCACTCGCGGCCAGGGTAATCCATTTCCAGCCAGGGTCGACGCCTTCGCCAGGCAGGAGCAGCATCGCGACAGCGCCATAGGCGAGGATCGGCAGACCCACCGCTCGCATCCAGGCGCCACCGGATCCCACAATGGGTTTCAGTATGTCGAGATCCATCCTTCCCCATCGGAAAAGGAGGAGCACCGCGGGCAGGGCCGTCAGGACCAAGGGAAAAAGCACCACTCCGCCCAAACGCACGTCGAGGTCTCCGTCCCACGAGTGCGCAAGCCAAAGAACCGCGTTCGTCAGGAGAATGGCGAGGCCCGCGGCGAGAACGGCTCGTGTGCGTCGTTCCGAACGATATCGCAGGAAGAAGGCCGTCATCCCGTCTCCATGGCAAAGTGGCCGAGGAACACAGCGTGAGAGATGGCCAGGTTCAGGGACTCTGCTCGGCCTCTTCTTGGAATGGACACCCGATGATCGGCACCGGATTGCAGATCATCCTCCAGTCCATGCGCCTCGCTGCCAAGCACCAGAGCCATGCGCGAAGGACGCCGAAAGTCCGGCAGGGGGGTTCCCCCATTCACCACGGTGGATACCAGAGCTCGACCCATGCGGCGACAGACCTCGAACACCACCCGCGGATCTTCCTCCTCCACGATACGCACCCGGGTGCAGGATCCCATCGAGGCCCGGAGCACTTTGGCGTTCGTAGGATCCACGCAGGATCCGGTGAGCACCACCAGGGGCTGTCCGAACCAGTCACAGGTGCGCACCACCGTGCCGACATTGCCCGGGTCTTGCGCGCCCATGAGCACGGTCACGATATCCGGCGCCGAAGAAAGAGTGTCTTCGTCGAGTCGTTCGATCATTCCTTCCCCCACCAGCACCACGCCCTGATTTTCCATCGTATCGGAGCAGAGCCGCAGATCCGCGGCGGAGGCCCGGTATACCGGGATGGAACGCGAAACACAGTGCGCAATGATCTCTTCATGTGCGGGAGATGAGAGCGATCCCTCCTCGACGATGCACCAATGCAGAGGGAGATACGATCCCTCGAGCACATCCCGTACCAGGCGCACCCCTTCATACACCGCCCATCCGGTGTTTCGCCGCTCACGTCGTTGCTTCAAACTCACCGTTTCGGCGCGACGTCGTCGGGGCAAGGATGGCAGATCAATTGAACTGGGCACCTTCATCGATCCAGGTCTTGATGCCGTTGATCTGATTCTCGTTGATCAGGATCGGCACCGTGAAGGAGTGGGGCAGTCGTCCGTCGATTTTCTGCATCAACACACTGCTGGCGCTGTTTCCCCGAATGACGATCCCGGGCCGATCGAACAGGCGCTGATAGGAGGTCAGACTCAGCTGCCCCGCCCGGTTCACATCATCGTGACAGCCATAGGTGGCGCACCCCAGATTGAAGAATGGCTGCACGTGCTGGGAATAACTCACATTTTTCGACGGGAAGACAATGGAGTCGGGTTGGGTGACCGAATCATCCCCGCATCCGCCCAGCAGGGTCAGGATGGGAAAGGCAAGGAACATGCCGACGAGATGAATACGCATGCGCTACCTGCCGATAATGGTGATGCGGCCTTCGAGGGTCGAGGAAATCACCTTCTGCTTCCGAACGTACTCGATGAAGACCTCCCGATCGGGCTGGGGAGGATACACGGGCGTGACCTCGATGGATGACTGCGGGAGCCCGAACACCTCGTTCAGATGGCCCGCCGTGTAATTGTTCATGGCCACCGTGTATTCCTTCTCCGGCTCGATCATGGTACCATCCGCCAGGTAGGCGGTCAAGGCCCGATCCGGTGGAAGGGTGCGATCGTAGCGGTACACGACCCCGCTCACCTGACAGAACTCCCTCTCCTTCAACCCCTGGTAGGCGAGCATCGATAGAAGCTGGACTCCGGTAACCCGGATGGTAACGAATTCATTGCCGAAGGGACTGATTTCCCAGATATCCCGCACCGTGATGGGCCCCGCAACCAGATCCTTGCGAATGCCGCCCGAGTTCTGCAGTCCGACATCGGCCTTGGCGTAGTCGCGAATGACATCGGCCATCCAATTGCCGAGGTTGCTCTCGGCGGGACCATGCGCACGCACCCAATCGGTTTTCAATTCCCCGATTACCTCCTTCATGCCCGCGTCTACCAGGCCTTCGAACTCGTCCACGCGAGCCTGCATGGCGGGATCGGACTGGACGCCCGAGGCAGGCACCTCGAGCAATTTCCCCCATGTGCGGGTAACCCGGCGCTGCGCACGATCATAGGTGATATCCAGTTTCCCAAGCCATCGCCCTCTCGCTCCCGCCTGGACGATCACGGTGGAACCGACCGTCATGGGTTTGAAGAGCGTGGTATGACTATGGCCTCCCACGATGACGTCGATGCCCGGGACACGAGCCGCCAGGGCCGAATCCAACTCGATCCCCATGTGACTGAGAACGACCACGAGATTCGGGGTCACCTTTTTCCGCAGGGATGTGAGCAGCGTGGTCATGGTTTCAACGGGGTCGAGCACCATGAGGCCCTTGACATTTTCCTTGACCGTGAGGCGTTCGAGATCCGGGGTGCTGAGCCCGACGATGGCCACCACGAGTCCGTGCACCGTGTCCAGTACCACCGGAGGAAGGAGGAGTGCCCCTTTTTCCTTGTCGAACAGATTCGCCGAGACGATGGGAAAGGTCGCAGCCGTCATATAGGATTCGAGAATGGTGCGCCCATAATCGAACTCATGATTCCCTGGGGTGAAGGCGTCGGGCTTCATGATATTCATCAGGGCGAACTGGGAGGCTCCCTTCGTGATGGAAGACACGGGCGATCCCTGAAAATCATCCCCCGCATGGAGGAGAAGTGCCTGGGGATCCTTTTCCCGGAGACTGTCGACCATACGCTTGAGGAAGGCATACCCTCCCACCTCCGTCGTGTATCGATTTCCGAGACTGTCCTTTTTCGTGATTCGAGTCGGGACGTTCTGGGCATGAAAGTCGTTGTAATGCAGAATCGTCAGCGTCACCGCATCCTTCGGTTGGGCGAAGGATGAGACGCCGAAAATCAGGGTGCAGGCAAGGGTTCCAAAAAGACGGAGGCTGATGGAGCGAAGGGACATGGAGGAATCCTGTATCGAGACGGTGATTATCCGACACAAAATACGCCTGTCCGGTTCCCGATGAAAGTCAGGGACCCGTCCAACCTTCCGAGCGAGAGAATATCGAATCAGGTGAAGATGATGTGCGTCCTCTCACCCGATGCGAGGGCGTAAAACTCGCCGACGGTCAGAATGCCCTTTACGTGGGGAGAGAAATCGTCCATCGTCAATTTGAACATGTCTGCGGCGAGCTTGCAGGCATAGATCTCTCCGCCTCCCGCGACGATCATGTCCAGAAACTCCCCTACCGGCGGAATGTCGAGCGCGTCCATCTGGCTGCGCATCATGGCACTCACCCCAGCCTCCACTCCTGGAAGGGCGCCCAACAAGGTGGGAAACGGAAGTCCGCCGGGCATGCGCATGGCGGGGTTCCCCACCGTGCCGGTGTGGAGGGCATGCATCCGATTCTTGGTGATGGCGTCCAGTCCGAAAAAGGTAAAGAAGAGTTTCGCTTCGATTCCTTCCATCACAGCGCCATTGGCCAGCACGAGGGCGGCGTACACGTCTTCCAGACTCCCTTTCGCGCAAATGATGCACACTTTCTTGATAGGCAGATTGTCACTCATGAGATACCTCGCTGTCGATGGAAAGAACTACACGCAACTGCTGGGTTTGGGAATTCCTGCGATCCGCGAGGATTTCTTCAGCGGTCCTCCGGGAAACAGATCGTACAATCCCTTAATATCGACGATCCCCGACTTCCCCACCGACCGAATGGTGAGGGTTTCGCCCGCGGAGTGACGGGAACGAAGAAAGTCCAGCACCTGATAATGCAGATCGGTCAGGCTGATGCCTTCTTCTTGGGCGATTTCGGCGGCCATATCACGGGTCCATTGCGCGGGATTCGTGAAGTAGCCCTCTTCGTTGACGTCGACCGCGACGCCGGCATAGGTTTTCGTGGCCATGGCATTCTATCGGATTGGTGAAACGGATGAGGGTTCGGAAGAAGAAAACGCCCGGGCAAGGGTCAGCAGCCAGGCAAGAGAACGACGTGTGTCGGGAGAGGAGAGTTCGCGCAGCAAGTGGATGAGGGAGGGCGGATCTCCATCGTTCGGTCCCGCAGCAATATCGTCCACCACTCGATCGAGGCGACGTAAAAAATCGGGGTCGCTTAATCGACCGATGGTGTGAAGGAAGGGCCCCAGCCCCTGCACGATGCGGGACACATCCGCAAGATCCACTTCCCGTCGTGCCGTGTCCATCATCTCCCCTACATCTCTGAGTAGGGAAAAGTATCCGCGCGTTTCAAACTCGTGCATTTTTCGAATGAAGTCCATGAGCACTTCGCGCGCGATTGGAGCGGCATCCTGGGCAAAATCCAGGGCACTTTCGAACAGATCGAGCGTCTGTCGCACGTGATGAATATGCTTCAGAAAACGGAGCATCAGTTCGCCCAGTTCTCGGGGATCGAGGGTGATTCCCTGATGTTCCAGCGTGTCCACCGCACTCCGATATGCGTCCTTTCCGATCAGAGAGAGATCGTGCGCCAGATCCTCGATCGCCTCCTGCTTCAACCGCTGGGCAGTGATGCGGTCGGTGAGGATGTCCAGTTTTCGTCGGATGTCTTCAAGTTGCTGCGGGATGCTGTTCACATCCAGCGGAAGTGCCTCGCTCATGGGTGCCTCACAGCTCCTTGCCGGCCATGGACATGGCGCTCTCCATGGGCATTTCCTTTCCGCGCAGCAACATGTGCCAGTACATCCATCGGAAGAGCATCTTCCCGTAGTGATTCATCTTCGACACACGCAAGAGACCAAAGGGACCGAGGCCCGGAAGCGGAAAGGTACCCGGCAGGGGTTCGGTGTCGTAGTTGAAGTCGATGATGGACCCCTCGCCGAAGCCTGTTTCGATGTAGCAATTGGCATGACCATCGAAGGTGGCCAGCAGGGGACGCTGTTCGATGGCGCTCATCAAATTTTCGAAAATGATATCCGAAGCGAAATGCGCCACCGAACCCGCCTTCGAAGTGGGGATATTCGATGCGTCGCCGATGACGAAGATGTTAGGATGGTCCCTGTGCTGAAGCGTGTGTTTGTCGGTGGAGGCGAACTGAAGATCGTCGCCGAGACCGCTACGCCCCACCACCCCATCGCCCATGTTTACCGGCACGATCGTCAGGAGATCGTAGGGTTGGGTGCGCCCATCATACGCCACGAGCTGCTTCTCCACTGGATCCACTCGTTCGAGATACAATTCCGGAACCACCTGAATGTTCTTTTTAACCAGAAGATCCCCGAGCATGCGACTCGCACGGGGTTTGGTAAAGGCCCCCGAGAGAGGCGTCGTATAGATGAGCTCTACCTTGTCGCGTATCCCCTTTTCGGTAAAATACGCATCGGCCAGAAATACGAATTCGAGAGGAGCCACGGGACATTTGTAGGGAAGTTCGGCGATGCTCATCACCAGACGCCCACCCTGAAAACGGGAAAGGGCCTCGTGCAGAGCCAGGGCACCCTCGATCGTGTAAAAATCGAAGATGTCCTTTCTCCACCCGTCTCCCAGCAATCCCGGGGTTTCTTCGGGACAGATTTTCGCACCGGTACTGAGAATGAGAAAGTCGTAGTGCAGTATCCTTCCGGATTCCAAGAGCACGTGGTTCTTCGCGGCAACAACGCGATCCACACCATCGAACACCATCGTCACGCCAGGTGGAATGAAATCAATCTTGGGCTTGACCACATCGGCCTTTTTGTAGGTGCCGAACGGAATGAAAAGAAAACCGGGTTGATAGTAGTGTGTCTTATGGCGATCGACAATCGTGATCTCCCAGTCATCGACATCGAGAACCTTGCGAAGCTTGTTCGCCATAATGGTGCCACCGGTACCCGCGCCAAGAATGAGTATGCGTTTCATATGCCGCTCGAAGAGGGAGAAAAGTGCAAAGGAAGATAGCGGTCCCTCCGAAAAGAAAAAATCCTTCCCCCCGCACCGTGAAAGCCGGAACATTCTCTTGCTTTCCGTGGTTGAATTTTTTACAATGACGATGCTCCCTCGCATCATCTCCCCAACCTTCCCCACTGTACTGGAGGTCACTCTTATGCACATGTACCGTATTTCCCCATTGCTATTGGCGGGATTTCTCCTCCTGATGGCGCGTCCGGCCGTGGCGCAGAGCACGCGCCAATTCGAGCTCGGTATCGGGGGCGGCGGTTTGGTCCCTGTAAGCGAAACACCGGAACGGCCGGTAAAACCCTATGGCACGGTCTACGCCATCATTCCCTTTCATGAAATGGTGAAAGCCGAAATTAACGGGGCCTATGGGCAATTTCACACCAAGGATTTCGAAACGAACATCATCCCCATCAGTGTCCACATCTGTCCAAAATAAAAACTCCGGAAAGCGGTAACTTTTGGTTGCAAAACT
>CAYQST010000005.1:75052-163300 GCA_964420295.1 uncultured Chromatiales bacterium | reverse complement strand
AGGAGGTGCCACCTGTGGTTCGCGGGGATGTGAGACGTAACTGGTGTACATCGTCTTGTGGTCGAACATCCACTGGGCGGCGTCAGCAACCCTGGCCCCCTGTTCGATGGCGTTGGCCGTGCAGACCGGTGCTATCTCGAGAAACAACAGAGGCTGGCCATCATCCCGGTTCGCGATCCAGCCATGAGCGGGTGAAACGTACATCGTGCTGCGTTCGAAGGTGCCCACGGTTTCTCCGAGTTGGGCGAAGAGAAGAACATCGAGAGGACTGCGTGGCGGCATGACCTGGGCCGCGTTCCAGTCATGAACGAAGGAGCCCGATCCGCTCAGCGGATTCGGGGGGGGGGGGGGTAGAACAAGGACAAGAGGTTCCCATAATGGCCTCGTGCGAAATGGTGAAAGGTAGTGGATTGATCCCACGGGGGGATGCCTTTATGACGTCGATAATCAATGCCGAAACTTGGGAAACAGCCGGGGAAAAGTCAAGAGAGTTAAGAGTGAAGGGTTAAGAGTTAAGAGCAAAGAGAACGAGGCCGTTCACACTTCACCCTTTCCTCTTCACATATTCACCCATTCACGTATTCCCCCCATTCACGCATTCACCCATTCACGCATTCACCCATTCACGTATTCCCCCCATTCACGCATTCACCCATTCACGTATTCCCCCCATTCACGTATTCACCCATTCACGCATTCACCCATTCACGTATTCACCCATTCACGTATTCACGTATTCACGTCTTCCCTCATTCTCCCCCTCCCTCGGACCTCCGTCTTTCCCCGAAAGATGTTATTTTTTTCTATGCGGACAGAGGTTCCGCCCTTTAACCGATCGAACGGAGGTTCTTCGTGATCACCACACATCGATGGCAGCGCTGTCTCTTCCTCATTCTGTTCCTCGTGCCCTTCCTGCCTATCATGGCCCAGGATCCCAATCGTGCCTTGCTCGAAAAGCCGATCCCGGCGGAAGGCACGGCGGGCGCCGCGCAATACGTGGTGTACGACAGCACCCTGGTGACGGTGGATTCCACGGGCCTGTCCCGCGTATGGATGCACCGCCTCGTCACTGCCGTCAGCGCCAAGGGAGCGCGGGATCTGCGCACGATGGTGTTCGGATACGACCCCCTGAGCGCGGCTATCGAGGTCGTGCGGGTTCGGATCTACCGCAAGGATGGGCGTGTCGAGGACCTTCCGTCGTCCCGGATCGTGGATTACCCGGCTCCGGCCCGCGCCATTTACTGGGGAGCGCGGGAAAAACTCGCCGACATCGGTCGCCTGGAACCGGGAGACGCCGTCGAAACCCTCGTGTTTCGCAAGGGCTTTACCTACGCCCTGCTCGGGTCCGACGAGGACGATCGCTTCGTACCGCCGATGCGTGGCCATTTCTACGATATCGTGGAATTCTGGAGCGAGCATCCCGTGGGTATCAAGGTGTATCAACTCACCGTGCCGACGGACAAACCCGTGCAGTATCGCGTGTATCACGGTGAGCTCGAATCCTCGCTCCTCTTTCCCGCGAAGGCACATCATGATGTCCGCGTGCTCACCAATCCTCAGCGTCCCATGGCCGCGGAAGCTCAGCGGGCTGCCGATCCGGCGCGGGTGCCCGACGGCACCCTGCGCTATACCTGGCTGAAACGCAACATCGCGCCGTTCACGAGCGAACCCAACATGGTGGCCGCCTCCGATGTCGCCCCCAAGCTCCTCCTGTCCACCTCCCCGGATTGGTATGCCAAGGCCCTGTGGTTCCACGGGGTCAACGAGGATTTCGGCAGCTTCGATGTGACACCCGAGATTCAGGCGAAAACGGATTCCCTCCTGCGTGGCGTGACCGATGAAATGGAAAAGATCTCCATCATCACCCACTGGTGCGCCGAAGAGATTCGCTATTCCGGGATCTCGATGGGAAAGGGCGAAGGGTATACCCTGCATCCGGGAGGCATGACGATGACCGACCGCTGCGGCGTGTGCAAGGACAAGGCCGGCATCCTCATCACGATGCTTCGGGCTGCGGGCTTTGCCTCCTATCCCGCCATGACCATGGCGGGCTCGCGCATCGATCGTATTCCCGCCGATCAGTTCAACCACAGCGTCACCCTCGTGCAGCGCTCCGACAAGAGCTGGGTGCTGCTCGATCCCACCTGGGTGCCCGGCGTGCGGGAACTCTGGTCCAGCGCCGAACAGCAGCAGGAATTCCTCGCCGGCGTGCCGGGGGGCGCCGACCTGATGACCACCCCCGTCTCACCCGCCGACAATCACCTTCTCCGCCTGACGGGAACCTCCACCCTGTCCGCCGACGGCACGCTGGAAGGGGAACTGGTGCTCGACGCGGAGGGACAAAGCGACGCCTCCCTGCGCCGGGTGTTCGCACGGAGCTTCCGCAGTGGATGGAACGAAACCATCGCCAATCTCTTCGCCGCCCTCTCTCCTCGCGCTGACGTCACCATCCTGTCCATGCAGGATCCCGACGATATCAGCGCCCCCATGTCGATCACTGTGCGCTACCGCATTCCCGGCTATGCCGAGGTGCGCGGCTCCTCCCTGTCCTTCATCCCTCTGCTCGCGCGGAACCCCTTCAATGATCGCGCGGTGAGCAGCGAACTGTATATCGACACGAGTCTCGTGACGCGGAACCATGGCTTTACCGCACGCTGCAGCAAGCTGGTGGACGTGAAGGAAACCATCACCCTTCCTCCGCATGCGTCCGTGTCCAGCGCCTATCGCGAGGCCCCGGTGCGGGGACCCGCGGCCGCCTTCGAGGCCACCACAGCCGTCCAGGGCAACACCCTCACCCTCCACGCCACTCATCGCATGGAGAAACGTGTGTATGCCGCCGAGGACTGGCCCGCGTTTCGCGCGGCCCTCGTCTCCCGACTTCGTTTTTCGCAATCCCCCGTCACCGTGGTTCGCTAGGAGGTGCCCATGAACACCGGATTTCGCATTCTGCTGACCCTCCTTTTTACCACTGGACTTCTGCATGCCCAGGTCCCGAAGGATCGGGAAGCCGATGCCGTGTACGAAGACGTGCGTCATGCCTGGACCCTGGCCCCCGGCGGCGCCATCGACTATCGCTATGATCACAAGCTGAAACTGCGCACGCATTTTTCCTTCGATCGCGCCTATGGCGAATCCTTCATCCTCACCAATCCGCAATGGCAGACCCTCGCCTTCCACACCACCCGCACCACCATGGCCGACGGACGTCAGGTGCCCGTGCCGGCAAACGGATTCAACGAGGTGCTTCCGGGATTTGCCGCCGGCTGCGCCCCCTATCTGCATCTGCGGGAAATGGTGGTCACCCATACCGGAATCGAAAAAGGGGCCGCCATCCACCTCGGCTATTCTATTGCCACGAAGGAGGGCTTCGGACCTGGCCTCTTTGGGAAAGTCGTGCTGGGAGATCGCAGTCCCATCCGCTCCCTGACGGCCGTGATTACCGTGCCGCGCGGCACGCCTCTGCTCCTGGCCCTGCGGATGCCCGATGGCCGGGTGAGCGCCGTGGGACTCTCTCTCAAGGAGGGAGAGCGTATTCCGCTTCCCCTTCCCGAAGGATCGGCCACCCTGTCCATGTCGGTGAAGGACGCCACTATCGCCTACACCCTGGCCGCTACGGACCTTCCCCTCGTGCCCGTGTCCACTGCCCAGCCCGCACTCGACGCCTGCGTGCCTACCCTGTTCTTCAGCACGGTCACGGCCCAGGCCCTGCGCACCCACGTGGTGGGAGAGGCGGCGTCCCGCTTCGCCCTGTCGGCGGCATCGAAGGCCAGCCTGGCGAGGCAGTGGAAAACCGGTACGGCGCCCGATCGGATCGCCACGGCGCTGCGCCAGGAGGTGGAGGTCGCCACCGCCACCATGGGCGGGGACCTCGCCCTCACGGGGTATCGGGCCATGGCCGCCGAGGATGTACTCCAGCGTGCCAGTGGATCTGTGCTGGACAAGGCCGTGCTCCTGACCGCCCTGGAACGCACGGCCGGACTTCCTACATCCCTCGTGTTGGGAATCCTCTCGTGTCCGGAATACCGAGGAGATGTGGTGCTGCCTACGGGCACAGCCTGGACGGCGGTGAAGCTGGATGGACGCTGGATGCTGCAGGATCCCGCGCACGGCTCGGCGTTCGCGTCGGCAAGTCCGGACCTCGGAGAAACCGTTCTGACGGTGGACGGAGAACCCGTGGCCCTGCCCTCCATACCCCGTCCCACGCTGTCCCTCACCGGGACCCTGACGCTCGGGGCGGACCGTAGTCTCACCGGACACTGTGTCGCCGTCTCGTCGCCGATGGCCTCCGACCCCGCGCGGCTTGCCACCTCCGTGCGCAAGGCCATGGAGGCAATGAGCGCGGGTATGAAAACAAAGGACTCTGTTGTCCGAAATACCGACACCGAGGTGCGTGTGTCGGTGCTGGCCAGCGATCCCCTCCCGGTCGTGCAGGGAACGGTGCGCCTTCCGCTGCCCGTGCTGCCGGGGTCCATCGCTGCGGCACGTCCGGTGCTTGCCTCGCTTCCGCGCCGCACACCCTGGAAGGTGACCGGCGCGCTCGAGGAAACCGTGGATGTGTCCATCGCAATGCCTGCCGGCTTCATTCCACCCTCCCTGCCCGCGCAGCGGATGAAAAACGCGGCGGGCGAGATCGAATCTTCCATCGAAAAGCAGGGGACCACGGTTCGAATACGCCGCCATCTGGTGATCGCTGGAGCCCGAATCCCCGCAGCGGACTACACGGCCTTCCGTGATCTGATGGGCGCCTGGCTCGACCCCTCCTGGCAGTCGCTCACGGTGACGGTGTCCAAAAAGGCGGGGACCAAATGATCCACGCCGCACTGCTCATCCAATTCACGGTGCCGCTCTCCGAGGTGGAGCCGCATATCCCCGCGCATCGGGCCTACCTGAAGGAAGGGTACGAGGCGGGGCGATTGCTCTATTCCGGACCCCTGGTTCCCCGCACGGGCGGCCTGGTGCTGGCCCGCGCCGAGAACCGCGCGGAACTCGAATCGCTCTGTGCCCGCGATCCCTATGCCCTCGCGGGTGTGGCCACGCACACGATTCTCGAATTCGATCCCGTTCTTTCTCAACCCTTTCTGTCTTCCTGGCTTCACTCTCTGGATGCATCCCGATGATTCCACTCCGTGCTTTCCTTCTTGTTCTCACACTGTCCGCGCTTTCGCATCCCGTGATGGCGCAGACCGCCACGCCGACCTCGTTTCTGGATCCCGAGGTCCAGCGCATTCTTTCTCTTTCGGATGCCCGCGACGAGCAGGCCATGATGAACCTGCTGGGGACGAATCCGAAATACGACGCCCTGGTCATGCGCCGCATTGCCAGTCTGCAGCCGAAGCAACAGGTGTTTGTCATCATCACGATGCTGAACCACAGCGATCCCGAGGCGCGCAAGGCCGCAGCCTTCGCGGCGGGACTCTGCATCACCCCACCCGCCACGGAAGGGGATGGCGAATACGCCGCCTTCGAGACCATGATGCAGGCCGTGATCAGCAACGAAAAGGAGCCCGAGGTGAGGGCCGCCCAGATCGACGGATTCTCACGCATGGGGTCGGTGAAGGGATTGCAGTGGCTGGCAGGCCAGTCCTTTCCCGACGAGCCCTCCCGTCGGGCGCAGGCTCTGGGCATCGCGAGATTCGCGATTCGGAAAATCACATCGCCCGCCGCCACATCGAAGGTGAACGAGCTTTTCACCCAACTTCGGCATCCCAGCCGCTTCAACGAGGCGGCCTATGCCTGGATGCGAATCGCGGACGGCAAGCTCCTCGAGTTTTCGGTGCCCCTGATGCTTCAGGCTCTGAGCTCTCCCAATCCCTTTCAGCGCATGCATGCCGCGGGCGCCCTGGGCAAGATCAATCAGGGACCCACAGTTGATGCTCTGATGACGGCGGCGAGGGACAAGGATTGGCGGGTGGCCGTCAATGCCCTGCGCTCGCTGGGACAGATCCGCATGGAAGGAGCGAGACAGGAGAAAGTGGATCAGCTTCTCCGCGCTTCCCTGTCCTCGAAGAATCCCCATATTGTCAAGACCGCTCTCAACGCGATCCGTGCGAAGTCCATGCACGACAAACCCACGGTCAATGCCGTGCTCGCTCTCGCCTCGGCCACCGTCTCCGAGGATCTCAAGGAGGAGGCCATCGTCACGCTGGCGGCGGTGACGCCCAGCAGTACCGCCGAGGACCTCGTGCGCAATCATGCGAAACTGCCTCGGATCAATGCGGGCATTCTTCGCGCCATCGGAGTGATCGTGCAGGCGGAACATGGTCCCCGCGACACCCTTGTGGCTCTGCTTCGCGCCCATCTCACCGATTCGAGTACCACCGTCGCCTCGGCAGCCATCGAGAGTTACGGGTTCTGTCTTCGTTTCGCCGAAGAGGATAAACAGTCCGGAATGCGTCGGGATCTTGTAGCCGCCCTGCAGCATTTCAGTGCGCCGGGCAGCCGGCATGGGGGACCGGTGCAATTCGTGATCGATGCCTTCGTCGATTCCACGCAATTTCCCCAGGACTATGGACAGGCCCTCCGCGAAGCTCTGACGCGGTTTTCTTCTCCCGGTGACGTGGAAACCCGCATCGCCCTGGCCCGCACCCTCGCACGGATGCGGGACGAAGACAGCCGTGCGGCCCTGCGCGCCCTGCTTCAGGATCCGGTATTTCAGGTGAGGCAGACGGCCTGGAATCTCCTCCGCCTGCATGGAGAGAACCTGCCCGCGCCATCCACGGTGGCCTCCGCATCCCCGGCGCCGGACTGGGCTCGCCTGGCCGCGATGAAAAATCCCTCGGTAACGGTGAAAACCTCCCGAGGCAATTTCACTCTTCAGCTTTTCCCCGACCTGGCTCCCTACACCGTGTGGGCGTTTCTGAAAATGGTAGAGAAGGGATTTTACAACGGACTCACCTTCCACCGCGTGGTGCCCAACTTCGTGGCCCAGGGAGGCGATCCGGAAGGGGATGGAAGCGGGGGACCGGACTTCACGCTTCGGTCGGAATTCTCTCCGGGATCCTTTCTCACCGGGGACCTGGGCATGGCCTCTTCAGGCAAGGACACCGAAGGCTGCCAGTTCTTCATCATGCATTCGCCCCATCCCCATCTCGACGGCAAGTACACCCGTTTCGGCCGGGTGACCTCGGGAATGAAGGTGGTCGAATCCCTCGAAATCGGAGACCGCATTCTCACCATGACGGTGAATCCCTGAGCCGAGGGCTTGCGCTCGCGTTCCGTATCGTTCCTGCCGTTTCCACTCCGCATCCCAGTTCGAGGAATCTCCGTGTCCGTACTCCCTTTCGACGCGCTCTATCCATCCGATGAAGCCATTCCGTCCGAACGCCGATTCGGTCCCGCGTTGCATCAGCGGCAGGTGCTGATCGACGGGGTGCTCGAGACATGGGACGGTCCGGTTCAGGAGGTGGACAGTCCCATGCCGGAGTGGACTGCCTCGGGGCACCGCCACCGCGTGCTCGGATCGATTCCCCGCATGGACGAGGCATCCGCCCTGCGTGCCCTGGCTGCCGCCGAGCGGGCCTGGGACCGGGGTCGAGGCGTCTGGCCCCGCATGCACATCACCGATCGCATTCGGAGCATCGAGGATCTCGCGTGGAGGATGCAGGAACGGGAAGAGGACATCGTACGCTCCCTGATGTGGGAAGTGGGGAAGAGCTGGCAGGAATCGCGGATGGAATTTCGTCGCACGATCGACTACATCATGGACACCATCGACGCGGTAAAAGAGATGGACCGGGTGGCCTCGCGTTTCGTGATGAAATCCGACATCCTCGCTCAGATCCGCCGCACCCCGCTGGGCATCGTGCTCTGTATGGGACCGTACAACTATCCCCTCAACGAGACCTTCACCACCCTCATCCCCGCTTTGGTCATGGGCAATCCCGTGGTGATGAAGCCGCCAAAGCGGGGTGCGCTTCTGTACGCTCATCTGCTCGATGCCTTTCGCGACGCCTTTCCTCCCGGTGTCGTCAACACGGTGTACGGGGAAGGGGATGAGGTCATCCGTCCGCTTCTCCGTTCCGGAAAGGTGGATGTTCTGGCCTTCATCGGGACCAGCGCCGTAGCCGGCCATCTAAAATCCCTTCATCCCAAGCCCACCCGTCTGCGCTGCATCTTCGGCCTCGAAGCGAAGAATGCCGCCGTGATTCTCGCCGACGCCGATCTGGACACGGCGGTGAAGGAATGCGTGATGGGAGCCCTGGCCTTCAATGGGCAGCGGTGCACGGCCCTGAAAATGCTCTTCGTGCACGAAGACTGCCATGCGGACTTCCTCTCTCGATTCGTGGAAGCGGTCTCAGCCCTGCGTCAGGGTCCGTCGTGGCAGGACGGGGTAACCATTACCCCCTTGCCGGATCAGGAGCGGGTGGACTATGTGCGAGGCTTGCTCGATGATGCGATCGCACGGGGAGCGCGCATCGTGAACCCGGGAGGAGGGGAGTGCCGTGGGACCCTCATGGCCCCCGCCGTCGTGGATGGAGTGACTCCCACCATGCGCCTTTTTCACGAAGAGCAGTTCGGCCCCCTCGTACCGATCGCCCGCTTTCGGGAGCCGGAGGACTCCATCGCGCACATCAGTGCCAGCCAATACGGACAGCAGGCCAGCCTGTTCGGTCGGGATCCGAACATCCTGTCGGCCATGATCGATGTTCTGGTCCATCAGGTGTGCCGGGTGAATCTCAACACGAAATGTCAGCGGGGGCCCGACATATTTCCCTTCAGTGGCCGCAAGGATTCAGCCGAGGGCACCCGCTCTGTAGAAGATGCCCTTCGCGCCTTTTCCATTCGCGCCGTAGTGGCGGCACGGGACACGGCGGCCAGCAAGGACATTGTGCGGCAGATCGTACGCGGACACAGTTCCACCTTTCTGTCCACGGATTTCATTCTATAACGACATACCGGGAACACGACGTCGGGAGCGCGGTCTTCCGCGCCCTCAGGCGTCTGCGGGAACGTCGGCGCCTGGAGTGTATTTGATGATCTGAACGCGTTCGAGAGTCACCATTCCTCCACACCCTGCATCTTCGAACAGACGATCCACGGTGGGAAGGAAAGCCTGAATCCGGGATTCGATGTCCACGATTTCGACGACGATGGGCAGATCCTCGGAAAGGCGAAGAATGCGGGAGCTGTGAATCACCCGGCTTCGCGCCCCGAATCCTTCGATGCCGCGCAGCACGGTGGCTCCCGCCAATCCCGCTTTTCGCGCTTCCGATACGATGGTGTCGTAGAGGGTGTGGTGGCCCGAGCGGTCGAGCTCTCCCAGGAAAATGCGGAGGAGGGTGCCGTCACCGTGTAGTTTCATGGAAACCTCTTCAGAAGGCTTTGCCGACGATGAAACCCAGGGCCGTGGCGCCAAGACCTAGTCCCACGGATCCTGCCACGTACAGACTCGCCAGCAGGAGATCGCCATCCCGAAGCAGCGCGAGGGTTTCGTAACTGAACGTCGAAAAGGTGGTGAATCCTCCCAGGAGTCCGATCGTGAGAAAGATGCGCAGTTCGGGATCCAGATTCACACGATACTCTCCGATGGCGGAGAGAAGGCCAATGGCCAGGCATCCGAGCACGTTGATGAGGAGAATGCCCCAGGGAAACCGCGTCCCTGCCCACAGGGGAATCCATCCCGACAGGAGGAAGCGAAGAACGGCGCCCATCCCACCTCCGAAAAAGACGATGAGGGCCTGTCTCATGGGAGCTGCCGGATCAGTCCTGGGGACTGCCCGAAATGGGCTCGACCAGATAGCTGGCAATGGCCCGCTCGGCCGTATCGTAGGTCTTGAACACCTTGGTCAGCTGAGTAATGAGAAACAGACTCTGAATCTTTTCCGTGACGTTGGCGATGCGCAGATCTCCCCCCGCTTTGTTCACTGCCGCGAGGGCCGAGATGAGGGTGCCGAGTCCGGAGCTGTTGACCCAGGTGATCGCACCCACATCGAGCACGAGTTTCAGAAAGCCGTCTCCGATCAGGGAGTGCAGTTTATCGCGAAGGGCCGCGGTTTCCTCGTCACCCAGAAGGGCTCCCTTCGGCGTGATGAGGGCGACGTCTCCGTGAAAGGTCTCTTTGATGCTCATGGTTGCTCCTTTGTGTCTGTTCCGGCCGGGGAGGCAGGGGCGTGATTCCGGGAATTCGTGGAGCTCGGGGAGCTCGGGGAGCGCGGGGAACTCATCCGGGGTGCGCGGTCGAAAGCGATCTTGAATTCGCAGGATCCCTGGTGGGAGCAGGATCCGCATCCGGGTTCCATGCGAGGAATAGCTGTGTAGCACCGCGGGCAGCGATCGGTCAGGGGATTGGCAATACCATACCCGCATTGCGGGCAGGAGCGGTGTTCCGCTCTCAATCGGTCTTCGAGAGAGTCAGGCGAAGTGGCGGTCATTCCTTCACATCGATCCCTTCGGCACGAAGGCGATCGATGATGAGGCGGGTCGCTTCTTCGGTACTGATCGACATGCGCGCCTGCGCCACGCGAATCGCCTCGGGCAAGGATGGGTACTGCTTGCTCAGGTAGAGGTACACATGATAGCCCATGCGGTTCTTGTCGTTCATCTCCCGAAAGGGAAGATCGTCCACCACGCGATAGGCGATTTTCTCGATGCTGTCTTCGGGCCAGGGCTGAATCTCGGGCATAGGACTACCTGTGAACTCGTGAGCAATGCATACCGGGCGAAAAGTACGGTCTGGACCGTGGATAATCAAGCGGAGGTCTCCTCCGCCGGCTTGATGAGGAGGGAGAGGGCGACGGAAATGCCAAGGATGAGTCCCACCACGCCGAGAGAGAGGAACACCGGAATCTTCACCAGATCCATCAGCAGCATTTTAATGCCGATAAACACGAGAATGCCCGCCAATCCGTAGTGCAGGAAACGGAACAGTTTCATGAAACCGACGAGAGCGAAGTACAGGGCCCGCAATCCGAGAATGGCGAAAATGTTCGAACTGTACACGATAAAGGGATCGGTGGTGATGCCGAGAATCGCGGGAATCGAATCGGTGGCGAACACCACGTCGGTGCTTTCGATCGCGATCAGACAGATAAACAGAGGAGTGGCGACAAGCCGGCCCTGTTCGTGCGAGAAGAAACGGCCTCCGTGCATGTCCGACGTCACCGGAATGAGATGCTGGGCGAAGCGGATGAGAGGATTGCGCCCCGGCTCCACATCATTATCCGATTTCTTGATCAGCTTCAGACCCGTGTACACCAGAAACGCGGCGAGAATGTAGATGGTCCAGTGGAAATACGAAATCAACGCGATACCGAGAAAGATAAAGATCGCGCGAGTGATGAGGGCCCCGATGATGCCCCAGAATAGAATCTTGTGCTGGTACTCAGAGGGGATCCCGAAGTAGGAAAAGATGATGAGAAAGACGAACAGGTTATCCACACTGAGGGCTTTTTCCACGAGATACCCGGTGAGAAAGTTGATGCCGGGTTCGTGGCCCTCGACGATCATGATGCCGAGCCAGAACAGAAGCGCGACCCCGATCCAGATGCCTGTCCACACGAAGGCCTCCCGCATCGAGATTTCCTTGTTCTTCCGCTGAAACACCCCGAGATCCAGGGCGAGCAGCAGGATCACCACTCCCCCGAACACGATCCACAGTATGGTTTGTACGCTCATGATGCCCACGTGCTTGTCTTCTTCATCCCGAGGAAGGTACGGAATCTTTGCGAATAACATTCACCGGAAGGTCGCGAACGGGCCGCCCGCGATAGTGATGGGAGGCTGGAAGAGCGGGCCCGGGCCGCGAGGAGGGCCGCGTCGGGCCAGGCGGAACCCGGTGGTTTGAGAAGAGGCCCGAGTTTGCTAGTTTGCCGGTCCGTGCCGGAGTACCGGCCATCCTTCGTCACACCTATGAGGTTCTTCTATGAGTCAGGACCTTGCCTCGGTTCAGCAACTGATCATCGACAAGCACATTGAATTCCTGGATTTGAAGACCGTCGACCTGGTCGGTCGTCTTCACCACATCACGCTCCCCGTGCATGACGGCATTCTCGAGCGGCTCATGGACCAGGGGGTCGGGTTCGATGGCTCCAGCTACGGCTTCGCGAAGGTGGAGCGCAGCGACATGGTGCAGAAGCCCGATCTCGACACCGTGCAGATCGATCTGTTTCGCGAACGTCCCACGCTCACCTGTTTCACCGACGTCTTTCTGACCGATGAGCAGAGAACCCGCTTCGATCAGGACGTCCGCTACGTGGCTCGGCATGCGGAGCGGTTGCTCGCTTCCCTCGGGATCGCCGACACCACGATGTGGGGCCCCGAGTTCGAGTACTACATCTTTTCGAAGGTGTCCTACGACACCCGCACGGCGGCCTCCTACTATTACGTCGAGCATGACGAGGAATTCTTTCAAAACGCCTACCATGCCTGCGGACCCTTCGACCTCTACGACGACTTCCGCGACGCCTCCTGCGCCCTGTTCAAGCAGGCGGGCATTCCCGTCAAGTATCACCATCATGAGGTGGGGGAGAGGGGACAGCAGGAGATCGAGGTCTTTTTCGAGCCCCTGCTCAAGACGGCCGACAACATCATGATGGCCAAGTACATCCTGCTCAGCCAGGCCCAGGAAAAGGGACTCCACATCACCTTCATGCCCAAGCCGATGTACAAGCAGGCAGGCAGCGGGTTGCACGTGCATCAGTTTTTGCTGAAGGAAGGACGCAACATCTTTTACGAAGCGGGGCGCTACGCCAACTTCAGCGAGCTGGGCATGTTCTACATCGGGGGACTGCTCAAACACGCTCCGGCCCTGGCCGCCTTCACCAACCCGTCCACCAATAGCTACAAACGTCTGGTGCCGGGCTTCGAAGCTCCGGTGGCCATCACCTTCGGGCAGGCCAATCGCTCCTCGGCCGTGCGCATTCCCAGCTACGTCTACGACCCGCTGCAAACCCGCATGGAATACCGTCCCCCCGACGCCACGGCCAATCCCTACCTGATGCTGGCCGCCATGCTTATGGCTGGCATCGACGGGATTCAGAATCGCATCGATCCGACGCACGAGGGCTACGGACCCCTCGACACCAACGTCTTCGATAAATCGAATGTGCATTTTCTGCCGCGCAATCTCGATGAGGCTCTCGACGCTCTCGAGTCCGACCACGAGTTCCTCATGCGCGACGGCGTCTTTCCCGAGCCTCTCATCCGGCAGTGGATCAAGACCAAGCGGGAGGAAACCCACGCCATCGCCACGATGCCCCATCCCTTCGAGTACAAGATGTATTTTCATCGGTAGATGGTGGTACTGCGCGATCATTTGGAATCTCCGCGAGCGCGCTTTTTAACGGGAGGTCAATAATCCCCGGGCCTTGAGATAGCTTCAACTTCTCGATCAGAACAAGAGCATGGAAAGCAATTTCCGCGCTCTTGTGGTTTACGGTGGAAAGGAAAGGAATAAGATCACCGTCATACTAATGCCCAGAATATGACTGCATGCCGTTGTCCCCGACCACGTTTCACCACCCGTGTATATGGACCCGGGTCCGTGGACCGGATAAATTAGGTCGCGAATCGCTCCTCTGGTGAGTTGGTCTCATCCCCCCAAACCACCTAACCCTCGCTGTCCTGGCCAGACCCCTCGTCCTCGCTGTCCTTGGAATCTTCCTCTGTCTGGATTCATAAATGAAACATTCTACTGATATTTCTATTGAGTGCATACCCTGACATTCCAATTTTGGTAGGACCGTTGTCCGAATCGAACTTCCAAATGTTCTCGCCACGTCGTACCTTAAAGCTACAGTTACCCGACATAACCCGATGGATCAAACTGGTCGGGGAGACATGACGCTGAAGGAACTTGAACCACCGACGTACCGTCGTCACAAAAGTAGGAATTGAATGCCCGTTCCGCTGGCCCTTGAAGTGCTTGAACACCTCTTCCCAGACGCATCAGTTTCGGAGGTTGAGCCGGTTCGTTCTCTGGGCCAGCAGTACAGGGGATGTGACTCGATCCCGGAAGCGAGAGGCACCGGAGGCCTGTTCTGTGACGAGATCTCCGAGATCGAGAGCCATTGGATATTGCATTTCAAGGAACAGGGAGAGTACAGCGAGGCCAACAAGCCGATCGCTGAAGTGATCGAGTCTGAGACGGTTGACTCTTCAGTCCCTCTGGCCTCTGAGTTGTCAATCACTGGATTGAACGATGCCCAGATTCAAGAGGTCAGGTTCGAACTTGCATTGGCTGGAAGGCAGGGCTTTGATACGAGCAGTTCGGTTAAGCGGTACCGGTTTGCTGGGGTTCCAGAGCGGTGCTTCATCGGACTGGAGGCGATTGCTTGGATGTACTGCTTTTGGCAAAGGATCGATCCGAGCGTGGATGTGGGTGCGGATTTTGGGAAAGAGTATGGTGTTGCGAAAGAAGCATGCTGAGTCTACAACAACGGGTAGCATTCCATGATAGAGATTGACCAAGCTGACATTCCGAGTGGATATGAGTTCCATCGCAATAAGCGGACTGATAGAGTCTATCTGAGCAAGGCTCTCGGCATGCGTGAGCAACCGTCATCTGGATCTGATGAGGTTGTTGATATCGACGGGCCGATCCGGATTATATCGAAAGTATTCGAGGGAGAAAATCACGTTTTCGCTAAAGAAGGAAAAGAGTTGGTGATCAGGGTATCGCCGACTGAACGACAAGAAGTCGTAGCAAAGTTTTATGAAGATTCGAGGAGGATATTCACGCTTCAATTTCAGAGATATACAACAAAGAATGGGAATCCTCACCAAGTTAGTTTCAGCTTCGTTGGAGAAGAAATCAATAGGCTGTTCAATTTCATTCGTAATATTGCGATTATTCCTATCACTGGATCGGAAAGTAGAAAATTCGACGATGCGTACTTGGAAGAGATAATCCTCAGCAAGGATCAGTTCGCAACGCTACTATATCGCAATCCGGAAGTAATGGAAATCGTCAATGAAATACAGCGTAGCGATCTCAAATTCAACGATGTTGTAACATTAGGCTATCGAAAAGAGCAGTTACAAAAATACGATCAGCTATTGCACGATGACGAGTACTTCGAAGCGGAAAGTATGCGACTTGGTGTACGTGGCCCTGAATCCGTATGGCAAAAATATTTCGAGGAGAACACATGGATCTTGGGCTATGGGCTGAACTTCATTTTCAACTCCCCACTTGAAGGGAAAAAGCTTGAACAAGTGATTGTAGGAACCGATGTATTCAGCCATGGGAAAAGAGCAGATCTATTCATGAAGACGAGAGGTATCGTAAGTTCGCTTTGCTTCGGAGAAATCAAAACACACAACACGAGATTGTTGAAAAATACAACGGTTCCGTACAGGAGAGAAAGTTGGACAGTCGGCGAAGAACTCGCTGGTGGAATAGCTCAAGTGCAGAGAGCCGTTCATAAATCGATTCGCAATATTCAAACCAAAGTCCAAATTACTTCTGACGAAGGCGAACTTACTGGTGAGGAGATATTCTTGTATGAGCCGAAGTCTGTCTTGTTAATCGGTTCGCTTTCGGAATTCAAGAGCGAACACGGCACAAATGAGGAGAAGTACTCATCGTTTGAAATGTTTCGTAGAAACATCCGTCACCCGGAGATTATCACATTTGATGAGTTGTACGAGAGGGCATGGCATATAGTACATAATCCGATCAATGCGATTGTTGCAGAAAATGAATGCTGTGATGCTTCGGCCTGAGATAGTAGAATCAGTGGATATGATCACCGTCCACACCTCTCGTACCATCATGTTCGCTGAACTCGCGAAGGTGATGGACTTCGCCATATCCGATGACAGTTACCTTGATTCGCTGAAGCAGAACATCGCTGGAAAGAGAACAAAGTCAAATCAGGACAAGACAACGGGGTTTCTCACAAAGCTCTACACCTTCGATCTGGATTACCTCCCGTTTCGATGCTTCAAGTACTTCTGGGCATTATCTGAACCAGAAGATCGACCTGTGCTGGCCTTCTTACTGGCTTGCAATCGCGACTACCTCCTCAACGAGAGTGCCCCAGTCGTCCTCGATACCAACTATGGAGAGAAGGTAGCCATTGAGAACTTGGAACAGAACATTGAATCCTCTCATCCGGAGCAATTCACGCCGAACACGCGAAGATCTCTCGCTCAGAACATTGCCAGTTCTTGGAAGCAGGCTGGATACATCGTCGGCAAAGTGAAGAACATCAGAACAAAAATATCTCCGTCGTATCGCGTGGTTGCGTTTGCAGTACTGCTCTCGTATCTCGACGGACATCGTGGCGATTATCTCTTGAAAAGTCCGACGGTGAAGGCTCTTGATCTCAACGAACAGGATCTCAGGAACTTGCTCTTCGAGGCCGCAAAGCGGGATTTGTTACACTACCAGTATTCCGGGAGCGTGACCACAGTGTCTTTCAGGAATCTTTTGATAAGGATGGGAATCGATGCCATCGAAGATTGATCAGTTGCTCGAAGCATACGAGGGTGTGCTCTCAGAGCCTTGGACAGAGCGTCTCTCCGGAAAGGAGAGAGTCTGGTTCTTGGTGTACGACCCAGCAGAGCAACGCAAAATGGATCTCCGGATCGGAGATTTCGAGAACGCCACACGTAAAAGTGGCAGACGATGGGCATGTGTGAGCATGAAGCTCTGCTTCCCTGAGTGGATGTCGGCTCATGAGGACAGGGAAGCGTACTTCGAAGATCCCGCTGACATGCTGGATCAGCTTGATGACGACTTCAGAGTTTTCGCGATTCAGTACTTGAAGAGCCAACTCGCTGAAGCATCTCAGGATGAGAACACCGTGATCGCAGTCAGGGATGTCTCATCACTGTTCGGCTTCGTTCGATTGTCCGATGTCCTGAACGGTTGTCACAAGGATTTCGATGGAAGAATGCTTGTGTTCTTTCCCGGAGAATTTGAGGCAAACCACTACCGACTTCTCGATGCGAGAGACGGTTGGAGTTACTTGGCCCGTCCTATCACCGCATAACTGAGATTGTCATGAAGAACAAAGAACTTTTCACGCTGAACCCTGATGAGAACAACCTTCTGAACGATGGTGTCGTGGAAGTCAATACAGCGAGGGATGAAGGAGGCCTGAAGGTCATTCGCCATGAGCTTCGCACGTTCGTGTGCGAGGGAGAGTACCAGAGTGGTTTCCAGAGAATCCTCTCGACGTATTTGAAGCACATTGATCAGCCGAAACAGCCAGCGGCGTGGGTCAGCGGATTCTTTGGAAGTGGGAAGTCGCATCTGGTGAAGATGCTCAGCTATCTGTGGGAAGATTTCAAGTTTCCGAACGGTGAAACAGCACGGTCGATCAAAGCCCTGCCTCAGGATGTGAACGATCTCCTCATCGAACTTGATCGGAAGCAGAAGCTGATCGGGCGGTTGGCGGTGATGGGCACATTGAAGGACTTTCCGGCAGACGATATCAGGTACTCTTTCCTCCAGCTTGTCCTCAACGCACTTGGTCTCCCTTCGCAATACCACCACTTCAAGTTCGTCCATTGGCTGATGCAGGAAGGGCTGTATGAAGACGTGGAAGCTCTGGTGAATGCACAGGGAAAGGACTTCAAGAAGGAATGCAAGAAACTCTACGTGTCGTCAGCACTTCACAAGGCGATCCTGCAAGTGCGGCCTGACTTCGCTGAGAGTGAGGCGAAACTCAAAGAGGTCTTCAAAGCCCAATTTGTGAGTCCGTCAAAGATCAGCCACCAACAGCTTATCGAGACGATCCGCGACGAAGCTCTACCGCTCTTCTTCAAAAAGGGCATACCGTGCACGATCATTGTGCTCGACGAAGTTCAGCAGTTTATCGGAGGTGATGGCGACAGAACGAATGATATCCAACACCTCGCTGAAGCGGTGTGTTCGAATTTTGAAGGCAAATTCCTTCTGGTAGGCACTGGGCAGAATGCTCTATCGGAGACACCCTTTCTCCAGCCCCTTCAAGAACGCTTCACGGTGAAGGTCACACTTTCCGATTCAGATGTCGAGACGGTGACGAGAAAAACGGTGCTGGAGAAGAAGCCGTCAGTCGTCGGACAGATTGATGCAAAGATCGAAAGCGTTCTTGGTGAAATCCAGCGGAACATGTCTGGAACGACGTTCGGATATCTGGTTTCAGATCGACCGACACTCGTTGCAGACTATCCGATGATGCCTTCGACAAGGAAGATCTGGAAGAAAATCTTGCAGGTGATCGATACTGCCGGGACTTCCGGACAGCTTCGGAGCCTGTTGCGTATTGTCGATGAATCTATCAAGCGGGTAGCTGATGAGGAACTCGGCACCGTCATCCCAGCGGACTTCATCTTCGAACAGAAACAACAACAGCTTCTCCAGAACGCACTTCTGTTGAATGAAACGAACAATCTGATCGAGACTCGCAAGAGTAAAGGTGCAGACGGGGTTCTGGAGAGCAGGATCTTGGCCTGCGTCTTTCTAATCGATCAGCTTCCGCAGGATCTCGCAGGCGGTAGACTCAAGTCTGATGCGAATACGATTGCTGACCTGCTGATCAAGAATCTGAACAAAGCTTCGGATGGATTCAGGAGGAAGGTGAAGGACGCAATCGCCGCGCTTGTGGAAGAGAAGCTTCTGATGCCCATCGATGACGAATACAAGCTCCAAACCAAGGTTGGAGCGGCGTGGGAAAAGGAGTACACCGGCCATGCAGTGAAGATCGGTAACTCTGGTGATGATCAGATCCATCAACTGAGAAGAGAACGCATTCTGCGATTCTTCAACGACAAGACGAAGACCATCAGTATCCTGCATGGAGGTTCGAAGCTCAAGCGTGAATTTGAGATCTGGGGGCAGAGCGAAAGACCAAATACGGATACACGCCTCCACGTGTGGATTCGCGATGGTTGGTTTGAGAATGATACCATAGTTTTCAATGAGATCCGTTCCGAAGGCAATGATGCTCCACTTGCATACGCGTTCGTGGAGAAGAACCGCGACAGCGAACTTCGAAGCGAGATCGTGAAGTTTCTTGCTTCGAATCTGACCTTACAGTCGATGGGGATGCCAACGTCTCCTGAAGGTGAACAGGCACAGAAGGCGATGGAGACTCGAAAGGGACTGGCATCCATCGCCATCGATGAACTGATCGACAAGGTCTGCCGTGAATCAACCGTCTATCTGGCTGGAGGAGTGCCAGTCGTGGCAGGTTCAATCCGTGACAACATCGAAGACGCGTTGAACAGCATTGCCGACAGGCAGTTCCCGAAGTTCAAAAATGTGGGTGATGAGAAGGACTGGGATAAAGCTTGGACGAGTGCCATCGGAGGCGATCCGGATGCCTTGAAGAAGATCGGATGGACTGGAGAACCAAAGGATCACCCGGTCGCAATCGAGATCATGCGGTTCTTGGGTAACAGCCAGCGGCAGGGAAAGGACTTCCGCAGTCAGTTCATGAAATCACCGTATGGATGGAGTCAGGATGCCATCGACACGATCCTTATTATGCTGAGGAATACGGAGCACATCTCGACACCGGAACTGAACCTGAATCATTCTACCATATCGAATGCCATTTTCAAACGCGAAAAGCATACTCTAACAGTCCAAAACAAAATTGATCTGAAAAAGTTATACCTCATAGCCGGGATATCATGCAAACCAAATGAGGAATTCCTGCATTCGAACACGTTCCTGAATGCTCTCATGGGGCTTGCTGGGGAAATCAGCGGTGAAGCACCGAAGCCGGAACCTCTGGGGACGCAGTTCTTGAAGGACATCCAGAATCTGGACGGAAATGAACGTCTGCTCCGTATACTGGAAGAGCAGGAAGACCTGAAGACCAAATGGCACGACTTGAAGGAGAAGGCGAAGCTCGTAAAGGAAAGGCTCCCGCTTTGGGAGCTTCTCTCCGCTCTTGTCGAATTTGCACCAGCTTCACCCGACCTCGAAACTTTGAAAGAGGAAATTGAGGCGATCTCTACGGACAGGCTTCTATTCCAAACTCCAGATCTTGTTGCACCAAAGCTTAATGAGCTTGTTGAGAAGCTGAAAAATGAACTCAACGCCTTGAAGGAAAGGTACATCTCTGCCTACGATCAGAGGATGGAGGCTTTGCAAGCAAGTACGGATTTCACTGCACTAACCCCGGAGCAGAAGCACCTGATTTTAGCTCAGAACCAATTGCTCACGAAGCCTGAAATCAAGCCGCTGGATGCACACGGACTTCTGAACCAGCTAAGGCAGACCTCGCTTCCGCTCTGGGAGACAAAAATTGCCGCACTCCAGTCTCAGTTCCAGTCTGCCCTTGAGGAGGCGATCTGGATTACACGTCCCACGGCTGAGACCTTGGTTCTAGAACGAAAGACGCTCTCGTCAGTTGATGAGATCGAGGAATACCTCTCTTCATTGAGAACCAAGCTTGAAAACCTCGTGTCATCGGGGAAGACCGTAATTTTGAAATAAGTGCACTTCGTTGATTCGCATTAGGAGATAGCATGCCATACCTGACCACTCAGCAGAGAAACAGCTTGGAAAGGGCAGTTGTAGCCGCACGGAAGGCCGCTGAGCTTGGTGCTCAAAACGCCTTGATCTCTCTCTCAGTGGATCAAAGAAATCCGTATCCCAGTCTGACTCCAGAGCAGATGAATCTCAGGGAGCAGTTGCGTAACAAAGCAAGGCTGTTGGGGGATGTACTGGATGATGACTCTCATACTATTGATCGTCTCGTAAACGAACTCTCCTACGAATATTGGCACAAGATGCTGTTCGCCCGGTTTTTGGAGGCCAATCACCTCTTGATGCATCCCGATGGAGTTCCTGTCAGTATGGAGGATTGCGAAGAATTGGCATCTGAAATGGGGATGGAAGACAAATGGGATGTGGCTTCATCCTTCGCATCGCAGATGCTACCTGCGATATTCAGGCCGAATGATCCAGTATTACAGGTTCGATTTGCGACAAATGATAGGATCAAGCTCGAATCGATTCTGGACGAGGTCGATTCGGCAATCTTCACGGCAGATGACTCCTTGGGTTGGGTGTATCAATTCTGGCAGAGCGATGCGAAAGCGATAATCAACGCAAGCGGAGATAAAATTGACGGCGAGAAATTGCCTGCTGTGACTCAGCTTTTCACTGAACCATACATGGTTCACTTTCTTATCGATAATACAATTGGTGCATGGTGGGTAAGTCGCAATAAAGGGTTGACTCCTCCCGTAAAATTCGAATATCTTCGTCTGCTGGATGGTGGCATCCCTGCGGCAGGAAGCTATCCGGGTTGGCCTGACAAGAGTGCTTCGCTTACAGTTATAGATCCTTGTATGGGGAGCGGACATATTGTCGTTGCCGTATTTCTCGTACTCGTACGGCTTCGTATGCATGAAGAAGGATTATCAGCAGAAACCGCAACAGACAGGGTTATTGCAGAGAACATCCACGGATTGGAAATTGATCCTCGGTGTACTCAACTCGCCGCATTCAATCTCGCACTTGCGGCATGGAAATTCTGTGGTGGGTACAGAGAGCTACCGGAAATGAATCTGGCCTGTAGCGGTGTTGCACCCAAAGGAATAAAGGAGGAATGGCAAAAACTTGTCGAGAAAGTCAGCCCTTCTGACACAAGAGCACGGCTTGAAAACGGAATGGCAGTGCTTTATGAGCATTTCCAATTAGCACCTGAGCTTGGGAGTTTGCTTGATGCATCAACAATCATACCTGATGCCTTTACTGCGAGTATTCAGGAACTACAGCCGATTATGGCGAGGGCACTCGATCATGAAAACGATCAAGGCCTGATGGAGCGTGGCGTTGTCGCATCTGGAATCGCAAAAGCTGGAGTTCTTCTTTCTCGACAGTACACGCTTCACATCACAAATTTTCCTTATCTCGTTAAAGGAAAACAGGATGACATTTTATCCGACTATTGTTCTGAACACTTCGAAAGATCGAAAAAGGATCTGTCGACGGTCTTCTTGGAAAGAGTTCTCAAGGCTACCGCAGTAGGAGGAACTGCAAGTTGCGTGATACCTCAAAACTGGCTCTTTCTGACTACTTATGCCAAACTTAGAATACACCTGCTCCAGCAAATATCTTTTAATGCAATAGCGATCCTTGGTTCGGGTGCATTCCGACAGATTACAGGGGAGGTCGTCAAGGCGATATTGCTGGTGGTTTCGAAGAGTGCTCCTCCGAATGATCATCACATTGTGGGGATAGATGTATCTGATGTCAAGGACGCAGATGACAAGGCGATGTCGCTCTTGGGATATGAGATAAACAAGATTAAGCAGTCGGAACTGTTGAAAAACCCTGATGCCAGAATCCTATTTCAGGAACAATCTTCGGGTATAGTATTAGCGACTTATTCAAATGCATGGCAAGGAATAGCCTCAAGTGACAAGCCGAGATTCACGCAAAGTTTTTGGGAGCAATATCCCATCTGCAGTGGATGGAAATACCAGCAGGGCACCGTAGAGAAAACGAAATTCTTCGGTGGCAAGAGTATGATTTTGTTTTGGGAAGATGGGCATGGTACAATGACTGAAGTCTGTCAAGATGGAGCGACTTTTCGAGGTAAGGAAGCTTGGGGAAAAAAAGGCATTGCTATTTCTCAAATGACCTCGCTCCCGTGTACATTGTATTATGGGGAATTGTTTGATAACAATACCTCGGTATTATTGCCATACGACGAAGCATATTTACCAGCATTATGGGAGTTCTGTTCCTCTTCTGCATATTTGGATGAAATACGAAAGATCGATAAAAAGCTCAATGTCACTAATACTACTCTGGTAAAAGTTCATTTTGAGTATGAATACTACAGAAAGATTGCAGAAGAAAAGTATCCAAAAGGGCTTCCAGAGCCTTTCAGTTCAGACCCAACGCAATGGTTATTTCATGGTCATCCGGCCCATTCAGATCATCCTCTTCAGCTAAGTATAGCAAGAATCATGGGATATAGATTCCCTGCAGAAAATGATACGAAGATGGAACTGTCAGAAGATGGATTACAACTGGCGGCAAAGATCAAGCAGTATGATCACTTATCAGACAGTGATGGTATTGTTTGTATCCCTTCAGTCAACGGTGAACATCCCGCATCAGATAGAGTACGAGAGTATGCGAGGGTAATATACGAAAAGGCTTGGGATCACACTTCGATATCAAGACTGTTACAGCTAGAGGGTTCGAAGAAGTCCTCGCTTGAGCAATGGCTCCGTGATGAGTTCTTTGAAGGGCATTGTAAACTATTCGAGAATCGACCATTCGTCTGGCATATCTGGGATGGTCGGAAGGATGGGTTCAGTGTACTTGTCAACTACCACAAATTTGACAAAGAAAATCTACAAAAGCTGATCTATGGTTATTTAGGTGATTGGATTCGTCAATGCCTATCGAAGGTGAAGGCTGGGGAGAGCGGTGCAGAGGGCCTTGTAGTCGCCGCAATCACGCTCCAAGATACACTGAAGCTGATATTGGAGGGAGAGCCTCCATATGACATCTTCGTACGTTGGAAGCCGCTCCACGAACAACCCATCGGGTGGGAGCCAGATCTGAACGATGGTGTTCGAATTAATGTACGTCCATTCATCGAGGCTGGTATCCTCAGAAAGATGGTCAAGATCAAGTACGGTATCGACCGGGGCAAAAACCCTCCCGGTTCACCTTGGGGCGAGATTCGAGACAATGACAGGCACTTGACACTTGCAGAGAAGCGACTGGCGAGAGAGAAGAGGAAGAAGAAATGAAAACTCTTCTTGAATCTGTCCTTGAGACATTACAAAATGCTTTTAAGCACAATGGCAATGTCATGGTGAAGCCGGAGGTCATACTCTGGCCTGATCCGGACTCGCAATGGTATTCCGTTGTACCAACTCTGAAGAGCAACATTCCTGCCTTCCTTACCTACGGCGACTACGACCCCGCTACATTGACCGGCCCTGCAAACTGGATAAAGTGCATGGTCGCTCGGCAACTTCCAGAGGCAAACTGGAAGAATTCTGATACTCCGGTTATTTACCTCCCAGCGATTACGAAGAATGATCTAAGAAGAGTCTCCGAGGTTGGCATGGAACTCCAGCCTCTCGTCGAGTACCAGTACACCGGCACCATGTTCACACATGTCAATGGACGTGAGTGGACTGTGCTGGCCTTCATGGAGAACGCACTCGCTGGTCTTGGTCTCAAGGTGGCACAGGATACAGCCACGAAGGAGGCTTTGATTCAGGCTCTTCCGTACATATTTGAGGACTCAACTCTGCATTACCCCGGTGTTGTCAACGCGGATTTCCTCAATAGTGTCATGTTTCCCGATGCAGTGTCAAATGTGCTAAAGTGGGTCTGTCATGGTGATGCCTTCTTACAGACACTTCCAGCAGAGAAACGGGAAGTATTCAGAGAAATATGCCGGACGCGATTTGAGTTTGAACCTGACCAGAAGAACATCCGTGACATTGTACTCAAGCTTGGTTCGCAGAAGAATGCTTGGAAGCAAGTCTGGCAACTCTACGCTTCGGCACCAAACCGATACCCTGAACTGGAAGCTCTCCTTCGACTGGCAAAGCCGTATGATATGGGTGTCGGCATGTTTGCGATCCCAGAAGAAAGTTGGCCGCAGACCAATGAGGAGGCTGAGCATTCTTTGCGGAAGGCACTTTCGGGAATCGCCAAACTGGACAACAAGGAAGGATTGGATCGCCTCTGCGCTCTTTTCCCTCCACATAGCGTGCGGACACGATGGGTGTGGAGTGAACTTGGCAATGCACCATTGGCTAACGCGCTGATACATTTGATCGAGATGGCATCGGTTTGCTCTGCTCCCTTTCCTTCAACGACCCTTGAGGATATCAAGAAGTTCTACATCGGCTCCGGTATCCGTGCCGACCGGGCCATGAGATACGCACTCGCTTGCACGAAGGCACAAAAGGACAAGGATGCCGTCAAGGCGATCATCGCCTTGTTTTACAAGCCATGGCTCGAATCCGTCACAGAGAAGTTCCAGACCCTCCTTGCGAAGACTCCTGCGATCATTCAGAATCAGAAATCTGCGGATGAGACTGAACCGTTCATCCTCTTCGTGGACGCGTTCCGATATGAATTAGCCTGTGAGTTTGTAGAGAGGATCACCGGTTCGAAGTACAAGGTCACGCTTCGTGACGACTGGGTGGGCATGCCAAGCGTTACTGCCACATCCAAGCCCGACGTGATGCCGTTGCACCATCTCGTGAATGAAGAGAGCATGTGCAACGAATTCAGGCCGCAGATGCAAACCGGCAAGGATGTGCAGACTGGTGTCTTCCGTGATGCAATGGTTTCGCTGGGATATGAACCCTTCGCTCCCGGAGCCGTTATCAATCCGGAGAAAGGGTACTGGCAGGAGATCGGCAAGATCGATTCCAGCGGTCATGAGGAGCAGTCGAACATCGTGAAGCGAATCGACGAACTCTTCGACCAGATTGAAGAAACACTCGAAGTCGCATTCGAGGCGGGTGCAAAGCGTGTAAGAATCGTGACAGACCATGGCTGGTTGCTCCTTCCCAACGGACTGCCGAAGACTGAACTCAACAAGAACCTGACTGAGACGAAGTGGGGCCGCTGTGCCCTCATCAAGGAAGGTGCAAGCACTGATCTGCTCCACCTCCCATGGCGTTGGAATCCAAGCGTCTTCATCGCCTACGCTCCGGGTATTACCTGCTTCCGCAAAGGAGAGGAGTACGCTCACGGTGGGATCTCTTTGCATGAGTGCCTCATTCCTGTGATCACCGTTGAACAGGTCGCAGGAGCGGGTGTTGCAGGGAAGATCGAAGACTTCAAGTGGACGAATCTTCTGTGCAGAGTCACGACCGCACAGGCCAGTCCGGGCTACACTCTGGACATCCGGACGAAGTACAACGACCCATCGACGAGCATCGTCCTGTCGCCTTCAAGGACTGTCGAAGACAACAAAGTGACCGTGATGGCTGATGACTCCTTCGAAGCTCATTCAGCCGTTCTCGTTTTGCTTGATAAGGACGGAAGGATCATGGACAAGAAAGCCACAGTGGTAGGAGCATAGCATGAAACTCGACAACATCGATCAGATCGCCGCGAAGGCCTTTGAAGGATACGTGGTGAAAAAGGATCTGCTGGAGGCCTTCCGAAAGACGTACCCGGTGCCAACCTACGTCATCGAGTTTCTGCTTGGCCGCTACTGTGCGACGGTTGACGAGAAGGAGATTCAGCAGGGGCTGGAGATCGTCAAGAGGCAGTTGCAGGATCGAACGGTTCGTCCCGGTGAAGAGGAATATTTCAAATCTCGTGCAAGGGAAGACGGCTCGATCAAGATCATCGACATCATCACCGCAAAGCTCGATGCCGCTACGGACAGCTACATTGCTTACCTGCCCAGTCTGCGACTGAACAGGGTTCGGATTTCTCCTGAGATGGTCAACGAGAACGACCGCATGCTCACTGGAGGTTTCTACGCAGAGATCGAACTGGAGTATGATGCGGCAATCGCACAGGAGAACAGTGGCCGTCCGTTCGGAATCGTTTGCATCAGACCGATCCAACTCTCCCAGCGGAATGTGCTCGACATCTTGTTCAACGGACGAAAGCTGTTTTCGCTGGAGGAGTGGAAGGACTTCCTGATCCGAAGCATTGGATTGGAGCCATCAACACTTTCGGAAAGAGCAAAGAACGCGGTGTTCGTTCGCATGATCCCCTTCGTCGAGAGGAACTACAACGCTGTCGAGCTTGGCCCTCGTGGAACAGGAAAGTCCCACATCTACCAACAGATCTCCCCGTATGCTCACCTCGTGAGCGGTGGCAAGACGACCGTATCCAAGATGTTCGTCAACCTTGGCACAGGGGAACGTGGGCTGGTGTGCAAGTATGACGTTGTATGCTTCGATGAAGTGAGTGGTGTGTCCTTCGATCAGAAGGACGGTGTGAACATCATGAAAGGATACATGGAGTCCGGTGAGTTCTCCAGAGGCAAGGAACCGATTCGTGCTGATGGGGGGATCGTGCTTGTGGGCAACTTCGAGGTGGATGTCGAACACCAGCAACGCGTCGGACACCTCTTCGGGCCACTGCCGCCTGAGATGCGGAACGACACAGCGTACATGGATCGCATCCACGCGTACATCCCCGGTTGGGATTTCCCAAAGCTCGACAAGACCTACTTCACTGATCATTTCGGACTGGTCTCGGACTTCCTTGCAGAGTGCTGGACGAGGCTTAGAGATGTCAGCAGGATCTCGTCCGTGCTCCCTCGTGTGGATTTCGGTGGTGCCCTCAGTGGACGGGACACAACAGCGGTCAACAAGACGCTGAATGGTCTTCTCAAGCTCATGCAACCTGATCAGCAGGAGCCGATCTCCGACGAGCTACTTGAATGGGCCGTCAAGATCGCACTGGAATATCGCCGACGCGTAAAAGAACAGCAGAAGCGGATCGGGTCTGCTGAGTTTCGCAACACGCACTTCAGCTTCCGGATTGGTGAGGACGGAGTCGAGACCTTTGTCGCCACGCCTGAGATCCATTCCGAGAACACGATAGGAGAAGATCCCCAGCCGCCCGGTCAGATATGGACACTGAGCACAGGAGGGCAGGACGATACCGCTGGCCTTTACAAGATCGAGGTCAATCTGGGACAGGGAAGCGGCGTGAAGATTCTTAACCGCCCAGTCCCACCCCAATTCCAAGAGAGCGTCCGCTATGCTGAGCAGAATCTCTACAGCAAGACTAAGGAGCTTGTCGGTGACCGCGATCCACGCTCACATGAGTTCTCTGTCCAGCTTCGTTCCTTCGATGCATCTAAGAGCGGTAGCGGCCTTGGAATGAGCGTTCTCATCGCATTGTGCAGTTCCTTACTGGAGCGGAGCACGAAGGGAGGACTCATCATCGTGGGGCATTTGAACCTCGGAGGCTCCCTCGATCTCGTCTACAACGCAGTGAACCTCGCAGAGCTTGCCGTGGAGAAGGGAGCGACCACAATCTTAATCCCGCTGAATGCAAGGAAGCAGTTGAACGAACTCTCCGACGACATGATCACCAAGCTCAACATCCAGTATTACACGGATTTGAGGGATTGCTTGGTGAAAGCGTTGTTGGATTGAACTAAATATTCTGAACATGGAATCAACTCAGAAGGAAAAAAATGGCGTACAAGAACAAGACCTACCTATGCTTCGATGGGGATAATGACATCCATTACTACTATCTGATGAAGGCGTGGAAACACAATCAGACCGATTTCTTCAAAGAGTTTGATTTCTATGATGCCCACGATATCAATACGGCCCTCGATTCAAGCACAGAGGACACTATAAAGCGGCGATTGCTTGAAAGACTGAACAATTCAAAGTTGTTCGTTGTCTTGGTAGGAGAACGAACACAATTTCTGTACAAATTTGTTAAATGGGAGATTGAACAAGCAATCAAACAGGAAATCCCTATCATTGCAGTAAATCTGAATGGTAAACGTGCTATGGACGAAGAGAAATGCCCTCCCGTTCTTCGAGATGAGACTGTATTGCATGTAAGTTTCAACCAGAAGATTATCGAGAAGGCTATGACTGAGTGGATCGACTTGCGTCCCCAATTGATCCGTGAGAAGAAAGCAGGGCCTTGCTATTTCATCGCTTCGGTGTATACCAGCTTGGGGCTGTAATGAATACAATCAAGTTTGTGTTATCTGCGAACTACTGGCGGTATGCGTTCTCTCTACCAAAAACACTTAACGCAATCCTCGGCACTTTTGGTATCATCTGGATGCTGGTTGAGCCGTTAAGTTTTTTTTCCGAACCATCGTCAAAGTTCTTCAAATCACATTCAACGACACTGCTTTGCATCGGTGCGTTGTGGGTACTGAAGACGAATTGGCCAAAAACAAGGTATGAGTACACTCTGAAAAACACCGATGTGAAGGTTCAGCTAATGATCGGAGACCTGTTTGAGTGTGATGGTGACCTTGTCATACCATTTAACACATCGCTTGACACGTCGTTTGAAGACGGATTGATTGCTAAGAATAGTGTTCAAGGGCAATTCACGAATAGATTCTATGCACAGCCAAACCAACTCGATAATATATTGCGACCGATGGTGCAACATCTTGAGCCAGTTGAGCAACTTGCAAATAAGAGGAAAGGGAATGCAGTACGCTATGAGATGGGTACGACGTTGAGGGTTCCTATCAAGGGATCAAGGAATGCCTATTTGACTGCTATAGCCGATATGAATGATGGAGGGAATGCCTCGACAAGCTATGATAACATTCTTCAGAGTCTCGGCAAGCTCTGGGAAATGATCATGACACAGGGAGATCTACGCCAAATCAATGTGCCTGTCCTCGGTACAGGGACGGGCAGACTCAAAGAGACGCGAGAGAAAATGATAAAAACCATTGCAAGTTCCTTTATTGCGGCAACAAGTTCGGGAACTAGGTTCACGGATAAGCTGAATATTGTCGTTTCGTTTTCGGATTACAGACGTTACAATATCGACATCGATGAACTACGTGATTTCCTCAGACTGAAATGCAATCACTACGAATATGATAGCACTGGATCAGGAATTGGTCAAGGTATTGGATAGTATGGAGTCTCATGCCGTCTTATACCTTACAGGAGAATATCATGAAAACTGCTTCACGAAGTCCACAAGAACTCGTTCTTGAAATGGTCTCCAGTGGTGCCACAAAAACGGCCATCGCCAAAGTAACAGGCGTGACCGATATGACCATCCTGCGCGTCTCGAAGGGCACGACAAAGACGATCCGCAAGCTTAAAAAGCTCTAGAGGGTGTACGACCGTTGAAAGGAGGGATCGTTGGATTTGAGCGGCAAACGAGGAAAAAAGCTGGTGGCGGCTCCGATCGCTGATGCGATCACAGTGAGCAAGAAGGCCCCTTCTGGGAAGAAAGCCCCGGTGAAGAAGACAAAGGTGGCAAAGAAGTCAATAGAGGCCAAGAAGACGAAGCAGGTGGTTCGGCTCCGGATTGAAGAGCTAGTGGCGGTTCCTGCCGGTTATCAGCTTCCGGAGTTGACCATGGAGATGGTCGCGGGGGTCGAAGAGCAGATTCGGAGGCTTCAGGCTGAGGCGAAGTTCATGCGAGATTTGATCGCGATCAGAAAGCGGTACGGGCAGTGAAGCACAACAACATGTCTACGAAATCGTAATCGTGATTGGGGATCGTGATGCTACACGTAACGAAGGAGAGCTTGAGTGGCATGTCAGAAGGGAGCGGGGAGGCAGACATCCAGCTCTCAAGGGTAAACGCAATTCGTAGGTAGGTTCCCAAGACAATTCTGAGTATTTTCGCCATGAGAAGTGGTCGAGTCGATCGAGCCGAATCATTCCGTGCGATATGTGTCCCATGCAACCGAAGAAAGAAATGCAAGTGTAGAGTATCTTCAGTGCCCTTACGGATGAAATGAAAGTTGAGCAAAATATATCGAGACTGAAACACCTCTTGTCTTTGTACAAGATGAGCGTGGATGACCTTATCGTGACCATCAACGAGGGTTTGAAAAAGAGAATTCAGGAGGAAGATATTCTAGCAAACCAAATTCATGTCAGTCATCTGAAACGCATTGACAAGGTTTTCCACAAGGGCCTGCACTATTACCTTGATCCCACTTCTCCAGAGATATCAAAAGATGAGAGCATATTCTTCCGAAAGCAGTCATTTGAAACCGAGTTGAATATTGGTGCGAAAAACATTGTTCACCAATACGAGGAGTTCAAGATATCGCTGTCAGCTATTGCAAAGCTTGCTGGAGTAGACCTCAAGAGGCTGATTCCTACATTCACTATCACTGATCCGCCTGATGAAGTAGCTTCTGAAATACGGTCTAATTATTACCCCACGTTTAATCAAGACCTTAAGGCGTTTCTCAAGTCATTGATATTTGGATTCGCGGAGAGAAACATTCTCGTATTCGAATTTGTTGAGACATGGAACAAGAAGGAGAAAGCGAATATTGACGGTGTCTTCCTTCAGCCGAACGTGATTGTACTGAAGAGACAGCAAGAATCCTTTCGAAGAGAGATATTTACGCTGATTCATGAGTTTGGGCATTATCTGCTTTCAGAGGAAGAGGTCGAGAGCTTATCGCTTGAGAGATTGGCCGATGTCAATATGAGCAGAATCGAAAGATGGTGCAATGATTTCGCGTACTATTACTTAATCGGTGAATATGATGACCTCATTGAAGGCATCAGGTATGCGGATGCGAGAAATGATTACTGCCATGACATGATTGCAGATATATCAAAGAAGACCCATTTGAGCAAAATAGCTTTGTTCACACGATTGCTGTACCGAAGCAAGATCTCGGTCGAGAGTTACGAACTTGTGAGAGCGGATTTTGCGGAGCGATATCGAGTAAAAATAGAAGAAGAAAGACGAAAGAGAGAAATCGAAAAGGAGTTGGGTGTTGAGCATAGAGGGAGTGCCCCGAAGCCAATTCAGTCACCTCTGCTTGTGACTACAATCCAAGCGGCATTTTATGAGGGTGTTATCAATGAATATGATGTGTGTAGAACGCTGAAAATCAAACCAGAGCAGATTGACAGTTACCTTCAATGATTGCAGTTATCGATACAAGCTCTTTGTTGTCATTGGTAAGATACTACTTGCCATTTGACCTGAATAGTATTTTGTACGACTACATCAAGGGCAAGTTTGAGTCCGGCGAATTGGTAATCATTGACCGAGTGTGCGATGAGTGCAGATATACGGCAAAGGGTATCGTGACCGAGACATTGGAGTTTCTGGGTGAAAAGCAATTTAAAAAGGCCACAAAACTTCCCTTGGACACAAGCTCTCTGATCGCACCATCTCCCAAAAGGTTTTTAAATATGGTGGATAACAGTTTTGTCGTGATGTCTCAGAAAAATCGATTATTGCAGACGGAGTATGAATCTCAGAGATATGAGTTCTTGGAATCTGCTGATATTAAACAGATACTGCTCTGTCTTAATAAGAAATCTGAAGACGAGAACATTGAGATTGCTATTATCACTGAAGAAACGCGTGATGGTAACGATATGAAGTTGTTTCAGAAGATTCCTATGATATGTTCTCAAGTCGGAATCGATACGATGACTCTCCCTGAGTTGCTGGCAACATATACGGATATCAACATTCGTATTTGTTGAGTTCAAATTTCTAATGCAACACATTGCATCGCGAATGACGCATGCAGGAGTTGCCCGATGTCCTATCGACGCTTGACCAGTTCGGAACGTGAGACCATCAGCCAGATGCTTGCCAAGAACGAATCCACCCCTTCCATAGCCCGACTTCTCGGAAGGGCCGTCAGCACGGTGACCCGCGAGATTGCGAGGAATTCCCCACCCTTCGGAGCGTATTCGGCCTTTGCGGCGGAAGCCCAGTCGAGGGCGAAGGCGGGATCCCGGCATCGACGGTGCAAGATCCTCTCCACCCCAGAGCTCGAAACGGAGGTGGTGCGCTTGTTGCAATTGCGGTGGTCGCCGGAGCAAATTGCGCGCACCCTGCGTTCCACATACCCGGACACCCCTGCCATGCACGTTTCGCATGAGACCATCTACACCTACATCTATGTGAAGGCCAAGAAGACCCTCCGTCAGGAGTTGCTCGTGTACTTGCGCCTGCACCGCAAGCGACGACTCAAGCGAGGAGCGGCCAGGGATCGGCGCGGGACGATTCCTGACATGGTCTCGATTGTGGTGCGCCCACCCGAGGTCGATCACCGGACCATTCCGGGCCATTGGGAAGGAGACCTGATCATGGGGAAGGATCACAAAAGCGCCATTGCGACTTTGGTCGAACGGACGACGCGGTTTGTCCTTCTCGTGCCGTTGCCTTCGTATGATGCTGAGACCGTGCGCAAGGCCTACACCCGCGAGGTGAAGACTCTTCCTGAGCAGTTGCGGCAGTCCTTGACGGTGGATCGGGGGAGGGAAAACACGCAGCACGTTCTGTTCACGAAAGAGACGAAAATGCAAGTCTACTTCGCGGACCCATACTGTCCCTGGCAACGTGGGACCAATGAGAACACCAACCGTCTCGTGCGGGATTTCTTCCCGAAGAAAATTGATTTCGCCACGGTGACGAAGAAGGAACTCAAGCATATGCAACGCTTGCTGAACGAACGACCGAGAAAAACACTGGAGTGGCGAACCCCGGCTGCTGTTTTTGATGAATTATTGTATATGTATCAAACAGCTTCACCTGTTGCGCTAGATACTTGAAGCTGCCCCTGAATACCTCTGGCCGCTTATCCGAGCAATTCCGTGTTTGCTCTGTTGCTTGAACCATCCATTGGATCCATGGTTCCAAGAGATCTCCTCTGGCGAGTTGGTCTCATCCTCCCTCTCCGCCTATTCCTCGTTGTCCTGCCTCGCGCCCTCGTCCTCGCTGTCCTTGGAATCTTCCTCCGCTAGGATCTCCATGTCCGATTCCTGGAGCAGGGAAGAGGGCAGACTCTTCTTCGCCTTGGCTCCCAATTTCTTGAGTTTTTGCACGCGACGAAGAAGGTTGCCGTTGCCGTCCTTGAGCATGTTCATCGCGTTGGCGTGACTCTTCTGGGCTCTTCCGAGATGGGTCTCGATGTCGCCGAGGGCATCCACGAATCCGACAAATTTATCGTACAGGGCCCCACCGGACTCGGCGATTTCGATGGCGTGGCGGTTCTGATCTTCACGCTTCCAGAGATCGGAGACCAGCTTTAAGGCGGCGATGAGATTCGTGGGACTGATCAGAAGGACGCGCTTCGTGTAGGCGTAATGCCATAATTCGGGATCGTGATGCATCGCCACCAGAAAGGCGGGTTCGATGGGAACGAACATCATCACAAAGTCGAGACTCTGAGTGAAATCGGGATAGTTTCTCCGACTTAGTCCATCGATGTGCCTCTTGATCGATTCGACATGAAGCTTCAACGCGGACTCCTGATCCTCCTTCGTTTCAGCCACGGCGTAGCGCTTGTACGCGATGAGAGAGACCTTGGAATCGATGATGACCTTTCTGTTATCCGGGTAGGACACGACAACATCGGGCTGCATTTTTGAACCATCCTCGTTCTTGAGAATCGTGCCATCCTCGTCACGGAGAAATTCCTGCACGACGTACTCTCTTCCCTTCTCTAAACCGGATTGCTCGAGGATGCGCTCGAGAATCATTTCTCCCCAGTCCCCCTGGGTTTTCGAACTGCCCTCTAAGGCCCTGGTGAGGTTCGTGGCATCCACGCTGATCTGTTGGTTGAGGGCGACGAGTTCCGCGACCTTTTCTCCCAGGGAAAATCGTTGTTGGGATTCCTTCTCGTACACCTCGTCCACCTTTTTCCTAAATCCCTCTATGTTGTCACCCAGTGGTTTCAGAATGCTTTCGAGATTGCTTTTATTGAGGGCAGTGAACCTCTCCGACTTGTCCTCGAGGATCTTCATCGCCAGATTCTCGAACTCGGTTGCCATGCGTTTCTGAATGGCTTCGATTTCGGACTTCTGGGTCTGGAGGTTTTCATCGGCCGCGTTTTTTTGCGCCTGCATATTGGCGAGCTGCTCGTTCAATTGATTGGCTTTCTTCGTCACAATTCGCACTTCCTCGCGCAGCAGCTCTCCCTCTTCGTTGGCGCTTTTCAGGGATTCCGTTCTGGCTTCGAGTTGAGCTTCCGCTTTGGCCAGAGAAGATTTAAGATCTTCGTTTTTTTCTCGGAGCAGTTCGTGCGCGGTCTGAACGGAGATCCTTTCCGCCAAGGCCTCCTCGGTGCGCTTCCGCGCCGTGCCCAATTCACTTGTCAGGGTTGCAATTTCACTGGATTGTTTCAGGATACTGTCCTCTTTTTCCTTGCGCGAGGCACTGGCCTCGGAAAGCTGTCTGTCAAGACTCATGGCGCGCTCCGATGCAACCGTCAATGCCGTACCCGCTTCAATCAGTTTTTTGTTTACCTCCTCATGCACAACCCGAGAGATATGGGTTTGTCTGTACCTCTGGCCAACGAGGTACCATGCCAGGATCCCACCTGCAAAAAGCCCCGCGAAAAAAAGTAGAAGGTCCATGAGGATTCCCGTTTCAAATGGTACAAGCACCCTGATTCCGAATTCACCTCTCCGTGCACAGCAAGAAAGCTACGGTTCTCCTGAGGAACTTGAAAATTCACTCGACAATGAAAAAGTCGATGTGAAGAAGGAATGCAAAAGACGATATTTGCTGATCGGCCTGTAGGAGTGGACGATGTCGTAACTGAACCTGGAGAATTTTCACTGTTAATCTCAGTAGCATGGAGTCCTTTTCATGAGTATCCTTGGTATCGGTCCGCGCCTGGCCATCATAGGCGTGACAGCGTTGATCGTTATTCTGGCCATTGAGCATCTTGCTGGTTTTACCCTGTCTCTGCCTATGCAGTGGTCGCATTGGGGAAGGAGCCTGGGACTGCTGTTGATCGTGCTGGGTCTGATCCTGTGGCTATCCTCGATTCCCGTACTCAAGAAGGCCTATGATGCACATCGTCTGGCCACGAAAGGTGTGTACCGAATTTCCCAGAATCCCCTGTACGCTGCCTTCATCGTGCTGATTGTGCCAGGCCTTGCCTTTGTTCTCAATAACCTCTTCGTCCTTCTCGTCGCCATCTGTCTCTTTATCGGATTCATGCGTCTGATTCCCCGCGAAGAGGAATACCTGCATCGGGAATTTGGCGAGGAATATGATGCCTACGTAAAAAGAGTGGGGCGATTGATTCCGTTCATTCACGGATGATCAGACGGACAACTCCACTCCTGTTCCATGTGGGAGGAGTTTTCTTTACCTTGCCACGTGCGATCCCATGGTGTCGCGCTTCTCCTTTTTTGATATCCCGATTCATCATTGCTGCTCGGATCCTCATGATTTTCCCACAACGAACCCATACCTGCGGCGCCCTGCGCTCCACCGATGTCGATACCCGCGTGACCCTGAATGGATGGGTCCATGTCCGCCGCGATCTGGGCGGCATGATCTTTATCGATCTTCGCGATCGCTACGGCCTCACCCAGGTGGTGTTCGTCCCCCAGCATCGACCCGACACCCACGCCCAGGCGCATGACCTGCGGAGTGAGGACGTCATCGCCGTCACCGGCACGGTGCGTCCTCGCCCCGAGGGCATGACCAACGCGGGCATGGAGACCGGAGCCATCGAGCTGCTCGCCGACGAACTCCAGGTGCTCTCGAAGGCGGAGGTGCCTCCCTTCGAAATTCGCGACGAGGTGGACGCCAGCGAGGAACTCCGGCTCAAGTATCGCTACCTCGACCTGCGTCGTCCCAGCCTGCAGAAGAACCTCCTCCTGCGACATCGGCTCTCCCAGGTCACGCATCGGTATTTCGACGCGCGGGATTTTATCGAAGTCGAAACCCCCGTGCTCATGAAGAGCACCCCCGAAGGCGCGCGCGACTACCTCGTGCCCAGTCGCGTCCACCCCGGTCGCTTCTACGCCCTGCCCCAATCCCCGCAAACCTACAAGCAATTGCTCCAGGTGGCGGGACTCGATCGCTACGTGCAAATCGTCAAGTGCTTCCGCGACGAGGACCTTCGGGCCGACCGTCAGCCGGAATTCACCCAGATCGATGTCGAGATGTCCTTCATCACCGCCGAGGATATCTATACCCTCATCGAGGGCCTCGTCTCCGAATTGGTGGCCGCCGCCACGGGCCAGCCCCTGTCCCTGCCCTTCCCGCGCCTGTCCTACACCGAGGCGATGCGGCGCTATGGCTCCGATAAGCCCGACCTGCGCTTCGGCATGGAACTGACCGACCTCAACGACCTCGTGTCTTCCTCCGGTTTCAAGGTCTTTGCCGAGGTGACCCGGCAGGGAGGAGTCGTCACGGGTCTCTGTGTTCGTGGTGGATCCGGCTTCAGTCGCAAGCAGCTCGACGATCTCACCGAAAGAGCCCGTGCCCTCGGCGCCGGAGGATTGGTGTGGATGAAGGGAGCCGAGGGGTCCCTGGCCTCGCCGATCGCCAAGTTCCTCACGCCCGAAATCCTGTCCGCGCTCCGCGCCCGCTTCGAGGCCACCGACGAGGATCTGCTTCTCGTCGTGGCCGATCCCTCCGCGCGCACGGCCCGCACCGTGCTGGGCACCCTGCGGCTCGAGCTGGCAAGGACCCTCGGGCTCATCGATCCCTCGGCCCATGCCCTGCTCTGGGTAACGGATTTTCCGATGTTCCAATACGACGCCGAGGCCCGGCGCTGGGTGGCCGAACATCATGCCTTCACCAGTCCCAAGGCCGCCGACATCGAGCGGCTGGAATCGGATCCGGGATCGGTGCATGCCGATTGCTACGATCTGGTGTGGAACGGCAACGAGGTGGCCTCGGGGTCCATTCGCATCCATCGAGGAGATCTGCAGCGTCGGGTGTTCAACGTGATGGGACTCGAGCCCGACGAGATTCAGGAAAAATTCGGCTATCTCATCACGGCCTTCCAGTATGGGGCTCCGCCTCATGGCGGCGTGGCCCTGGGCTTCGATCGCATCGTGGCCATCCTGGCGGGCACGCCCTCGATTCGCGATGTCATCGCCTTTCCGAAAACCAATAGCGCCCTGAGTCTGATGGACAATTCGCCCACGCCGGTCACCGACCGACAGCTCGCCGAATTGCATATCGCCCTGGCCGCGTCGCGTTCCTCTTCCGACCCTTCCTGAGCGCGACATGGATCTGCTCATCTACAACGCCGCCCAGCTCGTTACCATCTCGGCCGATGGAGCCGATCGGAAGACAGGGGCCGCGATGCGCGACCTGCGTGTGATCGAAGACGGGGCCGTGGGAATCACCGACGGACGCATCAGCTTCGTGGGGAAATCCGACGAGGTGCGCTTCGAGGACGCCGCCTCCACCATCAATGCGATGGGACAGACCGTGCTGCCGGGCTTCGTCGATTCCCACACCCACCTGGTGTTCGCGGGACAACGCGAGAAGGATTTCGCCCGCCGTATCGCCGGAGCCACCTATGCCGAGATCGCCGAGAGTGGGGGAGGGATTAACACGACGGTGCGTGCCACGCGGGCCGCCTCGAAGATCGAACTCACCGAGTACGCCCTGCATCGGCTGGATGAATGCCTGTCCTGGGGCTCCACCACGGTGGAAATCAAGAGCGGGTACGGCCTGGATCGGGACACGGAACGGCGCATGCTCGACACCGTGCGGGATCTTCAGGATCTGCATGTGGTGGAACTCGTCCCCACCTTCCTGGGCGCCCACACCATCCCCTTCGATTACACGGATCGTCGCGAGGACTACCTGACCCTCCTTCTCGACGACCTGTTGCCCGAGGTGGCCCGCGAGCATCTGGCGGAATTCTGCGACGTGTTCGCCGAACGCACTGCCTTTTCCATCGACGAGGCGCGTCGCATCCTCTCGCGAGCAAAGGAGCTCGGGTTCGACCTGCGCGTGCATGCCGATCAGATCACCGCGAACGGGGGAGCGGAACTGGCAGCGGAATTCCACGCCGCCTCCGCCGATCATCTCGATCATGCCTCCGACGAGGCCCTGCGCCGCATGGCCGAGGCAGGCGTGGTCGCCACTCTGCTGCCCGGGGTGTCCCTCTTCCTCGGAGAACCCTGGCCCGATGCCCGCCGCTTTGTCGACGCGGGCCTGCCGGTCGCAATCGCCACCGACATGAATCCCGGATCCTGCATGAGCGAAAACATGCAACTCATGATCAGCCTCGCCACCATGCGCATGCACATGACGGTGGAAGAAGCCCTCACCGCCGCCACCCTCAATGCCGCCGCCGCCCTGCGCCGTGGCGATCGCATCGGATCGATCGAGGTGGGCAAACAGGCCGATCTGCTCATCTTCGATGTGCCCAACTATATGCACCTTCCCTATCACTTCGGCGTCAACTCCCTGGTCACCATCGTCAAGAAGGGCCGGGTCGTGCTCGAGAAACGCTACGCCAACGCCTAGCGCCGTGCCCAGGATTCCTATGCCCGATCCCTCGCCCATCTTTCAAACCTTCGATCTCACCAAGCGCTATGGAAAGCGCACGGCTGTCGATGGACTCAATCTGCGTGTGGAGAAAGGACAGATCTATGGATTTCTCGGACCCAACGGCGCGGGGAAGAGTACCACCATCCGCATGATGCTCACTCTCATCGCGCCGTCCCAGGGCCGCATCGAACTGTTCGGCACGGATATCCGCGCCGGGCGCGAGCCCCTGGCGCGAGTGGGAGGGTTGGTGGAACGGCCGGATTTCTATCTCTACCTCAGCGCGATCCGAAATCTCGAAATCGTGGGCGCCCTGTACGGAGGCATCCCCCGCACCCGCATCGACGAGGTCCTGGAAATCGTGGGGTTGAAGGATCGGGGGCGGGACAAAGTGAAATCCTATTCCCACGGCATGAAGCAGCGACTCGGCATCGCTCAGGCCCTGCTTGCCCAGCCGGATTTTCTCGTGCTCGACGAACCAACCAACGGACTCGATCCCCTCGGCATGAAGGAAGTGCGGGAGCTCATCCTGTCCTTGAACCGCGAACACGGCATGACCATCTTTCTCTCGTCTCATCTCCTCAACGAAATCGAACAGGTGGCCACGCACATGTGCATCCTGCATCAGGGGCGCCTGGTCGTCGAGGGGCGGGTGACGGACTTGCTCAGCCAGGATCGCGTGGCCGTGCGTATCGACGCTGAGCCGAGGGACCAGGCCCTGGCCGTGCTATCGGCGCTTCCCGGAGTCCGTGAGGTCACCACCGCGCCCGAGGGCCTGCATGCCGTGCTACCGCGAGAGCAGCTCGCCGCCGCAAACGCCGCCCTCGTGGGTTCCGGGTGCGCGGTCTCGGCTTTCGCGCCGCGTCATTCGCTCGAAGACTATTTCCTTTCCATCACCGATCAGAAAGCACCCGACGAGGTGTGACATGACCGTGCTTCGCTCTCCTCTCCTCAGAACGGCCGCCGCGGCCTCCGGATTTTCCTTCGTGGTCTATCTGCTGACGCTCGCTCCGTCGATGACCTTTATCGATGCCGGAGAACTTGCCGCCGTAGCCCATACCTTCGGCATCGCCCACCCTACTGGCTATCCGCTCTTCACGCTCGTGGGGGGACTCTGGGCCCAGCTCCCCATCGGCAGTGGCATCTGGAGAATGAACCTGCTCTCGGCTCTCTTCTGCGCCGCAACCGTGGGCGTCCTCGTGCTCTTCATCCATTCCCTGCTGTCTCTGCCGGAATCCACGCGAGCTCGTCCGGAAAAAGGGAAGGGGAAGGACAAGGGCAAGGCGCCTGGTCCCTCTCCTCACACCCACGAGCTCGATCCGACGCTTCGCCTCGGCATTGCCGCTGCGAGTGCCCTCTTCATTGGATTTTCCGAAACCTTCTGGAGCACGGCCCTTTCCATCGAGGTGTACTCCCTGCACCTCCTTCTCCTGAGTCTCACGCTCTGGTTGTATACCCGCGTGGTCTTTGTACCGGCGGATCAACCCGGTATGATCTGGCGCCTGCGCCTGTTCGCCCTGGTGCTCGGGCTTTCCTTCACCAATCACATGACGACCATCCTCGTCCTGCCCGCCATGGCCGTGCTCTGGTTCTGGACGCGAGGCGTCAGTGCCAAGAGTTGGCGCGCGCTGGGGTCGGCACTGCCCACCTTCCTGGTGGGACTCCTGCCCTACCTCTACCTCCCGCTGCGGGCGGCGACGGGGCCCGCGCTCAACTGGGGGAATCCCGCATCCTGGGATCGCTTCCTCTGGCATGTGTCCGGCAAACAGTACCGCGTATGGATCTTTGCGAGCGGTGAGGCGGCCTCTCGCCAGTTCTCATATTTCCTGAAGGGATTTCCGGCGGAATTCGGATACATAGGTCTTTTTCTGCTACTCCTGGGCCTTCCCTTCGGCCTGCGTCGACAGCCTCGTACCACCGTCTTTCTTCTTCTCCTATTCGTAGGGTGCGTCTTCTATGCCATCAACTACGACATCCATGACATCGATTCCTATTTCCTGCTCGCCTACATCGCCACGGGCGTGCTCTGTGCCTACGGACTCGTCTTCCTCCTCACCCGCATGATCGGGGGGACGAAGGCCGTGAAGCTCGGTGTGGCGGCCCTCGCGGTGGGAATCCTTATCGGGATCGGCGGGGGGCGGGTGAGTCAGCAGGGCAACACCCTGGTGGAGGATTACACGCGGAACATGTTCGCCTCCCTCCGTCCTCACGCCCTCGTGCTGTCCTTTCAGTGGGATTACTGGGTCTCCGCGTCGTATTACTACCAGCTCGTCGAGGGCTGGAGACCCGATGTCACCGTGATCGACAAGGAATTACTGCGCCGCTCCTGGTACCTGGATCAGATTCAACGCAATCATCCCGCACTGTATGCCCGGTCTCGGGATGCCTTCGAGAGCTTTCGACGGGAGCTGGACAAATTCGAGCATGAACAGCCCTATGTGTTCGAAGAAATCGAAGGGAAGTATCAGGGGCTCATCAACAGTCTCGTCGAACACAACTACGCTGACCGCCCCGTGTACATGACGGTGGAAATGGACGAACCCCTGGCCCCCGGATTCGAACGTGTGCCCGAAGGACTCGCGATGCGCCTCTATCGCCCCCAGGATCTCCCCTCGGCCGATACCCGGGTCTGGGATGATTTCACCATCCGTCCCTTCACCGGTCCCGATCGCTTGGTGGCGGGAATTCAAAACATGTACGTGGTGATGTTGGTGAATCGAGGCGTGTATCTGCACGAGCGGGAGCGCTATCAGGACGCCGACGTCTATTTCCGTCGCGCCCTGGCTCTCGATCCCACGAACAGGGACGCCCTTCGCTGGAAGCAGCGCAATGCCGACGCCATGTCGATCAGTGAAGGGCGGTCGATGACGCGCGGAAAGGATCCGCGGTCATGACACGATTCCTCCTCATCCTTCTCCTTGCACTTGTCGCGCAGGCAACGGGCCCACGTGAGGCGAAAGCCCAGGATCGCTTTTACACCGAAGTTCAGCTCGGCATGGAAACCCCCCACCTCGACGCGATGGTGGAGTTCCTTGGTCGCTGTGGATTTTCCTCGCTCGCGGAACCCGCCGACAGCCCCCATTGGCAGATCATGAGCGATGGCACGATGCGGTACTTCCTCTCCGAGGAACGCAAGCCGCGCACCCTGATCCACCTGTTTGTCCGGAACCTCGATTCGGTGGTGTCCGCGCTGGAAGCCCGTCGTGTTTCCTTTTTCATGACCACTCGAAACGGCAGTCATGTCCGGTCGGCCCTGTGCAAGGCGCCGAACGGACTCGTGGTGGGACTCTACCCCGTGTACGACATGCAGGATGGCATGGAACTCTATCCTTCGCGAGGGGAGTGGACTCTGGAGTCCATCCTCACGCGCTCGGTGGATCCCGACGAGGCTGAACGCTTCTGGTCTGCCTTCGGCTTCCGAGCCTCCCACGACTCCTCTCAACCAGAGCAGTCCCGAATCCTCAGCGACGGGCGCCTGACGATTCGATCCTCGTACGGAGAAACGTCCCAGGATCCGGTGCTCGTGTTTTCGGTGCGCGATCTCGAAGTCGAGCGACGCTTTCTCCTGCAACAGGGACTCGAACTTTACCAGGAAGGACGCTCCGAATCGGGGCAGTTGACCACCCTCTTTCTGCGCTTACCCGACGGCAGAATTTTCGTGTTGCGCTGAGTTTCCCGTATCGCGATCCCTTTCCTCGTCCCGACGATCGGGAACAGGTATGTTCATTTTCACGCGGAGATCCTCGACCATGGATCCTTCCTCTCCCGATCTGGACTCTCTTCTGTCGCGACTGGAACGATGGGCCTGGACGGGCATGAAGCGATCGCTTCCGGTCCTCCTTGCGATCGGCATGCTCTATCGATTTCTCGGACTGGGATTCGGAGATCTGCAGCCGTGGGACGAGAGTCTGTACGCGCTACGCATGCGCATCGTTCAGATGGGTTTCTGGTGGGATCAATCCCAGATGATGCCGCACGGTTTCTACTTCGCGGCGCATCCTCCTCTCTATCCCTGGCTTGCGACACTCTCCACGATGCTTGGGGGCATGGGACTCGCGATGATTCGTTTCCCCTCGGCCCTGTCGGGTGCCCTCCTGGTCCTGCTTCTCTTCGTGCTCGTCCGGCGTCGGTTCGAGCCCCGACTCGCGGCTATCGCAGCGTTGGCTCTGGCCTTCACCGCGCCCGTGGTGTTCAATTCGCGACAGGGTCAACTCGACAGTCTTCTTTCCGTCGCGATGCTCGGCACCCTGCTGGCCCTGCTCTCCGCGTCCCGGGGACAGGACCGGCGTGGCATCCTGCTGGCAGCCCTCTGTCTCGGCCTGGCGCTGATGACCAAAATGGTTGTCGGTCTGCTCGTCCCGTTCGCGGTATTCGTCGTGGCGTGGACCCGCTCCACTCCGGAGGCTCTTCGACTCCGCCGCATCGTGCCGTGGAGCGTCGTGGTCTCCCTGCCCCTCTGGGTGCCGTGGACCCTCGACTTCGTTCTGACGCATTGGAGTGGGGACCCTTGGTTTCTGTTCTCTCCTGGTTTGCCGCTCGGCGCCACCCTTGCGGGGCAGGAAGGCACGGTCAAGGATACGGGGATGTTCTACTACCTGAATCAGCTCGTCATCCATCTCTCCCTTCTTGCCCCCCTGGCCCTGCGCGGCGCCGTCGCGGCCTGGAAGGATGAGCACGATCTCACCGGCAGGGTGGTCACGGGGTTCACGATCATCTATCTGCTCGCGATCTGGATACCAGGCAGTTCCTTCGCGGTGTACCTCATCCCGGTGCTCCCTGCTCTGTTCACTCTCGTCGTGCAGGGCTACGAGAACGTGCGCATCGCGTCCAACCGGGTGCAACTGCGTGTCGCCCTCGCCATGATGCTCTGCGGAGCTTGGTCCTCCTCTCAAAACCTTCGAGAGGTGACGAAGGGCACGTTGCGATCCCTCTTCCATCTTTCTCTTCCCGACACGAACGATATGCTCGTCACGGCGGGGTGGCTCGTGATGATTGCCACGATTGCCGGGGCTCTCGTCCTGTTGGAGCGACGGGACCGCATCCACCGAGTGTTTTCTCCCATGCTCCTGATGGGAACGGTGCTTCTTCTGGCTCTGACCACGGGATTTCGCATCTGGGTCCAGGATCCGCGCGACTACGAAACCGGAATCACCACCGTGGTGCGTGAACTCCGGAATCCGAACATCGCAACGATTCTCGTGGTTGGAGATGGGTGGAACCCTCAGCTCACTTGGTACCTCAACGGTGAAGATCAGGGTTGGGGGAAGGCCCCGCGACACATCCTGCGTCTCGAGCCAACTATCCTCGGATGGAATACCGTGCCGCAGCGCATTCGATCATTTCGCGATCCCAGCACGGTGATCGTGGTGGAGCAGGATCGCATGATGGAATGGCGCCGCGCGGGTCTGGACAAGGCCCTGATGCGGGACTGGGCGATGCACGCGGAAACGCCGTCCTACGTTATCTTTGCGCCCCTGGCCGCTCCGCACCCGTCTCCCCGTGAACGATCATCATCACATCGTCGATAGGGTCTGTCGTAGCTTCTCCGGGGATGGCCCGGGAGGCCCGCAGACGAGAAGCCGCCGCACGCAGGGACGAGGGCAGCGAAGGATCCTGACTCGCGTCCTCGAGCGCGCGGAGGGCACTCGCATTCGGGGGCAACCCTCGAAGAGCAATGAGCAGGAAGCCGGCGGCGCGGCGACAGCAGACCCGCGCCATGCCAAGGTTTCCGTTGGCATGGGCCTCGTGTGCCTGCCTCACCTCATGAAGCACCGTGTCTGCCACGGCGGGATCCAGAGTGGGATGCAGGACGAGCACGTCCTCACGTGTCATCGCCTTCGACATGAGAGCGTTTTTATTGAGTGCGAATGATGCGGAGACTGTCTCGCGTGTCGTTGACATGGGCCACGGCTGCGATCTTTCGTCCGTCGGGACTGAAGGCGCCCATGGTGTGTTTGGGAGGAGCGAAGCGGAGCAGGGGAGAGCCATCCGCAGTGCCGAGCCAGAGATCCCGGGTTCCCGTGTCGTAAATCACTTCGCGCACCAGATCGGTCACATCAAAATCCGCCACCGACCCCTCGATGATGGTTTTCAGCGAATAATCGGAGAGCGTCAGGATCCGAACACCGATTCCATCGCGGAAGTACACGCGCAGATTCGTGCGGCCCTGATCCAGGGTCAGGGAGGTGTTGATGCGATACAAATGCAGTCGAGCCTGCCAGGGCGATCCGAACGAGGTGTGCGCCACATCGAGTCGATGTACTGTGCCGCCCTCTCCCACTTCGAGCAGGGTGCCGTCGTCCAGTCGCACCAGGCAGGAAAAGAGGCCCGTGAAGGTCATCGCAATCGGACGGGCCGTGGTGACACTGTCCAGATACACCTGTTGCTGGGTGAGCGTCCAGGGGGAGCCGGCATATTCACAGCGCCCCACAATCAGTCGCGTGCCGTCGCTGCCGCAATAGAACCATGCATCCGCATTCGGGAGGAAGCTCAGATAGCCCTGACCACGAAAAGGGCGGGACAGCGTGACACGACCCGCCATCGTGCCTGTGAGCGTGGTGAACACGATGCTGTCGCTGGCCAGCACCATGGCCTCGTCCTTCCGTGTGATCCAAAAGGGCTGATCTGCGGAGCTCAACGGAAGGGGATATCGCGCTTCCTGCCAGGTGTCGAGGCGGCGGGTCAAGAGGCCTCGAATGCGGCCTCCGTTCCCTTCGTCTTCATACAGCGCCACGACATGGGAGGCGGAGGGAGTCCATTGCGGATGCATGATCCGCGCCAGAGGATCGGAATCCTCGCTCGCACAGCCGGCGACGAGCATCGCGCACAGAACGGAGAGGAGCAAAACAGTCGAACGTATCATGCCGTACCTCTAGCGGGATTCATCGGGTGGACGGGGAATGGGAACCGGGCGCGGTGGTTTTTCCGCGAGTTTCTTCAGAAGCACTTCGATCGCCTTGTCCACGCTGGGATCAATACCTCGTGCCACCAGATCGGGACGGTCGATCACTTCGATGTCGGGACTGACGCCTTCGTTTTCGATGATCCACTTTCCCTCGGTATCGAAGATGCGGAAGGTGGGAATGCTGAGACTGCCGCCATCGACGAAGGCGGGATTGCCGGTGAGGCCGATCAACCCGCCCCAGGTGCGGGTGCCGATCAGCTCGCCCATGCCGAGCTTGCGGAAGTAGTAGGGGAAGGCATCACCACCCGAACTCGAATACCCGTTGATGAGACACACTTTCGGCCCCTGATGAAAGACATCGGGAGCCGTGAAGGGTTCGACCCCGCGTCGCGCCCAGTAATTGAGCACCTCGCGATTGAGCAGGGCAATCATGTTGTAGGGAATGAACCCTCCGCCATTGTACCGATCGTCGATGATGAGGGCGTCTTTGTTCGCCTGAGGATAGAACCATTTGAACAACTCGCGATTGCCTTCCGATGCGGTGTTGGGCATCCAGATGTAGCCGATCCGGCCCTGGGACTTCTGCTCCACGTATTCGCGAGTGCGGCGCACCCAGTCCACGAAGCGAAGATTAGTTTCGCTCGCAATGGTCTCCACTGCCACTTCCCGCGCTCCGGTTTCAGATGGGGACCCGTTGATCTTCAGCATCACGGTTTTCCCTCCTCGCCCTTCGAGCAGGCGATAGGGATTGTCCTTCGTGGTCACCACCTGTCCGTTGATCGCGATCAGATAATCGCCTTCCGTGATGCCCAGGCCGGGCTCCCGCAAGGGGCTGCGGAATTCCTTGTGCCAGTTCTCCCCATACAGGATGCGGGCGATGCGATAAAAACCGCTGCCACTGTCCTCGAATTCGCAGCCGAGCAGTCCTCCCTCGTTCCGCTTCACGCGGGGTTCGTCGCCCGAGGCCACGTAGGTATGCCCGGCATTCAATTCACCAATCATTTCGCCGAGAATGAAGTCCAGGTCGTTGCGTCGATCCACATAGGGCACAAGGGAGACATAGCGCTCCCGCATGGCGGGCCAATCCACCCCATGCATGTTCGGATCGTAGAACCAGTCCCGCATCAGCCGCCAGGCATCGTCGAAGATCTGGCGATACTCGCGCTGCGGTTCCAGACGCATCTGCAGGTCCCCGAGATCCAGGGCGTTCTCGCCGATCTTCTGTCCCGGTTTGGCGTCGACAATGGCTCGTCGTCCCCCTGAAGTGACGAGAATCTGGGTTCCGTCGGCGGAGAGATCATAGTCCGCAACGGGCGCCAGCACCTCATCCTCCTTGTTCTTATCGAGATCGTAGCGCATCAGGCGGGGACTTCCCCCATCGAACTTCATGTAAAACAAGGCCGTGGCCGAGGCACGCAGGGCCCCATACGACCCCGTGGGCAGGGGGAGGGCCGTTACCCGCTCGGCGAATCCTTCGGGGTCGATGCGCACCGACACCGGACCAGGTTTGGCTTTATCGGACCCCTCTGTCTTTTTATCCGGACCGCCCTCCTCGTCGCTTTTAAAGGGGCGGAAGGGAGGAGCCGTGGACGTGAGGGCGCCCACATAGATCCGTGTGGCGTTATTGTACACGTAGGTGAATTCGTAGCTGCTGAACGTGAGATTGAAATCCCGATTGCTCAGGAAGAACAGCGAGCGTCCATCAGCCGAAAACACAGGCTGGGTGTCGTTGGAAAAGCCGGAACTGAGCAGGGAGGTGCGACGGGAGTCCAGGGAATACACCCAGATCCCACTCAGCTTCGAGGGAGTGGCATTCGTGTACACGATCCATTTACTGTCGGGAGACCAGTCGTACGTGGTGATGTCGGCCATGATGCCCGTGTCCACCACCGACACCGCGCCGCTTTCCACATCCACCCAGAACAGCCGGTGTGTGCGATCACCGAAGGCGAGTTTCTTGCTGTCGGGAGACCAGACTGGCGCGAATTTCCATGGGGCTCCGTTGGAGGTCACCGCACGTGCGGAGCCGCTTCCATCGGACGTTCGCACCAGGACTTCATATTCCCCGCTTGCGTCGCTCAGATAGGCGATCCACTTGCCGTCGGGCGACCAGCTCGCGCTGTGCTCGCGCACGCCCTGGGTGGCGGTGAGATTGCGAATGAGTCCCTGTTTGGCCGGCACCGTGAACAGATCGCCCCTCGCCTCGAACAGGGCTCGTTTGCCCGAAGGAGAAAGGGCCGAACCGCTGATGCTGGTGGAAAGATTCTTCCATGTCGCCAGGGAGCGCGCATGATCGGTGCCGATGTGAATGGGCACCTTTTCGCTCTGCCCGGATTTCAAATCATACACATACAGCCATCCCCCGCATTGATACACGATGGCGTCGGGTCCGCTGCTCGGCCAGAGCACATCGTAATCGGTATGCTGGGTCAGTCGGGTGATCGCCTTGGTGTTTGGATCGAGGGAGTACAGATTGAGGGTGTGATCCCGATCCGAAGTGAAATAGATCGTGTTCCCGATCCACATCGGAAGATTATCCGTCATGATGTGGTCGGTGAGGCGGTCGGCACGGAGATTTTTCAGATCGAACATCCACAGATCTTGGGCGCGGCCTCCTCGGGTTCGTTTCCACGTGCGCCATTCCCTCTCGATGGGCGTGTACACCATTTTCGTGCCGTCGGGCGAGAGTTCACCGCTGCCTCCCTCGGGGATGGGAAGCGGCGTTTCGAGTCCCCCATCGATAGGCACCAGAAAATAGCGACCGATACGATCCCCCCAGGGTGTGCGATTGGCGCGGAACAGCACCTTCCTGGAATCGGGGGTCCAGCCAAGCACCTGATGGTCGTACCCTCCGCGCGGGGGCATGGGCCCGACATCGGTGTACCAGGTGAGCTGTTTCGGTTCCCCTCCCTCGGCGGGCATCACATAAATCTGCCGTGTTCCGGTGTACTCCGCCGAAAACGCGATCCAACGTCCGTCGGGAGAAAATTTGGGAAACAGCTCCTGCCCTTCGTGCGTGGTGAGCTGACGGGCTTCTCCTCCCGTGCGATCCACGATCCAGATGTCGCCCGCATACACGAAGGCGATCCTGGATTGATGGATGTCGGGAAAGCGGAGGAGCCGGGCATCCTGTGCGGGCGCGGGCGGGGTTCCGCAAAGGAGGAAGGTGAGGAACAAAACGAACGCAGGGCGCATGGGGACCTCATGAGTGGAAAAACAAAAAGATACGAAAATGCCCCGCGCGACGAAGGCCCAATTCCGTTCTCCCATCGAACATCCCATTCGGATGCGGTCGTAAAAAAACGCCGCTCCGAGGAGCGGCGTATCCAGGCGAAGCACGTGGGTCGTCAACCCCTGCGGCGTCAGGGTGTCATCGTGATGGTTTCCTGAATCGTCTTGCAGGTGTCGAAACGGAAGGAAATGGATTTCGTGGCGAAGCCGGGCTTGGAAAAGGTGACGAAATACACCATCGGGGCGAAGAGACCTTCCCGACCCACGAACCCGTTGACGTCGGAGGTACCCTGAAAGAGGGGAGGGTTGGAGTTCGCCATCGTGATGGTTACCGTCACGCCCTGCAAGGGCGGCTGCGTCGGATCGGAGCCATTCTTGATGAAGAATTTCAGCTTGGCGGTATGGCAACTGTCGACGGTGGTGGCATTCGCTTTGAGCAGAATGGTCACGGCCTTGTTGTCATTGCAGCCCATCGGAACCATCATCTCTCGCGTCGCGAAACCGCTTCGGATGACACTGATCCCGTAGTTCTTCTGGCAGAGATTTTCAAACACGACATTCCCGTTTGGAGTCGTGGTCTTCGTGGCCACCACGAGACCGTTATTCCAGATCTTCACCGTGGCGTTGTCCAGAAACAGTCCGGTGGCGGAATCCTTCACCATCACATTCAGACGCCCATGACAACAGGTGTCCGGCGGAGGCGGAGGAAGCAGAGGCCGGATGAGCATCGTCACCGTTTTGAGGTCGTTGCATCCCATCGTGACCGGAATCTCGGTGCCACGATTGTTTTCCCGACGACCGTCGAGCGCATACTGTCCAGGGCAGAGGTTCTCGAAAATGGCCGTGCCCGAGGGACCGGTGACACGTGTCTGTACAACGGTGGAAGCCTTCCAGAGTTTGATGGTCATGTTGGGAATGGGGGCTCCCGAGGCAGAATCCACCGCCACAACGGTGAGGCGCCCATGACAGCAGGTGTCCACCGACGAGGCCGCAGGCTTCAGTCGTACCGTGATATTGCGCTGCTCGTTGCAGGTGATCACGAGCTGGAATTCCTGCACCTTGAACTGATCGCGCGCCACACGCAGGGCGTAGGTGCCGGGGCAGAGTCCATCGAACACGACCGGGGCATTGCCCTGCACCACGACGGTGCGGGTATTGATCGTGGGGCCGGAGAGTTTAACCTGGGCGTTTACCATCGGCGCATTCGAGGCCGAATCCACCACCGACACGCGCACGATGCCATGACAGCAACTGTCACGCGGAACGATTCCACCTGGAGCCATCCGAATGTCGAGACTGGTGCTGTCGCAGAAATGCACCTGGACCTCGCGTTCCACGACCTGATAATTCGGCTTCGCCACGCGCAGCACATAGCGGCCTTCGCGCAGGAAATTAAACTGAACGCGTCCGTTCGCATCGGTGGAGGTCACGGTCACCAGCGCGTTGTTGCGCGTCAACCGCACCTCGGCGCCAGCAACGGCAGCCAGGGTGTTCACGTCCCGGATGAGGGCCGAAATCCGACCACAACTGCTGTCCCCATGGATCATGTTCACGAGATTCACCGCCGTGCCGGTATGCCGAAGCACCTCGCTGAAAGAAGATACGAGGGGTACGAAATCCTCATGCGTGATACGGACCACGAGTCCCGATCGATCCGCAGGAAGTTCAGGCAGAGAAAAGGCACCGACCTCGTCCGAAATCGCCGAGGCCACCACGCTGTTGTCCGTGCCGAGCACTTCCACAAGGGCGTTGGGTACGATGAAGGACTGCTCGTCCCGCAGAATACCGGCGACGGATTCCTTTCCGAGCTGGGGCGTCGTGGATTCGTCACTGCATGAGGACAGGATCACGGAAACACACAGCAGAGTCAGGATGAGGAAAAACATGTACCTCGAAGATCGCATGAGCTGTTCTCCTGGTTGATCGTGGAAAATGAAAGGGAAGGCCGCGGAGAAAGGGGATTTGCGTTGGGGCGACATCCGACACTAAAGACGACAAAAACAAAGTACGAAAAGTTACGGTGGAGTGCTCCGTGCATTTCGGAGTATTCCCTTCCCTGACTCTGAGGAATTCTTCCATTTCAGATGAAACCGGTCACCTCGATCGGGAATATTTCAAGAGGCGCGGCATTCGTGAAATTCCTATCTTTGTGCCATCGTGTGTGTCAAAGGAGCCTCTGTATGAAGATTGTTTCGATTCTCACCTTTCTGCTGATCCTGTCCCTGTCTGCCTTCTCCCAGGCCCCTCGGCCTCTGGCGCAAACCCTGTACAGTCATGGAGATCCAACCCCGGATGAGCAATACCTGCTCGAAATGATCAACCGGGCCCGGGCCAATCCCGCCGAGGAGGGCCTGCGGCTGGCCACCACCACCGACGCCCAAGTGCTTGCGTCCTATTCGTACTGGGGCGTCAATAAGGACGGACTCCCCGCCATCTTTGCCACCTATCCGTCTCGCCCCCCTCTGGCCTTCAATGCGAAGCTCATCGCTGCGGCTCGCAAGCACACGGCCGACATGATCGCCCATGATTTTCAGGGGCATACCGGAAGCGATGGGTCTTCGATGGACCAGAGAATCGATCGTGAATTGTACACCGGATGGACCGGGATCGGTGAAAATGTCAGCGCCTACTCGAAGTCCCTCTGGTATGCCCATTGCGGGTTTATCGTGGACTGGGGTGTGGCCTCGCTCGGGCATCGCAAGAACGTGCTGAATTTCGAAACCACCGTGTATAAGGAAGCGGGATTCGGCTTGACCTACGAAAGCAATCCCTCGACCCAGGTGGGGCCCATCGTGGTGACAGAGGATTTTGGTGTCATCCCAAAGACGGCCTTTCTCTGTGGCGTGGCCTATGTCGATCGCAACAAGAACAATTTCTACGACGTGGGAGAGGGCCTCTCGGGCGTGACCATTACACCGAAGGCTGGCAACTATTACTCGATCACCTCGACCTCGGGAGGATATGCCATCCCCTGCTTCGGCGTATCTGGCCAGGTGGAAGTGACAGCTTCGGGCGGACCTCTGGGTTCAACCGTCATCACCCGAATGGTGACACTCAACGGCACCGATAACGTGAAACTGGATTTCACGGGGAATGTGCCTCCGGTGCCGGTGACGGGACTCCAACCCGCCTCCGGTCTTGAGATCTCCTCCCCGTCGGTCTCGGTATCCTGGACCGCAGGAGAAGGCGTGACGAAGTATTGGATTCAGGTCTCCACCGATTCCAACTTCACCACCCTGCTCTTCAGTGATTCCACCCTCACCACCCCGTCGGCTCTGCTCTCCTCCCTCCCGCACGGCACGCGCATCTTCTGGCGCGTTGTTGCACGGAACGACGTGGGATGGGGACAGCCCTCGGCTTCTGCCTGGCTGTCCGTGAACCTGATTCCCGGCACCTGCCAGCTCGACTATCCCGTGCACCAGGCCGAGATGGACGTCGCAACCGTCCCCTTCGGGTGGTTCCGTCCGTCTTCCGCTACCACGCGATACTGGATCGAGGTCTCCACGAATTCCCAGTTCACCGCGCTCGTGCGCCGCGACAGCACACTCAGCGATACCACCCTTTCTCTGAACCTGGCGAATGGATCAACCTACTTTTGGCGCGTGAAGGCGGGAAGTCCCTATGGCTGGGGCCCCTTCAGCGAGGTGAGAACACTGCGTGTGAAGATCCTCCCGATGCGCCCCACCACCTTCGGTCAAATGTTCGTGTGCAACCCCGTTGTCCTGTGGTGGACCGGCACGACCCCCGAGGTCCTGCGGTATCACGTGGAAGTGTACAAGGATGGACCCTCCCAGGGACTTCTCGTCTCCGATACCGCGGTGGCGGATACTTCCACCACCGTCTCTGCTCCCCCCGCCGTTGGCACGCTCTGGTTTCGCGTCCGCGCCTGGAATCGCGCTGGGTATGGAGCATGGTCGGAGTTCTCCTCGGTCAGTACGATCTTCCACGGAGTTCCGGATACCACCGAACTGTCCACACCCGTATCGAGAACGGAGGTGTGCTGTGATTCGGTAGAATTGCGTTGGATGAGGAAGGATATGCTGGAATTCGACGTCGAAGTGTACAACCAATCCTCTGGAACCCTCTTCTTCTCACAGCACCTCACGGGCACCTCGCAAAAGATCTCCGGTCTGCTCAAGGGCGCAGCCTATGCATGGCGTGTGAGAGGGTATAATCCCTGTGGTGCGGGTCCCTGGTCTGACATGTGGTCTTTCACGGTGTCCACGGTCTCCACACCGACGGTCCCTCATCCGATGGATTTCCGCGTCGGGGAGCCCAGTCCCAACCCGGGCATCACCGAGGTCACTGTTCCGATTTACCATGCGACCGCCCCGGTAGAGATGGAACTACGCTCCGAAGATGGGCGTCTGGTTCTCACGCGTACGGAATCTTTGGTCCAGCCCACGGGGTGGATTCGGGTCCCGGTGCATCATCTGACCTCAGGGACTTATTTCCTCTTCCTGCGTTCCGGACAGAATCTGACGATGAGAAAAATCCTCGTTCTGCGCTGATCACGAGAGGATGAACATCGACGGCCGTCCCGAATACACATCCGGGACGGCCGTTTTCTTGTGTCTCCGTCAGGAAAGGGGAGTGGGTTCGGTGAGTCTCGCGGTTTCCTTCCGTGCACTCTCCACGTTGACGAAGAAGAGCAGAGTGCCTCCCACGACAAAAAACACGAGGAGGGAGAGAATGGACCAGCGTCCGCTCCCCGTCCATTGAGAAAGAATCCCGAAAACGATGGGACCCAGGATCGCGCTGAACTTGTCGAACACCGAAAAGAAACCGTAGAACTGGGCCGATTCCTCCGCAGGAATGAGATTCGCGTACAGACTTCGCGACAGGGCCTGGCTGCCTCCCAGCACCAGTCCCACCACCGCGCCAAGGATCCAGAACTCCATGGGCCTTGTCATCGTGAACGCGTATACCACCACCCCGGACCATAGGGCAAGCGTGGTAAGGATGCTGCGCTTCGCGCCAATCCGGGCCGAGAGGGCCGCGAAGGTACGTGCGCCCACAATGCCCACGAATTGCACCATGACCAGGCATCCCATCAAGGTGAGAGTATCGAAGCCAAGCTGTTCGCTTCCGTACACGGTGGACATCGCGATCACGGTTTGAATGCCGTCGTTGTACACAAGGAAGGCGATGAGAAAAAGGCCGAAATGTCGCAGACGGCGCACCGCCTTCAGTGTCGCGGCCACCTGGTGGAATCCCGCTCTCAGCGCTTCAGCCACAGAGGGCTTTTTCGTGTCGATGCCTGGCTCGTCCAACAATCGAAGAGCCACCAAGGAAAACGCGCCCCACCACAAACCCGAACTCCCCAGTGCAAGACGAATGGCCATTTCCACCGATGGAAGACCGAGGAAATCGTAGAATTGCACCATCACGAGATTGAGGATGAACAGGAGGCCTCCTCCCGCATATCCCCAGGCGTATCCGCGACCGCTGATGGCGTCCAGTTCCTCCTTCCTGCCAAAATGAGGGAGGAAGGCGTCGTAAAACACGTTTGCCGAGACGAAGGACAGATTACCCAGCATGAACAGCACCAGGGCGAGAATGCTGTCTCCGGGACCAACAAACACGAAACACATCGTGCTTGTGCTGCCGAGGAGAGCGAAGAAGGCCAGAAACTGCTTCTTCACATGGGAGCGGTCGGCCCAGGCCCCCAGCACGGGCGCGGTGAGAAAGACGAGCAGGGCCGAAAGCCCCAAAGCATAGCCGTACGCGCTGGTGGCGGTAAGGGGAGGGAGTCCGAACAGGATCAGGGGCCGATCGGCCATCGCCACCTTGTCGAGAAAGGGACCGAACAAGGCGGCCAGCACCGTGGTGGCGAAAGCGGAATTCGCCCAATCGTAGAGGTACCACCCGCGCAGGGAACGGGATCGGAGATCCATGAGATGTTACACGGAAATCAGTCCGCGTCCGGACTTCGTGATCTTCCCTTCGCTCTGCGCCGTTTTCGCGATGGCATCGAGCATTCCATTGATGAATCGTCCACTCTGATCGGTGCTGTAACGGATCGCGATCGTCACGTACTCGGTAATGGTCACCTTGATGGGAATGTCAGGAAAGTGCAGGAACTCGGCCACTCCCATCCGCACGATGATGTGATCGAGCGTGGCGAATCGATCGAGGGCCCAGTTTTTCGCGTGCGCACGGATCATGTCGTCGAGCACGGGGCGATGCTTCAAGGTGGTGTAGACTAGATTCTGGGCGAAGGAAAAGATGGTCGCATCCTTGTCCAGCTCCGGAGCCGCCACCTGCTCGACGATCAGTTCAATCGGTTCCTGGGAAATCTCATAGGCGTAGAGCACCTGCATAGCCTTTTCTCGGGCCATTCTGCGGGTGACGATTGCTGGTTCCATGCGGCCTGTTCCTTTTGAAAAGGGAAAAGATAGGGAGGGAGCGCCCCCTCTACAAATCGTCGAGCCGGGGAGTGGAGAGGGGAGAGAGGTATTGAATGAGCAGTCGCCCGTCCTGTTGGGGATGGATGCGGGTTTCGACGCCGAAGTGCCGACGGAGAGAGTCTTCACCGCACACCTCCGACGCGGGTCCCTGCGCCACGACACGCCCTCCGGTCAGAAGGGCAGTCTCGTCGCTGAAGCCCGCTGCAAGGTTCAAATCATGGGTCACGCACACGACCGTGCGTCCCTGCTCCCGGGAAAGGCGTCGGAGCAACACGAACAACTCGAGCTGATGGCGGATGTCCAGATGCGCGTTCGGTTCGTCGAGCAGCAGAATGGGTGTATCCTGTGCCAGAGCCCGTGCAATCAATGCCCGATGCTGTTCTCCTCCACTCAGCTCGGTGATGGGGCGATCCTGCAGGTGCGTAACGCCCGCCTCCTCAAGGGCGAGATCGATGCGGGCGTGGTCGGCGTCGGTCAATCGGCCCAGTTCCGACAGGTGGGGTGTGCGACCCAGAGCTACGAACTCCCGAAGCCGCAGGGCAAACACCACGTGCTCGATCTGCGGGACGAGGGCGATGTGCCGCGCGCATTCCCGACGTGACAGCGTCGAGAGGGGCAGGCCACCCAGGAGTATCTGTCCTCGATGCGGCGTCAGGAAGCCCGTCATCACACGGAGCAGAGTGGTCTTGCCGGCCCCATTCGGTCCGATGATACAGGTCAGACTCCCGCTTCGTACCTCGAAATCCACGTCCCGTAGTGTGGGGCGCGGTCCGTACGAGAAGGTAATGGATTGGCACTGCAAGGGTAGCATTGGAGAAACGGATCGTGCGAAACCTTCAAACTACAGTACGCGGGCGGGACGAGCAACCGGATTGCCGAGAGAACACGCGGGATTCCATGCATGGGAATGCGGGACTCCGTACATTTGTCCTTCGATTTCAGGAGAACACCATGGCCATCGTCCACCACACGCAAAAGGCGGGCCTCCCCGCGGGCTCCCTCGTCTATATGGGCACGCGGGAAGCAACACGGATCGGGGTGACCGAGATTCGGTACTCTGCGGATTCCTATGACGCCATGCCCCAATCGCCGGACCGCATCACGACAGAGGGGGACCATACGCGCTGGATCGATGTAGATGGAGTGCACGACCCTGACCTGCTTCGTCAATTGGGCTCCCATTTCGGGATTCATCCTCTTACCCTCGAGGACATCATGAATCCCTGGCATCGACCCAAACTCGAGTCCTTCGATGAGTACCAGTACCTGGTCGTGAAGATGCTGCGCCTATCGGAGTCGGATCTGGTGCAGGAACAGCTCAGTCTCGTGCTCACCTCCCACACCTTACTGACCTTTCAGGAGGGAAAGGAAGGAGACGTGTTCGATGGAGTGCGAGACCGTCTTCGCGCCGGGGCACCCCGCCTTCGTGGATCGGGTCCCGATTATCTCTGCTATTCCCTGCTCGATGCGGTGGTGGATCAGTACTTCGTGATTCTCGAAGAGTTCGGCAATCGGCTCGAACATCTCGAGGACGAGATCCTCCAACATCCCAGTCCGGACAGTCTGAACGCGGTGCACGAACTCAAACGCGATCTCCTGGATCTGCGTCGCGCGGTCTGGCCCCTTCGCGAAATGCTGAACGCTCTGATTCGGGAACCAGGTCCTTTCGTGTCTGCTGAAACGGTACTGTATTTGCGTGATGTGTACGACCACACGATCCAGGTGATCGATACCGTCGAAATCGATCGCGAAATCGTGTCCGGTCTCATCGACACCTTCATGTCGGCCTCCAGTAACCGCATGAATGAGGTGATGAAGGTGCTCACCATCATCAGCACCATCTTCATCCCCCTCACCTTCATTGCAGGTGTCTACGGCATGAACTTCCAGTTCATGCCCGAACTCTCCTCTCCCTACGGGTATCCCATCGTGTGGGGGATCATGCTCATCATGGCCCTGGGCATGGTGGCGTACTTTCACAAAAAGAAATGGTGGTGAACTAGCGAAGGACGAACCCGGTTTCCCGACTCCATAGCACCAGATCGAGTTCATCGGCGGGTATGGATAGCGCGGCGGCTACCTCTTCGAAGAGCGTCTCGATGCGCCGGTATTGCGAGGGGGGCAGGGAGGTCGGCCAGGCGTCGAGCACGCCAAGGCGTAACAGATTGCGCAGGATGTGTCGATCCACGATCGTCACTCGCGTGCGTCCGATATTGCGCAGAAAATGACTGGCTTCCTTCATGCCGAGTCCCTTCACTCGAGCGGCCAGAGCATCCCGCGCCTGCTTGTCGTCCGGAATGTCGAGAAGCTTCTCTACGTCGTTGTAGGAATCGCGCAGGGCCAGGAGTCGCTCCGATTTTACATGGTGAAACCGAACGTACCGATCCGCCGAGGGATGGAGCACGGGACGAGGATCGAAGGGGCGCTCACGGAAGCCGCGCCGCTCCAGCTCCCTCACTGCGGCGTCACAGTGCAGGGCCTTCGACTGGGGCGTCATCAGACAGTAGCAGAGCTCGTAAAAATAGCGATCCCGTGGCACGGCGCGATAGGATGCGAGGGTCTCACGAATGTCGTGGCCTCGTTCACGATGCAGGGCGTGCAGTTCTTCGGCTAGATCATCGGCTAGAGAGATCATGGGAGTCTCACCACGCCTCGTTCCCGCACCACCAGTCCGTCCTTCGTCAGAGAGGTCACCACGTCCTCGAGCCAGGGTCGATGCTCCTCGCCGTAGTCCTCGCGCAGGAGGGGACCGATCGCCTCCCAATCCAGGCGACCTCCCGGACTGCGCCGCAGGGCCTCGACGAGCCGGCCCCGGTGAATTCGTCGCGGGATCTCGCGGGATCGGGGCGTGGTATCAGGATCGGGTTCGAGACGGTGCGCCGAATTGCAGCGCGTGGCGAGAGGACAGGTGGAACAGCGCGGAGAACGAGCCGTGCACACGAGGGCGCCAAGATCCATCAGGGCCTGATTCCAGTCGTAATAGCGGACTCGGGGGAGCAGAGCCTCTGCATACTTCCAGGCGTCCTTTTCGGGAAGTGTGTCTGACCATCGCGAATACGCATGCGTGACGCGTCCCAGCACCCGACGCACGTTGACGTCCACCACCGCCGTGCGCACCCCGAAGCCGAAACAGGCAATGGCACGGGCCGCATAGGCCCCGATGCCCGGCAGGGTGCGCAGCAACGCGGGGTCATGCGGAATGCACGTATCGAATCGCGACATGATGGTCTTCGCGGCGGCATGCAGGTGTAAGGCGCGACGGTTATACCCGAAGCCGGTCCAGGCCCGCAGCACGGTGCCGGTGCGCGCCCGCGCGAGGGTAGGCAGGGTGGGAAATCGCTCTATCCAGGCGGGAAACAAATCCATGACCCGGGAGGCCTGGGTTTGCTGCAGCATGTATTCACTGACGAACACAATGTAGGGATCGTCGATATCCCTCCAGGGCATGGGCCGCTTGTGCCTGTCATACCAACGCAACACGGCACGGCGCAGAGCACGTGCCTCCGAGGAAGAAAGGAGAAGTGGGGAGGGGACAGGCACCGGCGGGGTACGTCCGTTCTTACAGGAACTGCAGGATGGGAATGGTACCTTCGAGCAAATCATACTTCGGCAGTTCCGCCACCTTTACCCATCGCATGTCCTCGAACACCCGATTGACGGGCTCCCCGTCCCAGGCGGAGATCAGGTAGAAGGTGATGATGAATTCCCGCGCGTCGTGGAATTTGGCGTGAATGGTCTTCAGTTCCTTGAAGGTGGTGGGAACGATGTCCAGCTCTTCCTCCAGTTCCCGCAGCAGACACTCGGCCAGGGGTTCCCCTTCATAGGATTTTCCTCCCGGGAATTCCCACTTCAGCGCATAACGATGTTCGACGCTTCTCTGGCAGAGGAGCACCGTGTCGTCCTTCTTCAAAATACCGGCGGCAACGCGGATGGGGTCTTCAGCGTCAAACATGGAAACCTCGAGCAGGAAAAACAACACTCAAAAGAAGGTCCCGGACAGCAGCGCATGTCAGGACAAGAAATCGCGACGGTTGATGAATATAGCAATTGTCTTCGTGTTTCCCAGTATCAGGACAAATCAGAGGGTGGAGAGTTCTCGCGTCGGTCGGGGTGAGGAACAGGGCCTCGAAACGGAGCGGATCCGAGTGAATCGATGGAGCCAGTGCGGCATCCCATCATCGACACTTCGCAGATTGGCTTCTTTCATCTTTTTCCCGTTTCTGGAATGGAAATCTCTCCATTTGTGTTGTCCCATCGTCCCCTGCACGCATCCGCCCTCGCGGAGATTTCCCGTGACCCTGTCCCGTCCCGGAGAAGCGGTATTTATGGGACGAAAGTCCCTCCACTCCATTTCGAGGGACGGATCGGACCGTTTTCGCACGCACCATTTTTTCGTATGTTCTCGCAACGCTCAACAGGCAGTACAACAACTTTTTCGGTGGAGGATTATGTCCAGACTCCTTGACACACTCGCGGCTCTGTATCCCCCAAAACGGGATGAAATCAAGGCTCTTATCAAGAACCACGGCGACAAGGTCATTTCCGAAGTCACCATCGCCCAGGCCTATGGCGGCATGCGTGGCGTCAAGGGCCTTGTCTGCGATACCTCGGAAGTTCCTCCCGACAAGGGACTCATCATTCGCGGCATCGAACTGAAACATCTTGTGGAGAAGTTGCCGGAGGAAATCTTCTATCTCCTCCTCACCGGCATTCTTCCCAATGCCGAAGAGTTGGCAGATCTCCAGGCGGAACTGGCCTCGCGCCGCGCCGTTCCCGACTATGTGTGGGACGTGCTGAAGACCATGCCCGCCGATTCTCACCCCATGACCATGCTCTCCACGGCGATCATGGTGCTCCAGCGGGAATCCGTCTTCGCCTCCCGGTATGCCGAAGGGATGTCCAAGGACGAATACTGGGTTGCCACTCTCGAGGACGCCCTCACTCTCGTCGCCAAGATCCCCGAAATCGCCGCCGGAATTTACCGTATGCGGTATAACAAGGGACCCCGCATCCCCACGGATCTCTCCCGCGACATGGGCATGGACTACGCCCACATGCTCGGCCTCCCTGATCCGAACGGGGAATTCACCAAGCTCATGCGTATGTACCTCGTGCTCCACATCGACCACGAAGGCGGCAATGTGAGCGCCTTCTCCTCGGCCACCGTCAACTCGGCCCTGTCCGATCCCTACCTGTCTCTGGCGGCGGGGCTCAACGGACTGGCGGGCCCTCTTCACGGACTCGCCAATCAGGAATGCCTCGGCTGGGTGCTTGAAACCAACGAAAAGTTTGGTGGGGTGCCCACGAACGAGGAACTCGAGAAATTCGCATGGGAGACCCTCAATGCGGGGCAGGTGGTTCCGGGCTACGGACACGCCGTGCTGCGTATTACCGATCCCCGCTTCGATGCCTTCCTGAATTTTGGAAAGCAGTACTGCGCCGGGGATCCGGTATTTGAAACGGTGTCTCGCGTCTTCGACGTGGTACCCAACGTGCTTCGGCAAGTGGCCAAGATCAAGGATCCCTGGCCCAACGTCGATGCCGCGTCCGGCGCACTGATCTATCACTACGGACTCAAGGAATTCCAGTACTACACGGTGCTGTTCAGCGTCAGCCGCGCCATGGGCATCGTCGCCCAGAGCGTGGTGGCCCGGGCCATGGGCTTCCCCATTACCCGACCCAAATCCGTGACCACGGAGTGGATGCTGAAACAGGGGTAAGGATCCCAATCCGTCCTGTGGCGTGAGGCGTCCGAAAGGACGCCCTTTTTTGTCGCCGCTTCGAATTTCGGCCCCATCGTTGTGTATCCGCCCTCCCTTCCGTACTTTTTTCTCTTGTGTTGGATTTCATGGAGTGATTATGCAGATCGGAATCGTCGGACTACCGTCGAGCGGAAAAACCACCCTCTTTCAAACCCTCACCCACACCTTTCTCGACAGCGCCGCCATGCACAAGCAGCAGGCCAATGTCGCGATGGTGAAGGTGCCCGACGCCCGCGTGGATCGTCTGGGCGAGATGTACCAGCCGAAGAAACTCGTGTATACGTCTATCGAATTCGTGGACGTGGTGGGCTTGAAACGAAACGATCGGAACTCCACCCAGTTTACCGGCACTTTTCTGGCGAACGTCAAAACCAACGATGCCCTGATCCACGTGGTGCGGGTGTTCGACGATCCCCTCGTGCCCCATCCCGAGGACAGCATCGATCCCGTGCGGGACGTGCGCATTCTCGAGCAGGAATTCCTGCTCAGTGATCTGGCCATGGTGGAACAGCGGGTGGAAAAGCTCGCCAAGCAGATACAGAAAACGCAGGACGAGAAGAGCAAGGCCGAACTCCATGTGCTGGAGAAATGCAAGGAATGGTTGGAAGGGGAACGTCCCCTGCGCACTCTGCCGATGGATCCCAACGAGAAACGGATTCTACGGGGCTATCAGTTTCTGAGTGAAAAGCCCCTTCTGGTGGTGTTGAATTTCGGAGACGAGATGGTGGATCGCCGCATCGCCATGGTGGACGAGTTGCGGAAGGCCTTCACAGGCGCGGATCTCACGGTGGATTCCTTTTTCGGCAAGATCGAGTTGGAAATGAGCCAGCTCTCCGAGGAGGACGCGACCCTGTTCATGGCGGACTACGGTCTTTCGGAATCGGCGCTGACCCGCATCATCCGCGCAGCCTACGGGATGCTGGGACTCATCTCCTTCCTCACCGCAGGCGAGGATGAGTGCCGGGCCTGGACCATTCGCAAGGGCACACCCGCGCAGGAGGCCGCCGGCGCCATCCACACCGACCTGATGAATCGCTTCATTCGTGCCGAGGTGGTGCACTTCGATCATCTCATCTCTCTCGGTTCCATTCACGCCTGCAAGGAGCAGGGACACTGGAGACTGGAAGGGAAGGAGTACACCGTGCAAGACGGAGATATTCTCACGATCCGCCACGGCTGATGACGTCGCCTTCTCCAGAACGTCTTGTGCGGGCCTTCGCTTTTTGCCGTGCCCGTGCCCGCACCCATTACGAGAATTTTCCCGTCGCCTCCTTTCTGCTCCCGGCCTCCCTTCGGCCTGCGGTGGCGGCCATCTATTGTGTGGCCCGCCATGCCGACGATCTGGCCGACGAAGGCGACACCTCACCGGAAGAGCGACGTCTCGCCCTCGATCGCTATGCGGCCTGGATTCGCCAGGCCCCCAACGGCATCGAGGAACTCGACGGTCCCGATTCTCTCGTGCTGCCCCTCCTCGCTTGGGGAGAAGTGGTGAGGCGGTACGGGATTCCTGTGGACCTCATGCTCGATCTTCTCGATGCCTTCGTGCAGGACACCCGCGTGACGGAGTATGACACCTGGGACCAACTCCTCGACTATTGCCGCCGGTCCGCCAATCCCGTGGGGCGTATGCTCCTCGTGCTGTGTGGATGCTGCGACGAGCGCACCGCGCCCCTGTCCGACGCCCTGTGTACCGCCTTGCAGGTGACGAATTTCTGGCAGGACCTCTCCATCGACTCGGCCCGAGGCCGCTGCTACCTGCCTGGTGAGGATCGGGATCGCTTCGGCGTTTCCCTGTCCGATCTCGCCTCTCCCTCGGCATCTCCGGCCTTGCGTCGATTGATGATGTTTGAGGTGGAACGCTCCGAATCCGTATTTTCACAATCGACCGCGCTTCTTTCCCTGGTCCCTTCCCGCCTCCGCAAGGAATTGGCGGCCGTGCACTGGGGTGGTCGCCGGATCCTTGAACGCATCCGGGTTCAGAACGGGGATGTGCTTACCGCCCGCCCCATCCTGACCCGCGGAGATATTCTCCGGATGCTCTTCACCGCCCTTCGCGCATGAGGTTGTTCGCGACATGACCGTCGAAGACATCATCACCCGGCAGAGCCGAACCAATTTCGCGATTTCCTTCCAGCTCCTGCCCGAACGAAAGCGGGAAGCCATTCACACTGTATACGCCTTCTGTCGTTGCACCGACGATATCGTGGACGAGGGAGGGGAGAAGGGCGAGAAGGCGGCGTTGCTCGCACGATGGACCGAGGAACTCGGGCGCTCCCTTGCGGGTGAAAGCGAGTATGCCCTCCTCAACAAGCTGGCTGTGATCGCGAAGAACTTCAACATTCCCGTGGAGCATTTTTTCCTCCTCATCGACGGGATGAGAATGGATTTGGAGAAGAACCGGTACTCCACCTTCGATGAACTATACGAATACTGCTACCGCGTGGCGTCGTCCGTGGGACTGATGTGCGCCAGCATTTTCGGATACAAGAAACTGAGCGCCCTCAATTACGCGGTGAATCTCGGCATCGCCCTTCAGATGACCAACATTATCCGCGACGTGCAGAGTGACGCGCGAATGGGTCGCATCTATCTGCCGCACGAGGACATGGAGCGGTTCGGGTACACCGAGGACATGCTCTTCGGAGGGGAATACAACGAGGCCTTCGTTCAGCTCCTTCGCCTCGAGGCCAGCCGGGCACATCGGTACTACGAGGCCGCTCGCGCCAGTCTGCAGAGGGAGGACCATCGGGCTTTCATCGCCGCCCGCATCATGGACGGGGTGTACAGCCGTCTCCTCGCCTCCATGGAGCGCGAGAACTTCCGTGTCTTCGATCACCGCTTTTCGGTGTCCTCCACCTCCAAGCTTTTCATCGCTCTGCGCGAACTGCTGAGTCCTCCGCCTCTCCACTCCCTCGCCCGCACATGACCGACTGCCTCGTCGTGGGCGCCGGCGTTGCCGGTCTGCGCACGGCCACGGCCCTGGTCGAGGCCGGCCGCCACGTCACCCTGCTCGACGCGCACACCGAGGCAGGAGGACGGGCCCGTGCGCTCTCCCGTCCAGGCCTGGTCCGTCGCGAGGATGCGGGGCAGCATCTCCTTCTCGGATGTTATCGTCACTTCCTGTCCTTCCTCGATCAGATCGGGGCCGGCGACACCTATCATCGCCTTCCCCTGCGCACCGTGCCCTGGCTTCTCGCCCACGAGCCCCCGATCGCCCTACACCTGCCCGCGTTGCCACATCCCGTGCATCTGCTCGCAGGACTTCTGCGCTTTCCCGCGCTCTCCCTGCGGGACTCCGCAGCACTGCTGCCTCTGATGTCCTCCCTGGCGCGTACGCGGAAGGACGAGGCGCTGACGGTGGCGGACTGGCTTCGTCGCCACCATCAATCGTCCCGCGCCATTCGCATGCTCTGGGAGCCTCTCTGTCTGGCCACGCTCAACCTCGGCATGGATCAGGCCCCGGCCGCCTTGTTCGCCACGGTGGTGGACGCGGTGTTTCTCGGTCCTCGCGGTTCCTCCGATCTCATTCTTCCGAAAGACACCCTCACGGATCTCTACGTGGAACCCGCCCTGCGCTGGCTCCGCGCACGAGGCACCGAGATTCGGCTCCACACTCCCCTTCGTGGGCTTCGCCGGGATCCATCGGGTACATGGATCGGCCATACGGACACAGAGCCTATTGCCGCCCGTGCGGTCGTGCTCGCGGTACCGCCTGGCCCAGCTCGCACTCTGCTCTCCACGATCAGTCCCGAAGCCGGGTCCCTTGTGCACGACGCCTTACTGGACTGGTCTCCCATCGTATCCGCGCACATTCGTTCCACCCGCCCCCTTCTCGACCATCCCATGGCTGCCTGCATCGGCACTGCCCTGCATTGGCTCTTTCCCCGCCACTCCGATTCTCAGGGAATCCATCTCACGATGGGCGTCAGCTCCGCCGCATCGGCTCTCGTTTCCGTACCCCGTCACGAATTGGAACATCGCTTCCGCGCGGAACTCACCTCCCTCCTGCCCACGGAAATCTGCTCGGCCATCACCGACCTTACCATTACCAAGGAAAAACGCGCCACGCCCATCCTGGCTCCCGGTGTTCCCCGTCCTTCCACCATAACCTCACTCCCACGCATCTTCCTCGCCGGAGACTGGACCGACACCGGCCTCCCCGCAACGATGGAAGGCGCTGCCCTGAGCGGGACCCGAGCCGCGGAGGCAGCGCTGGGCTAGGACGAGCACGAGAGTCGCCAACGCCCCCCTTCACCCTTTCCTCTTCACTCTTCGCGAATTCCCTTATTCCCTTATTCCCTTATTCCCTACAAATCCCACCCCCACGACACCCCGATCCCCGCGCCGAAAATGATATGCTTGCTGATCCCCACGTTCAGCACCAGTTCCGTGGGACCGAAGTGCCATGTCGTGCCAACCGTAGCCTTCACGGCATCGTCGTTGAGACCGATCTTCGCTTTCTGGGGATGAATGTCGTACCCGATCTGATCGACCACGGATTTCGGGAGTGTGAAGGTGTAGCTGCCCGAGGACTCTAAACGTTCATAGGAAAATCCGACGAAGGGCTCGAAGCGCACATGTTGTCCAAGAGTGAAGGAGCGGCTCGCGTGAATGTTCACCGCGTACATATCGGTGGTGGCTGCCAGTCTGGCCCTCGTGGCACCCACCACGTTGTCGATGGTCGAATGCTGATAGCTTGCTTGAAAGGCCAGGTCCAGGGGCCACTGCTCGAACCAGTTACTGATACTGTGCCGAAGAGCGATTCCGAAGAACGAGAAATCTCCCACTGCCGTGTCGAAGCGCACGGGAGGAATGTAGCGCACGAGAAGCTGACTGTTGAGCCAGGTGCCGATCTGAAGCTGGGGCACGGCGGCGAGCACCATCTTCTGGTTGGTACCATTGGTCAGGGCAAGGGAATCCGGCAATCCGTTGAGCGCGCTGTCAGGAAGGAAAGGGATGGCCCGCTTGATGTAGGCCTTGGGAATGCGCAGAAAACCGCCCTGTCCTCCGAACACCGTGGCGCTGGTCACCACGGGCTCCAGCTCTCCCGCTTCCACGGCCCCGCGCAGCAGACTCTTGAACAGGGTGAGCTGATCGTCGTCACCGGGGCGGGGTGAGAGAGGAAGATTGCCGGTGTAAGAACGCTGATCGTCCCGCACCCAGGCGGCCATGCTGCGGACCGAGAAAGTGAAGTCCAGCCGATCCACACGGAAACCCTTCGTGCGGGGAATGGCCGCAGAGGAATAGAAGCCGTCGTTCGCGCCCACATTGGTTACGATCACGAGGGGACCCATGAATCCGGGCGCGTTGTTCTCGAACAATTGCAGGGAATAATCCTCGAGCAGTTTCTTCGTGTCGAAATATTGCTGGGCCTTCAGAGAGGGAGCTGCGAGCAATCCTCCCCAGACCATGATGATGAGAAGAACGGAACCCCGGCGGCTCACAGAGTCACCCCGGCGCCGAGGGAGAAACTATTCTGGATACCGAAGCAGTATTCGGCGGTCAGATCCACCAGGGGAATCAGGGTGAAATTCACTCCGAGCGTCTTGCGTGTGTTCTTGCGTGTGTAATCCAGATTCATCGTCACCGGCTGCCGCAGGGGCTCGGGAATGGACGAGGAGGTTGTGGGATGATAGGTATAGGACAGCTTCAAATCGTAGGACTCGTAAGCCAGGCCCCCGAACACCGTCACCACGCCCAGATTATAGCTGGCCAGCAGCGAGGCACTCAGATTCCAGGCCTTGACGTAGGGTCCCAACGAGAACCGCTGTGCGAAGCCCATGATGCTGATGCTCACCGGCGATGGAAAATGCGCCGTGATCTCGTGCTTGATGCCGATGCCGTACATGCTCACCTTGCCCACGCTTTCATCCACCGTCATTTCCGGCAGGATGCGAAGCAGGACTTCGGTGCCGGCTACCGACCCGATGGCGATATGGGGCACGGGAGTGAAGAAGGATTTCTGATCGATGCCGGGAGGAAGAGGGATGGACGGCATCGCAGGATTGGTCGAATACAGGGAATCGGCCTTGCCGCCCAACACCGTGGGCGTTTCACGATCCTGATAGCCGAGCGATTTGAGTTCCGTGCCCAGGGCCGTGCGGAAAGTCCTCTGTTCATTGGGGATGACGGTCCAGATCCCCTTTACGCCCACCCAGAAATGAAAGCCTTCCTTGACTTTCGCGGAGTGATATAGCGAGCTGTTGAAACTGTAGCCCACGGCATCCACCGCGGGACGGAAGTACTCGGTGGCAAATCCGTTGATGCCGACCTGCTCCAAAAGGGTGGATAAACCCTGGGCCCGCACAGCGGGGGAGAGGAGAGAGGTCAGCAGTACGACGCATGCGAGACGACGGAAGAGGGAAGTCATGACGCCTCCGATAGGAAAAAGGTGAGGAGGATCGATCAGGGGTATTGAATCGCGTCGATAATGCGCTGGGTGATTTCATCCATCGTGCCCACAGCGTCCACCTCGCGCAGGAGGCCACGCCTCGCATAGTAATCGATGAGCGGCGCGGTGGTCTTTCGGTAGATTTCGAGTCGATGCATGATGGTCTCGGGGGAATCGTCGTTGCGTCCCCGCCCTCCGAGCCGATGATAGATGATCTCATCGGGCAGGATGAAGTCCACCACAGCGCGGAGCCTCGCCCCGTGGTCCCGCATGAGTTCGTCGAAGAATTCCGCCTGGGGAACCGATCGGGGATAACCATCCAGCAGAAATCCCTTCTCGCATTCCGGCACGCAGAGTCGATCCTTCACCATCCCGTTCGTGATGTCGTCCGACACCAGCTCTCCCGCATCGATCGCGGCGCTCGCCATCCGACCCAGGTCGGTGCCGGCGGCTATGTTTTCGCGGAAGATATCCCCCGTGCTGATGTGAGGGATTCCCAGCCTGTCCGAAACGATCTTGGCTTGAGTGCCTTTGCCGGCTCCGGGAGGGCCCATGAAGAGAAGTCGCATGCGTGCCTCGCTGTATGAGGGTGGGGAGGATCGTGAATGGAATCAGGACCGGTGCCGAATGGCGAGCTGCCCGCAGGCGGCGTCGATGTCGCTTCCGGAACTGGCGCGCACCATGACGGTGACACCGTCCCGCCGCAACCGATCGGCGAACCGGGCGATGGCCTCGGGAGAAGCAGGACGAAGAGTCCGGGCGTCGGCGGCCATCACATGGTCGATGGAATGAAAGGGAATCAGATTGACCTTGCCGGGAATGCGTCTCGTCAGGGTCACCAGGCGCCGGGCGTCGGCCTCTCCGTCGTTGAAGCCTTCAAACAGAATGTACTCGAAGGTGACCCGTCGACGCAAGACCCGGTAATACTCCTCGAGCGCCGTGGTGAGACGGGCCAGACTGTGCACGGCGTTGATGGGCATCAGGGCACTGCGCTGCGCGTCGGTAGTGGCGTGCAGGGACAAGGCGAGCTTCGGCTTCCTCTTTTCCCGGGTCCACCGCTCGATGCCGGGCACCAGCCCCGCCGTCGAAATGGTGATATGCTGGGAACTGACACTGCATGCCTTCTCGTGCGTGAGAATCTCCACCGCCTCCATCACCGCGTCGTAATTGTGCAGGGGCTCCCCCATGCCCATGAACACGAGATTGGTGATCCGCTCCGGCGCCACGTCCCGCACCGCCAAATACTGCCCTACGATCTCTCCCGCAGTCAGATGTCGCTGCAACTTCATCGTTCCGGTGGCACAGAACACGCAGCCCAGGGCACAACCCGCCTGGGTGGAAAGACAGAGCGTCAGGCGGGACCGCTGCTTCGCGTCCGTGGACTCCGAGGGAATGAGCACGCACTCCACCTGCGTGCCGTCCTCCATCGCAAGGAGAAACTTCCGCGTGCCGTCGCTGCTCGACTGCTCCTTCGTGATGCGCGGATGGAGAATGGATAAGTGGGTCCCGAGCTCGCCCCTCACCTTCTTCGGCAGGTTATCCATCTCCGCGAAATCTTCCACGTACCGATTGTAGAGCCAGTAAAACACCTGCTCCGCGCGATACCGTTCGAGCCCGAGGCCCGTCAGCACCTGGTTCAATCCTGCCTGGGTCAATCCAAAGATGTTGGTGGTGTGCATGCAGAAAGGTACGGAAATGAAAAGAATCGGTTCAATGAACGGAGTTTTCTCTTACGAATCGCGCATTGTACCATGGAATGGTGTATTTCACCGTTGCGTCGAATCCAGTAACTTGTGGGCCAATCGAATCCCGAAAGGACTCTCCATGCCCCACGTGCATCTCGTCTTTTGCCTGCATAATCATCAGCCGGAAGGTAATTTCGATTCCGTCTTCGCTGAGGCAACAGCGCGATCCTATCGGCCGTTCCTGGAACTGCTTCCACGCCATCCCGCGACCAAGGTCTGCCTGCACTACACCGGCATGCTCTTCGACTGGTTCGAACGGGAAGACCCGGATCTGCTCGACAGGATCCGCGCCTGCGTGGCGTCGGGTCAGGTAGAACTTCTGGGTGGCGGGTATCACGAACCCATTCTGTCGGTGATTCCCGATCGGGACAAGCACGGGCAGCTCCGCAAGATGTCCGAGTACCTCATCGAAGAGTTCGACGTCAATCCCCGGGGAATGTGGCTGGCCGAGCGGATTTGGGAACAGCATCTGGTGGCGCCCATGGTAAAGGCGGGCCACGACTATACCGTGCTCGACGATGCCCACTTTCTGAGTGCGGGCCTCCGCGCCGAGGATCTCGACGGACAGTACATCACCGAGGAAAATGGACTGACCTTCGGACTCTTTCCCATCAGTCGGGATTTGCGCTACGCCATTCCCTTCGCTCCCGTGCCCCGCGTGATCGAGATCCTGCGTGCCCTCGGCGCGCGCCGCGATGGGGCCGTGGCTGTGTATGCCGACGACGGGGAGAAGTTTGGCCTCTGGCCGAAAACCCATGAGCTGGTGTGGGAACGGGGCTGGCTCGAGAACCTGTTCTCCGCCTTCGAGGCTGAATCCTCCTGGCTCCATACCCTGCATTTTTCCGAGGTAATGGATTCCTTCGTGCCGAAGGGACGCATCTATCTGCCCGATGCCAGCTATGAGGAGATGGCGGAATGGTCCCTCATCGGGGCTCCCGCTATTCTCGACTACGAGGGACTGCGCACTTCCTTACTCTCGCGGCCCGAATCGGCCCACCTTGCCCGCTTCGTGCGGGGAGGATTCTGGAGAAATTTCCTGGTGAAGTATCCCGAATCCAATACCATGCACAAGAAGATGCTCCGCCTCTCCCGTCGCCTTCAGGCCGAGGAACTTCGCGGCCATGACCCCCGCCTCGTCGAAGCGCGACATCGAATCTATGCCGCCCAGTGCAACTGTCCCTACTGGCATGGAGTGTTCGGCGGAGTGTACCTGCCTCATCTACGCCATGCCGTCTATCACAATCTCCTGAAGGCCGAAGCACTGCTCGATGCCCGCCATCCCGAGTTCGCCCTACGCGTGGACGAAACCGATTTTGACGGGGACGGACAAAGGGAGATCCTCATCGAAACCGATCGCCAGAATCTGTATCTGTCTCCCGCCGATGGTGGCAAGGCGTTTTTATGGGAATGGAAACCCGCCGCGATGAACCTGCTCGACGTCATGACGAGAAGGGAAGAGGGCTATCACGCGAGAGTGGCCGCCGCCGAAGTGCCAAACTCGAATGGGGACTCCGCGTCCACGATCCATGGAAGCTGGAAAGCCAAGGAATCCGGACTCGCCGATCATCTCGTGGTGGACTGGTATCGCAAGGGTTCCTTTATCGAACATCTCCTGGGTGAGCACACCAGCCTCGACGATCTCGCCCGCATGCGCTTCGTCGAACAAGGGGACTTCGCCAATCAGCCCTGGGACGCCGTGCCCGAGGTGGAGAACGAGGCGTGCCTGCTTCGCGTGTCGAGAGCGGGACATGTATGGAAGGAAGGAATCGGCTATCCCCTGCACATCGAAAAGACCTTCGACATCCGCGCCGGGAGCGACGAACTACGCGTGGGCTGGACGCTCACGAATCCAGGGTCCGAGCCGCTGAACCTCCGTTTCGCCGTGGAATTGAATTACGCCCTGCTCGCGGGCAACGCGCCCGATCGCTATTACTGGTTCGATCCCGCCCCGGGCGGCGAGGCGCATCCTTTGGCGGGAGCGCGAGGCATGGTGCGGGAGGTGAGACACCTCGGTGTCACCAACGAGTGGGACAATGTGGTGGCCGATCTGCAGTTGGACCAATCCGCCACGGTCTATTATTGTCCCATCGAAACGGTAACCCTCTCCGAGGACGGCTTCGAGCGCACGTATCAGGGCTCTACCATCTTTCTGGAATTCGCGGTTCGCGTCGTGGACACCTGGTCCCTGTCCCTCACCCACGTCTGGAGAGCCCACCATTGACCGTGCTTCGCCTCGCGGCAGCCCTCCATGTCGCATTGCTTTCCCTTGTCATTCTTCGCTCCGCCCATGGGCAGGTCCTGTCGACCTGTTCTGACTCGGCCATCGGAGAAGGGAAGAGGCATTCCATCGCCTTCGTCGACGAGCGGATGTGTGCGTCCCTTGTCTCCATATCCGCCCTCGACGCCGAAGAAAATTCTCACGACGGCGACAGTTCCCGCATCGTACCGTGGAAGCTCGGTGTGGTCTCTGGCGTCGCACTCGGGGCACTCGGGGCTTCGTACATCTATGTGCGCAACGTGTGGTGGAAGGAGGACGCACAGTCCTTTCACTTCGATTCAGGGCCCGATCTTCATTACGCGCTGAACCTCGACAAGGCGGCACATTTTTATGGAGGGATGATCGGAGCTGACGCCTTCAAGGATGGATTGCTCTGGTCGGGAGTGCGCGAGCTCCCCGCTCATCTTGTGGGTGCGGCCTTCAGTGCCCTCGTTCAGGTGGGCATTGAGATGAAGGACGGCTACGCGCCACGCTGGGGCTTTAGTCTCTACGATGTGGGGAGCGGCTCCCTGGGTGCGCTGTATCCCACAGCGAAGCGCTACCTGCCGGTGTTCGGCGCGGTGGATGTAAAGTTCAGCTACTGGAAGCGCACCAATCGCTACTTCGAATACCATGTCACGGGCCAATGGAACGACGATTATATCAACCAGACCTATTGGGCCTCGGTCAAGGTCCACGACCTGCTGCCTGCGTCCCTGCAATCCTGGTGGCCGAAATGGCTGGCCTTGGCCGTGGGTTTCAGTCTCGATGAATCCACGGATGGAGAAGGAGGAGGAAACCTCGAAATCTATCTTTCCCCTGATCTCGACCTGACTGCCCTGTTCCCCACGGCGGGTCCCTTCCTCTCTCGGGTACTGCACTATCTGAACTACATCAAATTTCCTGCCCCGGGGATTCGATTCGCACCGTCCTTCCGATTCCATCCCGTGTATTTCTAATGCCTGTAGCCTTTCTCCCGACCCTGCTTCTCATGCTTCTCCTCACCACGTCGGGGATGGCTCAGGTGTCCGACCAATCCGACTCCGTGGCCTCGGCATCATCGTCCCTGCCCTTCGAAGGGTATGATGCGCAGAACACACGTATTCACTGGCCTCACGCGGCCATCGTGGGCGGGGTATTGGGCGCCACCGTCACGGGCATCCATCTGTACCAAGCCAACGCCTGGTGGAGCGGACAGAGAACGAGCTTCCATTTTCAGAACGACCCGGACTATGCGAAGAATGTGGACAAAGCGGGACATTTTTTCGGAGGCGTGTTCGCTTCCAATCTGGCGCGGAAGTCCCTGCAATGGTCGGGCTTGTCGGAGGACGCCTCGGTGTGGTGGGGCTTCGCGGTGGGGAGTCTGTTCGAGCTGTACGTGGAGTTCGAGGACGGCTTCGCGAGGGACTGGGGCTTCAGTCCCGGCGACGCGGGGGCTGACCTGATCGGTGCCGCCTGGCCCGTGCTCCAGCACGAGGTGCCAGTGATGAAGAACTTCCAGCCCAAGTTTTCCTACTGGCCGTCGCGGCTGATGACCGAAGGAAAACACCCCGGCAACGGGATCGACGACTATGAAGGGCAGACCTACTGGATGGGCGTACGAGTCCATGATCTGCTCCCTTCGTCCGTGCAGCGGTGGTGGCCCGACTGGCTGGGTATCGCCGTCGGGGTGGCCGTACGGGGCATGGCCAACGAACGCTACGAGGATCGGTGGACCGAGCTCATTCTTGCCTTCGACTACGATATGACCCGCATCCTGCCGGGGTCCTCCTGGCTCATGGTGTCCTTCAAGGAACTCCTCAATCACATCAAATTTCCGTCTCCGGCCGTTCGCATCACGCCCCACGCAATCTGGTACGGATTCTATTTCTGATTCTATGACGACTCCTCGCCCAATCTCGCGCATCAGTGTTATCATCCCCGCCCTGGACGAGGAGAAACTCCTGCCGGGGCTCCTGGCTCAACTCGACCCCGCGCTACGCGGCACCTACGCGCTCGAGATCCTCATCTCCGATGGAGGAAGTCGTGATGCCACCAGGGAAATCGCTCGGCGGGAAGGAGCCCTGGTCGTGGAGCACGAGGGGCCCCATCGTCAAACCATCGCCGAGGGCCGCAACGCCGGAGCACGGGCCGCCACGGGAGAGGTGCTGGTGTTTATCAACGCCGATATCCGCTTCGCGAATCCGACGCGCTTTTTCGACGCGGTACGCACTTTTGCCCAGCACAGCGACTGGGCCGGAGCCACCTGCGCCGTGCAGGTATTTCCCGAAGAAGAACGATGGGCCGACCGCCTCTTCCATGTTGGACACAACCTCTACGTGCGTCTTCTCAACCTCGTGGGGGAGGGCATGGGACGGGGAGAATGCCAGATCGTGCGCGCTTCCACCTTCGCCGAAACCGGCGGGTATCGGAGCGAACTCGTGGCCGGAGAGGACTACGAGTTCTTTCGACGCGTCCGCCGTCGGGGCCGCATCCATTTCTTTTCCGAGGTCGTGGTCTTCGAGAGTCCCCGCCGCTTTCGTAAATACGGCTACCTCCACATCATCTGGGGCTGGACCCGCAACGCCCTCGCCGTGGTGTGGAAAAAGAAATCCTCCAGCGAGGAATGGGAAGCCGTCCGCTGACTCTTCACCCTTCACCCTTCACTCCTCACCCTTTCCTTTCCCCCTTTCCTCATCGCAGAACTTTCCGTACGTTTTCGGCGTATGTATTGAGAACCATATCCGCTGAATCACCAAAGGCCACCCGCATGTTCCGCAAACGCTTTTCTTCCGTCACGGTCTTCGTCCTTCTCCTCTTCGGCATCTTTGTCGGGAGCCAGATTCGCGCCCTTTCCGAAGACAACATCTACGAGCAGCTGAACAAGTTCAAGGAAGTCATCAGTTACGCGCAGAAGTACTATGTGGATGACGTGAACGTGGGGAAGATGGTGGAATCCGCCATCGAAGGCATGCTCAAGACCCTCGACCCGCATTCCGTGTACATTCCTCCGAAACAGCTCGAGAAAGTACAGGAGGATTTCCGAGGCAAGTTCGAGGGTGTGGGGATCGAATTCAATATCCTGCACGACACCATTACCGTGGCGGCTACGATTTTCGGCGGACCCAGCGAAAAGGTGGGTATCCTGCCGGGAGACAAGATTGTGAAGATCGACGGAGAAACGGCCATCAAGTTTGCCAACACCGATGTGCAGAAGAAGCTCCGTGGCAAGAAGGGCACAAAGGTGGTGGTGGATGTGGTGCGTGCGGGACTGAAGGAGCCGATCGCGTTCACCATCGTCCGGGATGAGATTCCGCTGTACAGCGTCGATTCTTACTTCATCCACGACGATGGCATCGGCTATATGACCATCAATCGCTTCGCAGCCACGACCTACGACGAATTCATGAACGGACTGCGGGATCTGAAACAGAAAGGTATGAACAAGCTGGTGCTCGACCTGCGCTACAATCCGGGTGGATATCTGGATCAGGCCTTCCGCATGGCCAACGAATTCCTCTCCAAGGATCAGATGATCGTGTACACCAAGGGACGGAGATCGGACTTCGATCGCGACTATCGCGCCACCGGTGCCGGAGAGTTTCAGCAGCTGCCCGTCATCATCCTCATCAGCAACGCTAGCGCCTCCGCCAGCGAGATCGTGGCGGGTGCCATTCAGGATCACGATCGCGGCCTCATCATTGGAGAGACCTCCTTCGGCAAGGGGTTGGTGCAACAACAGTACGATCTGCCCGATGGATCGGCCTTCCGTCTGACCACAGCGCGGTATTACACTCCCTCGGGTCGGCTCATCCAGCGGCCCTACACGGCAGGCAACAACGAAGAGTATTACAAGGGCGCCCAGGACACCGACGAGGAGGACAGTGAAAATCTCGAACACACGAAGGAATCGGCCGATACCAGCCGTCCCCGCTTTAAAACCGATGGAGGGCGTACGGTGTTCGGTGGCGGTGGTGTGACCCCGGATTACATCGTGAAGTCCGGCAAGCTTACCGAATACGCCGCGAAGATGCGGGCCCGAGTGTTTGAATTCACTGTCTCCTATATGGACAAGACCGGACCCCGCCTCCGCGAGCAGTTCAAAAAGGACGAGGCCCTGCGGTTCAGCAAGGAGTTCACCGTGGACGAGTCTTTGCTCAAGTCCTTCATCGCCTTCGGAGAATCCAAGAGCGTGGCCTTCAACAAGGAACAGTACGACAAGGACCTCGACTACATCAAGGCCTATTTGAAGGCTCAGATCGCACGCAATCTCTTCGGATACGAAGGGTATTTCCGGGCCATTCTCGAAATCGACCAGCAATTCGCCAAGGCCATCACGCATTTTCCTGAAGCAAAGAAAATCGCCGGACTCAAATAATCACGCCATGGCATCTTCGTTTTCACTCTGGCACGGCTCCCCGTGGGGCCGTGCCATGTTTTTTCTCCTGACCCTGGGAGTGGGTCTGAGTGTCGCGGGTGCGGGATCCATGTCTCTCCCTCCCTCATCCACCAATTCCTGGCCTCCTCACATGGGCATCTTCGCGAAAGGCGAGGAATTGACATACGAAGTCTCCTACATGAGCGTGAAGCTGGGGCGCATCGTCACCCGAGTGACGGCTGTGGATTCGGGGAGGCAAGGACTGAGGATTAAAACAGAATCTCTCATCAAGTCCTACAAAGGCGTACCCTTCGTCACCCTGAGTGTCATCTTTCAGAGCACCATCGATCGGGATTGTGCCTCGACGAGTTTCCTCACCCGCGAATGGCAACAGGACACCACACACAAGTACATCAACTACACCTTCCCTCCGGGGAAGGATCTGGTCTACATCTCGGAACGGGAGGGCAACACCCCGATCTGGGAGAAGTGGGATACCCTGCGATTGGACGGGAAGCGGTGGCAGGACGGACTCTCGCTACTGTATTATGCACGGGCCAAGGCCCACCACGCACGTCACAGCGAATATGTGCCGGTGCTGATGTATCGATCGAAAGCCACCACCACCATCAATTTCGGTTTGCCCGGTGAATGGGTGGAAATCGATGCGGTGAAGTATCCGGTTGCGGCCTTTGCCCTCGATGGGGAAACCGGATTTACGGGTATATTTGGTCTGACCGGGGGTTTCGAGGGCTGGTTCAGCCACGATGCCGCCGCCGTTCCCCTGAAGGCGAAAATGCACGTCATCATCGGGAGCGTGAAACTGGAATTGATCCAATGGAAGCGGGAGGGCTGGTCTCCTCCCCGATCCTTCTGACGAGACGTGGAGTTTTCATGATCTATCCTTATCAGGGCGTCTGGCCCACCATTCATCCTTCTGCCTTCATTACCGATCAGGTGACCATCGTAGGCGATGTCACCATCGGCGAAGATGTCAGCATCTGGTTCGGCACCGTTATCCGGGGTGACGTGGCGCCCATCACCATCGGGCGGGGCACGAACATTCAGGACAACTGCACCCTGCATGTCACCTGGAACACCTACCCCCTGGTGCTCGGCGAGGACGTGACGGTGGGACATGCCGTCACCCTGCACGGATGCACCATCGGGGACCGTGCCCTGCTGGGCATGGGGGCGGTGATTCTGGATGCTGCCGTAGTGGAACCGGAATCCCTCGTGGCGGCAGGTACCCTGGTGCGCGAGAAATTCGTGGTGCCGACGGGCAGGCTCGTGGCAGGAGTGCCCGGCAAGGTGGTGCGGGAGCTCACGGATAAGGAAAAGGCCTACCTCCCCAAGTCGGCGACGAACTACCGGCACTATGTGGACGAGTATCGCCGTCATGCGGACCTGGAGCAGGGAATGTCCGTGGACGAGTATTTCACGAAACGGGAACGGGGGGAGCGCTCATGATGGCCTTCGATAGCACCCTTCAGGACGCCATAGACCGGGCTCTGCGTGAAGACATTGGTCTGGGCGATATCACCACCGAATGCACCGTGCCCACGGATCTTCCAGGTCGGGGACGCTTCATCGCCAAGGCCAATGGGATCCTGTCGGGAATTGATGTGGCTGCCCAGGTGATGACGACAGTGGATCCATCCCTGGAATTCGTTCCGAGTCTCGGCAATGGCCTGCCGCTCCTGCGGGGTATGGTGATTGCCGAGGTTCGAGGAGCAGTGGCCTCGATGCTCACCGCCGAACGCACGGCCCTCAATTTTCTCCAGCGCATGTCGGGAATCGCCACGGCCACGGCCTCCTTTGTGAAGTTGATCGAGGGAACCGAGGCCTCGATTCTCGACACCCGCAAAACCGTGCCCGGCCTGCGGGCCTTCGATAAGCAGGCGGTGCGGGATGGGCGGGGGCGGAATCATCGGTTCGGCCTCGACGACATGGTGCTCATCAAGGACAATCACATCGCCGCTTCGGGTGGACCCGCTGAAGCCCTTCGTCTCGTGCGGGCCCGTCTGCCCGAAGGACGAAGCATCAAGGTGGAGATCGAAGTGGACACCCTGGCCCAACTCGCCGAAGTGCTCGACACTCCGGGAGCGGACATCGTCCTGCTCGACAACTTCGGCCTCGACGACATGCGTATCGCCGTACGCATGATTCGCGCCCGGCGGCCTGAACTGATGATCGAGGCCAGCGGCACGGTCAACGAATCCACCGTGCGGGACATCGCCGAGACCGGTGTGGACTTGATTTCCGTGGGCGCCCTGACGCATTCGGTGAAGGCTCTGGACATCTCCTTCGACATCGCCATGGAGGAGGCATGACGGCGCCGGGGCACGCTCTGGATCGGCTCGAAGGTGGCGATCTCGGTCGTCGGATTCTGGCCCGGTCTTCGGAGCCCATTCCCTTGAACGGACTGATACCCGCTGCCGTGTTGGTTCCTCTGTATCGCGAAGACGGAATCTGGAAGGTGCTCCTGACTCGTCGCACCGAGGATCTGGAACATCATCAGGGTCAGGTGTCCTTTCCCGGCGGCAGAACGGAGGAAGGGGAGAGTGCCGAAGAAACGGCGCTGCGAGAGACCCGCGAGGAAATTGGCATCGACGGCACCGCCTTTCCGATCATCGGTCGGCTCGACGACGTATGGACTCCCTCGGGATACCGCATCACGCCTATTCTGGGACTGGGTTCTCACTGTCCCGAGGTACTGCCCAATCCCGACGAGGTGGCGCGGGTCTTTTCGGTCCCGCTGGCGGTTTTTACCGATCCCGAAGCAGCCGAATGGCGCACGATGACGGTGCGGGGATACACCCGCGATCTGGCCTTTTACCATTACGACGGAGAGACCATCTGGGGCGCCACCGAGTACATCCTGCGCGGATTGATTCGACGGATCCTGGATGCGCCACCGCCCATCGAATAAAATCAAACGGGCCCCGCGAGGGGCCCGTTGCACATTCAAAGGACTGGAAAACGGGGATCAGCGTTCCGCCACGGCATCCGAGATGGGGGTGTCGGTGTGATGATGGATCCAGGTTTTGCTGATCGCCGCGCAGATCTTGCTGACGCGGGCTGAAGGATCGTAGAGGGCTCGGCGGGACACCGCGAAGCGACCGACCTCGCTGTCGAAGGCATTCAGGGCGAGGGCGGAAAGGATACGGAGTTCGGGGGCATCGGAGCTCTTGAGCTGATCCATGAGGGGCAGGATGGCGAAGTTCAGATTCAGGGTTGGGTCGGCTTCGCGTAGATCGATGATGAGCTGCATGGTACTGGCGCGAACCTCGAGCGTGGGACTCTGGAGACCCGCCAGGATGTTTTTTTCGAGCACCGCCATCTTCTGGGCGGATCGAACGGGAAGTGGACTCTTGGCGTCCGCCGAAGGAGACAACCCGAGGGCAAGGACAAGCATCGAGAGGAAGAAAAAGGGTCGCATGGGAAACTCCTGGAATATCATGAAGAATTGTAACGCTGTGTAAACAGGTCCATGTACGGGACTCCACTGCCGCGGTTTCAGACATGGTGGGGAGTAATTTTCCCCCTGCTCAAAGGAACAAAATCAAAGTATCCCAACTCTCACGAAGGGATTCTCCCGGCTGCGAATGGGAAGGGAAAGGGACGAAGGACAGTCTGGGAAAAATCCCTATATTTACACGATGCGCCGAGTCACGACACCATTGGCGCTCCTTTCACCACCACTCGAGGAAGATGAATCATGAGATTCCTGCCCGCCCTGCTTGTCGCCTTCATCGTTACCTGCACCCTCGCCCATGCGCAGGACCTTTCCGGCGTGGATTTTCGGCTCCAGGACATCAACGGAAAGGAGCAGTCCTTCCAGCAATTCCTGAAAACCGTGCGCGGAGATGGTACCCGCAAAGGAGCCATCATGATCAGCTTCTGGGCCCTGTGGTGCGAACCCTGCAAGCAAGAGATGAAGGCGATGCGCGGCACCTTCGACAAGCTCAAGGATCGGAATTTCCACTACATCGCCATCAATACCGACAACATCCGCAGCGTGGCCAAGGTGAAGGCCTATGTCAGCGCCCAGAATCTACCCTTTCAGTTCTGGCTGGATTCCAACAGCGAGGTGTTTAAGAAACTGAACGGCCAGAGCATGCCGTTTTCCCTGATTCTCAACGAGCAGGGCAAGGTGGTGGCCAAGCGCGTGGGTTATCTCGCGGGAGAGGAAAAGGACATCGAAGCCGACATCCTCAAGACCCTGGAGTGACCCCATGAAAAAAGCACTCCTCGTTCTCGGTCTCGTGCTGGCTTGCGCCACGACGGCCTCCGCCCAGGTGGAATACAGCGTGGGCAACTGGCTGAAATATGGAAATGGAAACCAGACCTCGGGGCTCGGCACCTTCAACAAGGAATTCATCGAGAATCAGACGAATGTCCGTCTCTATTGGTCCGGCTTCACCATCGGCTTTCAGTACCTCTACGATAATCCCCCGGAAAACGAATTCGCGCCGTCCTACCGCGGTTTGAAAAAACGATTCGTGGAATTCCAGCGCGAGGGCCTCGAACTCCGAGCCGGAGATTTCTATACGCTCTATGGCAAGGGACTCGCCCTTAATCTCTTCGAGAATCGGGGCATCAACTACGACACCGGGCTCGATGGACTCCGGGCCGCGTATTCGCATGAGTATTTCAACGTGATTTTCGCCGGGGGATCTCTCGACTATTACGATCTGCTCGATCCCACCCGCATCGAATCCTACATGGTGAAGAGCGGACATCTGGATCTGAAACCCGCAGAATTCCTCACCCTTGGTGGAAGCTTGGTGGGCGTGGAAGGGAAGCTCCCCTCGGTGTTTGGCACCAACCAGCTTCGCGCCGACATTCTCGAGGGCACGATCACGATGCGCGGAATGGGACTCGAAATGACGGCCTCCTATGCCCACAAGAAATCCTGGGGCACCGAGCTCGTGCCCGGTCTCACACCCTTCGAAAAGGCGGGAGAAGGCATTTACGGCAGTCTCAGCTATGCCTCCGCGTCGTCCTTCGGCTTCACCTTCGAATACAAGGATTACCGTTTCGACGAAGCCGATCCCCTGGCCGATCGCAACCGTCCCACCCGCGTCCTCCCGATTCAGAATCCTCCCATCGTGATGAAGGAACACGGCTTCAATCTGCTCACCCGCAATCCGCACGCCATCGACTTCAACGATGAGATCGGAATGCAGTTCGACGCCTTCTACTCTCCGTCGTCCACGGTAACCCTAAACCTCAACGGCTCGGTGGCCAGTCGTCATAAGGCCCACGGATTCACACCAGGCGTGGGACCCACGGTCGAAGGACTCTCCACATCCTTCCTTCCGGGCTTCGAACGAAAATTCTCGCCCTTCTACGAAGTGTACACCGAGGTGGAATGGTATTTCGACGGGGAATCCTACCTGCGTGCCGCCTTCAATTTCCGGCGGGACGAAATCTATCACGAGAAACACACCGTCTACTCCTACACCCTGCCGTTCCGCATCGAATACGTGCTGCCGGCGGACAATTCCATCAGCATCAATCTCGAGCAGCAGCTCTATCACGATTCCCAGAGATTCGAGAAGCCGGATTATTACAACCAGTTCGTCGGACTCACCTTCGCCCATTCTCCGCTCTGGTCCCTGTCCCTCCGCATGGAATACACCACGGACACCAAGGATCCCTCGGGGCGTGATTTCTGGACTGCGGTGGAGGGCACCTATCGCCTGGGCAACAGCCATACCGCCACGGTGACGTATGGCACCGAACGCGGCGGACTGATCTGCAGCAATGGGATCTGTCGCCAGGTGCAACCCTTCGAAGGAGTTCGACTCTCTCTTTTGACCCAACTGTAACGCATGTCCAAGGAAATCATCATCAATGCGGCGGAGGAGCAGCAGCGAATCGCCATTGTCGAGGACGCCAAGCTCTCCGCGCTGTTTTACGAAAGCGATGCCCGCGAACGCATGGTGGGCGACATTTACTTTGGCCGTGTGGCCAAGGTGATGCCCGGCATTCAGGCCTGCTTTATCGACGTGGGCCTCGAGCAGGATGCCTTTCTCCACTACTCCGACATCAGCGACGCCTTTCGGGAATCCTCCACGGCGGTGAGCGACGAAAACGCGGCGGCAAACACCGACACCACCGTGGACGAGGGCGACAGCAAGGACCGACCCAAGGATAAAGACCGGGATCGGCGCCGCACCCATTCCCGTGTGACTCTGCAGCGTGGGCAGGAAATCCTCGTCCAGGTCTTCAAGGAACCGGTGGGTAACAAGGGCGTGCGCGTCACTACCGAGATCACCCTCGCCGGACGATTCATCGTCCTCATGCCCTTCGACAAGAGCATCGGCGTGTCACGCAAGATTTCGAGTTTCCGGGAAAAGCGCCGACTGCGCAAGCTGGCGCATTCCATTCTTCCCTATGGATTCGGGTGCATCATTCGCACCGTGGCCGAGGGACGCGAGGAAGAGGCCCTGAAAAACGACCTTATGACTCTTCTGCAGAATTGGCGGGAGATCGAACGGAAAGTGCGACAAATCCCTCCACCCGCGCTGATCTACAAGGATATGGATTCCTCTGCCAGTGTCATCCGCGATTTGTTTTCGGAGGATGTGACTCGGGTAGCGGTGGACAGCCGGCCCCTGTGGCGGGAGATCCGCGCCTACGTCAACATGGTGGCGCCCGAGAAGAGCGAGGCCATTGAGTATTACCGGGGTCCCGAACCCATCTTCGATCATTATGGCGTGGAAAAGCAGGTGGAGGAATCCTTCCGCCGCAAGGTCTGGCTCAAGAGCGGTGGCTACATCATCATCGAGCACACCGAGGCGATGAAGGTGATCGATGTCAATAGCGGACGGTTTGTGGGGAAGGCCGAACAGGAAATGAACTCTCTGCGCACCAACCTCGAGGCGGCCCGCGAAATCGCGCACCAGATCATGCTGCGAGATCTGGGCGGCATCATCGTCATCGACTACATCGACATGGATCACGAAGAGAACCGACGCAAGCTCCTCGAAGAGATGAAGAAGGAAATGCGGCGGGACCGCGCGAAGTACACCATTCTCCCCGTCACCGATTTCGGCCTCATGCAGATCACGCGACAGCGTATCCGCGAGAGCGTGACGATCACCCATACCGAAGTGTGTCCCACCTGCACGGGCACGGGCCGCGTGGAATCCCAAGCCGCCCTGGGCACCCGTCTCGAACGTTGGCTCAAGCGATTCCGCGCCCAGTCCCGGGAACTCCGCCTCCTGCTCGTGGTGCATCCGGCCATGATGCCCTTCCTCACCGAAGGAGCCAAACCATTGCTTCGGACCCTGATGCTCAAGTTCTTCGTCAAGTTCACCGTCATCCAGGATCCCTCTCAGCCCGTGGACCAGTTCAAAGTGATGTTGCGACACAATAGGCTGGACATCACCGCCCGTTACAGCGAAGCGCCTCGCGTTGCCACCTGACGTTGAATCTGAGACCCGCATCGCCTATTTTTCATTCTTTCATCTTCCGTTTCGATCCATCCCGGAGGCCCCATGAAGTTTTCCGTTCTCAGCACCGAACTGACCAAGTCCCTGTCGAAGATCATTGGCGTGGTCCCTCCGGGCAAGTCGCCGGCGCTGCCGATTCTCGAGAACGTGCTTCTGGAGCTGGACGGCAACGAGCTGCGCCTGACGGCGAGCGACATGGAAATGACGATGACCACCACGCTTGTGGTGGAGGGGACCGAGAACGGATCCACCACGGTGCCCGCCAAGCGTCTCAACGACATGCTCCGGGCCCTGCCAAGCATTGATCTGAGCTTCACCGCCGATCCCGCCAATCAGCGTGTGACGGTGCGGACCCCCCGGGGCGAGTACAAGATGGCCGGGGAGAGCGCGGTGAACTATCCCGAACGCGAAGCGATGACCGATGAGGTCTCGATCATCATTCAGGCCTCTCTGCTACGCAATGTGATCGGAAAGACCCTCTTCGCGGCGAGCACCGACGATCTCCGTCCCGCGATGACGGGCGTGCTCTTCCAGTGGAAGGATGGGGAGTTCCGTGCCGTGGCCACCGATGGGCATCGGCTCGTGCTCGTCAAGCACAAGGGCGCGTTATCCGACGCTCTGTCCAGCAGCATGATGGAAGTGATCATCCCGTCGAAGACGCTCACCGTTATCCTCAAGAATCTGGAGGATGGGGAGGTGACCCTCACCTTCGCGCGGAACAATATGCGGTTCGCCATGGACGGCCTTCTGCTCCAGAGCCGCATCATCGACGAGCGCTATCCGAACTACGAAAGTGTGATTCCCATCGAGAACGCCAAGGAACTGCTCGTGCATCGCCAGGCTCTGCTGGCCGCCGAGCGTCGGGTGGCCATCTTCGCCAACTCCGTCACCAATCTGATTCGCCTCGCGATTACGAGCGACGAGCTGAGGGTGAGCGCCGAGAACATGGACTTCGGAGGCGAGGCCGAGGAGAGTCTCGAAGCCAGTTGGTCCGAATCTGAACCCATGGAGATCGGCTTCAACGCGAAGTATCTCGATGATGCTCTGAATCATTTGGACAACGAGCAGGTGAAGTTCTATTTCAGTACAGCCACCCGCGCCGGCCTCATCCGCCCTGCGCTGACCGACGAGGATTTCGACATCATGATGCTCGTCATGCCTCTGCGTCTGAACTCCTGACATGCGTCTCCTGCGCGTTCGCCTCGCAGGCATTCGTAACCACATTCTCACCGACAGCGGATCCCTGGCCGGAACCGTGATTCTGGCCGGACCCAACGGGAGCGGCAAAACCTCGGTGCTCGAGGCCATATCCCTGCTCTGTACCTCGCGTAGCTTCGTCACCCGCGCGGACCGCACCCTTGTGCGGGAAGGGCAGGAGGGTTTTCACGTGCAGGGTGAATTCGAGGACAGCGCGGGCATTCGGCACGAAAGCCGCGTGGTGTGGACCCCGGCGGGAAAGACCATCGCGGTGGATGGGAGTCCCATCGGCTCAGCCACCGAGCTCATCGGTCGTTTTCCCGTGGTAACCCTGTCACCCGTGCATCGGGCCATCATTGCCGGGGGGCCTGCGGAGCGACGGGCTTTTCTGGACTTTCTGATCTCCCAATTGCACCGGGGTTACCTTGCCGATCTGGTGGATTACCGCACCGCGCTTCGAGGACGCAATGCCTTGCTCGAGCAATGCCGCCTGCGCGGAGGAACGCCGGGACCCGTGCTGGATTCCTGGAACGCCATGCTGGCTCCGATCGCGGTGCGGATCCTGCGCACCCGCCAGCGCTTTCTGGAGGAATTCCGCGCCTATGTCACCGACATCCACGCCTCCATCGCCCCTGCGGAGGAAAGGCCGGATCTGATCCTGATGAGCACGGTGTCCCTGGATGCCGAGTCCCCCAACGCCGCCGACCGCTACCGCGAGGCCTTGGACGAGCACCTGGGAGGAGACCTGCAGCGGGGGAGCACCCGTCACGGTCCCCACCGCGACGACTTGGTGATCACCCTCAACGGACGGGACGTGCGGAGCCGGGCCTCCCAGGGTCAGCAGAAGAGTCTGGTCATCGCGCTCAAGCTGGCTGAGTACCGTTACCTGTCGGACCGGCTCGACGAAAATCCGATCCTTCTTTTCGACGACATTTTTTCTGAGATCGACGAGCCTCGGCTGCGCGGGGTTCTGGCCGCGACGGCCCGCATGGGGCAGACCTTCATCACCACGGTGCACGATGATCTACACGCCCTCCTCGACGCGGGCATTCACGACGTGCAGGTGTTCGATCTCCGCGAAGGGACGATGGCGGTGCGGGAAGGACTGGATTCGTAACCCGAAAGGTGGTCTTCTCGCGTGTATACGCAGGATTCTCTTGGGATCGTGCCCCCGGGGTGATTCGAACACCCGACCTGCGGTTTAGGAAACCGTTGCTCTGTCCAGCTGAGCTACGGGGGCGAGAGAGACGACAAAAATACGGAATTTGGGGATGCGAAGAGAAGAATGGAGGAGGATTATTGCATAGTGACGGGGAGGAGTCGTGTTTTTCGCGATTGCGGTGGCGATGGAGAGGGGAGGGCGCCGTCGACGTTGAGGTGTGCTATGAGGGAGGGGTAGGAGTCAGCGATGAGTATCGTTTACTGGAGCAGTCTTCTCGGTACGCGAGTTCGTGGATGCCATTCCTATATGCACTGCGCGTTTTGTTTTTTCGTACATGCGCAGCGTATCCGATTCGGTAGGCGACGAAAAGACATCACGGAAGGGACCGAGAAATTTCCTGGTTGAAGACCAGTCGGTCACCGCAAACACGACGTCCGAAAAATGTCCAAGAAAATCTCCCACCAGGGCATTTCTAAAGTCGAAGGCCGTGCGGAGAGGATCGTTCCCAAAGGCGCCACACCCCCAGGCGCCCAGAACGAGGGTGTCATACCCGAGTGAGGAGGCGACGGCGAGCACACGATGAATGCGTCGTTGCAAAAGATCACCCGACTCCGGTTGGCCGATCCTGGGGGCGTACGGGGCTGCAGAGGTCAGAAAACTCAGGAGCCAGGGAGCTTCGAGTTCCGCTCCGCCATCGGATCGAAAGACCGGCACATCCGGAGAATAGATGACCCAATCGCTGGAATCAGGGCGTGGACGCTGCACGTGATAGTCGTACATGGAATCATCAACCAGGGTGCTGTACAGTGCGCTCGAGCGGCAGAGGACCTCTTCCTGAGCGCGTGATCCTGAAAGAAATCCACCTCCCGGATGGATACCATTGGCAAAATTCAGGGCAAGCGGTCGGAGATTCCGATCAATCAAGCGCCGGGATGCCTGGAGTGTGGTTTCATTGCATACCTGCACGCGCATTTCCTCATGCGGGGTTCGATCACGGGTTGGGAGGGGCGCATCGGGCGGGATGCTCTGCTTCGCGGAGCAGGCGTGCCGTACCTGGTGACTCCAATCCACGGTTTTTCCTGTTGCGGTGAGGTAGGAGCCTCGCTGAGCGGCCTCCACCGCCGACCGACCAAGCGCGGCGGCTGTATTCCGTGGGATGTCAAGATCCTGCCGAAGGGATGCCGCCATTTCAGGGGAATCGAGGCAGGGAAGGACTTTCAACACTGTGGTGTTGGCTGTCATGGTTGCTCCTTGAAAAAAATGCTCCAGCGTTTCAAAGTGGGCTTCGGAAGGTCTTCAGGTGTGGGAAGGGGGTTTCCGCATCGGTACATGCGGCAGTAGCTCAAGAAGGGTTCATTGATCTTCAGATTGCGCAAGGTGAAGTAGGACAGCGCCCAGAACCGCTTCTGTTGATCGGGATGCGGATGGGCCATCGAAGGGGTGGATTCGTTCCTTGCGCGCATGTGATCGAAGGTCTCACGATCGATGCTGGTCAAGCAGCAGTAGGACATAGCAACTCCTGCATCCAGTATCCTTGTGGCAATGTGCAGCACGAGAAGTTCGAACTCAAGTAGTGAAGCGACGAGTAGATCGTTGATGCCCTGTGTTTTGCAAATAGAGCATCCGCACCAAGGCACCTCGCAGGCCCGCTGTCCGCACTCCCTCGCCGGCGGATGCGCGGTCGGCGCGGGCCGAACTAGCGGAAGATCGAATTCGAAAGCAAGAGACGATGCCCATGGCCGCCAGCAATGCGAAGGCGTCCTGTTCAATGCAAAATACGGCAAGGACGTTCAACGGTGCTTCGAATCTGGTTCGTTTGCATGAAGACGATCGCGATCCAATTGCCAACGCGCGGGGTTGTTCACGATATATTGGCGAACTCGGTTCAGAGATTTCTCGTGACGGATGATAGATTCGTAGTAATTCCGTTGCCACAGGCGACCAGGAAACGGTGGCCATCCCAACAATTTCACGCCATCGACATACCGTTTCGTCGTCATCGTTTTAAATCGATGCACCACATCCGGCAACGACAACAGACGGATATCGGAGGTTTTGAAAACATCCATAGGGGCAGGTCCCCGTACCTGCCCCTCATCGGGGCAGTCGCAGACGTCGGGGGATGGGCAGTCACAGACGTCGGGGGATGGGCGGTCACAGACGTCGGGGGATGGGCGGTCACAGACGTCGGGGGATGGGCAGTCGCAGACGTCGGGGGATGGGCAGTCACAGACGTCGGGGGATGGGCGGTCACAGACGTCGGGGGATGGGCGGTCACAGACGTCGGGGGATGGGCGGTCGCAGACGTCGGGGGATGGGCAGTCGCAGACGTCGGGGGATGGGCAGTCGCAGACGTCGGGGGATGGGCGCCCACAGGGGGATGCGGGGTTCATGGGGCGCCCACAGGGGGATGCGGGGTTCATGGGGCGACCACAGGGGGATGTGGGGTTCATGGGGCGCCCACAGGGGGATGCGGGGTTGTTCGGGCGACCACAGGGGGATGCGGGGTTGTTCG
>CAYQST010000005.1:1621-74952 GCA_964420295.1 uncultured Chromatiales bacterium | reverse complement strand
GGCGACCACAGGGGGATGCGGGGTTGTTCGGGCGACCACAGGGGGATGTGGGGTTGTTCGGGCGACCACAGGGGGATGTGGGGTTCATGGGGTGACCACAGGGGGATGCGGGGTTGTTCGGGCGACCACAGGGGGTCGCCCGAACAAGAAGAAGAATGCCGTGGAAGTGGTTGGGCATGATAACGAAGGCATCGGTGGAAACGCCGGGATAGAAGGCCGGGATTTCGTTCCACACGGTTTCGATCATGCGCCCAGCGGCGTTCAATTGCATGATTCCGTTTACCACGTTTCCAAAAATGCAGGCACGATTCTGTGTGCACATGGTGACAAAGTAAGCACCTGCCTGAGTGTAATCGTATCCACGCAAGCGGATAGATCGTCGATGATGACGTTTTGGGTCATATTTCATGATCCCCGATTCCTCTGTTGTAAGGTGGTCTTGGCTCTTAGGCGACCTGAACGAGGGATTCGTTACATGATTTCGATTCACGTCCTAATGAAATTTGAGGGCGACCCTGGGAGGCGCCCAAACGAGGGGTCGTCATTAAGCCGTTATCGATCCAATAATCATCGCCCCTGCACAATTCTCCTCCTCCTCCCTATATTCCCCCATGATGAACCACGGCTATATCTACTACGATCGCGTCTCGCACCGGGACAGGGGCCTCACGGTCCTCGATTTCTATGCCACCCATCATATCCACTTTACCCGCGAGGAGTGGCAGGCCGTCATCGAGAAGGACAGCATCCTCTGCGAGGGCAGGATTCTGAGGGCCGAGGACAGAGTAAAACCCGGACAGCTTCTGGAATATCACCGCCCGCCGTGGGAGGAGCCCGAGGTGTCGGAGAAGATCGAGGTGCTGTACGAGGACGGGAATATCATGGTGGTGGACAAGCCCGACACCATGCCTGTGCTGCCGGGGGGACGGTATCTGGAGAACTCTCTCGTGCATGTGCTGCGCCGACGATATGGAGATGAACTCGCGCCCGTGCACCGGTTGGGACGGGGCACCACGGGTGCATTGCTCTTTACCCGCTCGGCGGAGAGCGCGGCCTGGTACAATGCGCGGATGCGGGAACGGGCAATCGGTAAAATCTATCTCGCCCTCGTGGTGGGCAGGGACCTCCCCGATACCTTCGAAATCCATACCCCCATCGGTCGGGTACCCCATCCCCGCTTCGGATCCTGCCACGACGTCAGTCCCACGGGCAAGGAGGCCATCAGTCACGGAGTCGTGCTCGGTCGCCATCCCGTCCGCGACGAGGCCCTGGTGCGGGTTTCCATCCTTACGGGCAGGACCCACCAGATCCGCATCCACCTTGCCTCCATATGCCACCCCCTGCTGGGAGATCGCTTCTACACCGGTGCCTCCACCCCGCCCGATCCCGAGGCCCTGCCCGGAGACGCGGGCTATCTGTTGCATTCTTGGGAGCTGAATCTGCCCTGCCCCGATGCCGAAGCTCGCATCCGTGTCGTCGCTCCGCCCCGCGCCGAGATGATCGCCTGGTGCGAAGAGGCGAGGATGCCCACTCCCACACGACCGGAATAATCCCTACCTTCGATGGGTCTCCGGTCCGGCACAACGGTTTCTCATTCACACGAGGTAGTCGAGTCTCCTCTCCTTCGCCTTCCCACCCTCGTTTCGCTCGCGCTGCTACTGACGCTCTGCCTGCCCGGCGCCCTGCGCGCGCAATTCGAGCTGTTCTACCCCATCGTTGGCACGGGGCAGACCCAGTGCTTCGATGATCGCGCGATCATCCCTCCGCCCCTGCCCGGTGAGCCGTATTACGGGCAGGATGCCCAGACCACGGGCAACGAGCCACGCTATCGTGTGATGGGCTCGGGCACGGTGTGGGACGAGACCACGCATCTTGAGTGGGTCCAGGCCCGGGGAGATAAGGTCACCTGGGAGGAGGCCCAGCGCGGCGCGGCCACCTGCCAGGTGGGAGGGTACAATGACTGGCGCATGCCCACGATCAAGGAATTGTATTCCCTCATCCTCTTCACAGGATCCCTGGCCTCCACCGCCAGCACCTCGGTGCCCTTTCTGGCCGATAGCGTGTTCGAGTTTCGCTATGGCGATACCAGCGTGGGAGAACGGCTCATCGACTGTCAGGATTGGAGCGGGACCCGATACCAGGGACTGACCATGAGCGGCGATTCCACCATTTTCGGTGTGGATTTTGCCGACGGTCGCATCAAGGGCTATCCTCTGCAGTCTCCCGCCTCCCCTGGCACGCCCAATCGCCTGTATGTGCGCTACGTGCGGGGTAATGGAGGTTACAGCCTCAATAGATTCCATCTCTGGCAGGAGAAGGACTCCACGATTTTCGACGGCGCTACGAGCCTCCTCTGGGCTCGCTCTGACAGTCGGGTGGGTATGACCTGGAAGGAGGCCCTTGCCTGGGTGCAGGAACGCAACGCCGCCCGCTGGGAGAGGGAAAACACATGGCGCCTGCCTACGGCGAAGGAACTGCAGAGTCTCGTCGATTATTCCCGATCTCCGTCTTCCACCCAGTCCGCTGCCATCGATCCTCGATTCCTGGTGACCCGCCTCGAGGATGGGGATTACCCCTGGTACTGGACGAGCACCACGCATGTCGACGGTCCGCCGGACAACCGCTACTCTCAGGCCGTGTACGTGGCCTTCGGCCGGGCCACGGGCTGGATGCAAGTCCCACCGAACTCGGGGTCCTGGCAACTCCTAGATGTGCACGGTGCAGGCGCCCAGCGCAGCGATCCCAAATCCGGCGACCCGGCCCAGTATCCGCATGGGCGGGGACCCCAGGGAGACGTGGTCCGCGTTCGGAATTTCGTCCGTCTCGTGCTCACCATTCACACTCCCGTCGAGGCCGAGGCCCTGCCGGCCCAGTCACCCAGGGACCTGCGCCTGTCCGCGCCCTGGCCCCAGCCGGGCCGGGGTCCGATACACTGCCTCGTCTCCGGCGCCGAGGGCGAGGATGTGCAGGTGCTCGTGCATTCCCTGCTCGGTACCCGCCTGCGCGGCTTTTCCCTCCCCGCGGGCGGGGGACCCACGCGCGTGCTGAAGTGGGACGGTCGCGACGACCGGGGACTCCCGTGTCCGCCAGGCCGATACCTGCTGCTGGTGGTCGGCTCACACCACCGGGCCATGCGGATCGTGACCCTCCTTGGGGATTGATCCGAAAGGTCGACCCTCACGTTCATGTCTGCCTCGAAGGGCGGAGCTCCGAGACCTCCGTGTCAACTGTATCGCAAAAAGGTCATCCGCAGGGCCCGACGCAGATCCTCGCGACGCGCACCCTGCCAGTTCAGCATCGATCGAAAGATGGTGAAGGAATCCAGGAACTCGTCCCGGAGCGTCCTGCCGTTCACCGCGGGAATCTTCGCGAGAAAGCCCAGGATCACCGGATCCTCGCCCAGGGCCGCATAGCGGGCGAAGGCGCGGTCCCAGTCCGGTTCCTCACCGCCCTTTGCGGGTAAACCGAGCAGAGGGAGGGAGAAATCCCGATAGACCATCACTTCGGCATGCTTCTTTTTGAGATACGCCACGGCCTCGGGGAGGTCGAAGAGGCGGTTGAGCGCGGCGGGACCCGCGACGAGCGAGGACGGGAGGAAGGCGGGCTTCCACCGAAGGTCGTTGTTCGGAATCAGCGCAGTCAGGCCATCGTCGTTGAAGGGAAGGGCGAGCAGGACGTCCTCCCCGTAATTGGAATAGAACCGGTGTTCAGTGAATGCCCGTCCCACTCCGAACTGATATACCCAGAGTCCCAGGGCGGCCTCGCTCATCTGGGGAAGCAGGGCGGCGTTGAGCACGAGGTGGACGTTGACGGAATCCCGCTGTTCAGTGACCGTGAGGAGGGGGTCGGTGCTGGTGCCGTAAATCATCATTTCCTTTTCCGACACCACGGCGATCGGAAGGTCGAAAGGTGGCTCGTTCTTCACCCGCACGGCAAGCTCCGGATGATGGCGCTGCAGGGAGCGCAAAAGTAGATCCCGGGCCTTCACAGTGGCATGGCAATGTCCGAGCTGCCAGGCAAATCCAAGATCGATGCGCTTGGCCTGTACAAGACTATCCGCAAACGAGCCCGGAGACGATGGATCATTGAAGGACAACGCAGGAATGGATGCGAGACCAGAGGCGTGGAAGAGGGTATACGCAGTGAAGACGAAAATGACAATTCGACGCATTATGCTCCTTTTTCTTGTGAAACGGAACTACGGACACGGCCTCGAGCCGCGTCTCCGGAAAAGTAGGAATGGAAGAGAAAACGAGGCAATACCGGAGAATGGCCCCGCCAGTGCGGGATGGGTAACACGCTGTTTTTCAAGGAATTGAGCGATCCTCAGCAGTTTTTCACCGCAGGATTTCGTACATTTGCATGATGCATTCGATTCCGAGGCATCACTTTCTCATGGAGTGAACGTGGAAGACCAGCTTCAGCAACACGCCCGGAGTGGGGCAGCATATACCGAAAGCAGCATCAAGGTGCTGGAAGGACTCGAGGCCGTGCGGAAACGGCCCGCCATGTACATCGGCGACGTGGGAGTGAGGGGCCTGCATCACCTTGTCAACGAGGTAGTGGACAACGCCATCGACGAAGCCCTGGCGGGGTTCTGTTCCACCATCGAGGTGACGGTCAATTCTGACAATTCCGTCACCGTCACCGACGATGGACGCGGCATTCCTACCGGTCCCCACCCGGTCAAGAAAGTCAGCACCCTCCAGGTGGTGATGTGTACCCTGCACGCGGGAGGGAAGTTCGATAAGAATTCCTACAAGGTATCGGGCGGACTCCACGGCGTAGGTGTGTCGGTGGTTAACGCCCTATCTGAATGGATGGTGAGCGAAATCCATCGCGACGGACAGATCTACCGCCAACGCTACGAGCGCGGCGCTCCGGTGAGCGAGGTGGAAGTGATCGGAACAACGAAGAAGTCCGGCACCATCCAGCGCTTTCATCCTGATCCCGAGATTTTTAAATCCACTGAATTTCGTTTCGACATCCTTGAAGAACGCCTGCGGGAGCTCGCCTATCTGAACCGCAACGTGAAGATCATCATTCATGACGAGCGCAGCGCAGAGCACGAGGAATTCCAGTTCAAGGGAGGACTCAAGGACTTCGTCAACTATCTCGATGCCAATCGGGATCGCCTCATCAAGGACCCCATCTTCATCGAAGGGGAACGGGATGGGACGCCGGTGGAACTGGCGCTCATCTACAACACGTCCTACACCGAGAACGTGTTCACCTACGTCAATAACATCAACACCCACGAAGGCGGCACCCATTTGGTGGGCTTCAAAACGGCCCTGACGCGATCACTCAACAACTATGCCGCGAAGAACGGGCTCATCAAGGATGGGAAGATTTCCATTCAGGGGGAGGACTTCCGGGAAGGCCTCACGGCTGTGCTCAGCGTGAAGGTGGCCGAGCCCCAGTTCGAGGGACAGACGAAGACCAAGCTCGGCAACAGCGAAACCAAGAGCATCGTCGAAACTGTGGTGGGGGAACAACTCGCATTGTATTTCGAACAAAATCCGAGCGTGGGACGTCGCATCATCGACAAGGCCCTGCGTGCCGCCGAGGCCCGCGAGGCCGCCCGCAAGGCTCGAGATCTGACTCGGCGCAAGAGCGCCCTCGAATCCAGCAGCCTGCCCGGCAAGCTGGCCGATTGCAGCATCACCGATCCAGCGCACTGCGAAATCTATCTCGTCGAGGGGGACTCGGCCGGCGGCTCGGCCAAGCAAGGTCGGGACCGTCGCTTCCAGGCCATCCTTCCCCTGCGTGGCAAGATCATCAATGTGGAAAAAGCCCGCCTTCATAAAATCCTCGAGAATGAAGAGATCAACGCCATGATCTCGGCTTTCGGCGTGGGCATCGACAGCAAGGACGACGAAGAGGGCATGGACATTTCCACCATCCGCTATGGCAAGATCATCATCATGACCGATGCCGATGTCGATGGTAGTCACATTCGCACTCTTCTCCTCACTTTTTTCTATCGGCATCTGCGTCCCCTCATCGACGCCGGGCACATCTTCATCGCCCAGCCGCCGCTCTACAAGCTCAAAAAGGGGAAGATGGAACGCTACGCCTTCGACGACGACGAGCGGGATCAGATCCTGAAACAGTTCCGGACCAGTAAGGACGAGCCCGTGATCGAGGTGGAACAGGAGGAAGAGGTGGTGACGCGCAAGGACGGGGTGGTGATCTCTCGTTTCAAGGGCCTGGGAGAAATGAATCCCGAGCAGCTCTGGCAGACCACGATGAATCCCGAAACGAGAACCCTGCTTCAGGTGTCTATGGAAAACGCTGCCGAGGCCGATCGCCTCTTCAACATCCTGATGGGCGACGCGGTGGAACCCCGGCGGCAGTTCATCGAGCGCAACGCCAAGTACGTGCGCAACCTCGACGTGTAAGCTCTCCCTCGTCACTGCCCCCCAGCACGAAAGGCAGACGGCATGGAATCACGTATCACCTTCCGCACCGTGGAGTTCCTCTCCGGTCTCGATCGCCGGGTGGATGCTGCCCTGCGCGATGCCGGAGTGCAGGCAGATGCCCCTCTACGCGAGGCTCTGCATGCGGCCTTTCGCACCTCCGTCGACGAGGTGATCGCCCTTGCGAAGAAGGGCAGGGAGGTGCACGAACGGCTCGTCCAGCACACCGTGATGCATGCCCTCGACGCCATTATCGGCGTGGATCCCGAGGGGCTCATCTTTTTCTGGAATCACGGGGCTGAACGGCTCTTTGGGTACGGACCGGAGGAAATGCTTCGCCATCCGATCTCCCTTCTTGTCCCTCAGAATGGCGATGACCTCCCGTCGGACGACATCGTGCAGAAGACGTTCAGAACGAAGGAAGGACGCGATGTCGTGGTGAGTCTGTCGATGGCGCCCATCCTCACCGATGACGGCGAACATCTCGGGGACCTGGCCATCCTGCACGATCTTACCGCCGTGCGTGCTCTCGAGCGGCAGGTCGCGCGGACGGAGCGGCTTGCCTTGTTGGGACAGATTTCCGCCGGCATTGCCCATGAACTCGGCACTCCCCTCAACATCATTCGGGGCGCCGCCGAACTTCTGCTCATGGATAAGGAGGGTGGGCATCCCGACGCTCCCGATCTGAATACCATTCTCCGACAGACCGCGAAGATCTCGTCCCACATTTCGGACCTTCTTGTCTTCGCCCGTCCGGCCGATCCCTGCCTGGTTCCGGTGTCGGTGCCGACCCTTCTCGAGCATAGCGTTCATCTGGTGCACTCCACCCTGGATCAGGGGGCAGTGCGGATTTCCTTCTACGCCGACACATCCCTGCCCCCGGTCCTCGCCGATCCCGACCTTCTGCAGCAGGTGATTCTCAATCTCGTGATCAATGCCCGCGATGCCCTCGTGGGTGCGCAACGCACCGATGGAGAGATACATCTGCGCGCTGGCATCGAAAGCAAGGACAGGGGACCCGTGATGGTGTTGGATTGCGAGGACAATGGACCTGGCATCGATCCTCTCCTTCGGGATCGAATTTTCGAGCCCTTCTTTTCCACAAAACCCCGGGGCAAGGGAACAGGTCTTGGTCTGGCGCTCTGTCGCAACTTCATCGAACAGATGCAGGGAGAGCTTCTGCTTGATGCTGACCATTCTCCGGGATCTCGGTTTCGCCTGTTTCTGCCAGTCGCCACGGAGGAGGACGCGTCATGACCCCCCGTATCGCCATCATCGACGACGATCGCGAACAACTGGGAGTGCTGTGCCGGTATTTGGAGCGGAAGGGGTTTTCCATTCTCGCCTTCGACGATCCTACCGTCGCGGTGGCGGCCTTCATGAAAGATCCCGTGGAAATCGTGGTGTGCGACGTGCAGATGCCGGGGATGAATGGCATCGACGTGCTCAACGCCGTGCAGCGCATCATGCCGGGTGTGGTGGTGATCATGATCACGGGCTTTGGCTCGGTACGGGCCGCCGTGGCCGCGATGAAGCAGGGCGCCTTCGACTACATCAGCAAGCCCTTCGAGTACGACGAGTTCATTTCCGTCCTGCAGAAAGCCGTCGATCATCATGAATTCCATGTGCTGGATCGGGATCGTCGCGTCTCCATGGAAGAGCAGTATCGCCTTGGCGATCTGGTAGGTCGCAGCACGGCGATGCAGCGCGTGTTCGGCGTCATCTCCCGCATCGCCGACACCCGCACTCCCGTGCTCATCGAGGGCCCCTCGGGATCAGGAAAAGAGCTCGTGGCGCGAGCCATTCATGCCACCGGAAAGCGCCGCGGTCATGCCTTCGTGGCGGTCAACTGTGGAGCGCTGCCGGAATCCCTCCTCGAAAACGAACTCTTCGGCCACGTCCGCGGGGCGTACACGGGCGCGTTTCGCAATGAACAGGGGTTGTTTCTGCGTGCGGACAAAGGCACTCTCTTCCTCGACGAGGTGGCCGACATGCCCCTGTCCATGCAGGCCAAGCTATTGCGCGTACTCGAGGACCTACAGGTGCGGCCCGTGGGGGGCAGCGAGACCCGGGAAGTGGATGTGCGGATCGTGACCGCCACCAAAGAGCCGATCGCCGAATTGGTAAAGGAAGGGCGCTTTCGCGAGGATCTGTACTATCGTCTCAATGTCGTATCCATCACCCTCCCGCCTCTGAAAGAGCGCCTCGAGGATCTGCCTCTCCTCGTCCATCGCATCCTCGATACCCTGGCTACCCAGGGCGGCGCCCCCCACCTGACGGTCTCGCCGCACGTGATGGACATCTTCTGCGCCTACGATTGGCCGGGCAATGTGCGCGAACTCGCCCATGTGCTCGAACGAGCTGCCTTGATGACAGAACGTTCAGAGATTGGAGTTCAGGATCTGCCCCTGCATCTGGGGCTGTCTCTCGAGCGCCCGGGCGCCGGCCCGGAATCCGTCGCGGACGTGTCCTCCCTCGATGCCATGGAGAGGGAGCATATCGCACGCGTGCTTCGCGAGGTGGATGGACATCGCACCCGCGCGGCCGCCATCCTCGGCATCAATCGAAGAACTCTGTATCGTAAGATCCGTGATTACGGACTCGAAGACTCTCTGCACGCACCGAAGGAAGGACGCTGAAATGACTCCTTTTCCCGATCGCCGTCTCATGCGAGCATGGCTCTGCCTTCTGCTTCTCGTACTCGCCCTTCCGCTTCAGGCCCAGCGGGAGAGGGGACGGGATGGAGACGAAGGCGCACCACGGTTTCCGGCCGATCCTGTGTCGATGGATCTTGTCGTGCTTCCAGGAGACCATCCCGGTCAGATGCGGGTAGATGTCCTGTTGCGTGTCTCGTGGAATTTTCTCGTGTTCCAGAGAAGTACCATGGCAGCCCGTGATTCGCTCTTTTCTGCGGAGGTGGAGGTGACGGTCGAGCAACAGCGCCCCGACGGTACCACGCTGGCCCGTCGCCATGGGATCGCGCAAGCCCAATCGCGGGGCGTGCTCGAAACCCGGTCCCGCGATCGCGCCCTGCGCTTTTCCTTCAGCTTTCCGACCACGCCCGGGGAATATCGATTCGTGGGCGACATCGAGGATCGCTCTTCCACACGCAGCCGAACCCTCCGCGCTCCCCTGCGCCTGCCTCCGGCCAACGGGCGGATGATTCGCGGCGATCTCTTTCCGCTTGTGATGGAACGCGAGGGAGTGTTGACCCCCACGTTTCTCGGCAATGGCTGGGCCTGGGGTTCCGCCCCGATCGCTGGCGTGGTTATGGATGAAGCCCTCGCATCGGGGGGGCAGACCTTTCGCCTGTCTCTGCGCCGTGCGGGCCGCGAAGACAGCGTGGTTGCGCAGGTGGATGGGCCCTCGCTCGTGCTCCCCGCCGGATGGACTTTGCCTCGGGTGGACAGCACCCTGCGCATGGTGAAGCTGGAACCGGGCACGGCAGGGCCCGACCGCATCGCGCTCTTTTCCTTCGGTACCGTCGATCTCGATCCGGGAACGTATCTCTGGACCTTAAAGGGCGCCGCAGACTCGGCGTCCGGGGTCGTCTCCATTTTCTGGCACGAGATGCCGCGTTCCCTGACGGATCCTGAATTCGCTCTCCTGATGATGCGACACATTCTCACTGAGGCGGAGCTCGACTCCCTGCGTGCGGTCGGATCCGACGATGCCGCACCTGTGGTGTATTCCTGGTGGAGAAAGGCCGAGCCCGATCCTGCACGGCGGCGGGTGAAGATGCGCGAGTACTATCAGCGCGTAGACGCCGCCATCGAGCAGTTCCGCTCCGTCGATGTTCCGAACGGAGCTCTCACCGATCGTGGAAAAATCTACATCCTGTACGGTCCACCCGACGACGTGCGCCGGGATCTCGATCCCGAAAACGCCTCGATGGAAACCTGGACCTATACATCGCCCCCCCTGACCTTTCGCTTTGTGGATCGGGAGCGGAAGGGGCGATTTCGCCTGATCAAGTAAGGAGGTTCCCATGCGTCCCGTGCTCGCGATCTCGATCGGCGATGTGTATGGCATCGGTCCCGAAATCATTCTCAAGGGACTGACGCGAGGTGAACTCGGCGCCCGCTGTCGACCCATCGTCGTGGGCTCCGCGGCGGCGCTGGAATGGCATCGTCGCCATTTCGGGATCACCCTCCCCCTGTATCCGATCACCATGCCCGCCGAGGCAACCGATGGGGTAGTGAATGTGATCGACACAGGCGGGGACTTCGATCCCTCGCTTCTCGGTCGTGCGAACGGTTCGGGTGGCGCCATCGCCCTCGCAGCCATCGAGCGATCGGTAGAGCTCTGCCTCCGCGGAGAGGCCGCGGCACTCGTCACCGCGCCGGTATCCAAGGAAGCCCTCGCCCTGGCAGGCGCCCATCATCCGGGACATACCGAGATTCTGGCAGACCTCACCGAATCCTCCCACGTTGCCATGATCATGCATGCACCCGCCCTGCGTGTGATACTCACCACCATTCATCTGCCCTTGTCCGAAGTTGCCGCGCGCGTCACGCGGGAGAGTGTGGAGCGGACCATCGAGATCGGGCAGCACGCCCTCGTCAAGGACTTCGGGATTCCTCGTCCCCTGCTGTCGGTGCTCGCCCTCAATCCGCATGGTGGAGATAATGGCCTGCTGGGTCCGGAAGACGGAGAGCGCATCGCTCCCGCCGTGGCCGCCTGCCGAGCGCGGGGGATACAGGTGGATGGGCCCCATCCCGCAGATGGTTTTTTCAGTGCGCATCATCGCGAGTATCCCGACATGGTCGTGGCGATGTACCATGATCAGGGACTCATTCCCTTCAAGCTCCTCGCGCAGGGAAGGGGAGTGAACGTGACAGCGGGACTTCCGATCGTGCGCACCTCTCCCGATCACGGCACGGCGTTCGCCCTGGCCGGCCTGGGGCGGGCCAGCTACGACAGTTTCGTGGAAGCCGCCGATCTCGCGCTCCGCATCGCGCGGGAACGCGGTCGGGTGTTTCCATGATCGAACTACACAATGTGCGCCTGACCTTCGAGGGGCAGGATATCTTCGACCGCGCGAACCTGCGGATATCGGATGGGGAGTTCGTCTATGTGATCGGAGAAACCGGCATCGGCAAGAGCAGCTTTCTGCGAATGCTCTACATGGATGTGCTACCCACCTTCGGGCGGGTGCGTGTGGCAGGCTACGATTCATCGATGATTACCTCGCGCCACATCCCTCATCTCCGTCGCTCCCTTGGCATTGTGTTTCAGGATTACAAACTGCTCGACGATCGGTCGGTGTTCGACAACGTGGCCTTTACCCTCCACGTCACCGGCGTGAAGAAGGAAGCCATCGAACCGAAGGTGCATCGCGTACTCGCCGAGGTCGGACTCAGCTCGAAAACCGAGGCACGCCCTCGGGATCTGTCCGGCGGAGAAAAGCAGCGCGTCTCTATCGCGCGCGCCCTGGTGAACGATCCCGTGATGCTGCTGGCCGACGAACCCACGGGCAATCTCGACCCCGTGGCGAGTCGTGAGGTGGTGACGATTTTCGATAAGGTGAACAAGCGAGGCACCTGCGTGGTGATCGCCACCCACGATTACAACCTGCTTACCCAGCGCCCGGGTCGGGTCATCAAGATCCAGAACAAGAATTTTTACGACGTCGTCTGAGTCCTGTCCCGTGGAATCCCTCTTTCAACTGCAGATACCGGACGTGGATTTCGTGGTCTGCGACGTAGAGACCACGGGCCTCAGTCCGGAGCTGCATCGCATGACCGAGATCGCGCTGTTCCGGGTGCGGGAAGGAGACGTGGTGGATCGCTTTTCGTCCCTGATCAATCCCCGTCAGTTCATTACTCGCGAGATTACCACACTCACGGGGATCACCAACGAAATGGTGTACGGCGCACCCGAGATCGAGGATGTATTACCGACGGTGCAGCGGTTCTGTACTGGGGCAATCTTCACCGCCCACAACGTACGCTTCGATCGGCAATTCGTAGATCGCTCCCTGGTCCGTGCGAAGATGGAACCCCTACAGACGCCCATGCTCTGCACGGCGCGGCTGGCACGACGCCTTCTGCCCGAACTCAAGCAGAAGAATCTCGGGTCGATCGCGCGCCACCTGCACATCACGAATCGCGCCCGGCATCGCGCCGAGGGGGACGCCGAGGCTACGGTGCGTGTGCTGGGGCACTTCCTTCAGGTGCTCGAAGAGGAATTTGACATCACCGAGGTTGCCGACCTCCTTTCCTTTCAGCATCGACCAGTGTTCCGCGTGGTATCGCCACCTGCCAACGTGCAGCGCATCAAGGATCAGGTAGCCGCCCTGCCTCAGCATCCGGGCGTGTACTACTTTCGCGATCGTCATGCCCGGGTGATCTATGTGGGCAAGGCCCGCAGCCTGCGGGATAGGGTGCAGAGCTATTTTCGCCATAACATCGGGCACACCGAAAAAGTGAAGAGTCTGGTGAAGTCCATTCACTCCCTGGATTTCACCGAAACGGAAACGGAACTCTCGGCTCTGTTGCTCGAAGCACGGGAAGTCCGCCGACTCCAACCCCACTTCAATTCCCAGCTCAAGAACTTCCGCAAGTATCCTTTCCTCAAGCTCTGGGACCGGGACGGGTACCCTTCTCTGACCTGGTGCTACGACATCGAGGAGGATGGGGGAGAGTATTTCGGACCCTTCCGCAGCCGTTCGGCGGTGGAGAACGCGGTGGACCTGATCAACCGGCTCTTTCAACTGCGCGAGTGTGATCTCCGCCTCGACCCGCATCGCCCCCTGGCGCCCTGTCTGTATCATGGCATCGAACGCTGCGGCGCGCCCTGCGCGGGACTTCAGTCTCGTGAGGAATACGCCGCCGAGGTGGAGGCCGTGCGCCTGTTTCTGCGGGGTGATCATGCGGACGTGGTTTCGCGTCTTCGTGCGCGGATGCAGGCCAAGAGCGACGCGCTGGACTTCGAAGGCGCGGCGATCCTCCGCGATCGCATACGACGTCTCGAGATGATCCTTCGACAGCAGGAGACCATGGTACGCGCGGTGACCGAGCAGCAGCTGGTGATCGTGACCCCGGCACGACGGACCCTCGTCGAACTGCATTGGATCCGACAGGGACGACTGCTTCGGCAGGAGGTGATGAATCAGCGCGCTCCCGACCACGTCCGGATCGCGCGCCAGGTACGGGAGTGTTTTTTCGGGGAACAGGAAGCGCTGACCTTCGTGGGCGAGGAGGACGTCAACGAGATGCGCATCATTTCAAGCTGGTGTTTGACGCGTCGGCAGGAATCGGAGATCGTGGATGTGGCTCCTTCCCACCCTCCCGAGGCAGTGACCGAGGACGTTCTGCGCGCGATCCAACAGGCCGGCCAAAAAAAAGACGCGTGAGTCCGAAAACTCACGCGTCGGTGTGGTGACGCGGCGACGATCAGAAGGGGCGGGAGAGCCGGAGCACAAAGACGGGGGAATGGTCTTCGATGCCGTCGAGCCGCCAGGCTGCTCCGATGCGAAAGCTGCCGTCGGAATTGCCGAGGGCGACGCCGAGATCGGACTTCCACGTACTCATGTGATCGAACCCATCGGAGAAGCTGGTGCCGAAGTCGAGGGCCGTGCCCGTGCGGGACCGCTGATTGCCAGGCAGGAGCAGGCCGGTATTCACCGCGCCGCCATCGTAGAAGAAGATCACGTTGACCATGTCGAGCAGGTGGCTGGCCCAGCCTTCGGCATGTCCCGCCACCTCGTCGCTGCGCACGATGAGTTCCGCGTTGAGCAGGAGGGCATGGGTGCCGCCGAATTCCTTGAAACCATAGCCCGGCAGGGTTCCGATGCCGCCAAGTTCCACCGCGCGCTGCATGGGCACAAAGCCCGAGCTGGCTACGGCCCGGCCCCGCACATTCAGGTTCAGGAAGCCCAGCAGGGGCTGGTACCGGCGTACGTCCATCATGATCTGACGGAAGTCCATGTCTCCCTTGAGACCCCCGCCCGCTGTTTCGATCGACAGAGCGCCCTTCCAACCGGGTACGTCTTCCTTATAGGAACCAGTCGTGGCGCCTTCCACCTGGAAGACGACGCTGTTGAGGTTGCCGTTCAGAATCGGAGGATTGGCGCGCACGATTTTATCGCCGCCAAAAAGGGACCAGTTGGTCTCTTTTGCGAGACTGCGGTACGTGTCGTGCACATAGGCTGCGGAGGCGCGCACGGAGAGGGCGTCTTCAAGACGAAGGTTCCAGCTGGCCGACGCGGAGAAGCCCTCGCGTTCGAAATAATCTCGGAAGTCCTCCTTGGCAAAGAAGGACATCGCGGTGTTCTCGTCGCGGTTGATCACCCACTGATCCCGCGTATCGGTGAAGCTGTGGCCTTCAGCGCCGAAATCGATGATTTGGTTCTTGAGATAGATGGGAAAATAGAGGCCGAGGCTGTAGCGCCAGCGATGGGAGGCGAACCCGTATCCCAGCGATCCGGTGCCCACGATCCAGGGCTTCGAGTTCCAATGCAGCCGTTTTGAAGAGGCGAGACCAAAATACAGCCCCTCATGTCGGTTGTAGCGGAGCACGGTCTCTCCCATGTCGGTGCCGAGCGGAAAGAGGCGTGGCGTGTCGCCCATGAAGACATCGAAGAACTTCGATTTGAACATCGACATGCCGTCCTCATCCTCATCGGAATCCTCCAGATCCCAGGCATCATCCACCATCCATTCGTCCTGACCATTTTCCTCGCGCAGGGCTCCGCCAATCTCGGCATCGTCCTCCCGCTCGATCCGGGCGTTGATCGCGGTCACGTCACCTTCGACGCGGGAGGCATTCATCAGGCGAATCGCCCCGTCGATGACGAGGAGGTCGCCCTGAATGGTGCCGCGAACAGTGACGGTGCCATTGGACACGACCACGTTGCCGACGATGGTCTGCCCCGTGGCGATTTCCACATCCCCGTTCAGGCGGGTGATGCCGCTGTCGGACACGACGTTGGCCGCGCCGGGATTGAACATCATTTCATCTTTGATGCGCTGGCCGATGGACTGCGTTTCCATGCGGGTATCCTGCACCGCCTGCTCCAACTCACGCATGCGCGTCTGAAGTTCGGTGTTCTGCGACGATTGTACCTGGGACCGCATCGCGTCGAGTGCACGCTGAAGGGAATCCAGACGAGCACGAAGCTGCTTATGTGCCAATACGATCTCGTTGATGGCCTTCAGGGAATCGTCTTCCGCTCCCGCGTGGAGTGCGGGTGATAGGGACGAGGGCTCGATGCGAAGAGACGCGGAAGCCGGGAGGGCGAGCACCAGGAGGGCCAGAAGAGGAGGGAATAGGAATCGGAGTGTCATGTCGTCCTCGATGGATAATATCGGATCATCTGAGTGAAGGTGCCGGAGCGGCTTACGCAGGGTGCTCGGGGATTGTTTCCCGGCGGATAAAAAAGCGGCGAAGGGGCGCTCCCTTCGCCGCGTGACGGGTCGGGACGGTTACTCGGTGATAAGTTCGATCTTCGTGGTGCCGGTAGAGGCAATGTTCACCCGCATGGAGGTATTGCTCATACTGGTGATGATCTGTTCACCGGACTCATTCATTTCGGAACCTACGAGGAGCATCTTTTCGGCATCGTAGTGAATGGTGGCCTTGCGGGTCTGGTTCCCCTCCACATGAAGGTCCTGCCCCTGGCTCGCCACGTTGCCCTTGATGTCCACCTTGCCGTCCATCATGATTTCAAGACAATCGAACCCCTTGACGGTTTTCTTGCCCTTGACATCGTATTGAGAGCCGCCGGTGGCGATGATCGTGCGACGCTCGGTTTTCATGGTGTCCGTGCGATCCTTGGTCCATGATTCCCCGACCTTCATTTTTTCTGAATTGAGGCGAGGGAAAAGGTTGTTCGTGGCCCCCACCACCATGCCGCCACTTTCGCCGAGGTCGATGGTGGTGTCGGTGATATCGACGTTGCCGTCGGGTTTCACCATCACGGGGAATACCTTGCCCGCGAGGTCGTTTCCGAGATTCTGCGTTCCCTGATCGCTTTCCACGACGATGAAGGCATTCTCGACAGAGATGGAGCCCTCGTAGCTTCCGTCCTCATTCTTCTTTGTCATGGTGAGGATGATGCTCACATTGGATTCGATGTTGGAGGTCCCGGTTTGCCCTTCGTATTCCTGCACAACGTTGTTCTTCGATTCGATAAAGTACTTGTAGGGCTTGTTGAGGTCGAACGAGTAGACCGGCTTTGTTTGGGCCAGGGCGGAGAGTCCACTGACCATGAGGAGGAAGGCAACGAAAAGGGCTTTCATGAATGCTCCGGCAATGAGAAAAATGGAAAGTCGAAAGGAAATGCTCCCGTGGTGACACGGGAGCGGGGGCGTTTACGAAGGAAGAAGAGAAATGGTTTTAGAAACCGTGATGGAAGAGGGCCGAATTTCGGTTTCCGAGCCGATCACCACCATGGTGGATTCCGTGGTGCTGGTGGTTTTGAGCTGCACCAGACGTCCAAGGTCCATCGCGAACCAGAGCGTCCCCTGAACCTGCTCTTCGTCCTCACTGAATACCTCTCCCGTTCGGGCGATATGCTTGCCTTCGGTGAAAACCGTGCCGTACCAGGTGATTTTCAGGCAGGGCAGACCCTGGACCACCTCGATGGCTTCGGCGGTATAGGTCACCTTGGTGGAAATGAAAGTGATCCGATCGCTTTCGTCTCCGGTTTTGCCATTCGTCGCGGCATTGAGCGTGTCTTTGCGATTCTCCGTCCATGCCGTGCCTACCGATACGGTGCGCTGAGGCAGGGCGGGCAGAAACAGGGCCTGGCGCGCGAGGTAAGAATCGGTGAGGTTATCGGGGAGTCCCGCAAACCGATTGAGGGGTTGCAGGGGCTGGACAGATAGGATGTGTCCAGAGGGACTGAGGCGAAAGCGGATGGGCTTGCGTGCGTAGATGTTGAGGAAATCCGGTGTCGCGCCAACGGGACGGGTGCTCCCCGCATGTTCGGTGACGAAGGTCGTGTCGCGGGTCAACAGAATGGTAAAGACCCCCGGTTCCACGGCCTCGCCCACGATGTCGGCGAAGGTCTCGGCATCGCGGTCGATGGTGGACTGCAATCCTGTCTGAATCTGCGAAAACGCTTTGGTGGATTCGGTGATCTTGTAACGAAGCCGGGTGCCTTCCTTCAGGGAATACCGCAGATCGGCGGTTTGCGCCTGGAGGGGCAGGGAAAGAAGAATAAACAGGGCGGCTCGGAACAGGGGACGAATCACGAAGAAACCTCGATGGTGTAGCAAAATACCGAAAGGTCGGTGTGAACCCACAATATTACCGAAATGGCGTCGTTTTTACGAGTGCATTCACTCGTCCATTCTGGATTCACTCACCCTTTCTGTAGACGCGTCGACCCCCGCTCCAGGTTTCCAGAATCTCACATTTTTTCAGGTCGCCGATGGGACAGGTCTCCAGATCCAGATCCACCACCACGAAATCCGCCCAGGCCCCCACGGCAAGGGTGCCCATGCGGCCCTGCAGTCCGGCAGCCGCGGCGGCGTCGGACCAGAATAGGGACAGGGCCTGGTTTCGTGATAGCTTTTGCTGCCCATACCATCCATCGGTATACCGTGCGGGATCGCGAGGATCGCTGTTCGCCGCCAGGGTAAACAGAGTGCGGACATCTTGCTCTGAGGCAGGTCTTCCCTGCGCGTCCCGTCGGGTACAGGCCGCAATGACTCCTTCGAGGGGATCGGGTTTTTCGATCGGGAAGTCACTTCCGCCGCACAAGCGAGCACTCGCATCGCGGAGCGCGGCCCAAGGGTAGGCGTTGCGAATCCGGCGGGGACCCAGTCGGGCCTCGGCCCACGTCATATCGCTAACAGCATGGGTGGGCTGTACCGAGGCGGTAATCCCAAGGCGGGCGAAGCGGGGGAGATCCTCGGGATCCACCACCTGCACATGTTCGACGCGGAGGCGGCCCACGGGACCCGGCACCTCCGATACCGCAGCGGCATAGGCGTCGAGCACGGTTCGGATCGCTGCGTCACCGATGGCATGCACACACATGCGAAGATGAGCGCGCAGAGCGCGCACGGCTTCGCGGCGGATGGTGTCCTCCGGCGCGATGGGAATGCCGCGGTTGCCGGGATCATCAGCGTACGGTTCGAGCAGGGCCGCGCCGCGTGAGCCCAGGGCGCCGTCGGCGTAGAGCTTGAGTCCGTCGAGAATGAGCCGATCCTGTCCCGCGATCTGCCGTCCGGTGCGCAGTAGATCCTCCCAGGCCGCGCCCGTGCCATCCACATACCCCACGAGCCGCAGAGTGAAGACGTCGCGAGCGATCATGGACCGCAACACCGCGATCTGGGCGGAGGAAAGTCCCATGTCGTGCACGGATGTCAGTCCCACGCGATGGCAGTGCTCGAGTGCGGCCCGGTAATTCGCCTCGATCTCCGCAGGCGTCGGGGCCGGGATGCGGGCATACACGAGCTCGACGGCATTGTCCAGCAGGATACCCGTGGGGCTCCCATCCGGCTCTCGCAGGATGCGTCCTCCCTTAGGATCCGGAGTGGATGCGGTGATGCCGGCGGCAGCGAGAGCCGCAGAATTCACCCACACGGCGTGACCGTCGATCCTCGTCAGGCAGATGGGATGGGTGGAGGAGAGGGCATCGAGATCCACGCGATGCGGAAAGCGCTTTCCTTCCCAGCGATTCTGGTCCCACCCCCGTCCGCGAATCCAGGCCGGGGGGTGGGGGGCGGAGAGCGCGGCTCGCACGCGCGCGAGTGCGTCCGGGAGCGAGGGCACACCACGCAGATCAACAAGGCGGCCTTGCTCGCCAAGTCCCATCACATGGGCGTGCGCATCGATGAAGCCGGGAAAGATGTGACGGCCCGAGAAGTCCACGGACTCGGCATCGAGATCGGACGCCTGTCGACGAGCCTCCTCCCCAAGGGCCACAATTTTTCCGTCCTGTACCAGGGCGGCTGTGGTCACGGCCGTCCCCTTCTCGATCGGATGAATGATGGCATTGGTCAGAAGCAGAGACTGCGAGAACAGGGGAGTCGTGAGCATGAGCAGAAAAAGGATGGGGCGGAGCATTCAGATACGGGGGGTGGAAATGGGGAACGAAAGATGGAAAAGTAGCAAAAATGTTGCTGTTCTGCTGACCTGCACATCCAGCCCCTTCCAATGTCATTGCGTGGCCCATCGGGGATACGTATGTTCCGAGCGATCGAACGGTAGAGAAAGGATGATGTCGACCATGTCTTCGCAAAACGGTTTTTCGAATCTCCGGGTGCTCGGTCTGATGGCAGCGCTCTTGGTGGGACTGTCCGCGCCCGCGACGAGCCAGACCTTCGGCAAGAACAAGGTGCAGTACGACAGCTTCACCTGGTATTACATCCAAACCAGTCATTTCGACATCTATTTTTCCGACGGAGGCAAGGACATTGCCGAGTTCGCCGCCCACGCGGCGGAAGATGCGTTGGAAAAGGTGCAAAAGGAACTGGGGTACCAGATCACCAATCGCATTCCCTTCATACTGTACAACAGCCACAACGATTTTCAGCAGACCAATGTCGTGTCGGCCTACATGGAGGAAGGGATCGGCGGCGTCACCGAACTGTTCAAAAACCGCATCGTCCTTCCGTTCGAAGGCAATTACCGGCAGTTCCGTCACGTGATCCATCACGAACTCGTGCATGCCGTGCTCAACGATATGTTTTACGGTGGATCGATCCAGACCATCATCGCGAACAACATTCGCATCCAGCTTCCGCTCTGGTTGAACGAAGGGTTGGCCGAGTACTTGTCCCTCGATGGGTGGGATACCAACTCGGACATGTTTCTACGGGATGCGGCCACCAGCAATTACCTGCCTCCCATTCCCTACCTCGGTGGATATTTCGCATATCGAGGGGGCCAGTCGGTCTGGTGGTACATCGCGGAGAAATACGGCAAGCAGAAGGTGGGCGAGATCATGCAGAAGATTCGCAATTCCCAGAGCGTGGATGGCGGATTCAAAGCGGCCATCGGCCTCTCGCTCGAAGAGCTCTCCGAACGGTGGATGAAGGAACAGAAGGTGCTGTACTGGCCCGACGTGGCGAAGCGGACGGCCTGCGAAGATTATTCGAAGCGGCTAACCAACCACACGAAGCTGAACAACTTTTACAACACCAGTCCGGCCATCTCCCCCTCCGGCGATAGAATCGCTTTCATCTCGGATCGGGACGACTTCTTCGGTATCTACGTGATGTCAGCGAGCGACGAGACCAAGGTGGACCGCATCATTCTCGGGCAGACCTCCCGTGATTTCGAGGAACTCCATTTGCTCACTCCGGGCATCACCTGGTCCCCCGATGGCACTCGCATCGCCTTCAGTGCCAAGGCCGGGGCGAACGATGCCATCTATGTGGTGAATGTGGAATCGAAGGATCAGGATGTGTTGCCAGTGTCTTTCGATGGGATCCATTCGGTGGAATGGTCTCCCGACGGAAACCGACTCGTCTTCATCGGCAATTCGTCGAAACAGTCCGACGTCTGGGTCTATGACTTCACCACCCGTCAGGCCGAACGCCTCACCGACGACCTCTTTACCGACGCCCAGCCCTCCTGGTCTCCCGATGGCACAGCCCTGTACTTCGTGTCTGATCGTGGGGACAAGGGACTTGGCACCGAGCCACCCCTCCCCGCGATGCATCGTCATGATGGGCGACAAATGGACCTGTATCGACTGAGCGTGGCGACCCGCCGTCTCGAGCGCCTCACTGCGACCCCGGATGCCGATGAATCCTACCCGACGCCCGCTCCCGACGGGACCCGGCTTCTGTTCATTTCCGATCGCAACGGCATCAACAACATCTACACGATGGATCTGGTCGATGGGAACTCCGCCCCTCTTACCAATTCCCTGAGCGGCGTCTATCAGATCAGTCTCTCGCGGGATGGGAACAAGCTGACCTTCGCGTCCATGTATGAAGCGGGCTTCGACATCTTCCTGTTAAAAAGCCCCCTTACCCTGCCCCGACAGCCCGAACTCGAGCCCACGGAATTTATTCGTCGCCGACGGCTTGCCGCCGCTCCCTTGCCGTCTCGTTCTACCGATTCGGTCGCGACGGGCGCGTCCTCCGAGGTCATGTACAGTGATGGGGTTTCGGTAACGCTGGGGGAAACCTCCGATGCTCGCTCCGACAGCAGTGCCGCCGAGGGCTCGTCCCGCTTGCTCTTCGATCCCTATCGAAAGCCTGCGGAATCGTCCCGCGCGAAGGATCTGTTTCGACCGCGCAACAGCACCGATGAGTTCGGCCAGTTTGTGGTGAACAAGTATCGGATCACCTTCAGCGCGGATCTGATTTACGGCAACGCCGGATATGACGCGTTTTACGGTGTGCTGGGCACCACGCAGTTCGCCTTCAGCGACATGCTCGGAGATCAGCAGATCCTATTCATGACCAATCTCATCGGCGATATTAAAAACAGCGATCTCGGCCTTGCCTACTACTATCTACCTGACCGCATCGACTGGGGCTTTCAGGCTTTTCAGAGCGCACGGTTTCTCTATGGATCAGGACTGTACTATTACGATCTGTACCGGTACCGCCAGTATGGAGGCGGCATCAGCGCCCTGTATCCCATAGACAAGTTCAATCGCATCGACGGCAGTCTGACCTGGATGATGGTGACCCAGGAGAATCTGGACAATCCGAATGTGTCCATCCGGGAGCGAAGCGTCATCCTGCCCAACGTGGGCTATGTGCACGACAATTCCCGCTGGGGCACCTGGGCACCGGTCAAGGGCACCCGCTATGAATTCCGTCTGCTGGGATCGCCCGGGATCGGAGGGAATTCCCTCACCTTCGCGTCGATCACCGGGGACATTCGGCAGTACTACAAGTTCTGGGAGGACGCGTCTCTCGTGCTGCGCCTGACCGCAGGAGGCAGCTTTGGGCGCCAGCCCCAGCGCTTTTTCATCGGAGGGACCGAGAACTGGATCAATCGCACTTTCGAAACGGGAAGGGTGCCGATCTCCAGCGAAGAGGACTTCGCCTTCCTCACCGCAGCCCTGCCGCTTCGGGGCTACAACTACAACGCGCGCATCGCCACGCGATTCGCGCTCGGCAACGTGGAACTGCGCTTCCCCGTGGTGAAGTATTTCCTGGGAGGCTTTCTGCCCTACATTCTGCAGACTGTCAATGGAGCGATCTTCGTGGACGTGGGCACCGCGGTGGACGAGCCCGAGAAATTCAAGGCCTACGCGCGGGACGCAAACGGCGATCTGGTGTATCATGATCTATTAGTGGGCACGGGATTCGGACTCCGGATGTGGTTTCTTGGTTTCCCCCTCAAGTTCGACACCGCCTGGGCCTATCAAGGCGCGGGCTTCTCCACGCCAAAGTTCTATTTTTCCATCGGGGCGGAATTCTGATTCCTCCCGGAAAAACCGCATATTTCTGTCGTACTCAATGATAGCAGGAGCCGCATGGCACACCCGTTGAACGTCGTCGTCGTCGGGGCGACCGGTCTTGTTGGCCGTACCCTTCTACAGGTGCTGGAAGAGCGCCGCTTTCCCGTCGGAACCCTCCGCCTTGCCGCCAGTCCCCGATCGGTGGGGCAGCGCATTCCCTTCGCCGGAAGGGACATCGAAGTGGAAACGCTGACGGACGAAGTGTTTCAGGGCAGTGATCTCACCTTCTTCACCGTCTCCAATGCCATTGCGGCCCAGTGGGTGCCTCGGGCAGCCGAAGTCAGCGGCCTGGTGATCGACAACAGTAGCCAGTTCCGTCTGGATCCTTCCGTGCCACTCGTCGTGCCCGAGGTCAATCCCGAAGCTCTGTTCTCGCGCCCCGCCAACATCATCGCCAATCCCAACTGCTCCACAATTCAGATGGTGGTGGCCCTGAAGCCGATCCACGTCCGGTTTCAGATCCAGCGCGTTGTGGTTTCCACCTACCAGGCGGTGAGTGGGGCGGGGAATCGGGGCCGCACCCAACTTCGTGAAGAGCGGGCAGGGGAGGATGTGGAAAATCCTGAGACTCGTCATCCCATCCTCGATAACGTGATCCCCCACATCTCCGCCTTCCTCGATACCGGAGAAACCAAGGAAGAGTTCAAGATGGTGGAAGAAACACGGAAGATCCTCGGGGAGCCCACGCTGCGGGTGCAGGCCACTTGCGTGCGGGTACCGGTCCCCAACTGTCATAGCGAGTCCGTGCTGGTCGAATGCGCCCGTCCCTTCCACCTCTCCGAGATTCGGGCCCTGCTCGAGGCAGCCCCGGGCATCGTCGTGCAGGATGATCCCGCCACCCAGGACTATCCCCTTGCCACGCGTGCCAACGGGAAGGATCAGGTGTTCGTTGGACGACTGCGGGTGGACCGCACCGTGCCGCACGGCCTCGCGCTTTGGATCGTGGCCGACAATCTGCGCAAGGGAGCCGCGTCCAATGCGGTCGATATCGCCGAGCGGTGGTGGGCTCGGCATCCATCTCAACAATCATAGGGAGAATCACATGTCGAAACTGGTGTTTGACATCGAAACGGCGGGCTGCGTCTTCGACAGCCTCGACGAAAGCCAACAGGAGTACCTTCTGCGGTTCGCGAAAACCGAGGAGGATCAGGAATTGGAACGACAGCGCACGAGTCTGTACGCCTACACCGCCGAGGTCGTGTGCATCGGCATGCTCAACGTGGAAAGCGGAAGTGCGCAGGTACTGGTACAAGCCCCTCCCGGGACGGAAGGGTGGACCAGCGACGACGGACTCGCCACCTTCGTGACGGGAACGGAAGAAGACATCATCCGAAAATTCTGGGAAACGGCGACGAAGTTCCGTCAGCTCATCTCGTTCAATGGACGGGGTTTCGATGGTCCTTTCCTCCATCTCCGTTCGGCCATTCTGGGCATTCCGGCCTCGCGTAATCTGGTTCCCTATCGCTACGATGCGAGCCAGCACTGCGATTTGCTCGATCAACTCTCGTTTTACGGCGCCACACGAAAATTCAGTCTGGATTTCGTGTGCAAGGGATTCGGCATTGAAAGTCCGAAAGGACAGGGCGTCACCGGACTGGAGGTGGCCGAGTTGCACCGTGCCGGTCGCTATCGCGAAATTGCGGAGTACAACCTTCGTGATCTGGTGGCCACCAGCCACCTCTACCGGAAATGGGATTCCTTCATCCGTCCGGTTTTGACGCGGGACCATTGAGTCCCTCCTCCTTCCACCCATTCCTCGAAAGGAACACGCATGTCGAACCATCTCCCCCCGGCCCTGCCCCTTCGTGCGGTGCACCATCTGGAGATTTTTTGCAATAACGCCAAACAGGCGGCTTACTACTATCGCGAGGCCTTCGGGTTCTCCATCATCGGATATCGGGGTCCGGAAACCGGCACCCGGGATCGGGTGTCGTATTTCCTGGCGCAAGACAAGGTGCGTCTCATTCTCACCGCGCCCTTACGGGATATCCAGGAGATCGGAACCTTTCTTCTCATCCACGGCGACGCGGTGCGGGATATCGCCCTCGAGACGTCCGATGCCACGGTGTGCTATGAAACAGCCCTGGAGCAGGGAGCCCGATCGGTGCGGGAGCCCCGCACCACCGAGGTCCCCGGCGGACGGATCACTCTCGCGTCCATCGCCACTTACGGAGACGTGATCCATACCTTTGTCGAACGCGGAGGAGAGGCCGGACACCTGCTCCCGGGATTCGAGCCCGTGGAGGAAGACGCGCATGCCCGCCCAGTGGGATTGACGCATGTGGATCATGTGGTGGGGAATGTGGGCTGGTTCGATATGGACACGGTGGTGCGCTGGTATCACGACGTCTTTGGCATGGAGCGGTTCGTGTCTTTCGACGACAAGGATATCAGCACCGAGTATTCTGCCCTCCGGTCGACGGTGGTGGCGAACGAGAGCAAATGGATCAAGTTTCCGATCAATGAACCCGCGCAGGGAGTGCGTCGCTCCCAGATCGACGAGTATCTGATTTTCAATAACGGACCCGGCGTGCAGCATATCGCCATCGCCACCGAGAACATCATCGACACCGTGTCGAAGCTACGGTCCCAGGGCGTGGAATTCCTTTCCACGCCCCGCGCCTATTACGATGTGCTGCTCGATCGCGTCGGTCCCATCGATGAGGATATCGACACCCTGGCAGGTCTGGGCATCTTGGTGGATCGGGACGACAAGGGCTACATGCTGCAGATCTTTACTCGCCCCGTGCAGGATCGCCCAACCCTGTTCATCGAGATCATTCAGCGCAAGGGCGGAGAGAGTTTCGGGAAGGGCAATTTCAAGGCTCTGTTCGAGTCCATCGAACGGGAACAGGAACGGCGAGGCAATCTCTAGGAGGAGCGATGAACCTGCAACGAGTGCAGAATCTGGCGCGGAGCGGGGCGATCGAGGTCACTCGAAAAATGCTGCTGCGATTGGGACGGGAAGGCCTACCGGCATCCCGCTACATCCCGTTCATTACCGAGGCGCACGTAGAGGACGAGGACGTCATGGCCCATCCTGATTTCGCCTTTTCGCTCTCCGGGGCCGACCCGGAAGAACCCTACCACCTGGTCTGCGTGCAGCCCTCCGATGGGCGCTGTGTACGGATTGTCGGACGGTTACGCAAAAAGAAAAAGGAGACATCATGACCCAGAGACGGTATTCATCCTGCTCCTATTGCGGAGGATCCGTGGACGAGCAGCTCGTTCGAGTGGAAACCTGGATCGGAGACCAACTGGTGGTGTTCCACGACGTCCCAGCCGGTGTGTGCGACAGTTGCGGAGAGGAATATTTCGGCGCCGATATTCAGGACAAGATGTTCGAGCTCGCGAAGACGCCTCCGAAAAAGACTCTCGATGTTCCTGTGTATGGATTCAGCGATGTCCTCACCGTGGCCAAGGCCGAGGCCCGGCGCAAGAAAAAGGAACGGCAGCAGGCGGTGGAGGACGACGACGAACCCGGAAGCTTCGCTACCGACGACGAGATCAGCGCCCTGTTGCATACCAGCTTCGAGGAATGGGACGACCAGTGAGGTCCTCCCGCCCTCATTCCCATGAAACCCCGCGTCTTCGTTCTGGACGGATATAACGTCCTGAGAAAGTCGCCTTCTCTGAGTCGCTCTCTGGTCCGCGCTCCGGAGACGGCTCGCCAGTCTTTCGTACAGCTCGTCGCCACGCTCCTCCCGTCGGGGGTCCAGGGCCTCGTAGTCTTTGATGGCCATGGAGAGCCCGGTGGTGCCCCCCATGTTCGCGTGGCCTACAGTCGCCACTCCAGTGCCGATGCCTGGATCGCACGGTATCTCGACGATCTCGACCACGCCGGACACGTGACGGTAGTGAGTTCTGACGCGGAGGTGGCTTCCCACGCCCATGCCTGCGGGGCGGCCGTGCTCAGTGCCAAGGATTTTCTTTCCGGAGGTGCGCGTCCGAAATATGTCGAAGGCGACGAGAAGCCCGATCGTCCCTTGCAGGACTGGGAAATCCGGTACTGGAAGAATCTCTTCGGAGAATAACGGATTTTTTCCGCGGCAGGGAATCCGTATGTTTATTGATTGTATCGCGCCCTGCCTGTTGTTTCGCGCCGTACCCTTATGCAAAACTACCGCCGACTTCTGATCACCCGGTTCACCGCCTCGATGAGCGAGGTGTATGGGATCACCATGTTCGGGCTTCGGTTTTTCGCGAGTGTGTTTCGCCCTCCGTACGAGATGGGCGAGGTACGGAAGCACATGGACGAACTCGGAGCGAAGTCGATGCCCCTGCTGACCATGGTGGGGCTCATCATGGGACTCATTCTTGCCTTCCAGTCCCGACCGACCCTCGAGCGGTTTGGTGCGGGGTCCTTCCTTCCCTCGATGCTGGCCCTGTCGATCGTTCGCGAATTAGGGCCGGTGATCTCTGCCCTCATCGTGGCCGGCCGCGTCAGTTCGGGCATCGGAGCCGAACTGGGGTCGATGAAGGTCACCGAGCAGATCGATGCCCTCGAAGTGAGCGCGGTGGATCCCTTCAATTACCTGGTGACGACGCGGGTGCTCGCCTGCATCATCATGATGCCCCTGCTGACGGCTTATGTAGATTTTCTCGCCATTCTTGGCGGGTACTTCGCCGAGCAACTTTCGGCCACATCGTCTTTCCAGCTCTATTTCAGCGAAGTGATCGGATCTCTTCAGTTTTTGGATCTGATCCCGGGTATCGGAAAAACCGCGGTGTTCGGTTTCATCATCGGGATCATCGGGGCCTACGAAGGATTCCATGCCACCCGCGGTACCGAGGGCGTGGGTCGCGCCGCCACTACGGCGGTGGTGTTGGCTTCCCTCAACATCATTTTTGTGGACATGGTGATCATCAAGCTCATTCTCATTTTCTTCGGCGGGTAAATGACGGCGTCGGATCTGTATATCGATGTGCGCGACGTGCACAAATCCTTCGGTGAACAGAACGTGCTTACCGGCGTGAGTCTCGCCGTGGCCCGCGGAAACAGCGATGTGATTCTGGGGCGCAGCGGCATTGGCAAGAGTGTGTTGCTCAAGAGCATCGTCGGGTTGCTCACGCCCGAGCGGGGCGAGATTTATGTGCAGGGAAGAAACGTGATCGGCATGAAGACGCGGGATCTGAACGCGATCCGGCGAAACATCGGATACGTGTTTCAATACGCCGCCCTCTATGATTCGATGACGGTGCGTGAGAATCTGGAATTTCCACTTCGCAAGCATGGGGTGTGCGAGGAGGAGGAATTAGAGGAGCGTGTGGTGGAGCAGTTGCGGCTGGTAGGCCTCGAATACGCCATCGACAAGATGCCCTCCGAACTGAGCGGAGGAATGAAGAAGCGCGTGGGGCTGGCGCGGGCTGTGATCACCCGTCCTGACATCGTGTTGTACGACGAGCCCACGGCGGGGCTCGATCCTCTGACGGCGCGCGAAATCAGTGAACTTATTCTGCAACTCGAGCAGCAGTTCGGCATCACGTCCATTACCGTGACCCACGATCTCGAATGCGCGCACACCATCGCCGACAGGATCTACATCCTGGAAGCCGGCGTGTTTGCGCACTCGGGCACCTTCGACGAATTGAAGTCTATCGACGATCCTCTTACTCGCGCATTCTTTCAGGCGGCGACATGAGTCTCAAGAAATCCCTTTCCCGCGCCCGCGTGGGGTTCATCATCTTTATCGGCGTGCTCATCACGGTAATCGCCATTTTTCTGGTGGGCGAAAAAAGTCTCTTCTTCAGCACGACCCGAAAGATCCGCGTCAACTTTCCGTCGGCCGAGGGCGTCAAGCCCGGCTCCTTCGTGATGCTCTCCGGCTACACCATCGGCACGGTTGCGGAGGTCGGATTGTCGGAGAAGGCCGATTCGGTGCGTCTGGTCCTGCGGGTAGACGATAAAGTGTTCCCCTTCTTGAAAAGCGACACCAAGGCCGAGATCAAGCAGGAAGGCCTGGTCGGGAACAAGATCATCAATCTATCGCTCGGAAATCCGAACCTGCCTCCCCTGTCCGAGGGCGAATTCATCCAGGGCGTGCCCCCCTTCGCACTGACGAGTTTGGCCGACAACGTCACGGCCATCACCGACACCACGAAGTTGGTGGTGAAGGAGCTCAACATCCTGCTCTCGCGTCTGAATCGGGGGCAGGGGACCATTGGCAAGCTTCTGACCGATGACGCGGTCTATCTGGAACTGGTGGAGCTTACCCGTTCCCTCGATCGCGGCTTGAACCAGACGACCACTCAGCTCACCGGTCTCACGCGACAGCTGTCGGGGCTCACCACGGACATGGGCGTCATGGTGCGACACGCTGATTCGGCGCTCGGGCATGCGGGTGCCACGGCCCAGGAACTGGAACTCCTCGTGCGACGGCTCAACGATGGGCAGGGTACCCTGGGTGCTCTGCTGCGCGATCGAGGGATGTATGATTCTTTGCTGACCCTCGTCGGGGCCCTGTCCGATCTGACCTGGGATGCCTCGGCCGCCACCACGCAGGTGAGCCGCGGCGTCTATGCTCTACGCTCGCATTGGCTGCTGGGCCGGGTGTTCGGCGGCGACAGTCTCGCCCAGGAGGAGCGTCCCCAGAGTTCCTACCACCGTCGCATGCGTCTGCTCGAGGAACGGGCACGCGCCCTGGATCGCCGCGAGGAACGCGTGCGCGCACGAGAGACGGAGCTTGGTGCCAAGGAGGGGAAACGCACGCCATGAAGGCGGTGATTCTCGGACACTTTGTGCTGGATGAAATTCATCCCCTGGCGGGAGATCCCATTGTAGGTCCCGGTGGGATCGCCTTCTGTCTGGGCGGATTTCACGCTGCGGCGGATGACGATGATGATCTGCTTGCGGTCCTGCCCGTGGGGGAGGATGGGATCGAGGCGTTCCGTGCCTTCTGTGCACCCCTGCACCGTATCCGCACGGACGCGGTGGACGTGGTGCCAGCTCCCACGACGCGGGTGCGTCTGTATCACGAAAGCATGAGCCATTACCACACGCGCCTGGTGGCGGCGCTTCCACCGATTTCCTGGGAGGCGGTCGAACCCCATCTCTCAAACGCGGATCTCGTCTACCTGAACATGATGACCGGGGAGGATATCACGCTCGACACCGCTCGGGCCATCCGACGGACGTGTTCGGGACTGTTCTATCTCGACGTGCACATGATCGCCTATCGCACGGAAGTGCGGGGTGACCGTCACGTTCACCCCTCCCACACCGCATCGGAATGGCTCGAGCTCGCCGATGTGCTGCAATGCAACGAGTCCGAGCTTTCGGCTCTTCTTTTGCCGGGCGAGGCGCCCGATGCCGGAATGCGGCGGTTGGTGACGCAGGGACGGACGCGCCGTCTGGTGCTGACACGCGGAGATCAAGGCGCCGTGATGGTGACGCATAGCGGAATCGAATCGGTGCCCGTGGTGCCTGCGCCACGCGTGGTGGACCCCACCGGATGCGGGGACGTGTTCGGATCGGTGCTTGCCCATGGACTGGCGTCGGGCCTGCACGCCTCGCGGGCTGCGGCTCGTGCGGCACATGCCGCGGCTCAGGTCGTAGCCCTGCCCGGGTCCCATGGCATCGATCGCCTGCGTGCGTTGCTCACGGAGGAGGACGCATGCGCGTTCTGATCACGGGAGGACACGGACTTCTGGGCCAGAAGACAGCACTCGTGTTCGGACAGGAAACCGAGGCGGACATACTCGTCACCGATTTGGCTGAGCAGTCCTGGTTCACTCGCAATTCCCGGTTCACGTATCGTCGCATGGACCTGACGAAACGGGACGAGGTGAAGCGCACCGTGCTGGATTTTCATCCCGACGCCATTATCAATACGGCCGCGATGACGGATGTCGATGCCTGCGAGGTGGAAAAGGAAACCTGCTGGCGCATCAATGTGGATGGCGTGAAGAACCTGTGCATCCCGATGCGAAGTCTCGGCGACTGTCACCTGGTGCACCTCTCTACCGATTATGTGTTTGACGGCACCGAGGCGGCCTACGATGAGCGAATGCGGACCGAACCGATCAGCTACTATGGGAAGGCGAAGCTCGCTGCGGAGAATGCCTTGATCGCGTCGGGATTGTCGACGACCATCGTGCGCACCCAGGTGCTCTACGGCGCGGGGATCGACGTCAAACGTCACTTCGTGAATTGGGTGATCGACTCGCTTCAGGCAGGCAAGACGATGCAGGTGGTGACCGACCAAATCGGCCATCCCACCCTTGTGGACGAGCTGGGGTTCGCGCTGGTACTGATCGCGCAGAGACGAGCACCCGGACTCTATCATGTCTGCGGATCGGAGGCAGCCAGTCGCTACGATTTCGCGCTAAAGATCGCGGAAGTGTTCGGTGGAGACCCCTCTCTGATCCGGCCCTGCACCAGTGACCTGTTGCAGCAGGTGGCGCGTCGACCTCGCAACAGCACCTTCATCACACTCATGTTTGAAACCGACTTTCGGTACCGCCTTTCGGCCATTGTGCCGGGACTCCTGCAATATCGACTTCAGTTGCGTGAAGGCGCCTCCCTGCTCGAAGGCGAGATGCCCTTCTCCCCATCTCATCCTCTTCTGTAACGAACGGAGACATCGCTCCCATGCTCGACATGAAACGCATCCGCGAAAATCCCGACCTCATTCGTCTGGGCATTACACAGAAAAACGAAAAAGATCGACTCGACGCCGTCCTAGAACATGATGCCCGGAGACGAGCCATCATTCAGGAAGCAGAGCAGTTGAAAAGCACCCGAAACACCGTGTCGGAGCGCATCGCCCAGCTCAAGAAGAACAAGGAAAACGCCGATGCCGAAATCTCCGAAATGAAGGGGGTCTCGGATCGGATCAAGGAGTTGGACGAGGCTCTGCGCACCGTCGAGGCATCTCTCGACGAGATGCTGCTCTTCCTTCCCAATATGCCGCATGAGGGCGTTCCCGTGGGCTCGTCCAGCGCCGATAATGTGGAAGTGCGCCGCTGGGTGCCGGAGGGTATCGTCGGACTGACGCGCGAGGCGGCCGCACCGATGCAGGATCATCTCGCCTTGGGCAAAAATCTGGGGATTCTCGATTTCGAACGGGGGACCAAGCTCAGTGGCAGTGGCTTCGCCCTGTACACGGGAAAGGGCGCGACCCTCGAACGAGCCCTCATCAATTTCATGCTCGACACCCATCTTCGCGAGCACGGATATACAGAGGTGTTTCCTCCCTTCGTGGTCAATGCCGACAGTATGCGAGGCACCGGCCAACTCCCGAAAATGGCCGAGGACATGTACAAGTGCGTGGATGAGGATCTCTATCTGATTCCCACCGCCGAAGTCCCCATCACGAATATGTATCGGGACGAGATCCTCGCGCCGCAGCAGGTGCCCCAATATCTCTGCGGATATTCGGCCTGTTTTCGCCGTGAAGCCGGCAGCTACGGAAAGATGACAAAGGGTTTTCTCCGCGTGCATCAGTTCAACAAGGTGGAGCTGGTGAAATTCGTCCCTCCCGCGTCGAGCTACGAAGAACTCGAAGCATTGGTGGGTAACGTCGAGCATGTGCTTCAACTGCTGAACATCCCGTATCGCGTTCTCCTTCTTTGCACGGGTGATCTGAGCTTTGCCTCGGCCAAGACCTACGATCTCGAGGTCTGGTCCCCCGCGGAGAACGCATGGCTCGAGGCCAGCTCCTGCAGCAATTTCGAAGATTTCCAGGCGCGTCGTGCCAACATTCGGTATCGCCCGGTGCAGGGCGGCAAGCCCGAGTTCGTCCATACCCTCAATGGTTCTGGTCTGGCCACCTCTCGTCTGATGGTGGCGCTTCTCGAAAACAATCAGATGGAGGATGGTCGCATTCGCGTGCCCGAGGTACTGCGTCCCTACACCGGATTCGACGAGATTGCGTGATGATTCGAGCCCTGACGATCGACTTCTGGAATACCATCGTCGATTCGTCCCACGGCGAAGCCCGACGACAGTATCGGGACGCCGCCCTGAGAGCGGCGCTGGCGTCCTGTGGGCGCACCGTCACACCGGAGGAACTCGCTCGCGCCTATGCGGTGAACACTACCCGTTTCGAGGAAGTGTGGAGAACGGAGCAGCGCACGCTGTCGACCTCCGACAGTCTGTATCTGATTTGGGAAGCTCTCGGGGCATCACCTCCGCCTGCGGTACATGACGATACGGTCCGGGCATTTCAGGAAAGCGTGCTCGTGGGCGTACCTGATCTACTTCCGGGAGCCGCCGCGGTGCTGCGTGCACTCGCCACGCGCTATGCGCTGGCGGTGATCAGCGATACGGCCTTCAGTCCCGGCACGATGCTGCGACAAGTGCTCGCGCATCATGGACTCGCGGAGCTGTTTCGCGTGATGATCTTCTCCGACGAAGTGGGCGCGTCGAAGCCCGATCCCCGAACCTTTCAGGCCGCACTCACGGCCCTCGGCGTGCACGCTGAGGAAGCAGTGCACATCGGGGACATCGATCGCACCGACATTCGCGGCGCCCGTGGCGTAGGGATGCGCACAATTCGTTTCACGGGAGATCGGGGAAGAAGCTATGCGGAGAAGCCCGAGGATCGCGAGGTCGCCGATGCCGAGGCGTCGTCGTGGAACGATGTTCCTGGGATTCTTTCCCGCTTCGAGGTTGTTGAATCCGCAACGACGAAAGACCCATCGTGAAAGAACTCCTCTCTCTGCTCCCATTTCTCAAACCCTACCGAGGCACCTTCGTGCGGGGCCTCCTGGCCATTGTGTGTAGCACGGTGCTGGGGGTGGCGATTCCCGTGGTCATCCGACACGCCATCGACGACCTGCAGGGAGCGGTGAGCGGTCAGGGTCTGATCCGCTATGCCCTCACGCTGGTGGCCCTTGCCGCGGGAAGCGGTCTCTTTCTCTACTACACCCGCCAGACCATTATCGTGGTCTCGCGTCGCGTGGAGAATGATCTGCGGAATGTCTTTCTCGAGCGCATCGCGGCTCTGCCGCTACGGTTCTTCCAGCACACCCCGACCGGTGACATCATTGCGCACACCACCAACGACATCGGCGCGGTGCGCATGCTGGTGGGACCTGCGGTGATGTACAGCACCGAAACCCTGTTCACCTTCATCATCGTCGTGGTCATCATGATCGGTATGGATCCCATGCTGACCTTGATTTCCCTGGCTCCTCTTCCTTTCATCTCTTTCGCGGTGTACGGGCTCGGCAAATCCATCCATCATCGCTACACCGAGATCCAGGCCCAGTTCTCGGTGCTCACCACGCGTGCGCAGGAAAACGTATCGGGGATGCGTATCGTCAAGGCCTATCGGAGGGAAGAGTATGAAACGGGACAGTTCGAGGATCTCAGTCGTTCCTATCTGAGGAAAAACCTGGGCCTGGTCAAGGTTCAGTCGATCATGATGCCACTGCTGAGTGTGATTATCGGACTCGCCATCGTGGGGGTGGTATGGTTTGGAGGCGAGGCCGTGGTGTCACGTACCCTCACCATCGGAGAACTCACGCAGTTCATCATCTACCTCGGCTTCCTGATATGGCCGATGATCGCGGTGGGGTGGGTCGTGAGCATCGTCCAGCGGGCGGCCGCCTCGATGAAGCGCCTGTCCGTGATGATGGCTACCCCCGTGGATATTCGGGACGAGGAAAGGACCAACCATGCCATCACGGCTATTGCGGGGGAAATCCGGTTCGAAGAAGTGTCGTTTCGGTATGGTCCCGCCCTTCCGCTCGTACTCGATGCGGTGCACCTCCACGTTCCCACGGGATCGACGCTCGCGATCATCGGATATACGGGCTCCGGCAAGAGTACCTTGGTGCACCTCCTTCCCCGGCTCTTCGATGTCACCGGAGGTCGTATCACGGTCGATGGATGGGATGTTCGCGACATCCCGCTGGCCGTGCTTCGACGCGGCATCGCCTTTGTCACGCAGGAGACCTTTCTCTTCAGCGATACCATCGCCGCCAACATCGCGTACGGGGTGGAGGGGGCCCGTCGTGACCAGATCGAGGCCGCGGCCGCCATCGCCCAGCTCGATACGGAACTGAGTGAATTTCCCGACGGATACGACACCATCCTCGGTGAGCGCGGTATCACCCTGAGCGGAGGGCAGAAGCAACGAGTGAGCATTGCCCGGGCGATTCTTCGCAATCCCGCCATTCTCATTCTCGATGATGCGCTCTCGGCGGTGGACACGCATACCGAGGAACGGATTCTGATGGGGTTGAAGGATGTGATGGCCTCGCGAACCAGCATCATCATCAGTCACCGCATCTCCACCGTCAAGCACGCCGACGCCATCATCGTGCTGCGGGATGGGCACATTCACGAGCAAGGAAAGCATGAAGATTTGCTGGCCCTCGGAGGGATCTATGCGGATCTGTATACCAAGCAACTCCTGGCCGAAGAGCTGGAAGAGTTGGAATAGGAAGGAAGATGATCCCCATCACCGCCCAGGATATCGCCCGGCTCCTCACCGCTTCCCGTCGCGTGCTGCTGACTACCCATGTTCGGTCCGATGGAGACGCCATCGGCTCGGAACTCGCGTTGGCGCTGGCGCTTCGGCATCTGGGCGTGGAGGTGTGGGCGATCAACGACGATACACCCCCTCCCAACCTCTCGTTTCTGTGTGCACCCGACATGCCGCGGGTCTACGATCCCGCGAACGATGACGCCTCCATCGCGTCGGCCGATGTCATCGTGCTTCTGGACTTCAATGCCGCGCATCGCATGGGGCGTCTGGCCGGACCAGTGATGGCCTCGTCCGCCACGCGCCTGATGATCGACCATCACCTCGAGCCCGACCCTATGGCGCATTGGTATTACGGTAATACCGAGGCCTGCTCGACGGGAGAACTCGTGTACGACGTCGTGCGGGTTCTGCTTGGTGAGGAGACTCTTCCTCGACGCGTTGCCGAGGCCCTCTACACGGCCATCATGACCGACAGCGGCTCGTTTCGCTATCCCCGCACCTCTCCGCGTCTCCACCGCATCGCCGCAACCTGCCTCGACGCAGGTGCGGATCCGGTGGAGATCTACCGATGGATCTATGAAGATTTCCCCCCGGGACGCACTCATCTTCTGGGACGGATTCTGGCGGACATGGAGGTGCTGTTTGACGGACGACTCTCCGTGCTGACCTGCACGCAAGCATTATTGCGGGAAACGGGATGCACGGTCGATGACGTGGAAAACATGGTGAGCTACGGGATGGCCATGCGCGGCGTGACGGCTACGATGCTCCTGACCGAACTTGACCATGCGATCAAGGTGAGTCTTCGAAGTCGTGGGTCCTTTTCCGTACAGGCCGTCGCCCGACATCTGGGCGGCGGGGGGCATCGCAACGCCGCGGGGGTAACGGTGGAGGGAGCGACATGCGAATCAGTGCGGTCATCCCTACTTGCGGTCATGGAAGAAGGAGGGATCGCCGAGGAACGAAATTTGGAATAATAGATTTTTTTTCGTATCGAGAGTGAATTGCTGCCGCGGGCGAATCACGAGTGTCATCCCGCCACCAGCGCCACCTAGTACCAAGGAGAGGAAACGCCATGAAATGCACAGGTTTCTACGGGACGCCGGACAAGGTGGACGCGCAGGTCCACGTCGTGTTTCTCCCCGAGGAACAGGAACTCGCCACGAAGGTGGCCCGGAGCCTGCCTCCTCCCGTTCGCGATACCATCGGTCAGTTGAAAGAATCCGTGGATTTCTCTGGGAAGACCGACGAAGTGCTTCATCTCCTCTCTCCCGCAGGGAAGTTTGTGATCGTGGGGTTGGGGATGAAGGGGACGCTCACGCTGGAAACCCTTCGGCGCGCGGCTGCCAAGGGCATGCGGGAAGCGAAAAAATTCACCGGCGGCATCGTGGCGGTGCATTGTCCCGCCGAAGAACTGTTCAAGCGGCAATACCATCTGGGGTTTGATGATCTGATTCAGTCCCTGGTCGAAGGGGCATTGCTGAGTATGTACAGTTTCGATCGATATCTGTCCAAAAACCCCACGCCTTCTCTCAAGGGAGTCTTCAAGGAAATCCGATTCACGATGGCCGATGAGGGGTATCAGAGCCGCCTCAAAGCAGCCATCGAAACGGCTGTGCTGATCGTAGAGGGCGTGACCCTTGCCCGGAATCTCGCCAATATGCCCGCGAACGATCTGACCCCCGAAGCTCTTGCGCAGGAAGCGGTGGCCATGGCACAGAAAAACGGCATCAAGGCACTTGTCCTGGGACGGAAGGAAATCGAAGCCCACAAGATGGGCGGTCTTCTGGCCGTGAACCGCGGTAGCAGGAACGACCCCCGTTTCATCGTACTCGAGTACAATGAGACCAAGAAGCGGTTACCCCTCTATGCCGTGGTGGGGAAGGGAGTCACCTTCGATTCCGGAGGTATTAGCATCAAGCCCGCCCAGAATATGGACGAGATGAAAATGGATATGTCGGGCGCGGCGGCCGTGGTGGGTTTGATGTACACCGTTGCCAAGCTGAAACTGCCCATTCGGGTGGTGGGACTGATTCCGGCAACCGACAACATGTCCGGTGGAGGAGCTCTCTGTCCGGGGGACATTATTCGGATTTCGAATGGCAAGACGGTCGAGGTGATCAATACCGACGCCGAGGGGCGCCTCATCCTGGCCGACGCTCTCGTGTATGCGCAGCGGTTCAAGCCGACGGCCATTATCGATCTTGCCACCCTCACCGGAGCCTGTGTGGTGGCTCTGGCTCAGCATGCCTCGGGGATGATGGGCACGGGGACGGAGGTCAAGGATGGATTGAAGAAGGCCGGAGACAAGACTTTCGAACGCGTCTGGGAACTGCCGTTGTACGAGGAATTCGAGGAGATGATGAAGAGCACCATCGCGGATCTCAAGAATCTGGGGATCCGCTGGGGGGGCGCCATCACGGCGGCGGCATTTCTGAAGGCTTTTGTCGGAGACTATCCCTGGGTGCATCTGGACATCGCTGGCACCGCCATCGTGGAAGATGCGACGGATTACATTCCCAAGGGCGGGTCGGGCGTCGGGGTGCGATTGCTGACCGAGTACTTCCGTTCGATCAAACCTCAGGCCTAAGTCGCACAGGCCTGCTCGCATGAAGGTTTCGACGCTCTACAGTCCCGACGACATCAACGCGCGGATCCGCGCGGCCATCGGTTTTGTCAACAGCCGCATCATCAATCGCGTAGAGGTGGTGGACCAGATTTTCTGCGCCCTCCTGGTACGCGAGCATGCTCTTCTGCAAAGTCGCACGGGGGCGGCAAAGAGTCTCCTTGCCCAGCAGATCTTCGCCATGTTCGACGGAGCCGACCTGTTCCAGGTGCAGGCGTCGAAGGAACAGCAACCGGATACGTATTTCGGGGGACTGGACATCGAGGAATTGAAAAAAGGACGGATCGCTCACAATACCGAGAAGTCCCTGATCGAAAGCGAGTTCGGCTTTATCGACGAAATCTTCGATGCCAACGATTACACGCTCCGCGCCCTTCTGACCACACTCAACGAACGTTCTCTCATCCTCGGGGCCCAGGTCGTACCGGCGAGAGTGCACACCGTGATCGCCGCCACCAACTATCTTCGTGTCAGCGAAGTGACCGAGGCCGTGCTCGATCGATTTCTGTTCAAGTCGCTTTTCCTTCCGAATAAGGATCCGTACGTCCAGTACCAAATTGCCATGCGCTACCTCGAGCACGGCGGCAAGGCCGTTGCCCCTCCGGAGCGCATTCCCTACCTCATGTTGCATCGCACCTCCCGCATCATCAAGGGAGAGGACCAGGAGCTGACGATCCATATCCCGCTTCGCGTGATCTTCTTCACCAATGCGGTGCTTCGGCACTATGAAATGCAGAGAAATCGGGTCATCGCCGAACGTCCGCACGACCATCCCCAGATCAAGGACTATTACATTTCTCCCCGAACCCAGGCGCGGGCGATCGATGTATTGCGGGCGATCGCCTTCCTGCACGGGCGCATGGAGGTGGTGATCGAGGATGTGCGCCAGCTCTGGCATGCCTACACCGTAGTGGGCATGGACGATCAGAAGGAGTTGTTCCTGCGCAGCTATGAAACGATGATTCAGCAATATTCCGCGGCGGGCGCGTTCGAGCAGATCGAAGAGATGCTGGAGTTTCAGGAACTGCTCGAAGTGCTTCGTCGCGATCCTTCTCTTCTGCAGCAGCCAGTGACTGAGATCACCTCCCATCCACTCAAGCGATCCTTTGTCGAATGGGCAAAGGAGAAGCTTGGGCTCAGCGATTCGGTGGTTGAAAACAATCGACGTCTGCTCGAAGGATTCGTGCAGAACCTCGTCCCCCGAACGGAAGAAATCCACGAACTGAAACGTCAGCAGGAGCGGGACGTCCGCGAGCTTTTCCACCCCAGTTCCCATGTCTGGTCCTGAAACGGATCGTCAGCCCGATTTCTTTCAGCGCATGGAGGAATTCGGGTTTCTGGACCACATCTACGAGCAGCTTCCCGACGATTTTACGGCGGTGTTCGAGATCGCACGGATTCTCGAAGATCCCCTTCATCCGATGTCGTGTGCGCTGGGCCCGGTGTTCGCTCTGGCCGGATCCGGCACCCGAGACAGGATGGAGGACGAGGCCCCCGTGGGCATTCCGATCATCGACGATCCGGAAGAGCTGGAAGCCGATCGCATTCGCCAACCCAGGGATCTTCCGCGCATGTATCATCAGCAGTGGTTGTATCCCGACGAGGTACTGAACGTCAAGCTTGCGAAAAAGGAACTGTGGGCTCCCTATCCCGTCCGGCCCCGGTATTACCCGGTGGATCCGGACGAGGATGTCTATGATCCCGATGGACGAAAGCAGAAAGTATATGTTCTGCTCGATACGAGCAGCAGCATGCGTCTCCACCATCGGATCCATCTGGCAAAGGCGATCACCTTTCACTTTTTACGACAGAATCTGAAAGAGCTGGGGGCGATTTCGTTACGCACCTTCGATACCGAAGTCCATCCCCTGCACACGGCCGAGGATCGGGAGAGCTATCATGCGCTCGTGCAGTATCTGATGCGTCTGCATACCCTCGGAAACGGAACCGCTCTGGGGAAGGCCCTCCTCCAGGCCATCGACGACATTCGCCGCCTGCCCCATTTGTCGGGAACCGAAGTTCTCATCATCACCGACGGGGCCTGCGTCCTTCAGGAAGATCGCATTCGGGATGCCCTCGGCGAAGACATCGTGATCCATACCGTAAAGATCGGAGGCATGCAGGTCTATGCGTCCCGCAGTCTTATCCATGATCGGATCTTTCACGAGGATACGGTGCAGCATCGTCGCATTCAGGAACTGCAGGACGGGGTATCCTCTCTGGAAGGGCAGGTGCGCCGCGCCCAATCCGACGCGCTGCGCCGACGTTTAGAGAAAGCGCTGGCCCATGCCCGCATCGAGGTCCAGAAGCAGGTGGATGCCATGACGGAAGAGATCGTGGTAGGCTATGGGCACGAACTCGAGCGCCTCTCGCGCCTGTACCTCACCGTGCAGGACATGGATCCCCGTCAGGTGTATCACGTCGACGAGGAGCGCCTCGCGTCATTGGAGCACGAGGCGGAACGCCTTCGGCAGCGCGTGGAATGGATGACCACCGCAGAGGACCTTCGCCGACTCGCCGTGCTGACCGATCATGTTACTTTTCTCCTAGGCCAGGTTGAAAGCGGCTCGGTACGGGACCGGCTTCGTCAGGTCAAAGAAGGCTTGCTCGCTCTGTTTCGGGGAGGAGAGGAGGGAGGGGGAATGGAACCCACCACCATACTTCGTACGCTCAGTCCCCAGGACCGTCACGATCTGGCCTTTTTACTCGCCAAGGCGGGGACCGGATTCCGACTTGGTTGGCTCCGACGTCTCCTCGCCTGGCTGTTTGGGCGGATCCAACCCTGACGGCCCGTCTCTCTCGTCGACTCTCCACCTGGTCGCAAAGAGAATTGTCGAGCCATGGCCGGAAAGGGAGCGATGATGGATAAAGGCCGGAGAAATCGAAGAAAAAATCACGTTTCGGGCACTCTTTTTTCCCCTTTCCTGTTGTGATTGCCGACTCCGGAATCTTTCATCCATCAATTCCATCCATGCCCCCCATTCCCGCAACCAAACCTTCCTGGCAGCTTTTTCATGAAGCGATCCGGGATGTTCTTCCCCTGACCCAGATTGGCTGGCAGATGCTGTCGGTGCTGGCTCTTGCGGCGGGAGCGGGATATCTGGTCGATGTGGCTACTGGGAGTTATCCGGTCTTTTTCATTATTTTTACTGTTCTCGGTATTCCCGCATCAATTCTTCATGCCTTGAAGACAGCGCGGGAAGTGTTGAGGAAATCGAAATCCCAGGAACCAGGAGTGCCTTCGTGATTCAGTTTCTAGCCCGTTCACTGACGAACCTTCGCAGGCAACGCACGCACCTACTGTATCTCTCGTTCATCGCTCTCTGCCTTATGATCGCGGTTGTTTCGCGTCATGGAGATTGGGCCTTGGGGATCGATCTCGCCCTTGGTTGTATCTTAAGCGCCACCCATGCATTTTTGGGGTATGTGACCTTCGAGCGCCATCGCGGTCTGGGGCACAGTGCGGCCATCCTCTTTTCCCTGGCCGGGGGTATGATTCGATTCATGCTCATCCTGATTTCCATTGCCATCGTGCTGGTGACGCTTCCGGTGGGCGTTGGCGGATTCATCGGTTCCTTCATGGCCAGCTATGTCGTGTTCATGATTCCCGAGATTCTCCGCTACCATCGGTTCACTTCCCGTTCTGCGGGACTCTCCACCCGTTAACCCTCAGTATCGACGCCATGATGAAGACCTTCTCCCGCGTACTGCTTTCTCTTCTTCTCGTGTCCCTTGCCCTGTTCTCGCAAAGTGTGAGGGCGGAAGGAGGGGCGTCGCCACATGGAGGCACCATGGGAGACAGTGCCGCTCATTCCGCGGGATCTCACGGTACGGGTGCTTTGACGCCCGCGCAGGAGATGCTTTCGATCCTCGAGCATAAGGTGGTCAATACTCCCGCCATTCATGAATGGCCGTTTCCTGCGCTTCATTTTCCCGAAAACTGGATCGTGCAACTGGGAGGTTTTCGCCTCAATTTTTCGCTGAACCGCCACCTGGTGTATTTGCTGTTCTCGGCTTTCCTCACCACGCTCCTGCTGGTTATCGCGGCGCGACAGAATGTGCGCAATGCCATTCCCAAGGGTTTCGGCAACATGATCGAATCGGTGATTGTGTATCTGCGTGACGAGGTAGCCCGCCCCTTCCTGGGGCACCATGCCGAGAAATTTCTTCCCCTTCTGCTGACGTTTTTCTTTTTCATCGCGGTGACCAATCTCATCGGACTTCTGCCCTTCGGCGCCACCGCAACCGGAAACATCAACGTCACGGCGGGTTTGGCTCTGGTGACGTTGTCGATGATGATCTTCAGCGGCATGAAGTCCAACGGCATCATCGGATACTGGAAGGGTCTGGTGCCGCACGGCATTCCCTGGCCCCTGTATTTCATTCTGTTTCCGATCGAGCTCATCGGTATTATCACCAAGCCGTTTGCGCTTACGGTACGTTTGTTTGCGAACATGCTCAGCGGGGGGTTGGTGATTGGTGCTTTCTATGCTCTGATTTTTGGAATGGATACAGTAGTCATCGCACCGGTGTCGATTCTGTTTCTGCTCTTCATGTCCCTGCTCAAGCTCTTCGTCTGCATTTTGCAGGCCTTTATTTTCACGATGCTCACATCCTTTTTCATCGGGATGTCGGTGCATCAGGAACACTAGTCTCGACATTTCTCAATCATATTTCATCAATTATCTGATTCTGGAGGTTGCATTATGGAAGGTCTCGCGTATCTCGCCGCTGGTTTGGGAGCCGCTCTCGTTGTCATCGGTGCCGGTCTGGGCATCGGCAAGTTGGCCGCCGCCGCCATGGAGGCCATCGGTCGTCAGCCTGAAGCCGCCGGCGACATTCGCGGCGCCATGCTGCTCACCGCGGCCTTTATCGAAGGTGTCGCGTTGTTCGGTATCGTCGTGTGTCTTCTGCTCGTGGTGCTCAAGTAATTCACTGCGTCGTTCCGTACCGTAAGGAGAAGAAATGGAAACCCTGCTGACGATCGAACCCGGCATGCTCATTTGGACGATGATCACCTTCGGGCTTCTCTTGTTCATCCTGAAGAAAGTGGCGTGGGGCCCCTTGCTCACCGCCTTGTCCTCACGCGAAGAAAGGATTGCGCAGGATGTGCAGCGTTCCGAAGCGGCGCGTATTGAAGCGGAGCGCCTGTTGGCGGAGCATCAGAAGTCCCTGTCCCACGCCGAACTCGAAGCGCGAAAAATCATCGACGATGCCCGCAAGGCGGCCGATGCCCTCCGACAGGAGATCGTCGATCACGCGCAGGAGCAGGCGAGGCAGATGACAGCCCAGGCGAAAGCCGAGATCCAGCGGGAAAAAGATACGGCGCTGGCTCAGCTGCGGACCGAGGTTGCTGATCTGGCCATTCTGGCTGCCGGAAAGATCCTCGGCGAGGAGCTGGATGCGACCAAGCATCGTGCCCTGATCGACGGCGTCATTTCCGATCTTCCGAAGAACTGATCCCCTTCATCGAGACCCACCCACATGATCATTCCCCGCGTCGCTTTTCGATATGCCGAAGCCATTCAGGGCTCTCTGCCCGATGGAGAAGCTCGGGATCGTGCTTTCGAGGATTTCGCCGACATCGCCGAAACCGGTCGCCAGTCGGTGGAGTTCCGCCGATTTCTGAAATCCCCCGTCATCGAAAAAGAGAAGAAGCGGGCCGTCCTGACGGACCTCTTCTCTTCGCGCGTTTCTCCTCCCGTCTTGGCTGCTCTGCTCTTTCTAGTCGAAAAGCAGCGCGAGGATATCCTGCTTCCGGTGATCGAAGCTCTGCACCGGGCTCGGCGCCAGGAGCTGGGGATCCAGGATGTACGGGTAACCAGCGTGGTGCCTTTGACCGAGGCGCAGGAAGTCCGCCTGCGGGACGCGCTCGGCACGGCCACCGGAACACAGGTGGCGTTGGAAAAGGAAACACGGGAGGATATTCTCGGGGGACTCGTGATTCGGATCGACGACACGGTGTATGACGGTAGCGTCGCACGCCAGCTTCATCTTCTGCGCGAGCGGTTTGTCGAAAGCGTGGAATAAGCACCCAACACGAATATCAAGCAAGGATAGAGATCCATGGCAGAAGTGAGACCAGACGAAGTATCGGCGATCCTGCGCAAGCAGTTGAGCGGGTTCGAGCGGGAAATGGATGTGTACGAGGTCGGAACCGTCCTGCAGGTCGGTGATGGCGTTGCGCGCGTCTACGGCCTGACCAAGTGCATGGCCGGAGAATTGATCGAATTTCCGAACGAGGTGTATGGGATGGCCCTGAACCTCGAAGAAGACAATGTGGGATGTATACTCTTCGGTGAGTCCACCCAGGTCAAGGAAGGGGACACTGCCAAGCGGACCAAGCGCGTGGCATCCATGCCCGTGGGCGAGTCCATGCTGGGGCGAGTCATCAATCCTCTGGGACAGCCCATCGATGGGCGCGGTGTGATTCCCACTGATCAGTTTCTCCCCATCGAGCGCAAGGCCCTCGGTGTGATTCAGCGCCAACCCGTGAAGCAACCTCTGCAGACGGGACTGAAGGCCATCGACGCGATGATCCCCATCGGTCGCGGACAGCGCGAATTGATCATTGGAGACCGTCAGACCGGAAAGACGGCCGTCGCTCTCGATACCATCATCAACCAGCAATACACCCACACCGAAGACGCGAAGCGTCGCGGTGTCAAGCCCGTGTATTGCATCTACGTTGCCATTGGCCAGAAGGGCTCGACGGTGGCGCAGGTGTACGGCAAACTGCAGGAAAGCGGCGCGATGGCCTATACCACGATCATTGCCGCCAATGCGAATGATCCTGCTCCGATGCAGTACATCGCTCCGTACAGTGGCGCCACGCTCGGAGAGTTCTTCCGTGATCGGGGAGATGATGCACTCGTCGTGTATGATGATTTGTCGAAGCAGGCAGCCGCATATCGTGAAGTGTCCCTGCTCCTGCGCCGTCCGCCGGGGCGCGAGGCCTATCCCGGTGATGTCTTCTACCTTCACTCCCGCCTTCTCGAGCGCGCCTCGAAACTCAGCGATGCCGAGGGCGGAGGAAGTCTCACGGCATTGCCGATCATTGAAACCCAGGCGGGAGATGTCTCGGCGTACATTCCCACGAATGTGATTTCGATCACCGACGGGCAGATCTACCTCGAATCCAACCTGTTCAATTCCGGCCAGCGTCCCGCCATCAACGTCGGGATCTCGGTATCTCGTGTGGGAGGGAATGCACAAGTGAAGGCCATGCGCAAGATCGCCGGCCCCTTGCGCCTCGACCTTGCACAATATCGAAACCTCGAGGCCTTTGCCAAGTTCGGTTCGGATCTGGACAAATCGACCCAGCAGCAGTTGCGTCGTGGATCGCACCTTTTCGCGCTCATGAAACAGCCCCAGTACCAGCCCATGCCGGTGGAGGAGCAGGTGGTGAGCATCTACGCCGGTGTGAAGGGACATCTGGACTATGTGCCCCTCGATCTGGTGCCCCAGTGCGAAGCGGAATTCCTGTCCTTCCTCCGGGCCCGGCACAAGGATGTGCTCGACTCCATCGCCGATACCAAGGAAATCTCGGCCGAGTTGGATGAAAAGCTGAAGAAGATCCTCGACGACTTTGTCTCCTCCTTCCTTGCACAACACGGGACGAAGGAATAATCATGGCCAACCTTCGCGAAATCCGTGGACGGATCGCCGGGGTGCGCAGCACCTCGAAGATCACGCAGGCGATGAAGCTGGTGGCGGCGGCAAAATTGCGCCGCGCCCAGGATGGTATTCTCGCCGCCCGTCCCTATGCGCGAAAACTGCGTTCTCTGATCGGTCATCTTCTCACGAAAGTGGATCACGACATTCTTCCTCTCCTGCAGGATCGGGAAGAGGTGCGGAATGTGCTGATCCTCGTGGTGACAGCGGATCGCGGAATGTGCGGGGCCTTCAATTCCAACATCATCAAGAGAACCAACCAACTGATCGACGAGGTCCGTGCGGGTGCACATTCCCCATCCGTCCATCTGCTCTGTATCGGTCGGCGTGGCGTGCAGTTCTTCCAGAAAACCTCCCACCATCTGGTCGATCGTCATACCGGGGTGGTGGGCGTGGCTCCGTTTTCCACCATTCAAACCATGATGACGGGAATTCTCACCCAGTATCTGTCGGGTACTTACGACAAGGTGTTGGTGGTGTACAACGAATTCAAATCGGTGATTCAGCAGATCGTGACGGTGGATCAGATCCTTCCTCTATCCGTTGAGACTCTCATCGCGGGTCAGCAGGGTGGAGACGAGCATTTTGTGGATTACATCTACGAACCGTCGGAAACCGAATTGCTCGAGCATCTCATTCCTCGGCACCTGCACTTTCACCTGTGGCGGGTGTTGCTGGAATCGAATGCTTCGGAACAGGGTGCCCGTATGACGGCCATGGACAACGCCACCACGAACGCGCTCGATCTTATCGATGCACTCCAGCTCGAATACAATAGCCTGCGTCAGGAGAAGATTACCAAGGAACTTCTCGAAATCGTGAGCGGAGCCGAAGCTCTGAAAAAATCGGCCTGACCCGTTCCAACCTCCAGAAACACAAAAGGCTGATCCATTCGGGTCAGCCTTTTGTGTGACATAGGAAGCCAGGTTCAGAGCATGGGGAACTCGACCACCATCTCTGCTTCATCGTCATGGGCGTGGACGCGCACCGTGGCATCCGAAAACTCGAGGATGGTGCGGGCCACTCCCAGGGCAAAGGTCGCGTCATCGTCAATCGCGCGCGAGGGGTCCGGCTGTGCAAGAAACGCTGAGAGAGCGTTGATCGCGGTGGAGGTGGCCGGCAACAGGAATCGCACGCGAAGCTGGTCCGCCGACTCGTTTCCACGTTCGCACGTGAGTCGGATCTCCTGTGTGGCATCGGACACCAGGGGCAGGAGCAGAGTGGTCAGGGCCTCGGCCGTGCGTCCCGGGAGAGCCGACAGAGAGGCCTCCGCAGGGACACCCTCCACGCGCAGCCGAAGCTGGTGGTCGCGAAGCTTGTCTTCGAGCGAGGTAAGCAGAGTGGTCAGAGGGAGTGTCTGCATCGGTTCCGCCATAAGATCCGCAGCCTTGGCGAAGGACACCTGGGTTAGAGGCTGGAAGGAGTCGAGCAGGGTCGTGGCACTGGCATGGGCCGTGCGGATGAAGTCCAGCTCTTCTTCGCGACTCAATCCCACGTCGGCGAGAACGAGGTCGAGAAAGCCCATGATACCGGTGAGCTGGGTGCGAAGTTCGAGACTCTGACTGCGCACCGTGCTTTCCTTGAGACGATTTTCGTGATCCGCCATGAGGCCGGCAAGATCGAGGCGGCGGTTTTGGAGTCGGATCCGCGCTTCGGTCTCGCGACGCTCGCTGACATCCCGCCCGATCACATAGATCAGTCCGTCGGTGCGGGAGGTGGTCACGCTCCAGCTCACCCACCGCACCGAGCCGTCGGGCAGGCGATAGCGGGCCTCGATCGAGATGGGCACTTCATCCGGTGCCTCGGCTAGTGCGGACTCGAGCCGTTGCCGATCCGAAGGAAGCACCTGATCCAGATGCGGCCGACCAATGATTTCCTGCGGGGAGAAGCCGAACACGGTCTGTACTGCGGGATTGATGGATTTCCAGACTCCATTGGTGTCCAGAATTCCGATGATGTCCTGAGAGCTGTCCACAATGCGGCGCTGCGATCGGGTAATGCGTTCGGCCAGGGCCTGGGCTCGGCTTCGGCTGGTAAGGAGCGAATAGGTGAAACCGAAGAGAAGGAGACTGATGCCAATCCCCCCGAGACCCACGAGCAGTGGGAAGCCGCGATTGATCCCTTCCGAGAGAGCTTCCCGACCGCGGAAGCGCAGGGTCCAGGTTCGCCCTCCCACATCGATGCTTCGATCGAGGGTTCCGATGATGTCGGAACTCTCCGGACCCTTTTCGATCAGGGTTCCCGATTCCGGACTTCCATCATAGAGCGAAACCTCGATGCGTGAGGGATCGATCACGGAACCGAGGTTCCCCTTCAAAAAGGGAGAGAGGGCGATTTCTAGAAACACCACCCCCACCGGTTCTTTGTCCGAAGAAGTGCTGGTCCATTGCGATCCGCTTTTCTGGGTCACCGGAGCAAAGAAAAACAGGCCCCGCTCTTTCGAGGAAAGCAGAGGCACGACGGGAGAGAGGGTGACCTGACCTCCGTCGAACGCCTGTGTCAGCGTGGGTGCGAGATCCTGACGCGCGGCGAAATCCTGCCCGACGAGAGACAGATGCCAGGCTGGGACAATGAATTCCACGGGACGATATTCGGGACGAGGCCCCGCAGGCGAAATCGTGAATGCCGCATAGCCCTCGTTGCGCGCATACATGCGAAAGGATTCGAGGGATCCCGATGAGATGCGCGGTGCGAATCCTATGCTGGTGACGCCCTCGTACATCGACACGGGCACCCCGGCGAAGAGTTCAAACACGTCCCGCACCACTTGAGGTTGAGTCGCGTACAGTCCCTGAAAGCTTCTCAGAACTTCATGCGACTGATTCACGCTTTGGGACAGGCGATTGGTGATGTGGTTGGACTCATCGGCCAACACTGCCTGAATGCGCTCGTCCACCTGCGTGGAGGCCATACGCCAGCCCACCAGGCTGGCTCCGAGCGCCAGCACCAGCAGGAGCCAGGCCGGCCAGGTTTTGGAGAAACCAATGTGGACCGGAAGAGCCGGGACCACGGAATCAGGGGCCGTTTTCATGATGCGATATGGGCCGTGATTTGAGAAACGAAGGTGGCGGAATTGATCGGCTTGGGAATGTAATCCGTGAAGCCGCTGGCGAGCAGATTCTCGCGGTCTCCGTCCATGGCCAAGGCGGTCACGGCGATCATCGGTAGATCCTTGCCGTGGGGAAAGGTTCGCACAGTACGGAGCACATCCACTCCCGTCATTCCAGGAAGCATGATGTCACAGAGCACCAGAGTCGGCCGGTTCGTCTTCATCCATTCCACCGCGCTCTCTCCCGTAGCGAAAGAGACCACCGAGAAGCCTGCCTTTTTCAGAAGAATGGTGAAGAGTTTCGTGATCGTATCGATATCTTCGATAACCACGATGGTGTTTGGGGCGTCGGTGTATTCCATCCATTCCTCCGGTGAAAAGCGAATAACGACAGGGAGAGGTCGAAACGAGTAGGGAAGAACCCTGTGGCAGGGACGCTGGTGTTTCGACAGGAAAAATGTAGTGATGGAATTTGTCATCCGCAATCGGGGGCTCAACCCCTTTGAAACCTTTGCAAACCACGTCGAACCCGTTGCATGGGATATCGCGAATCGCGCATATGACAGAGCCGAGGGAAAGAGAGAGACCTTCCCCTCGGCTCCGTGGCGCTGAGGCGCTCTTACTCGTTGTACAGACCCACGGGAATTCGAAAGGTCTTCGATGCGACGCGCAGGGAGATGATCACCGTTTCGAGAGAGGAACGAACGGGTCCCTTGAGTTGAAACCGGACCACCGTCATTCCACGACCCAGGGAGTCGACCTCCTGGCGTGTCGTGTAATCCTTCAAAAAATCCACGCCGTCGAGATTCGTGGCACGGATATCGACGGCCGATCCCGGAACGGGACGACGATGCTCCGCGATCGGAGTTCCGGCGCGGAAGATCACAAAGCGGAACCACCGCCCATTTCGATATTCTCCATCCTTCCGGAACGAGAGTTCGGTGATTCGGATGGGGGGACGCTTGACCACATACTGAAATTCGGCACGATCGAGGAGGAACGCACTCGTGTCCGGATGGATGGCATAGTCCACTCCGTTTCGGAGACCTCGGATAACCACGTCCTGATCGACCCAGGACTCAGGGACGGAAAAAGACAGTTCTTCTCCCTCGCCCTCGATTTGTTCGCCCGATGACGAGACGACAATCCAGGTGTACCGCTCCATCGGAAGCGCATCATCCCCGAGATGCATGACGAAGCGTTCCCCCGCGAACATGGTCGCGGGGGGAGGGAGAATGAGACGTCCCACCGGTACCGGCGCGGCAGGGGCGGGAGACGGGGACTCCCGTTTCATTCCCTGCGTCGTGGTCGATCTCCGTCTCGGAGGGACCTTGGCGCGGGAGGGCGCGGGAGAGGATGCGTGAACGTCCGCTGTGGTACGGACGGGGATGGACGGATTCGTCGCGATCGACTCGTGCGTGAGGGTCGTGGAAGGCGTGGACGATGACGAACGCGGAGCAGGATCAGTGGATGATTCGCGGGTCGCGAACAGAACGACGAGGATGAAACCGAGCATGAAAAGGATACCCTTTCCCTTTCCAGCAGTCGATGTTTTTCTCTGTCCCATGGCGTCCTCCCTTGATGTGTGTGCTTTGGACAGAAGCATCCGCAGCATAGTTCCCATCTTCTGAGTTGAGACGCAAAGCAACGAACCGACGCACGATCCTCGCATCGTGTCGGCGCAAGAATGGCGAAAGAGCCGGAATCTACAGGGTGGCCCGCACTCCGAGCATCATGAAAAAGGGACGCGATGGCACTCCGTCCCACAGGGAGTAGGATGCATCGGTGAGATTGTCGAGCGAGAGGAATACAGAGAAGCGGGGGAGGAGGGGATAGGAGAGTTCGGTGGAAAGGACAAGAACGGATCCGATATCTCCCTCGGTTGTCGAGAGTCGGCTGCCGAGCAGGATGGCGCGTGCATCGATGACGAGGGAGAAGGGAAAGATGTGACGATGCTCGAAGGAGAGTTCCGCTGACGGCAGGTAGGGAAGGCGGTCGTTGGTGTAGGAGGAATGGGACTGACGAAGCAAAAGGCGTACGGTGCTTCGATCATACGCGGAATGATCGCGGGTGCCATCGATGAACAGAGACATGATGGTGGAGGCGCCAGCATTGGCGAGTGTCCATTGCCGATGAAGGGGTGGAGGCAGAAGGGTTGGCACGGGGAGGGCCGCATAGCGCTGCACCATAACCCCTGCCGTCGCACGCATCCGCTCCCCGTCGTCGTAGCGAGCTGTGGCCGTCAATTCCAGAGGAAGATCTTCGTGCAGGAGAGGGGCACCCAGCATCAGGGCGGGATTGATCGCGAATTGGTCGGCGCTGGAGTTTTCTCTCAGGCCACCAAAATATTCCAGACTTAGGGTCAGATCTTCGTCGAACCCCAGATACCGCAGGGTGGCGCGCGGAAACAGGCGGAAGGCGAAGGCATCGAGGGATCCCCGAGCGAGAAACACCGCGAGGCCTCCATCGACCACCCATTCTCTCGACGGCCTCCAGGAGCTCATTGCCTGAGCCGTAGAGAAGAAGGGCCGCTGGTCCCGCGCACTCAACGGAGATCCGAAATGCAAGTCGATGCGACCGGAGAGGGTAAGGGAGGAAAAGGGGAGATTCCAATCGGATGGCAGAGGGAGGACAGTGCTGGCATCGAGTCCGAGCCGACGTTCATCGAAGGTAGTCTGGGTGATATCTCCTCCGATCCATCCATCCCGCATGGTTTCGGTCCAACTGTGCATGTCCACCCTCAGGCCCAGGTGATAGGGACCGGAAGGATGATTGCGGGATCGTAGGACGGACTCGAGAGAAAATCCTGCCGCGGTGCGATCGAAGCGTAGGTCGGGGAAGGCGCGATTTCCCTGTTGTCCAAACAGCGAATAGTCCCGTGAGGAGAGCACCATGCGTCCTTCGAGCGAGGATCCCCGCAGGAAGGGGTGGCTTTGCATCGGCAGGAATCCTCTTCCTCCCACCTCGGCACGAAGGTCGGTGAAGGAGGCTTCAGGCAGGTATCCCAAACTGCGTTCCCAGATCATGGCGCCGAAGAGATCCGCGACGGGAAAGACATCGCCGTACCAGAGTCCCACACGGGGTGACGCATAGCTGCCGATTCCCGCCTCGAGACGGAGGGTTCGATCGCTCGGTGCCCGTGCTCCCTCCGGATGCGGACGATGAAAGGGATCCAGCACGGATGTGGGAGTGCGCAGAGATCCGAGGACCTCGGACCAGAGCGAGTCCTGTGGGATGAAAGCGCGGGCTTTCTCCATCCCCGTAAATCCCACGGTGTCCTTTCCACGAATGGTGTATTCAGGAACCGGAAGAGACGGCGTGGAGGCGCCCGTGGCACGGGGAGAAGCGCCAGGAGGACGGGTAGGTGGCAGGGGCTTGGGTTGGGCGTGGAGCAAAGACAGAGGAGCCAGACTTGCGCACCCGAGGAGTGCCAGAATCACCGCACGGCGAGGACTCATGGCAATTTCTCCAGGCGACGCTGGGCTTCCTCGGCGGCGTCCGATCCACCGAACTGCTCCACGGTCTTGCGATAGTACTGGCGCGCTTTGTCCAACTGTCGCTGCGCTTCATACACGCGGCCAAGCAGGAGATAGGACTGAGAGACCGAAGCGCCTTCTTCGGGAAATACATATCCCACGCGGAGCAGAGTTTTCTCCGCGTCCTCCCATCGTTCTTCCGCGAACAGGAAATTTCCCGCGAGCACCAGGGCACGGGCCCCCATGCCATCTGTGCGCGAGGAGGCCAGGGAATCCAGAGCGGTCAATGCCTGATCCACCTGTCCGTCCCGGGCGTCCAGTTTCGCTCGTTCGATGACGGCCTGGGCGGCGGATTCAGAGGTCGGATCCTCGGCGATGACCGATGCGAGGTCCTGCCGCCCCTGCGCTACATCCTTGCTCGCGACGAGAGCGCGTGCCCTGCCCAGGCGGGCTTCCTGATGCCAGGAGGCAGTGGCGGATTCCTCCAGAAGGCGGTCGAAGATCAGCAGGGCGGAATCGGCCTCCTGTTCTTCGAGCCACAGCCGTCCCTCTTCGAGACGGGCATCGAAAGCAGCGCGGGAACCCGGGCGGATGCTGGCTGCGTCGCGCAGAGCGGAATGGGCTTCGGCGTAGGCACGGTCTTCGGCAAGACTCCGTCCGAGAAGCAGGAGCGCATCCTGACGCCTGGCACTCGTTGGCCAGGTGGTGGAAAAGGATCGCAGAACGGAGAGCGCTTTCGTACGGTCTCCGGAGCGGAGCAGTCCCACCGCCTCGGTATACGCCACCTCGTCGGCCACGGCGGAACCCTGATGTCGGGACAGCCAATCCTGTTTGACGCGGGACGCTTCGTCGTTTTTGTTCTGCATCCGCAGACACTCGGCGATGCCGTCGAGGGCATCGGCTACGAGCGGGGAAGCGGGATAGACCTCCAACACGAGGCGATACGCGGCCTCTGCCTCCGCGAAGCTTCCTTGATTGTACAATGCGTCGGCAATCGTGTACTGGGCGCGAGGAGCGAGCGCGTGCGTGGGAGCGCGGGCCAACACAGCGCGGAATTCTTCGATGGCGGCTCGGTAATCCTTATTCTGGAAGAGAATCCATCCGGTCGCGTAGAGGGCTTCGGGAACCTGGGGAGCGTGAGGATAGCGGGTCAGCAGACTCTTGAGCGTGGCGAGCCCAGCGGGACTGTCGCCCGCACGATGCTCGGTCATCCCCAGTTGGAGAAGGGCGTAGGGAGCGAGGGAGTCGGCCGGGAATTCCCGTGCGACAGCGCGATAGATGGGGGCGGCATCAGAGAAGCGACGCTGGGCGGCAAGGGCGTCACCCAGCCGGATCCGCGCCTCCACGGTACGGCGGCCCGTCGGAAAATCAGAGAGCAGAGTCCGAAATTCACGTTCGGCGGCCTCGGGCCGTTGCAGGCGCAGCTCGGTCCAGCCCGCTCCATATCGGGCATCTTCGCGTAGCGTAGCTGACGCGGGCCGGTCGGCGGCGGCGAGATAATCCGCCCGGGCCCCTTCCAGGTCGCCAAGCCCGTATCGCGCTTCGGCCGAGAGCAGATACAGTTCGGCACGGTGGTCGTCTTTCCCCCCTTCATCAAAAAGGGTCTGAAGACGTAGGCGGGCTTCGGACCAGGAGCCGGCCTGGATCAAGGCACGAACTTCCTGCAGGCGGGCACGTCGTTTGAGGTCCTCACCCGCCGCCCGCATGCCCGCCGCAGTGGCGAAGGCCGGCGCGGCCAGGGCGGCCCGGCCGGACGCCAGCCGGGTTTCTCCGAGCATGAGCCAGGCGTCGGGAAGGATTTCGCTTTCGGGATAACGCGCGATGACGTCTTCGAACCGTCGTTCCGCTCCGGCAAGATCGCGTTGTCCAAAGGCGGTCATGCCCAATTCGAAATGGGCGTTGTCGGAATACGGTCCGGAAGGGAAGTCCCCGATCAGCGCAAGAAAGGTTCGCTGCGCGGCATCGAAGCGACCGGTCATGCGCTGCACCATGCCAGTGCGGTAGCGTGCAGCCTGGGCGAGTTCGTCGGCACCGCGGGATAGGGTGTCGAATACGACCAGGGATTCGCTGTATTTCTGTTGTTCCACCAGGCACCAGCCCAGCCGGTATTGCACTTGCCGGGAGCGTGCGTGATGAGGATAGGCGGCCAGAAAGTCCTTATACCCGCGTTCGGCTTCCGTGAGCTGGCGCAGGTGGGCACGGGCTTCGGACATCAGATAGAGGCGCTCAGCGGCATTGTCCTGATCGGGACCGTCGTTGAGTTGGGAGAGCCAGACAAGGGCACTATCGGCGCGTTGATTCTGAACGAGACAGGATCCGATACGGGTGCGTGCAAACGGAGTCAGCGCACTGGTGGGATAATGCTTGAGCAGAGAGGTATAGGTGGCGATGGCCTCGTCCCAGGCGGACTGTGACTCAAGCACATAGCCGATGCTGTACAGCGCGAAGTCCCGCACCCGTCCGTCGGGATAGTTTTCGTAGGCGATGGTGTAATAGCGCATGGCCAGGGAAGGATCCTGGGAGCGCAGCGCGGCTTCTCCCGCCCAATAGGCGGCCTCGTGTGCGATGGCGCTCATCGGGTATTCCCGCAACACCGCACTGAATGTTTCGAAGGCGCGAGTGAACTGATTCTGTCGGAAGAAAATCTCTCCCTGCCGGAATCCCGCCTCGTCGGCAAACCGGGATTTCGGCCAGGACGTCTGGAGATCACGATAGACGATGCCTGCATCCGTCAACCGTCCTTCGGCAAAAAGGGCTTCGCCCCGATAATAGGCCGCATCGGGAGCCATGGGACTTTCGGGATATCGCTCCAGAAAAAGGCGAAACTGTTCGGCAGCCAGAGCGGCATTCCCGTCCCGCAACAGACCCTGCGCGAAGGAGAAATCCTGTTCTTCTTTCACGCTTCGCGTTTGCGCGGACAGCAGGCCCGGACAGAGGAGACAAAGAATGAGGAGGGAAATCGAACCGAATCGGCGCACCGGAAATCCAGAATGGGTGGGGGGAGCGACTCGAACTGAAGAACATCCGAAAATACGGGGGGATGCCTACTTCCACAAGACGAGGAAAGGGGAATTCGGGGTCCGGCCTCCCTTCACTCTTCACGCGTCACGCGTCACCCCTTTGCCAATGTCCCTCCCCCATGCTATGTTTCCTTTCTGATCATCACGAACCGAACCATGGAGATCCTCATGTCTCATTCTCTCTCCTCCCTGCAGCCCGAACTCTTGTGGAAGCACTTTTACGGACTCACGCAAATTCCCCGTCCTTCGAAGAAGGAAGAAAAGGTATTGGCCTATTTGAAATCCGTGATCGAAGGATTGGGACATTCCTGGGAACAGGATGCCACGGGTAATCTCGTGGTGCGGAAACCGGCAACCCCGGGGTACGAATCAGCTCCCACGGTGCTGATTCAGGGGCATGTGGATATGGTGTGTGAGAAGAACAAGGGTACGGAACACGATTTCGAGAACGATCCGATTCGCACTCGGGTAGACGGGGATTGGGTGGTGGCTGAGGGCACCACGCTTGGCGCCGACAATGGCATTGGCGTGGCCGCTGGCCTGGCCGTGCTCGAAGCCTCGGACCTCGTGCATCCCCCGATGGAATTTCTCTTCACCGTGGACGAAGAAACAGGATTGACGGGCGCCAAGGGACTCCGTCCCGGTTTGCTTTCGGCATCGATCATGCTCAATCTCGACAGCGAGGAGGATGGAGCCCTGTACGTGGGCTGCTCCGGCGGCATGGACACCGCAGGTTCCTTCTCCGTGGAATGGGAGGCATTGCCTGCGGGACGCTCCGCCCTCCAGGTGTCGATCGGAGGATTGAAGGGTGGACATTCGGGCCTGGATATCCATACCGGTCGGGGGAATGCCATCAAGATGCTGACCCGCTTCCTGACGGATCTCTTCCGCGATCATCAGATGGACCTTGCGTCGATCTCCGGCGGCAGCAAGCGGAATGCCATTCCCCGCGAGGCCGAAGCCGTCGTGATCCTGCCGAGTGAGGCCGTGAACGCCGTGCAGGCCCTGGCCACGGACTTCGAAGCCATGCTGAAAAACGAATGCGGTACAGTGGAACCCGGCCTCACCGTCTCCGTGACGCCCATCGCCCTGCCCGAGACCATGTTTTCGCATGCCTTTACCCGTCGCCTACTTCACGTTCTCCTTGCCCTGCCTCATGGCGTGAAGAAGATGAGCGCCGACATTCCGGGATTGGTGGAGACCTCCACCAACCTTGCAACCGTCACCCTGACTGGCTCCGACCTGGTGATCGGAACAAGCCAGCGCAGTTCCGTGGAATCCGAAAAGCACGATGTGGTGCGTCATGTGGCGGCCGTTTTTTCTTTGGCGGGCGCGGACATCTCCTACGGTGACGGATATCCCGGCTGGAAACCCAATATGAATAGTCGCGCTCTGCATTTCACGCGCGACGCCTACCAGCAGCTCTACGGGGCGGAACCGGAAATCAAGGCCATCCACGCGGGCCTCGAGTGCGGACTGATCGGGGAAGTCTACCCGGGCATGGACATGATCTCCTTCGGCCCCACCATCGAGGGTGCCCATTCACCCGACGAACGTCTTCATATTCCCACCACCGCGAAGTTCTGGGACCTCCTCGTGCGCGTGCTCGGCAATGTCGCTCGATCCACCCAGGCCTGACCCGCGTCAAGGAAAGGAACAATTCTTATGGAACGTGGACCTGTATCGACCTACATCGCGCATCACTATCGCCACTTCAATGCCGCAGCGCTCATGGATGCCGCCCGCGCGTATGAAGCCCATCTGGACAAGGGTGGCGTGATGTTCATGACCATCGCCGGCGCCATGAGCACGGCGGAACTCGGGCTCTCCCTTGCCGAAATGATTCGGCAGGACAAGGTGCATGCCATCACCTGCACCGGCGCGAACCTCGAGGAAGACGTGTTCAACCTCGTCGCGCATGATTACTACGAACGCGTGCCGCAGTACCGGGATCTGACTCCTCAGGACGAGAAAGCCCTTCTCGATCGTCACATGAATCGGGTCACCGATACCTGCATCCCCGAGGAAGAGGCAATGCGTCGCATCGAAGCCGCCATTCTCAAGGAATGGATGCGCGCCGATCAAGCCGGAGAGCGACTCTTCCCTCACGAGTTCTTTTATCGCCTTCTCCTTCAGGGCGATCTCGAGCAATACTATCAGATCGATCCCAAGAATAGCTGGCTCATCGCCGCGGCGAAAAAGAACCTCCCCATCATCGTGCCAGGCTGGGAAGACAGCACCCTGGGCAACATGTACGCAGGACATTGTATCGAAGGGGATGTGAAGAACGTCCATACCGTGCGCACCGGGATCGAGTACATGATGATCCTCGCCGATTGGTACACCAAAACCTCTGCTCGCTCTCCCATTGGATTTTTCCAAATCGGAGGAGGCATCGCCGGAGACTTCCCCATCTGTGTCGTGCCCATGCTCCACCAGGATCTGCGGCGTACCGAGGTCCCTCTCTGGGATTATTTTTGCCAGATCAGCGACAGCACCACGAGCTACGGATCCTATTCCGGAGCCGTCCCCAACGAGAAAATCACCTGGGGCAAGCTCGGTGTCGAGAGCCCCAAGTTCATCATCGAATCCGACGCCACCATCGTCGCACCGCTCATCTTCGCCTATTTGCTCAACTGGTAGGCGCGTCTCACGGAGAGGGGCGGTCCAACCGTAATCTCCGTTTTTACGATTCACGCCACGGGTCCCATACGGGATACCGTGGCGTGTCGTGTATAGCGAGTCCTCGCGCCGCAGCACTAGAGCAGATCGCTGGCCAGTTCTGCCAGCGCCGAGCGCTCTCCCTTTTCCAAGGTGACATGGGCGTAAAGATTCTGTCCCTGCATCTTGTCGATCAGGTAACTCAGTCCGTTGGACTGGGTGTCGAGATAAGGATGATCGATTTGAAAAATATCGCCCGTGAAGACGAACTTCGTTCCCTCTCCCGCCCGGGTAATGATGGTCTTGACCTCGTGCGGGGTGAGGTTCTGGGCTTCGTCAACGATGAAGGAGATGTTGACCAAACTGCGACCGCGGATATAGGCGAGGGGACTGATGACGAGTTTCTCCTCCTTGAGGAGCTCGCTTATGCGGCGATGCCGCTGATCCGTCTCGGGAAACTGATGCTGGATAACGCCGAGGTTATCGAACAGCGGCTGCATATAGGGATCGAGCTTGCTCTGGATATCTCCGGGCAGAAATCCGAGATCCTTATTGCTGAGCGGCACCACGGGACGGGCCAGGTAGATCTGGCGGTAGAATTTCTTCTTCTCGAGGGCCGCGGCCAGGGCGAGCAGTGTCTTGCCCGTGCCGGCCTTGCCCGTGATGGTGACGAGCTGAATGGCGGGATCCATTAGCGCGTGCAGGGCGAAGGTCTGTTCGGCGTTACGGGGAGAGATGCCGTAGGCCGTCACCTTGTCGATCCGTTTGAGGAGCCCGGCTTCGGCATCGAACATGGCGAGGGCCGACTTGCGCTGATTGCGAAGAATGCAGTACTCGTTGGGCCGCAGGGGGGGCTGACCACGGAGGAGGGGAGGGGGAGTGCATTCGAAGGGCACTTTGTAGAGATCGTCGATGGTGGATTCGGGCACCGACTCCAGCACGCGCTTTCCGGTATTCAGGGTGTCGATGTCCTTTACCCGATCGGTCGTGTAGTCCTGAGCGGGCAAACCCACCGCCTTGGCCTTCATACGCAGGTTGACATCCTTGGTCACCAGCACCACGGTGCGCGTCCGCAATCGCTTCGCTTCGTGGAATGCCACATTGAGGATGCGATGATCGGGCAGGGCGGATGAAAAGCTGGAGGAAAGGTGAGAATGGAAGGGGGGATCGAGCATCACCCGGAGCATGCCCCGCTTCTTTCCGAGTCGGACGCCCCCGTCGAAAATACCGTCTCCACTCACCGCGTCGAGGGAACGTAGAAATTCGCGCGCATGAAAATTCAGGATCTCGTTCCCTTTCTTGAAGTGATCGAGCTCCTCGAGCACCGCGATGGGAATGATGACGTCGTTTTCCTCGAATTGCTGAAGACAGGAACTGTCGTGCAGAATGACATTGGTGTCGAGGACAAACACTTTCGCTGGTTTTCGGGGCATGGGATACCTTCCGATTTGGAGATGTGCCGAAGGAAGTTACAGATTTGACACACGTGGAAACACACCAAAGCGAGGACCCGAGCATGGAAGGCCGAAAAAGCTGGGATGAATATTTCATGGACATCGCGAACAAGGTGGCCGAACGTGCCACCTGTACGCGCGCGAAAATTGGCGCGGTGATCGTCAAGGATCGGGCCATCATCGCCACGGGATACAACGGCTCTCCGGCGGGACACCCGCATTGCACCGAGGTGGGTTGCCTGGTGTATGTTTCCCGCGATCCCGACGGGGAGGAGGAGGAAAACTGCTTTCGAACGATTCACGCGGAGATCAACGCCATCGTGCAGGCCGCGCGTCATGGAGTCCGCATCGAAGGCGCCACGATCTACGTGACGGCGAGTCCCTGCTACCACTGCTTCAAGACCATCATGAACACTGGAATCACTCGCGTCGTCTATGCCCGTCCCTATAAAATCCACCGCATCGCCGAACTCCTGGCTCAGAGTTCCATCGAGTTTGTATCGCTCGACGTGAAGGACTCCTGATTCTCGTGCTCTCCCTGTCAGGAGCAGGTTCGTTCCTCGGTGGCCAAGACCTTGATTTTTCACAATTTGATAACCGGCGGGTCCTTGCGTCCGTCGGTTTTTTTTTGCTTTTTTCTCCCATCGAACCCAATCGTATTCGTTCATTCCTCACCAATGCAGGACAGCGTATGAACAAATCTGCGACCGTGTTGTTACTTGCCGCGATCGCCCTCGTTCTCGGCGCCCGGGCCTGGGGACAAAGCGTCACCACGGCATCCATCAGTGGTCGGATCACCGACAAGAGTGGAGCCCCGTTGGTGGGCGCCACGATCCAGGCCCTGCACGAGCCTTCGCAATCAGTGTTCGGTACCACGAGCCGTCCCGACGGACGATTCAACGTGCTGAATATGCGGGTAGGTGGACCCTACACCATCACCATTTCCTACGTCGGGTATCAGACGGTCAAGTACGCCGATGTCACGCTCTCGCTTGGACAGAACCTCCAGTACAATGTTTCCCTGGAAGAAAGCAATGTCCAGATGAGCACGGTGGAAGTCACGGCTGAGAGAAACGAACTGATGAGCACCAGCAGAACGGGGGCATCTCAGAACGTGACCCTCGATCAGATTCAAACCATGCCCACCATCTCTCGGAGTTTTCAGGATGTTCTCCGCCTGACGCCGCAAATGGTGAACAGCTCCGCTGCGGGACGGAACAACCGCTTCAACAACATTCAGATCGACGGCACCCAGTACAACGATCTGTTCGGACTCGGCGATCGAGGAACTCCGGGCGGCCAGGCCAGCACGAATCCCATCTCTCTCGATGCGCTCCAGGAATTTCAGGTAGTGATCGCTCCCTATGATGTGCGCCAAGGACGTTTCTCCGGCAGCGGCATCAACGCCATTACCCGCTCGGGCACGAACCGTTACGAAGGGTCGGCCTACTTCTATTACCGAAACAAGGATCTGGTGGGTGATTTGAATTCAACCACCTATCTGCTCAAGGATGCCAATGGGAACGCCCTTCCCGTGGGTACCTATCGCGACAGTGCCGTGACGTCGGCCTTCTCGTCCTTCACCGAGTACCAGGCTGGATTCCGTGTGGGCGGACCGATCATCGAAAACAAACTCTTCTTCTTCGCCAATGCGGAAATGACGGAACGGAAGGCGCCCTTCGACAACATCGCCTTCTCGCAGCGCAACGACGGCTCCCTGGTTCGCAGTATCGCCGACTCGGTGGGCATGATCCTCCGATCGAAATACGACTACAATCCTGGCGCTCTCACCAGCTTCGACACCAAACGCCCTAGCACGAAACTGTTTGCGCGATTGGACTGGAACCTCACCGAAAGGCACCGGCTCACGCTGCGTCATAATTTTGTGGACGCGTCCGACGATGTGTATCGCCCCTCCATCACGAGCGTGCTCTTCGGCAATCGCAATTATCAGTTCCAGAACAATGTCAACTCCACGGTGCTTCAGTGGAATTCCACCTACGGCAGCACCATGGCCAACGAATTCATCTTCGGCTATACACGGATTCGCGACAAGCGCGCCTATACCGGATCGCCCTTCCCCACGGTCACCATCAGCGATCCCCGTATCACGGGGGTGAGCATCAGCGCGGGTGCGGAAAACTTCTCCGTCGCGAATGAGCTCGATCAGGACATCCTCGAAATCACCAACAATTTCTCCTACTTCCTCGGCGATCACGTGCTCACGCTCGGCACACAGAACGAACTGTTCTGGTTTCGCAATTTGTTCATCCGCGATTATTACGGCACGTATTCCTTCAACAGTCTCGCGGACTTCAATCGCGGGGTTTCCTCCCGTCTCCAGTACAGCTTCTCCCGTCCCGGCATCGATCCAATGTTCGCGCCGGAATTCGGCGCCGCGCAGTACGGCCTCTATCTGCAGGATGAATGGTCTGGCGTGAAGAACCTCAAGCTGACCCTTGGTCTGCGGGTGGATATTCCCACGATCAACGACAATCCCGCCTACAACATCAAGGCCGATACGATTCACTACAACCGGGGCACGACTGCGGGACAGGATCCTACGCGTACCTTCGGCGTGCGGACCGATAAGGTGTTCGATTCACAGGTGCTTTTCTCGCCGCGGTTCGGATTCAACTACGACGTCATGGGCGATCGCTCGCTGATTCTGCGCGGTGGCGCGGGCATCTTTACCGGCCGTGTGCCCTTCGTGTGGATCTCGAATCAGTTCAGCAACACCGGCGTGGAATTCGCGCGTCTCGATCTGCGGACGCGGACCAACGACACCGTGCGGTTCGATCCCGGGCTCAACCCGCGGGACTCGGCCTTCTACTCCCGTGTCGGATCGGCGACAGAGCTCAACGTGACGTCCCACGACTTCACCATGCCGCAAGTGGCGCGCTTCAACCTCGCCCTCGATCACAAGCTGCCCTACGGCTTCGTGGCCACGATCGAGGGAATGTACTCCCGCACGCTCAACGATATCGCCTATCGTGATATCAATCTCGGAGACCGCCTCGATACCACGGCCCTCGGCAATCGTCTCCCGGGCGGACGCGGTGTGTACGGCACCTACAGCGGCCGCAACACCACGCCGCGCACCCAGGTGGGCACCTTCGCCAACGGACCCTTCACCAACGTCATTCTCCTCGAAAACACCAGCGATGGCTATCAGTACAACCTCACTGCCCATCTCCAGCGGCAGGTGGAAGAAGGTCTCGGCGGATCGCTGGCGTATACCTTTAGTCGGGCAGAAGATCGCAACGGCGGACTCTCCAGCCAGGCCGTCTCCAACTGGCGCTTCAACCATATTCCCGACAATCCGAATGAGGCTCCTCTCACTCGATCCTTGTTCGACATCCCGCATCGCCTCATCGCAAGCCTGTCCTACACGTTCAAGTATCTGAAGGACTACAGCACGACCGTGGCTCTGTTTTATGAAGGCCGCTCTGGTCAGCCCTTCTCCTACGTATACGACGGAGACCTCAACGCCGACGGACAGGTGGAAAACGATCTGATCTACGTTCCCCAGGATCAGAACGATATCGTGCTCGTCACCGTCAACGGATCCACCACCACGCGGGCCCCGCTCAGCACCTACCAGGCGCTGGATGCCTATATCGGACGCGACGATTATCTGAGCGGACGTCGTGGTCAGATCGCCGAGCGCTACGGCGCCCGCGAGCCCTGGATCAATCAGTTGGATTTCCGTCTCGTGCAAACCATCCCGAATCCCGTCTTCGCCGAGCATAAGCTCGAAATCAGTCTCGACATCCTCAACGTCCTCAACCTCGTCAACAATGAGTGGGGGCGCGTGGAAAGCGTGCCACTCAATCGGGATCTCCTGCTTCGATTCGAAGGTCTGGCTCCCGCCACCAACACCCTCGGCGAGAACGGCGCGCCCGTGCCCAAGGGTACCCCGCTGTTCAGTTACAAGGACAAGAAGAATCCCTTCCAGTTCAACGATCTCGTCTCCCGCTGGCAGATGCAGTTGGGAATCCGGTACACGTTCTGAGAGAGCGGTGGAATTCGGTTGCACCATACGAAAAACGGTCGCTTCGGCGACCGTTTTTCTTTCAACAGGAACCTCAGTCCAAATCCCATTCCTTCTGCTTCTTGAGCCGCTCGTCGAGCTTGTTCTTTTTCCACAGTGAAATCACCTCTTCTCGGGTCCGACGCCGGAACTGCTCGATTGGCGCATTGGCCAGCTCCTGGGTGAGGATCGACAGGATGGCCGCTGCATCGCTGATGTAGCGCTTGCTGATCTTGTCGAAGCTGTCCCCAAAATCATGATAGTAGGTGTACATCGGTTCGTCGAGTTTGCCATGCACGGTGAAGGTGGGAATGCCCTTCATGATAAAGGGAACATGGTCGCTGTTGGTCCAGGGAGTACTCGACACCCCGTTTGGCAGTTCAAACCCATTCAGACGGGAGACGAGATTCCTGAAGAAGGGAACGAACTCATCGAAGCCCATGGCATTGATGCCCAGGGGGGATCCCGTCATGTCCATGTTGATCACCGCGAGGATGGGGTCCTCATGATGCGCGGCGGCATAGGCCTTCGCACCGTGAAGGCCGAGCTCTTCGCCGTTGAACCAGACGAACTCGATGGTGTAGGCATTGTTCGGACTCCAGCGCCGGAGCAGACGTGCCAGCTCGAAAAGCACTGCCGTCCCCTGTCCATTATCCACTCCACCAAGACCGATGTCCCAGGTATCCACATGTGCACCCACCACGATTTTCTTGGGACTTCGTCCCGGCAAGGTGGCCACGAGGTTGGGGGCCTGGGTGGAAACACAATGAGAACGTGCACGAATGTCCATCGTGACGGAGGTGCCGGATGTCAGAAGACGCCGAAGCCAGAGCCCTTCCTCCTTCGTGATGGAAAAGGCCGGAATGGCCGTCGGATGGCCGTGGAAATTGCCCGCGCCAGCCAGCACCTGTCCCCCCGCCTTTTCGTTGATGAACAAGATGGCTCGGGCTCCGTGGGAGGCCGCGATATCGATGGCCTCGTAGCGAAGAAGTTCCTCCCGATTCGGCACCTTGTCCTGCGACACGAGCACGACGGATCCACGCACCGCACGTCCTTCGTATTCATCATCGTAGCCGTGTCCAAGATCCACGAGGCCTGCGGCGAAGGTGGGCACGGAATCGGTAAAGCCCAGGGCCGCGCAGCGCAGGCGACGGGCAAAGGGGGTCACCACACGTACCTCATCGTCTCCCCGGATCCAGCCTGTCGTCGAAAAGCGCTCTATCTTCGGCTCGTACCCGAGGCCGCGCAGGGCGTCGGCCAAAATCGCGATCGCCTTTTCGTTGCCGGCGGTGCCCATCACGCGAGGTCCTGCCGCGTCGGTCATGGTGCGAAGAACCTCGTACCCTTGCTGATCGAAGTAGGCCGAACTGAAAAGCTGCGCCCAGGGTGAGACCTGCGCATGGACGGGAAGGGAGAGGAACAGGGCAAGAAGAGGAGAGAAGAGCAGGAATCGCGTCATGATGGAGTCCGAACATGAAATAGAATCGGGAGATCACGGCATTCGCGATCTCCCGTGCGAGAGAAACCTCGAACGATCAGTGCGGAGGGTGAGGGACTCGAACCCCCACAGGCGTGAGCCCGGCGGTTTTCAAGACCGCTGCACTACCATTATGCGAACCCTCCGTAGAGGTCGCGTGAAAATAGGAAGAATGCCGCGACGGAACAACGAGCCCGGGATATGCTTGGATTCCTGAATGCGAATCGGTATGTTATTAATGGCATATGCCAATAACAAGAGATATCCATGTCACGTCCCATGAAATGCCGGATCATTGCTCGTCATCCCGCAGCGTCAGGATTCAAGCCGATCGGAATCCCCGCAGCCACGCTGTCGGTGGTTCGATTGGGCTTGGATGAATTCGAAGCGGTGCGTCTTGCAGACGGTGAGCGACAGTACCAGGAGGCAGCGGCCTCCCACATGGGGGTCTCTCGTCAAACCTTCGGGCAGATTCTTGATTCAGCGCACGCGAAAATCGCGGATGCCCTGATTCACGGAAAACTGCTCGTCATTGAAGGAGGAGCTGTCATGATGAATCGTCACCAGGGAGCCTGTGGCTGTCACGGCGCCCAGTGTCGCCATGGTCAATCCGTGGAGAAAGAAAATCGTCGTGAAACGACGAATGAAGGTACGGAAGCAGGTGCTTGTCCTTCCCAAAAGGGACGAGGTCGTGGCCGTCGTGCCGGAAACGGAGGGCGTCCATGATTCTCTGCATCCCCACGATAGACACGCTCGGTCGAGATGCCCAGCTTTCCGGGCATTTTGGGAGCGCACCCTTCTTTGCCGTCGTCGATCTCGAGCGAGGGACCGAAACCTTCATTCCGAATGGCAATGACCATCATGCGCATGGCACCTGCTCTCCCATCGATGCGATCCGGCAGACGGGAGCAACTGCCGTGCTCGTGCGAGGGATGGGCATGCGTGCGATTCTCGCCCTCAACAGTGCGGGGATCCCCGTGTATCGTACCGAGGGAACCACGATGGGAGAAGCGATGAACGAGTTCACATCAGGAACGCTCTCCGAACTGAACGCAAATGAAGGGTGCCAAGGGCACCACGCGTAAGACGGTCAAGATTGTTGATCCCGTTTGAACTTGCTGGCAGGTCCTGGTTGCCTTCCTTGGCTCCCGGTACCTGCCTCCGTATTTTATGTGATCGTAAGAGAGGACTCTCCCCATGGTTCGACTGCTTTTCGTTTTCATCATTCTTGGATATCCCCTCCTTGCCCAGTCCGATCCCATCGGGAAATCCTTCTTCAAGGAAGCCAATGCCGCTCTGAAGAAGGACCGCTGCGCCGAGGCCGTCGTGCTGTACGACTCGGCTCTCGCCCACGAATCTCATGAATTTTACCACTACCAGAAGGGCTTGGCACTCCGGGCCTGCAAGAAGCCCGTGGAGGCAAGACAAGCCTTTTTAGCGGCCATCGCCATCAATCCTCGTTTCGCGCATGGGTATCTGGGACTCGCCAACCAGTATTATGACGACAGGGAATTCGAGCAGGCCATGAATTGCTACGTGAAGGCGCTCGGAGAAAAGAAAGATTTCGCGCCCGCACTTGCAGGATTGGCGCTTTCCCAGACCCAGCTTTCCGTGCAGTGCATGGACGAGAAGCGCTGGTCCGATGCAGTGGCCTTCGCTCGCAAGAGTCTCGACACCGATTCTCTTCAGCGACTGCCCCATCTGGTGCTGGCCACGTCTTACAATCGACTGGGAAAATACCGATCCGCGCGGGACGAGGCGCGCATCGCCATTGCACAGCTTGCCGACGTGAAGCAGGGGGCGGCGTGGTTCGAACTGGGGCTGGCCGAGAAGGGACTCAGCAACACCGAAGCTGCCCGTGTCGCCTTTACCAAGGCCAAGTCCTTCGACGCATTTCGCGTGGCGGCGGAACGGGAACTTGCGCCCGCGACCCCGCAGAATCCCGCGCCGGGACGCTGAACCAGCCCGCGATACGTCACTGACTCATGGGAGGGGTTACAACGTGCTTTCTACCGTCAGCATGTAATTCCGGATCGGCGCCAGGTTGCCGATGATTTCGGAATAGTGGTATTGGAAGGCGTTGTTCACCGAGAGGATCAGTCGCATGGGAAGGGAGAGCGACGTCGAGGCATCGTAGGCCAGCCGAAGGTCCACGACGTGCGCATCCACCCTCTGATCGGCATCCTTGATCACCAGGCGCACAGCATCATCAATTTCCTCGATTCGGGAAATGAAGCGATAGTCTCCACCCAGACTCAGTCCCTTCCAGTTTACCTGGGCCGAGGTTTGGACGATGTGTCGGGGTCGATACCGAAGAATGCGGTGAAGGGTCTTGTCGAGCGGGTACATGGCGGTCCAGCTTGCGGACCATTCAAGAAACCGTTCGAAGAGAGCGCCCTGGATGCCAACCTCCGCGCCGCGAATGCTCGCGGAGGTGAGATTTCGAAACTGAATGCGTCCGTCTATATCCAGGGTGGGTTCGATGATGTCGCTATAGTCGTTCCAGAACAGGGCCACATCCACCACGACGGGGAAGGGCAGAACCTGACGAATGCCAAATTCGTAGGACGTGCTTCGCTCGGCACGGAGCGCGGGATTGGGTTTGGTCTGCAGGCCGCTTCCGGACGCGGTAACGAAGCGTTCGGCGATGGATGGCGCACGAAATCCCCATCCATAGCTGGCACGCAGGGAAGTGCCGGTCCAGGGTGTCCATGCCGCTCCGAAACGAGGGTTGAGGCTGGATTCGGAGACCAGGGTATCCACTGAGGCCCCGTCGAGGCGAAGTCCCGCTGACAGTGTCAAGGGGGCCGCGCCAGACGCACCGCGATCCCAGGGCGTCCATTCGCTCTGCGCGTAGAAGGCCCCGTTCATCGCGCCGCGATCGCCATAGGTAGTGGATGAAATGCGATGCATCTGCACATCACATCCAGCGATGAGAAGGACGTGGCGCACTCCGGAGTAGGTGCCCTGCGCCTCGACACCGGTGACCATCGCGGTGGCCTGGGTGCGGTCGAAGGGACGAAGGGAAAAATCGGAGGTGTCGCTTTCGGTGTCGAAGGCCGTTCGGAACACGTACCCACGCAGGGCGTAGGCGAAGTCGCTGGACACAGTGCTGGTGAACTGTCCCGAGACCTGGAGTTTGGTGGAATGGATGGTTTCGGAAACATCCGTGCCCGCCGGAGGCACGAGAGCTTCGTTGACGCTCTTCCAGTACAGCCAGTTACCCCGACGGTCGTCGGCCCAGGACGCGGTGAACTTCAGTGCCTTGTCGGAGGCTGGTTTCCACCCAAGTGTGCCGGACAGATTCCAGCGCAGAAAGTCGTCATTGTGCCGATAGGCCTGGTTGTTTCGAATTCCCCCGGTGGCCATCCAGGTGACGCCATCGGTGCGATCGGCGACCTGAAGGTCCAGCCCGTTAAAGAAGCGGGGACTGTCTCCCCACCACTTCCATTCCTCATGCCAGGGGTTTTCGTAGAATCCACTATAGGCACGCACATGCAGATGACGCTCCTGAGGATCCTTCGTCAGGACGTTGATCACCCCACCGAGGGCACTGCTGCCATACAGTGCCGAGCCCGCCCCCTTCACCACCTCGATGCGATCTACCGCAAACATCGGCACTGCGTCGAATTTGATGTCTCCCGCGTCGCCCGCCAGTTGAGGGATACCGTCGATCAAGAGCAGCACACGACTGCCGATTCCTCGACTGTAGCCGCTCGACCCGCGGATGTTGACCTGGGACTCGGTCATGTTCACACCCGGTACCAGGCGCAGGGCCTGATCGAGACTGATCAGCGTGCGGTCCTCCATGGCCTGGGCAGACAGGATCGCAACGGACACGGGGATGGTTTCGAGGCTTTGAGCGTGACGTCCCGCAGTGACCACGATTTCGTCAGTGGTCAGGGGGGTGGACTCGAGCACGACATCAACGACCTCCTGGGCCTGGGCCTGAAGATGGAGGGTTCTTTCCACACGGGAATACCCGAGCATCGAGATCACAAGGGTACGTTCCCCCGATGGGATTCTGCGAATGACGTAGCGACCCTCGGCGTCGGTCATCGTTCCGAGTACGGTACCCCGCACCAACACCGTCGCGCCAGCCAGTGGCTGTCCTTCCCGATCACGCACCGTGCCGGTCAGTTCTGCCGTCTGGGCATGCAGAACAGATGTGAGAAAAAACAGGGGAAGAAGAAGGATGCGCACGTTCATGAGGTGAAGGGAAGCTGAGGCGTGTGCAGAGACGACACCGTCTCGACGATCCGTCCCAAAAGGGAGGCACGATCGGATTCGGAATGCACGAAGTCCAGATGATCGGTCTCAATGGTGAGCACGGGACCGAAGGTATATCTCGAAATCCACGATTCGTACAGGTCGTTGAGCTGGGTGATGTACGATTCCCGAATGCTCTGCTCGTAGCTGCGCCCCCGCAAGCGGATCTGATGCATGAGGGTAGGCACTGAGGCACGCAGATAGACAAGCAGGTCGGGAGGCTTCAGAAAGGGAATCATCACGCCATACAGTTCGGTGTAATTGGTATAGTCCCGATCGTCCATATTTCCGATATCATGCAGATTGGCGGCGAAGATTTCGGCATCCTCGTAAATGGAACGATCCTGTACTACGTTGTGGGCCAGACCCGCGATGCGCTGATGAGTGATGAAGCGCTGGGAGAGGAAGTACACTTGCAGATGAAAGGACCATCGCCTCATGTCCGCATAAAAATCCTCGATGTAGGGATTGTTCTCCACGGATTCATAAAACGGTTCCCAGCCGTAATGCTGGGACAGGAGATCCGTGAGTGTGGATTTTCCCGAACCGATATTTCCAGCGATGGCGATGAACATAAGGAGGCACTCGTCTGTGGGGCGGGTGATCAGGGGGTGGATTTCCACGGAATGTCCGAAATCCCATGAAGATGGTTGGCAAAGCGGGCAAGCACGAACAGCGCGTCAGAGAGTCGATTGATGTACACGAGTGCATGCGGTGTCACGGACTCCTGCTCGGCCAGCGCGACCATGCATCGTTCCGCACGGCGACACACCGTCCGCGCTACATGGAGATGCGCGGCTGCGGCGTGTCCGCCTGGAAGGATGAAGAATCGAATCTGAGGTAGCTCCGCGTCGAGACGATCGATCAGGGCTTCGAGGCGAAGGGTCGAGGATTCCTCCATGCGGTCGATACGCACTTTGGTGGCATCGTGGGGGGTGGCCAAGTCTGCGCCCAGGACGAACAGATCCCTCTGGATCTCCCGTATCCACGAACGCAGCTCCTCATGCGTGATGGCCGCGTCAACCACCCCGAGAAGGGCGTTTACCTCGTCCACCGCGCCATAGGCATCCAGGCGCAGATGGGATTTGGAGACGCGCCGTCCCCCGAACAGAGAGGTGGAACCCTGGTCTCCGGATTTGGTGTAAATCTTCACGGGGTGTTGGTTCCTTCCAGATGGAGGGAGGCGAGTTGGGCCTGAACATCCTTTGGTGCAGGAATGCCCTGCCAAACCTGAAGCACGGTCCCTTCATGAATGAGAAAACAGCGCGGGAGGGTTCGATATAAGCGACGGGCGAAGCGGGGTTCCACCGCACCCAATTGAATGGGGAGCCCCAATCCATACTGAAGATCATGTGCGGCTGCGGTTCCCGAGATCGTCAAACCTACCACAGAAAGGGTGGAGAGAGAATCGGCGATCGCTCCCACTGATTTCAATTGCGCGTCGATATCGGCCCGTGCCGCGTCGCAGAGCACGACGAAGTGGGTGTTCTGCGCAAGATCCAAAGGAAGCCCTTCCACCGGCCATTGTGGAAGAAAGCTTCCCGGTTTGAGATCGGTCACGAGGTTGTCCACCGGCAGAGCGGGACTGGCCAGAGCCACGCCTGCGATCAACGCACCCGAGAGCACGACCACCGGAAGTTTCCAGCGGGTCGCCGTCCGAGGGGCGGGATGAAGGACGAGGGACGCGAAAATGAGAACGAGAATCATCAGGCCATCTTCGATCAGCACCTGCTCCGGTCCGCGCTTGATAAGGTTGCCGAAGCAACCGCATTCCGACAGGGAGCCCGTGCTCATGCCATACAGCGTCACTCCAATGAAGAGAGTCAGAAGCAGAATTCCGGCCAGATGGGTGACGCGGGGAAAGGCGTTGAACAGGAGTGCCGCGACGAGCATGAACTCGACAACGAGAAAAGCCCAGGCCGCGATAGGCGAAAGGGATGGGAAGATGCCGTAATGGGCGATTTCTTCGGCGAAGCCCACCGGATGCAGGGCCTTCAATCCGGCGGCGAGAGCGAACACCAACGCGACGAGGATCTGCCCGATCCGGGCCATCACACGCAACGTGGCATTGGATGAAAGTCGGGTATGCATGGCGTATCAGTGTTGGGACAGGACTCCGAGGAGGGTTGCCTCGAAATTGGGAGGATCTCCCACAACGCGTCCTACTTCCTTACCGTTTCGAAAGACGATGAAGGCCGGATAATCATGACCGTAGCGCTGCACGGCATCCCTGGGTTCGTTGCCCCCCATGGCGAGTCCAATGTACCGCATCGAGAAGGCAGGATTCTTCGCATCCTTCATCAGCCGAAGAAAGCGAGGAAGGACCACCTTGCAAGTGGGGCACCAGGTCGCGAACATCACCACAATCTCGGTACGCGTTTTCATCGCGGCCAGAGTGGAAACGGTGGATTTTTTCGGAGTCCAGGAATCACGGAGCTTGGCATAGAGCGGGCTGTGCGCGAGAATGATTCCCTCTGACACTTCACCCACTAGGGATTCCTTGGTTCGGATTTCCACTTTCTTCTTCCCGATCGTGAACGTGGTGACCCCCGCCTTCACGGCGAAGCCACCCGCACTGGTGCCCTTGGGGATTCCCGTGGTGAGAACGGCGTATTGTCCTTGGGCCGTGAGAGCCTTCGCACCAAGGGTCGTCAGCGTCTTCTTTGCGAGATCGAGCAGAACGGGGGCTCCCAGCTTGGAGGATTGCACGAGAATGTACGGACGGTACACTTCCGGCTGAAATGCCCGGGTGGAAATCTCGATCTGACCGTCGATTCGGACCTCCAACTGCGGCGCTTCATCCCATTGCATGGATTGAGCATATACCGGTGACATCGACGTCAGGAGTAGGAGAAAAAGTCCCATCAGATTGATCAAACGCATCGAAAATTCCATATTGTGAACAGCGTAAGAAGTTACAAAACCGGAGAGGCACCGCCAAACCTCCGGGATGTCCGGTACCAGCGTGAGGAGCTTCCAGCCATGACGGAGTATATTCAGGACCTTTTACGAATGAATCCGAAGGAACGAGACCCTCAGGCGATGGATCTCCTGTCCCGCTTTTGGACCGATCTGCGAACGGGAAAACTCCGCGCTGCATCCAAGGACCATAATGGGACCTGGGGTGCCGTGATCGAGGTCAAGGAAGCCATCCTCTGGGCGTTTCGGGCCGGTGTACTCAGCGATCTCGGCAATCCTCTGGATCCAGTGTTCGCCTTTACGGACAAGGATACTCTGCCGGTGCAGCGATTCCACGCCTCAGATCAGCGCAGGATCGTTCCAGGTGGCACCTCGGTGCGTGAAGGGGCCTATCTTGCACCTGGCGTTATCGTTATGCCACCGTCCTACATCAACGTCGGCGCCTATGTCGGAGAGGGAAGCATGGTGGACAGCCATGCGCTGATCGGCAGTTGTGCTCAGATCGGCAGAGGTGTCCACGTAAGTGCGGCCGTGCAGATCGGTGGGGTGCTTGAACCGATCAATGCCAGTCCGGTGGTGATCGAGGACGACGTAATGGTGGGAGGGAACTGTGGCGTGTACGAAGGGACCGTGGTGCGAGAACGAGCCGTGCTGGGCACCGGGGTCATTCTCACGCGTTCCACTCCGGTATATGACCTGGTGCGCGAAACTGTGTATCGCGGCACGTCCGACTCAGCCCTCGAGATCCCCTCGGGAGCCGTGGTGGTGCAGGGCACCCGTGCCCTGCCCGGAGCCTTTGCAAAGGACATGGGGTTGTCGATCTATACTCCCATTATCATCAAGTATCGCGATGAACGCACCGACGCCGCCACCGTGTTGGAATCCGCCCTGCGCGGAACGACGGACGTGTGATCACGGGAAGGAAACACGGAGAATTTCTGCGCGTAATTTGGTGCGGAGTGCGTATTTTGTTGCTCTGTATAGTTTCTCTCTGTAATTTTACTCTGTTGTACCGAATTTCGGAATCCACCGTCTATCGGCCCCTGGCCGAGTAAATCTCACCAATGTCGGAAAGCACAATGACGAACGAACTGACCAACCCGGACTCCCTCGAACCCACCACCGATCTTCCCGTGAACGCCGATTCTGTCGAACCCTCCGCTCCCGAGGAGTCGACGGCTCCCACGCAGGACGCTCCAGTCGCCGATGCGACTCCGGTGGCGGAAGCCCCCACTCCGGATGTACCGGTTGCGGAAGTTCCTACCGCCGATGTTCCGGCGGTGCATCCTCCGACGATGGATGCGCCTATGGTGGACGCTCCTGTCGCGGACGCTCCTGTCGTGGACGCTCCTGTCGTGGACGCTCCTGTCGCGGACGCTCCTGTCGCGGACGCTCCTGTCGCGGACGCTCCTGTCGCGGACGCTCCT
>CAYQST010000005.1:0-1521 GCA_964420295.1 uncultured Chromatiales bacterium | reverse complement strand
GTCGCGGACGCTTCTGCTCCTGCCGTTCCTGCCGAGCAGGAAGGAAAGACAGAAGACGCCGAAGACAAGAAGAAGCCGCGTCGTCCTCGTCTTTCCGATGAAGAGGCCCAACCAATTTGGGATGAATTGACGGCCGCGATGGAAGCCCAGACTCTTCTTACGGTGAATTGTGTGCGCACGATTCCTGGAGGAGCTATTGTCATGTACAAGGGCATCGAGGGCTTCATTCCCCGTTCCCATTTTCTTGCCACAGCGGGTCTGCCGGAAAAGGAAGAGATCGACCCATATATCGGGCAGACCTTCGATGTGAATCTTCTTGAATTATCGGATTTTCAGAAGCGTCGCTTCGTGGGCAGTCGCAAAAAGGCCCTGCGCAGAAGCCGCCTGGCGAATTTCTCCAAGGGCGACGTCGTGGAAGGCGTGGTGACCTCTGTGACGAATTACGGTGCCTTCGTCGATCTGGGCGGGGTGGATGGACTCATCCACGTGTCCCGGCTCAGCAAGGTGAGAGTCAGCGCTCCCAGCGAAGTCGTGAAGAAAGGACAGCAGGTGAAGGTGCGCGTGGTCGAGGTGGACGTGAAGAACGAACGCATCGCCCTCAGCATGAAGGAGTTTACCGAGAGTCCCTGGACCCAGGTCGGTGATAAATATGTCGTCGGACAAATCCTCACCGGAAAGGTGCGGAATCTGACCAGCTTCGGCGTCTACGTGCAGCTGGAACCCGGGATCGTGGGCATGGTGCATGTATCGGATCTGAGCTGGACCAAACGAGTGGACAATCCCGCCGATGTCGTAAAGGTGGGCGATGATCTTCAGGTAAAAATCATCGACATCCGCTCCTCCGATCGTCGCATCGGCCTCAGTGTCAAGGAAACCACACCGGATCCGTGGCCGAGACTTGCCACCCTTTACCCGGTTGATGCCGAAGTCAGTGGCACCGTCAAGAGAGTGATGGAGGCCGGCGCCATCGTGAGTCTCGAATATGATGTGGACTGCTTTGTGCCTCGCGGTCGCATGACCATCCGTCGCGGACGTCGCGGCCCAGGTGGCGCCCCCTCCGGCGCAGCCGAGGGTCCGGCCGTGGGCGATACCGTACGCCTCCGCGTGGTGGAGTTGAATCCTGAAAAACGGTCCTTCATCTGCGCCATGATGCGTGACGATAAGGACTTTTCGCACCACGAAGAAAGCCACGAATATCACGAACATACCCAGCACAATGCCTCTGATCATGCCTTCGTTCTCGGTGATATTCCCGGCGTGAAATCCCTGCTCGCCGCCACTCAGGATGAAACCGTCAGTGCCCAGGAGGCCGCCGTTGAAGAAGCTGCCCCTGTTGTGGAAGCCGTCCCTGTTGCGGAAGTGGCGTCGGTGGTGGAGGATACCGTAGTGACTGACAATGCCCCTGTTGCCGAGCCGGAAGCGCAGACCGAGCCGGAAGCGCAGACCGAACCGGAAGCGCAAACCGAACCGGAAGTGCAGACCGAACCGGAAGTCCAGACCGAACCGGAAGTCCAGACCGAA
>CAYQST010000004.1:0-167656 GCA_964420295.1 uncultured Chromatiales bacterium | reverse complement strand
TGCGCACATCATCATCATCGGGGCCCCGGTGGAATACGTGCATATCCCCAAGCGGTCGGTGGTGCGCCATCGCGAAGTCGGCAGGGACGTCCTGTCGTTCAAGGACGGCACGATTCAGGCCCTTCGTCAGGATCCCGACATCGTGGTGATCGGAGAAATGAGGGATCCCGACACCATCATGGCGGCCCTGGAAATCACGGATTCGGGACACAAGGTGTTCAGTACCCTCCATACCTCCTCGGCGGTGGAAAGCATCGATCGCATTATCGGAGAGGTTCCCCCCATCGAGCAGGAACGTGTGCGCAATCGACTGGCCGACGTCCTGAAAGTCGTAGTATCGCAGAAGCTCGTGCCAACTCTCGACGGCAAGCGTACCCTCTCAAAGGAAGTTCTCGTGGTCACACCGTCGGTGCGTGCCGCGATTAAAAACGGGAACACGGGCGAGATCTATCAGATGATCAACGAAGGGATGGCCTACGGGATGTGCACGATGGAGCAGGATCTATACCGTCTTGCGAAGGCCCGGGTAATCAGCGTGGACGAGGCCGTCAATTACTGCAACAACAAGAAGCGGCTCCAGCAGCTCCTGGCGCAGAAGTGATGCATGGCTGACGAAAAACCCACCATACCGAAAGTCTCCGTTTCCAAAGTCTGCACTGGACTCTCCGTAGACGGCGGCATGCTCAAGCTCGCCACCCTGGGTATCGGGGCTGCGGGAATCGTCATCCTGGATCTCGCGACCATTCCTCTTCCGGTGGTGGAGAACAGAGACCGTCCGACGGATCCCGATCAGGAAGCGAACAAGAATCCCTTCGACGAATCCAGTGATCCGGACTTCGACGGCCCACCGGAATTGGATTGGACCTCGATCTCGGAATTTCTCCGCACCCATTGGCGCTTCGGCTCTTCGTATTCCGTCGGCCTGAGTGATCCTCCCATCCACCCCATGATGGTCACCAAGGATGCGAAGGAAAACCTAACGAAATTTCATCGCCGCGTGGTGGCGGAGATCCAGCACACCCACGGCGTCGTGCCGCAGAAGGATGCCCTCGCGTTCGAATTCATCGGCAAGACGAACGCCCTCGCGCTCTGCCGACTGGAACCGTGTCCCGTTCTCGACGTGTTCGCTCTTCCCCCTCCCGGGAGTCGGCGGGGTACGCGCATCAATTATCTGACCAGCACCGACATCGCCCTGGTGAACCTGGTGCGGGCCCATTTTCACTTCGCGCCCGCCGCCATCGTGCACATCATTTACGTGGGCGAGGAAGAATGCCGTCTGTTCATTCTGCGAGGACACGATTTGGTGTACCTCGCCCCCCACATTCAGCTCGGCAGCACGACGGTGGCGTCCGCATCCATGCTCAACAATCGCATCGAGCTGGCGGCGGAGAGTTCACCGTATCCCAAGGCCGATCATGTGGTCTTGTGTGGATTGGCCGACGAGGCGGGACTCAAGGATGAGATCATCGCCAACAATCCCGACATTCTCACCCATCAGTTGTCCCGCGTTCGCGCCACCTACTTCGACAATCAACTCATCGAAGTGACGCGGGACTATCTCGCACCCATTTCCCTGGCCTGGCAGCAGTTGGAGCCGAAGAGTCCGCACTTCTATCGGCCGAGCGTCATCCCGCATCACATTCGGGATGAACAGAAGAAGCTGAAACTGGCCTGGCATGGCTTCCTCCTTCTTGCTCTCCTGTTTGTCGCCACGTTCGCGCTCACCTATATCGTCCTACAGAAGCAAAGTCGGATCAAGGAAACCGAAGCCCGCCTGGCCCGGGCCCAGGAGATGATCCAGAAGCAACAGGAGGTGGTCAACCAGATCACCCAATTGGAGCAGCAGTCGGTGGCCCTTGTCGCCGCCTCCAAGACGCTCGACACGCTGCTGCTGAGTTCGGAGCAGTGGACCGAGACGCTCGACACATTATCGAAGGGGACGGCGGGTTTGAAGGACCTCTGGGTCAACGAGCTCAAGCCTGACAAGGAAGGATTCGAGATCAACGGATTCTCCCTGTCCCGTGCCAGCATCCCTCTGTTCACCAAGCGTATCGGAGACGCCACGCTCAAGGAGGTGTCGGTGCAGATCATTGGGAAGCGGAAGGTATTCCGCTATCGGATCATCCTGAAGATTCCCGACGAGTATCCTTCCGGCTCCTCACCCGCAGCGCTCTGGCATCAGGCCATCGGCTCGCGTATCGACCAACTGGGTGCGCCCCCACCCGGAGGAGGGCCCCGCTGATGCCGTACGCGATACGCAACAGTCTCGTCCTTCTCGTCATGCTGATTCTCTTTGCGGGACTCGGCGTGGGGTACATCTTTCTGCACCAGAACAAGCGGATCGACGCGCTCGAGAAGGAATACAAGGCGATTCAGGATCAGCTCGGCGATGTCGAGGATCTCGAAGCGAGATTGCAGGAGATCATGACCCGAGTTGCCATACTCGACAGCGCCTGGCAGCAACGTCCGAAAACTCTGCCGACCATGGACGAGGCCAGCACGACCAATCAGTATTTGAACGGGATTCTCGCGCTGAGTCCCGAGATGGATCTCAACGTCCTCACCCAGGAAATCGTCAAGCAGAATGGGTGTGGATACGTGCGTTATCGACTGGCGGGACAGGGGTCCTTTGCCAGCTTCATGCGCATGGTGGAGTTTCTGGAACTTGGCCCTCGCCTGATGGAGCTGCGTGCCCTGGATGTGCGAGAGGTCCACACACTCGACGACAAGAAGGGCGTCATCGTGCACACCGTGCAATTTGACGCCGATCTCCTCGCGTATTTTTCCGATCAAGCGCCCTTTGCGGACAGCACGCACATCCCACCCCTCCAGGCGACCGGCGTTCCCCTGGTGGGCTACAATCCCTTCCTCTCTCTGGTCAATCCCGAGATCCCACCCAACGTGTACAATCTGCCGGATGTGGAGAAATCTACCCTGCTGGCGGTCATGAAGGGTCGTGCCTTCATCAGCGATCAGTTCAATGAGCTTGTGATGCTGCAGGAGGGCGATGAAGTGTATCTCGGCTATGTGTCGAAGATCATGCCGGAGCGGCGCCAGGTGCAGTTCCTGCTCAACAAGGGCGGGCTCATCGAACGCTATGTTCTGACGCTGAAGATCACGACCAAGCCAGAGGACTTCCAAAAATGAGAGGTGCGTCATGAAATTTCGATTGATTTTCGCTGTGTGCGTTCTCGCCCTCACCTCTGCTCTGGGAGCCCAGAATCGCGTTCCGATACGGGAATACACCACTGCCGACGAGATGATCACCATGTCTCCGGCCACGACCTTCGGAAAAGCCATGGAGATCTTCGGCAACGCCTTCAAGCGTTTCGCCAACAAACCTCTGGTCTTTGATGGGAAAACCGTGAAGGTGACGTCCTCTCCCACCGGCACTCCCCCGACCCCTGGCTCGGCTCCGGTTTCGGGGAACGGTGCGGAGGGTGGTCAGCCGAAGAGCTTCGGAGAAGCCATGGAAATGCTGGGCTCGGCGTTTTCCGGAGCCCTCGGAGGGTCGGCGCCCACTGGTGGCGCGGCGCTGAAGTCCATGGGAGGAGGCATCTCCGTCAATAAGCCGATTGGTATCACTATTCCCATGATGTACTGGAAGGATGCCTTTGAACTGGTGCTGAAGTTCAACAATCATTGGTATCAGGAGTTTCCCGACTATGCCAGGGTGTACGAACTCGAGAGTCCCACGCTCGAAGCGGCAGGCACTCCCAACGCCACCCAGGCCATCACGACTCGTGAAGTGGAAATCTCGGCAATCTTCTTCGAAGCCAATCGCACGATGATGGATCAGATGGGCATCGACTGGTCCACCACCTTCACCAATGCCGGTACCACTCTTTCCGCGGGCATCAACAACGTGGGTCTGCTCCCTCAGGGATCGGTGGGAACCGGGGCCGTGCCTTCCACCGGTGGTACCGGATCCACCACGGGTGGAGGAACCTCCGGATACGGGATGACCGGAACCTTCAAGACCGCAGGTGAAAATCTGAGTTTCATCGCCGCGCTTCGGGCCTTCGAATCCCGCAATCTCGGGGAGCTCATCTCCCGCCCTTCGATCACCGTGCGCTCCGGAGAGATCGGTCGCATTCAGGTTGGTGCGGATTTCTCGGTCAAGCAACGGGATTTTTCGGGGAACACGATCGACAAATTTTTCAGCACAGGTACCATCATCGACGTAACCCCGACGGTGATGTCCAAGGACACCATCGAATTCGTGCATCTGAAAATCACCGCCGAACGGAGCAGTGCCCTTCCCGATCCCGTCTCCACCGTGATCAATAAAACACAGGCAAGCACCTCCGTCATTCTGATCGATCAAGAGGAAACCGTTGTCGGAGGACTCTTCACGAATGATGTCCAGCAGATCCGGCGGGGCATTCCCTTTCTCAAGGATCTGCCCTGGTGGATCTTTGGTCTCCGTTACCTGTTTGGATACGATGAAAACCAGGTGACGAAGAAGGAATTGATCATCATTCTCAAGGCACGAATCATGCCGTCGATCGAAAAGCGCGTGGCCGAGAAGATGCAGGAGATCAAGGAGGGCCAGAAGGTCCTGCAATTCCAGATCGAAAACACCGACAAGGAGCGGCAGCGTCTCATCGATCAGATCGATGCCGCCACGGAGAAGCGTTGATTCCCATGACCGAAGCCCGACACACCATTCTCGTTATCGACGATGAACGCGTGGTCTGTGATGCTGTGACCCGGCATCTCGAGCAGGCAGGATTTTCGGCACATACGGCCTATAACGGCACGGCGGCTCTGGAATTTCTGGAATCGCATTCCGTGGATCTCGCGCTGATCGACATCCGCATGCCGAAGATCAGCGGGTTCGATGTTCTCGAGACCATCATTTCCCGACACCCTTCCACCCGCGCCATCATGATGACATCCTATGCCGACATCAAGAGTGCCGTGGATGCCATCAGCATGGGTGCGATGGATATCATCAGCAAGCCGATCGATCTCGATGAGGTATTGTTGGTCATTCACCGGTGCCTGTCGAAGCTCCCGCTCAAGGACGCATGACACGGGTCCGACCACGCGACGTGCGGGATGCCTCGGCATCCCGCTTTCTTTTTCCGGCGGAATCCAGGATGTTGCACACGAACTGAGACCTTCATCGTAGGATTCTTCCCCATGTCCACACCCGGCTCGATCCTCCTTTCCCATGGGAGTGGCGGCTCCCAAATGCACGAGCTCCTTCGCACGGTGTTTCTTCCCGCTTTCGATAATCCCATCCTACGCCAGGGCAATGATGGCGCCGTGTTGGACGCGGAAGGGGGCCGGCTCGTGTTCAGCACCGACAGTCATGTGGTTCGCCCCCTGCACTTTCCCGGTGGAAGCATCGGTACCCTTGCCGTTCATGGCACCATCAACGATCTAGCCATGATGGGAGCCCGGCCCCTTGCGCTCTCGGCGGCTTTCATCATTCAGGAAGGGTTTCGACTGGAAGACCTGAAACGTATCGTCGACGACATGGGAGCCGCCGCGCGGGAGGCAGGAGTGCCCATCGTCACGGGTGACACGAAGGTGGTGGAACGCGAGGCCGCCGATGGGCTCTTCATCACCACAGCAGGCATAGGATGGGCGTCCACGGGATGCCAGCTCTCGGGAGATCGTCTGCACGAAGGGGATGCGATTGTGCTCTCGGGTCCGCTCGGCAACCATGGCATCGCGGTCGCCTCGTGTCGGGAGGGTATCGGCTTCCACACTCCGGTGGTCAGCGATACCCGTCCTCTCCATCATCTTGTCGAGCACATGCTCTCCGTGGCTCCGGATCTGCGCGTGCTCAGGGATCCCACGCGAGGAGGTCTCGCCACGACCCTCAACGAGCTGGCCGCACAGTCGGGCTGTGCCCTTGCCATCGAGGAGGACACCGTGCCCGTGGACGAAGACGTGCGCGGCGCCTGTGCCTTGCTGGGATTCGATCCGCTGTATCTGACCAACGAAGGCATTCTTGTGGCGGTGGTACCCGACGAGCGGGTGGAAGACCTGCTTGGGGTGATGCGCGCGCGGCCGGAGGCCCCCCGAGCCGTACGGATTGGCACCGTGGTCAAGGGTCGCCCCGGCATGGTGACCGTTCATACGAGCATCGGGGGCACCAGAGTACTTCCCATGCTGTCGGGAGAAATTCTCCCCCGCATCTGTTGACATTGCAGAAGCAACGTGGAGTCGATATTTTCGGTTTGCACTTGGAGAATTTCGCCATGACCCGCTTCGTATTCCTGCTGATAATGCTCTTTTCCGTTTCGGCCCTCGGGCAAGATCCCGTCGTGACCGTTCGATGGAAGAATGCGGGTTCGGCCTTCGTCTCCTCCGTTGCAGGATCCCCTCTCCATCATCTCGGCAAGCCTGCCTCCACGAACATCGGTGTCGGCAGCATCTGTCCCATCTACTACTACTTCGACCCGAGTGCGGGCATCATGCCCTTCACACAGAATCTGCCTAGCTCCCGGTTCGCGGTGAAAGTGACACCGACCAGCGTGTGCACGGTCTGGACGATCAATCTCGATTTCGACATCATCTCCAGCACTCCATCGCAGCGTGACACGATCTACCTGTTCATGAAGGAGGCCACTCCTCCACACAACACGATGTTCGAGGGGTACTACCTGACGCGGGTCGGGAACAACCAGTTTCAGTTCGAGATCTTCCCAGTCCCGCTCAACACGCCTCCTGCCGTGGGCACGGCGGTGGTCAATCCCATGCGGGACTTTTTCATCGGCGCCTGGATCAAGGGTGATCCCAGTCATTCGGTAACCTGGAAATTCAAGACTCCTCAGATCTACGGAGGCAGCTATCCGCGTAGCGTCTGCTTTACCTCCCCCGCCACCTGGGTGTCGGCCTCGAGCATCGTGGGGCAGCCAGTGGATTGGTATGCCTCGGCCACCATCTGCATTACCCCACCCGTGGTGCCGGTCGAGCTGACCTCGCTGAGGACACGCATGGATGGACCTCGGGTGGTGCTGGACTGGGAAACGGCCTCCGAACGCAACAATCACGGGTTCCTAATCGAGAGATCGGCGGAGGCGAATGGGGAGTTCACCCCGGTAGGATTCGTGGAGGGAAGAGGCACGAGTGTTCTTCCGAACGCCTATTCCTGGACGGATGATGGGGCTCTTCTTGTAGGATCCGATCTGCTCTGGTATCGTCTGCAGCAGATCGATATCGATGGAACGCGAACTCCCTTCGGTCCCGTCCTGGCTCGCGTCACCGCGCCGACCCACCCGACCCTGGCCATCCTCGACACCTATCCCCATCCCTATTCCCTTACTCGCCGCGGAGCCCTGACCCTCCGCTACCAGCTCCCCGAGGACGCCGCCGTGCGCGTCACGGCCGTCGATCTTCTCGGTCGAACCTGGGCTACAGTGGACGAGGGCCCTCGTACCGCGGGTATTCACAGTGTATCCTGGTTCCCCCCGCACGATCTCACCATCCCTTCGGGAATGCTCCTTCTTCGTCTCCAGGCAGGAGACCGGATCGTGCATCATCGCGTGCTTCTGCAGCGCTGACCCCTGATGTCCGACCTTCTCACGGTACCGGTCATTCGGATTCGCACAGGCTTCGAAGATTTGCCTCTTCCATCCCATGCCACAGAAGGATCGGCTGGGGTTGACCTACGGGCCGCGATCGATGAAGATCTCATCCTGGACCCGGGGGCCATTCTGGCTGTTCCCACGAATCTGGCAATCGCTCTCCCTCCTGGGTGGGAGGCGCAGGTGCGTCCCCGCAGCGGTCTGGCTCTGCATCATGGCATCACGCTCCCCAATAGTCCTGGCACCATCGACGCCGATTACCGCGGCGAAGTGAAGGTCATTATGGCCAACCTCGGCAAGGAGCCCTTTCGCATCCGACGGGGTGATCGCATTGCGCAGCTTGTGGTGTCGCGGGTCGCTCGTCTCGAATGGAAAGAAGTCGACACCCTTCCCGAGAGCGATCGAGGTGAGGGTGGCTTCGGCCACAGCGGACGCCAATAACCATGCCCTACCTTGGCGAAATTGCCGCTCTGACCACGGCCCTGCTGTGGGCGGGCACTTCCCTGTTCTTTTCCGCCGCCTCACAGCGGGTGGGGTCCGCCACCGTCAATCTCACCCGGCTCATGCTCGCCACGGTGTATCTCACACTCACGGTAGGAATCATGGGTATCCCCTGGACCCTGAGTCCCACCCAGATTCTACTCTTCGCCGTGAGTGGCTGGATCGGACTGATCTTCGGAGATGGTTTTCTGTTTCTGGCTTTCGAACGCATCGGCCCGCGCTTGAGCATGCTGGTCATGTCCCTCTCCCCCGCCATCGCCGCAGTGCTCGCCTATATCGTGCTGGGGGAGCGTCTTTCGGCCATCGGGATCGTCGGGATCGTGGTGACCGTTGCGGGAATCGCGATGGTGGTGACCGAGAAACGCGGAGAAAGTACCGGGCAGGATCGGATCTCGCCCCTGGGGTTGCTCTACGCGTTCTTCGGTGCCCTTGGCCAGGGCGTGGGCCTGATCTTCGTCAAGATGGCGTTCATGGAGCATGAGGTCCCCAGTCTTCTGGCCACCCTCGTGCGCATCGTGTCGGCCGTGGTAGTGCTTCTGCCCTGGCTCCTCTTCGTCAAACGCATCAAAAATCCCCTCACGGCGTTCCGCCGCGACTCTCGTGCCTTCGGCTTCACGATCGGAGGATCCATCATCGGTCCCTATCTCGGCATCACTCTGAGTCTGGTCTCGGTGCAGCATGCCCCCCTCGGGATCGCCTCCACCCTCATGTCCACCACGCCCATCATGCTTCTGCCCATGACCCGCTGGATGCACGGGGAGCGGCATTCCTGGATCGCGCTTCTCGGAGCGGCCGTCGCCGTGGGGGGTGTTGCCCTGTTGTTTCTGGGATAACATGATCGCCTGCATCGCGCCATCACCCGACGCCAAGCGGATCTATCACGTCGGACCCTGGACACCCGGATCCGTGATTCGTGCGAGGAACACCGAGACCCGTCTGTCGGGGAAGGGCGTCAATGCCGCGCGCGCTGCCGCCGCGCTGGGAAGCACGGTTCAGTGCATTCTCCCACTTCCCTTCGTTCCGGATCCGGAACAGAGCGACCGATTGATCTGGACCGCGGTTCCCATTGCGGGACCCCTTCGCTCCTGCATCACCATTCTCGACAACGAGGGAATCGCCACGGAATTGGTGGAAGAACCTTTTCCCCTTTCGGATGCAGAGGCCGCTTCGTATATCGATGCCTGTCTGACAGCGGTGGAGACCGCCTCCCTGCTGATCTGCGCGGGGAGTCTTCCTCCGGGACTGCCCGAGGATCTCTACGCCACCCTGGTGCTGCGTGCAAAACGCCGGGGCATTCCCTCGGTGGTGGACTGTCACGGCCTGTCCCTGGTCCGGGTGGTGGAGTCGGGACCCACGCTGCTGAAGATCACCGAGGAGGAATTGCGCGCTTCCTTCGATGCGGGAGAGGCTCTGTCCCCCGTCCTCGCACACCTGGCTCGACAGATGGGAGGATGGATCGTCACCACGTCGGGTCCGGGACCGGTGCGGGGCGCGGGCCCCTTCTCCGAGTCCCTGCATCTGCATCCCCCCACGTTGCGTGTGGTCAACCCGATCGGCGCGGGAGACGCCATGTCGGGAGCGTTGGCCTCCCTTATGGAGCAGGGCCATGAGATCCCATCGGCGGTGGAGATCGCCATGAACCACGCGAGCCGAGTGGCGACCCTGCCTCTCGGGCAACGGTGAACGCCACACCGGACCTCGGATGGTCGCTCAAAGGTGACGGCGTATTTCGTAAAGACTGACGGCGAGAGCGGTGGCCACATTCAGCGAGTCGACACCCAGGTGCATTGGGATCGAGAATCGTTCCGGACAGGCCTGCATGGCCTCCTCGGTGAGCCCTTCCCCTTCACTCCCACACACGAGACAGAGGTCCGACACTCCATCCATCGGAATGGAGGTGTCTCCGCCTCGCGGAGTGGTAGCCACCACCTTCCATCCCGGCTGGGACCGGGCATGAAGAAGAAAGCGCACCACATCATCGCATTCGTGGACTGGCAAAGAGAAGATGGTCCCCATGGACACTCGTACCGAGCGACGCAGGAAGGGAGGGGAGGAATCCGGGCCCACGACGAGGGTAGAGGCCCCGAAGGCCGCGCAGTTTCGAATGATGGTGCCCATGTTTTCGGCATCGGCGATGCCTTCGACCACCACATGCAGGCGAGGAGGCGGTCCCTGGGGAGCGTTCCAGGGATCGGCATGGGGAGGCAGGGGAGCGATGGCCATCAGGCGCTTGTGCATACGCACGCCGACGATCGTATCGATCAGGTCCGGGGGTGCGAGATACACCACTGTCTCGTGGTATCGTTCGTGTTGGAGTTGGGGTTCGAGCGCCGCGAGCCACTCCGGAGTCAGGAGCATCGACAAGATGGGAAGCGTGCTCTCCAGCAGGCGCAGCACCACTTTCTCCCCTTCGGCGACAAAGAAGCCCGATCTCCAGTGGCGGGTGTTTTCCCGTAACGTGGTGTAGGGTTCCAATTCGGGAAGGTCGAGGCGAGAGACGGGATGGATCGTCATGGGATGGCTCCAAATGCCGTGCAATATACCGTTCCAGGATTCATCCATCCCATCGAGGCGGGAGGACGGGTGGAATCATTTACCCCTGATTCGTGTAGTACCAGAAGTCAGTTAGATCAGGATGCGTCACATGAAGCACTACGTTTCCAACAAGAAAGAAACCCCGCGGATGTTCGATTCCGCCTTCCTCGAGTTTTTTTCCCGCGTGCACTGGACCGTGCCTCTCTGGATATTCCTGCCGCTCAACGCGCTTCTTATCCTGAAGGCCTATCGACTCGGAATGCGTTTCGAATCGGTGCTGGGGTATTTTCTGGCAGGGGTGGCCACCTGGACTCTCACCGAGTATCTTCTGCATCGCTTTGTATTCCACTACCACCCTCGATCGGATTGGGGGAAGAAGATCCACTGGACTTTTCACGGGGTACACCACGATTACCCCAGTGATCCCCTGCGTCTGGTGATGGTGCCTGCTGTTTCCCTTCCTCTCGCGTTTCTCTTCACCCTCCTGTTTTCCCTCCCTCTCGGCTTTCCACCTGTTCTGGCCTTCATGTCGGGATTCCTCACGGGCTATCTCTTTTACGACATTACGCATTATGCCGTGCACCACTTTCCCATCAAGGGCGCGATATTCGGGCGGTTGCGCGAGCATCATCTCCGTCACCATTTTCAGGATCCGGATCACGGTTTTGGCGTCAGCTCGCCTCTCTGGGATGCTGTATTCCGTACATCATTCGAAGTACGCGCCCGTCAGGCCCCTCGCACCTTTCGCTAGGAGTGCGGCCGCAGATCATCGGGTGGGACTAGTATTTCTGTCGCTCCATGACCATCAGGGAGAGGTCGTCGGCAAAGTCGTCCGCCTGTCTCCACGCATGAAGGGCCGTCTGAAGATGGTCGAGCGTGAATTTCACGGGTCGATGGCTATTGGCGACAAAGTGATCCCGAAGGCGGTCGATCGAGAAGGAGCTACCATCGGGGGCTTCGGTTTCCGGAATGCCATCCGAGTACAGCACGAGACGCGAGCCATGCGGAACGACAACGTCTTCTTCTTCGTAACGCGGATCCTCGATCATGCCCACGGGTACCCCGGACACGGAAAACTGATGCGTGGAGCCATCGGCGTGGATGAGAAGCGGAGAAGGGTGACCCGCGCAACTGAGACGCAGATGCCCACTATCGATGTCCATCACTCCATACACCATGGTAAAGTAGCGCATGGCGTCTTCGGACTGCACGAACTGACGGTTGAGTTCGGAAAGAAGACGCACCGGATCGAGAAGGTCCGTGGATCCGCCGAGCATCGCGGTGGAAAGGCGGGATGAGAGCACGCGATTCAGGGACACCGAGAGAAGGGCGGCGGGGAGTCCATGCCCGGCGACATCGAGGATGTACACGCCCACATGACGGGTGTCGATGCGAAAGAAGCTGAAGATATCGCCCGCGATAAAACTCGTGGGCAGGAACATCCAGTCGAAGGCCAGGGTGCCGATACGGCCCTCCGAGGCTGGCAGAAGGCTCCGTTGGAGAGCGGCGGCGGCGTCGAGATCCTTCCGAATCACGGCATAGGCCTTGGAGAGACGTCCGTTGATCGCGGTCAATTCCTGATTGTGCGCCTGCAACCGGGATTCGAGTTCAAGAACCCGTTCTCCCGCACGTAGTCGGACCTTCAGCTCCGCTCGACGCAGGGGCTTGGCCATGAAGTCGTCAGCTCCCGCGTCGAGTCCTTCAATCATCGCGTCCTCCTCGCCCTTTCCCGTGATGAGGATAACGTAGATGTAGCGATCGATGTCCATGGATCGAATACGACGGCAGAGCTCGGGACCCGAGATTTTCGGCATGATCCAATCGCTGACCACGAAATGGATATCGTCTGACTGCAGGCGTTGCCATGCATCTTCCCCGTCGTCAGCCGTGACCACCTCATGTCCCCACGACTCCAGCATTCGAGTCAGCAGGCGGCGGCTGATTTCTTCATCGTCGGCAACGAGAATTTTCACATTCCCTCCTTATCAGGACTGAAGCGCCGCGACTGCGGCTTCGATGGTGGGAAACGTGCGGAACACTTTATCCATTCTGGTGATGGTCAGAATGGGAGTGACGGATGATGCAATTCCGGTGAGAACGATTTCACCGCGAGCGCCCAGGATCTTTCGACAGGTGACCAGCGCGCCGAGTCCGGAACTATCGATGAATTCCACCGCGCCGAGATCCATGACGATTCGCACGTGCCCGTCCTCGAGAACGCGCACCACCGCTTCCTTGAATGGCAGGGCGATGAGATCGTCGAGACGAGTCTCTTCCACAACCAGAATCATCGCCTCGCCCTGTGGGATGCGACGAATCGTAACGGTGTCTTGCATGGGGTGAGCTCCTGATGCAGTGATGGAAATGAATGCCACAATTTCATGTACGGGACGGCAACACGCAAGCACGGATTTCATTCCGTGCCGGACGGTTCGCCCTTCGCGGATTCCTTCGCGATCCATGCCAGAAGGAGGCGGATCTCGGCAAAGGTGATGGCGGGGTCGACGACGGACTTGATGCGCTTCAGGTCTCGACTGTGCAGGGACCGAGACGCGCGGCGGATCTCCTGCTGATGAACGGGAGGGACGAGAGAGTCGAGGGGCAGAGCAATGCCATGTTCGATGAGATCCACCAGATGCTGAGACACGGTGCCGATGGACAACCCTCTCCGCTCGGCCAGCGAGGCGAGGTCGAGTCCCGCTTCGGCCAGGGCCAGGGTTTCGCGCACGGTGGGACTGATCTCCTCGAGGATGGCCCCGGCTTTCTCCAGCGCGACGGTGAGATGGCGTTGGGTTTCGTGGTCGGTGATAGCGGCCAGCATCTCGCGACCACATTTTTGGAAGGTCGCAGGACCCACACCCTCGATGGCGAGAAAGGCCCCCCGATCCCGTGGTTTCGCCAGGCAGAGTGCCCGCAGCACCTCATCGGTCATCACCGCGTACGATGGGAGTCCCCCGTGCTGGGCCACGCGGCGGCGCACCGCGCGCAGGGCTTCGAGGAGTACGGCATCCACCCCTGCCTCCTCGGGTGCCGCGCCCCGTGCGGGCAGGGATCGTGGGAGCACGGGGCGGCCCAGGAATTGCTCTCCCTCCTGAGTCACGAACAGAGTCGGATGCACGCCATCGGAGCGACGTAAAAGTCCCTCGACCACGAGCACATCGAGCCAGGATTTCACCTGATCCCCTGAGTGCGAAGCCAGCCGTCCATACATCGCGCATTCGGTGAGGCCATAGTCGACGATACGGCGCGTCTTCGCTCCTCGCAGAATATCCACGACGAGACTCCGTCCGAATTTCCCATTGACCTCGGCCACCGCATGGAGGATGACGAGACGATCCTCCCGCGTGGGCAGGGGCTGCTCCCGCATCCTCGTGGGATGAGATTCTCCCGTACAGACATCGCAGATCCCGCAGGTTCCCTTGATGTCGTCTTCGCTGAAATACGCGAGAAGGAGATTCCGTCGGCATTCCGACGCCGTGAGATAGTGCTCCAGCGCATCGAGCTTGAGGAACTGCCGTTTGCGTCGTTTGTCCTGCGCCCGAAAATCGATATCCAGATCGCCCGCAGGGATGCGAACGCCGGAAAGGACGATGCCACTTTTCGGACGCTCGAGATGGAGTGCGACAACCTGTTCCTTGGCCAGTTCGCGAAGTCCATCGAGAATTCTTTCCTCATCGAGAAAGGACTTGGCCGCGATGTCCGCGATGTCCACGTCGACCTCCGAAAAAAAAGCTTCTCCTCCCACTGTTCGTAAAAGGGCAAAGACCACGGGTGTCAGGAGAGGACGTGTGCTTTCAGTGACCCATTCCCGCATGCGTTCGGGAGGCAGGAGAAAGCGCAGGGTGGTACGGGCATACACCGTGGAGATCTGGCGCAGATAGCCATGATGTTCGAGCAGGCCGAGGGCATTGCGCACCGAGGTTTCGGAGGCCGAACGGAGGCGGTTTGCGATGCTCGATGCCGTCAGGGGAAGAAGGAGGTCGGTGTAATTTCCGACCACGGTACCCGCCTCGTTGTGCAGGAAGGAATACACCTGTTGCACGAGGGCTCGGTCGGGATAGGTGGATCGAATGAGCAGTTCCGGAAAGCCCCGATCGGCCTCGTGATACAGCACGATGCACTCAGCAGGTTCTCCATCCCGCCCCGCACGTCCAGCCTCCTGGTAATACTGCTCGATCGACAGCGGCATATCGTGATGGATCACGAATCGCACGTTGGGTTTGTCGATGCCCATTCCGAAGGCCGTGGTAGCGACGATCACCGGAAGGGTGCCGGAAAGAAACTGTTCCTGCGTCTCCCGCCTCTGGTCGGCGCCGAGGCCGGCGTGATAGGGTGCCGATGCGATTCCCGCCTCGCGGGTGAGTCGTGCCAGCTCCTCTACCGTGGCACGGGAACCGGCATACACCACACCACTGTCTCCCCGTGCGCAGCGATCGAGAATCACCTGTTTTTTGTTCACACCCGTGAGCACGCGAAAGCGCAGGTTGGGGCGGTCGAACCCGCGCACCAGCACGACGGGATCGGTGAGCGCGAGTTGCTGCACGATATCGCGTCGGACTTCGGGGGTTGCGGTGGCGGTCAGGGCCGCCACCACGGGCCGCCCGAGCTGTTCCCGGGCTTCCGCGAGGCGCAGATAGCTGGGCCGAAAATCATGTCCCCACTCGCTGACGCAGTGCGCCTCATCCACCGCCAGCAGGGAAATGGGAATGCCTTTGAGGGCATCCACAAACCGACTGCTTTCGAAGCGCTCAGGCGCCACATAGAGCATTCGATAGGCCCCGAAGCGAGTGCGTTCCATGCGAATCGTCACATCGCGATGGGTCAAATGGGAGTTGATATACGTGGCGGGGATGCCTCTCCGCGACAGGGCGTCCACCTGATCCTGCATGAGCGCGATCAGGGGAGACACCACCACGGTGAGTCCCTCGAGCATGAGGGCGGGCACCTGGTAACAGAGGGACTTCCCTCCCCCGGTGGGCATGACGGCCACCGTGTCCCTACCAGCCAGGATGGAGGCGATGATTTCTCCCTGGCCGGGACGAAAATCCTCATAGGAAAAAAACGTGCGCAAAATGCCTCGGGCATCTTCAAGCGTCGGTGCCGAAGCGGTGGTCTCCCTTTCGATCATGGTGCTATCCTGGTTCGGACTCAGCCCCGGCGGGTGTTTCCCGACTCAGGGCATCCGCGCGATCATTCTTCGGTCGCGGGTACCGGGGTGGGTTCGGGTTCCCCATCGGGATAATAGGCTGCCAGTTCCCGCGCCATGAAGGAGGTAACCGCCATCACGACTCCAAAATCATCGAGATATCCGAGAATGGGGGTCAGATCGGGAAAAGCGTCGAGGGGAAGGATGAAGTACAGTAATGCGGCAACCACCAGCGTCTTCTTCTGCCAGGGGATGCGCGCATCGAGAAAATATCGAAACAAGGCGATCAGATCCTGGGCGAAACGCACCTTGCGACCGGAGGCCGAGAGCTTGCGCTCGAACTGCTCGGACACGATGCGCGCATTGTCGTGGTACTTCTTCTCATCATCGGTTTCGAGAAGATCGTACTCATCGAAGAGCTTGTTCAATTCCTGATCCATCAGCGCACCTCGTTGTTCGTGTTGGAGGGAAAATACGGGACCGCTGAGGTCCTGGCAAGCCCGTACGCCATCCCCGCCATGCCGAATCGTGACGTGAGGACCTCGAGCCCCGCCTCCGCGGGTCAGAGCGCGGACCCCGCGCTTCTCAGCGCAGGGACTCGACCACCAGTTCGGCGATATCCTTCACCACCACCTCATCCTGCTTTTCGCAGGCCTTCACCCCGTCCACCATCATCGTCATGCAGAACGGACAGGCGGAGGCGATCACCTCGGCGCCGGTGGCGAGGGCTTCTTCGCTCCGTTCGAGATTGACGCGTTTGCCCTCGGTTTCCTCCATGAACATCTGTCCTCCTCCGGCGCCACAACAGAATCCACGATCCCTGTTTCGCGCCATCTCGATGAGGGAAAGTCCGGGAATGTGCTGGATGGCTGTTCTCGGGGCGTTGTACACGTCGTTGTACCGACCGAGATAACAGGAATCATGATAGGTGACGGTGGCGGGCACGGGATTCTCGGGACGGAGCACACCCGCTTCGATCAAGTGCGCAATGAGGTCGCTGTGATGAATGACCTCATATTTGCCGCCAAACTGGGGGTATTCGTGCTTGAGTGTATGGAAGCAATGGGGACAGGCCGTGACGATTCGGGTCACATGGTAATTGTTGAGCGTGTCGATGTTTTCGCGCATGAGCATCTGCGCCAGGTACTCGTTTCCGGTTCGTCGGGCGGCATCGCCGTTGCATTTTTCCTCGGGCCCGAGAATGGCGAACCGAATCCCCGCTTTTTTCAGGATGGTGGCCAGGGCCACGCTCACCTTCGTATAGCGCGCATCGAAGCTACCCGAGCATCCCACCCAAAAAAGAAAGTCCACCTGCTCCGCCGATCCGAGATCCGAAAGCAGAGGGATGTCGAGTCCATCGGCCCATTTGGCGCGGTCTTCGGGACTGAACTGCCAGGGTGCGAAATTATTCTCGAGGTTGCGATAGAGCACCTGGAGCGGTTCAGGAAATTCCCCTTCGGTGAGAACCAGTTCCCGCCTCAGATCCACGATTTCGTCCACATGCTCGATCATAACCGGACATTCCTGCACGCAGGCGCGACAGGTGGTGCAGGCCCAGAGTTCCTGGGGAGTGATGAAGGTATGGAGCAGAGACCGATCAAACACCGGTCCCTCGCTCTCGCCCTTCTCGATCGCCAACGCCTTCTCGGTCAGTCGTGCGCGGGTATCGGTGATGATCTTTTTCGGAGAGAGCAGTTTCCCGGTGTGATGGGCGGGACACACCGAGGTGCAGCGCCCGCATTCCGTGCAGGTATAACTATCGAAGAGCTGTTTCCAGGTCAGATCCTGTACGTCGGAGGCACCGAACTTTTCCGCGTTCTCATCTTCCAGATCCAGAGGCTTCAGGGCACCGTCGCCCTCGGGACGGATGCTCCGATTGCTGAAATACACGTTGGGGATGGAGGTGAGGACATGAAAATGCTTCGAGTACGGCAGGGCGTTGAGAAAGCCCAACACGACGAGAATGTGAATCCACCAACTCACCTCGAAGACGACGCGGGTGCCTCCACCCGAACCGAACATGCCTGAAAGCCAGAGACTCACCGGCCTCCAGTCCTGCGCATACCGCAACCCCTCGCCCAGGGAAATACGCGTGGCGTTCTGTACGAGCATAGTGATCATGATGATGGCGATTGCCGACAGGATCAGCGTCGCATCTTTTTGAGAGTGCGGATCGATATCCCGAACCCGAGCCGGACCCAGCACATGGCGGCGGAGCAGAGACAACAGCACCGCCAAAAGCACGAGTACGCACATCAGATCCGCCGCCCAGGCCAGCACGGGATACAGCGGCCCGAGAAAGGAAAGGGAAAAACCATGAAACAGTCCCTCCCCGATCGATTCGCCCACCGCCGACAACAGGACGACAAAGCCCCAGAAAATGCCGAAATGGATGGGACCCGCGAGAGGATCCCGCAAGATCTTCGTTTGCCCGAAGGCAATCGAGAGCACATTTCCGACCCGTTTGTCGAAATGGTCGAAGCGATTCTCGGGCTTTCCCAGACGGAGGCGACCCAGCATCTTCTTCACGGTATATCCGAAGAAGCCGAATGCCAGAAGAAGGACGAGAAGAAACAGGAGGTTTTTCAGTTCCATGACAGCGTTGGCGTTGTGGGTGAGACTCGATCCCGAAAGGGACTGCGTAAAATACGGCAAAAATGGGTTCGGCACGTAGTACTCGGGGCTGGTAATGCCATCTCCGAAACCGCGCTTCCGCGCCTGTCCCTCATCGGTGCCCTGCCCTTTCGGATGGGAGCGTCCACACACGTGGAAGTGTTCTCCCCGAAAGACGGACTGGCACGCATCACCTTGCTCACGGTGTTGGGCCAGGAAGTGGCCACGATTTGGACGGGACGTTTGACGGCGGGGTCGACGATACAGCAGCCCCTGGCAGCCCTGATTCCGTCTCCTGGCACGTGGTTTCTCCGGGCCGAGGTAGCCGGCACCTTTCTCCTGCAACGGCTGGTGGTGCTCCCATAATCAGATGTCGGAGGCTTGACTCGCACGGGAAGAACCCGTACAATGGACGGTACCTCTGCTCACGAAGGGACGAGTCCATGGACGAAAGTCCGCCTCTCCACATGCGTCGTCACCCCGATCTCTCCCCACGAAGGATCGCGCATCCTCACGTGATCCTGATCGCGCTGCGGCTATCCGGCTCCAGACGATCTTGCACGCCCAGAGGGTGAAATGCTGACCGGCTTCCTGATCGGATTGGGCGTAGGCGTGGCCTTGATTTTGAGTCTTCTCGAACTGAGGCGACGACGACGGCACACCCGTCGCCTGATCTGGCAGGGGTCGGAGCAAGCCATCGCCGAAGCCACCGATATGTTGCGGTTGGTGCTGGATTTCATTCCCCAGCGTGTGTTCTGGAAGGATCTCCATTACCGATATCTTGGATGCAATATTCCTTTCGCGGTGGATGCCGGCTGTACGTCTCCCGAAGAGATCATCGGAAAGCGGGACGACGTGCTGTCCTGGAGAGCCAGCGCTCCCCGCTATCAGGCCGATGATCGGGAAGTCATGGAAACCGGGAAGTCCAAGATCAATTACGAAGAGCCCCAGGTTCGGCCCGACGGATCGGTTCTCTGGCTTCGCACGAGCAAGATTCCCCTGCGAAACGAAAAGGGGGACATCATCGGGATCATGGGAACCTACGAGGACATCACAGCCCGAAAGTCTGCGGAAGCTTCCCTGCGAGCGTCCGAGGAACGGTATCGAACCCTGGCCGAAGCGATCCCGGATTTCATTTTTATCGTGAACCGGGATTACGGGGTGGACTACATCAACCCCGCGCTCGAAAGAGCCCTGGGCCTCCCCGCCCATGAGCTCGTGCAGCGGACCCTGCCCGAGCTCCTCCCGGGAGGTGCGCAATCGGGCTACCTCCGTCCCATCGATGCCATTCTCGCCTCGGGTGCCACCACCGTGCACGAAATCCGCCTTCCGTTTCCGCACGCCGTTCTCTGGCTCAATGTCCAGCTCGTTCCGTTCAAGGCTTCCGACGGAACCGTCACGGGAGTCATGGGCGTGGGACGGGACATCACCTCTGCCAAGCTCGCCCAGGAGCAACTCCATCGCACTCTCCGCCGCCTCGAGACCTCGAATCGCGAACTCGAACAATTCGCCTATGTCGCCTCTCACGATCTGCAGGAGCCTCTGCGCATGGTATCGAGTTACACGCAGCTCCTGGCACGCCGATATCGCGATCATCTCGACGACGATGCGCGAGATTTTATCGACTTCGCCGTCGAAGGCGCCACGCGGATGCAGAGACTCATCTCGGATCTTCTATCCTTCTCCCGAATATCCACCAAGGGGCTCCCCTTCCAGTCCGTGGAACTGCACCAGGTGCTGGAGGATGTCCGCACCAACCTCCAGATTTTATTACTCGAAAAGCAGGCGGAGCTGGAGGTGTCGCACCTGCCGGTTCTTTCAGGGGACCGCTCGCAACTTACCCGTCTCTTCCAGAACCTCGTTGAAAACGCCCTGAAATTCGCCGGAGATGCCAGGCCCCACATCACCATCGACGCCGAAGACACAGAATGCGATTGGATCATCCGGGTCCGTGACAACGGAATTGGGTTTGATCCCGCATACAAAGAGCGCATCTTTGTCATTTTCAAGCGCCTTCATTCGCGCAAGGACTATCCAGGCACGGGCATCGGTCTCGCGATCTGCAAACGCATCGTCGAGCGCCACGGTGGCCAGATCCACGCCGACAGTCGCCCCGGATCAGGAAGTACCTTCACCATTGTGTTCCCCAAGGATTATCAACCCGATTCCTCTCACTCCTCACCCTTCCTCGAGGAGTTTTCCGAATAGCACAGGTTCCGTATGACACCGCACGACACCACTCAACCCGTCGAAATTCTCCTCATCGAAGACAATCCCGGCGATGCCCGTCTGGCCATCGAAGCCCTAAAGGAAAGCAAATTCCGCAACACGCTCCACCATGTGGATGACGGAGAGGACGCGCTGGACTTTCTGTTCCGTCGAGGCAAGCACGAAAACGCGGTCCGTCCCGACCTCATCCTTCTCGATCTGAACCTCCCCCGCCGCGATGGTCGCGAAGTGCTTGCCATCATCAAGGAAGATCAATCCTTGCGCCGTATTCCCGTGGTGATCATGACCATGTCGGAATCCGACGAGGACATTCTCCGATCCTATGATCTGCATGCCAACTGCTATATCACGAAGCCACTGGATATCGATAAATTCATGGTGGTCATTCGATCCATCGAGGACTTCTGGCTGACCATCGTGACGCTTCCAAAAACCTGACCCCTGTTCCTTCGACGCATGATGCCTACCGTATTGGTCCGTTTTCATCCAACGGAACTCCCAGGAGCCTCCGATCCCTCCTTCGTCGCTACTCCCGCGGATTGCACGACCGAAGACGATCGTCATCGCCTTGCGCGCGCGCGACTGGATGCCCTCCATCGTCTCACGACGATGGAGCATGCCACAAATGCGGAACTGGCTGAGTTCATGCTCGAGGAAGTCATTCGACTCAGCGGAAGCCAGTTGGGGTATGTGCATCTTCTCGCCAAGGATGAAGAGCATTTTTCGGAACTCACCTGGTCACGTTCCGTGCGGGAATCCTGCGCGGTTGCCTTCGATGGTATCCTGACCGTGTCGAAGCTGGAGATCTGGACCGAGTGCCTTCGAACCCAGGCGCCCGTTCTCCAGAATCATCCTTCTCACGAACAACCGCTCCACCTGCCCGAAGGTCATCTCCCCATCGGTCGCCACTTGTGCGTACCCGTGCTGGATAAAGGAACGATCGTGGCCCTCGCGGGAGTCGCGAACAAGGAGCATCCCTACGATACGGACGACGTGTTACACCTGCAGGTGATGGCGAGGGATCTGTGGACGATCTTTGCACGGCGTCGGACCGAGGAGGTACATCGGCAGCTTGCGCATGCCGTCGAACGGAGTCCCGCAGCCATCATCATCACGGATATCGCGGGAACCATCACCTACGTCAATCCCGCCGTTGAACGAAGCTCAGGCTACCTCGCGAGCGAACTCCTCGGTCGTAATCCGCGACTGTTCCATTGCGGAGATCGATCCCGGGAGTCTTATGCCGACCTCTGGTCCACCATCCTTTCCGGATCCATCTGGCATGGAGAATTCCACAATCGCCGCAAGAACGGAGAGCTCTACTGGGAGCAGGCCTCCATCGGTCCCATCCACGGTGAAGAGGGCAGCATTACAGGATTCATCGCGGTAAAGGAAGACGTGACCGAGAAGAAGCAGATGATCGACGATCTCACGAAGGCCATGTCTCGGGCCGAGAAGGCCGACCAGCTCAAGGATGCCTTCATCACCAGCATCTCTCATGAGATTCGCACCCCGCTGAATATCATCTCGGGGTATTCCCAACTCCTGCACGAGCTTCTGCCCGATGCGATTCTTCCGGATCAGAGCCGTATTCTCGACAGCATGATCCATGCCGCCAACCGACTCTCCCGAACTGTTGAGCACATCATGAACGTGAGCAGTATTCGCACCGGGTCCTTCGTCCTTGCCCACGAGAAACTCGATGTGCGCAATGAACTGCATCATGTCCTCCAGCCCTTCACCGCGATGGCAAAGCTGAAAGGACTCGCGCTGCGCATCGAGCTCCCCGATACTCCCATTCTGGTTGTGGCCGATCGCTATTCTCTTCGCCACATGATGGACAATATCCTCGACAACGCCATCAAGTTTACCGAACGCGGGTCGATCCTGGTAACGGGTTCGCGGCAGGATCAGGAATGGGCACTCTCGGTGCGTGACACGGGTATCGGGATCGCCGAGGAGTACCTGCCCTATCTCATGGCTCCCTTTACGCAGGAACGGGTCGGCTATTCCCGTCCCTACGAAGGTCTGGGACTCGGCATGGCTCTAGTGCGTCATTATGCAGAATTGAACGGAGGACGAATCGAGATTCAGAGCAAGAAGGGGGTGGGAACGACGATCACCGTGTTTTTCCCGGTACCGAATGCACGCATTGCGAATCACGAAGAAAGCACCTAGTTTTCTTCGTCGTGTGGAGTGTCGTGATCATGCCCTCAGCCCGTGTTATCCGTATCAGCATCTGTCTCCTCCTCGCCGGGATCGCGACCGTGTCCTGCCAGGCCGGGATCGGTGTGGCGAAGACGGCGGAACGCGGAACCACGAATCCTGATACTCTGCGTCGCGCGAGTGCCGATTCGAGGAGCGACGAAGAACTCTCGTATTCAGAACTCAGGGCGAAATATGCGCCGCGCTATCTGCCTCCCGCCGATGTGCGGGAACTGCGCACGCTCGTGGTCAACACCAGCACCGTGCCCGCGATGAAACGGGACACGCCAGGACTCGATCTGCACGACATTCAGGAATCCGACGAAGAAGAGTCGTCTTCCATGGCGGAGGAAGAAGCGGCCGATGAAGCGGCACCCGCAGAGTCGGCACATTTGCGCGTCGAAGAGGAGCACCCGGCCATCGATCGCGGCATTCTGATGAAGGAAATCATCACCATCCTGTCGACGAAGTACAAATGGGGTGGGATGGACGCCGTGCGAGGGCTCGACTGCTCGGCCTTTACCAGCACCGTGTATTCCCGCTTCGCCGGATTGTGGATTCCGAGAACTTCCACCACCCAGTATTATTTCGATGATGCCATGCCCGTGAAGAAGGGGCAGCTCAAGGTGGGGGATCTGGTATTTTTTAAAACACGCCCGAATTTCGGCAGTCCCGTGTCCCACGTGGGCATTTATGTCGGAGCCCAGTGCTTTGCGCATGCCAGCTCCAAGCGAGGTGTGATCATCTCCCCGCTCACCGGGTATTATGCGCGTACCTTTGTCGGAGCGCGTCGGGTGCTGAAGGACGCACCCTAGGAAATCGAAGGACCCGTTGACGATCGCAGGCAATCGAGTGGGTATCAGCGAAATTCGCGATCCACGATATCGATTTCACCAGGATATTGAATGGCCCCGAATTTCGTTTGAATCTCGGGTTTGGCCCGCAGGGTCAGGCGAGAAGGACTGCCATTGACGCCACCAATGGCGAGCGCGAGATCCACTACTTTTTCGTAGCCGCGATCCTTGAAAAACTTTCCGAGATCCAACTGGAGCTTGAGGGGAATGATGGAGGTTTGGCCCGTCCCTGGAATGGTGATGGGGTCGGTCACCAGCCCATTGACCGTTTCCACGTCATCGATAAACAGGCGCCAGGCGAACTTTGTCATCGTGGCCGTGGCCGAAGGCGATCCACCAGAGCCGTCATTGGGATTGCGCGCAGCAACATTGAGGGTGAAAGCGGCAGGGAACTCGCCCTTCAGGAAGCCCCGGGTCAGCTTCAGGCCATCCATCGTGGAGAAATCAGAAAGGCCTTTTTTATTGGACAAGGAGACGCCCATCAACTCAAAACCGTTCACGTTGTCCAGCTTGAATTGACAGCGGGAAAGATTGGTCATGGCCGATTCGAGGTCCTTGAGCGCGGAGCAGGAGAACAAAATACCGGAGAGAACGGCGACCGACAGGAGGGAAACGATGCGGTGCCAGCCAAGGGGGGAAGTGTGTTTCATGAGAGGTCCTTTCGAGGATCGTGATGACGGGATGGTAATGAAAAAAAAGATTGCGTGCTCACAGGTAAACCAAATACCTTGCACCGGTGTTTTCTCTACACCGGAAGACGGGAATATCCCTCGTTCGGTTCCTTATTCAATTTTTCCTGGACTCCATGTTGCAGAACGATCTCCTCCTTCGCGCCGCCCGACACATGCCCACCGAACGCACCCCCGTGTGGATGATGCGTCAGGCAGGGCGCTATTTGCCCGAATACCGAGCCGTGCGTGCAAAAACCACCTTTCTGGATCTATGCAAAACTCCGGAACTGGCCGCCGAAGTCACCATCCAGCCTGTGGATTTGGTAGGCGTCGACGCGGCCATCATTTTTTCGGATATTCTCGTTGTTCCCGAGGCTCTGGGAATGGAACTCGTGGTGGAGGAAGGGAAGGGCGGACCGCGCTTTCCGCACCCCCTGCGTCGGCGAGAAGATGTGGCCGCCCTGCGTCCCGAGGGAGCCGTGGAACGCCTTCGCTATGTGTATGACGCTCTCGCGCTCACAAAAAAAGAACTCGCCGATCGGGTTCCTCTCATCGGGTTCGCGGGGGCTCCCTGGACCCTCGCCTGCTACGCCGTGGAAGGAGGAGGCACCAAGTCCTTCGACACCGTCAAACGCATGATGTACGCGGAGCCCGATCTCCTGCACACCCTGCTCGACCAACTGACGGAAACGGCGGGAGACTATTTAGTGGAACAAACTCGGGCCGGAGCCGACATCGTGCAGATTTTCGACACCTGGGCGGGACTGCTGAGCAAGGAGACCTTCCTGGAATTCTCCCTTCCCTACATCATGCGCATGGTGGAACGGGTCAAGTCCTCGTCCTCCGTGCCCGTGATCGTCTTCGCGCGTGGGGCCTCCACCGCCCTAGCCGAAATCGCCGCCACGGGCTGCGACGTGGTGGGACTCGATTGGACGGTGGACATCGGAGAGGCACGCACGCTGCTGGGACCGTCGATCGCGTTGCAAGGCAACCTCGATCCCGTGGTGCTCTACGCCCCTCCCGAAGTCATCGAAGAAGAGACCCGCAGCATTCTCGCGTTCCACGGACCCACACCCGGCCACATCTTCAACCTCGGTCATGGGATCCATCCCGACACACCTGTCGACCATGCCCGGGCGATGATCGACACAGTCAAGAACTACCGTCACGAAGGAGCCGCGCATGCCTGAGGTCGATCCCGCCCAACTGGCCTTGCTCAAGAAATACTCGAGACCGGGACCCCGATATACCAGCTATCCCACGGCTCCGGTGTTTTCTCCATCCTTCACGCATGAGGATTATCTGCGGGAGATCGATCGCACCAATACCGATCCCTCCTCCCCTCCGCTCTCGCTCTACTTCCACATTCCCTTCTGCGACACGCTGTGTTACTTCTGCGGATGCAACATGATGGTGACCCGCGATCGCGCGAAGATTCGGAGTTACGTGGATGCCCTCATCGCGGAAATGGAATTGCTTCGTCCCCGCATCCGCGAGGACCGTCCCGTTACTCAGATCGCCTGGGGCGGAGGCACCCCCACCTATCTCGATCCCGAAGAAATTCGTCTCCTGTCCGATGCCACGCGCCGCCTCTTTCCCTTCGCTGGTGACATCGAGGCCGGCGTAGAGATCGATCCCCGGGGCATGACCCGGGATCATTTGCTCGCGCTCTGGGAAGGGGGATTCACACGAGTCTCGATGGGCGTGCAGGATTTCGCCCCCGCAGTGCAGGACGCCGTCAACCGTGTCCAACCCGAGGACATGACCCGCGAGGTGATCGGGTGGGCGCGAGAAATCGGATTCACGAGTCTGAATTTGGATCTGATGTACGGACTCCCACATCAAACCTTCGCATCGTTCGATACCACTCTCGATACGGTGCTCTCGATTCGGCCGGATCGCATTGCCGTGTTCAACTACGCCCATGTGCCGTGGATCAAGAAGCACATGTCTCTCATTCATCCCGAAGATCTCCCCGATCCCGAAACGAAGCTCCGCATCCAGCTGCACACGATCGCCAAGCTGGTCGAGGCCGGATACGATTATATCGGCATGGATCATTTCGCCCTGCCTGAGAATGAGCTCGCCATCGCGAAACGCACGCACACCCTGTATCGCAACTTCCAGGGATACACCACCCATGCCGGAGCCGACCTCTACGGCTTTGGGATCACGGCCATCAGTCAGTTCCGTCGTCTCTATGCGCAGAACGCCCGTACCCTGGGTGAGTATTATGCCGCCCTCGCCGACGGTCGACCCAGCACCCACGTGGGCACCCTCCTCAGCGACGATGATTTGTTGCGACGAGATGTGATCATGACCCTGATGTGTGATTTCTCCCTGTATAAACCACGCATCGAACAGCAGTATGGCATCGCCTTCGATTCCTATTTCGCGGAAGCCTGGCCTCGTCTGCACGAGTTGGTGGAGGACGACTGCCTGACTACCGAAGGGGATTGGATTCGTGTCTCCCCGCTCGGTCAGCTCGTCATCCGCAACATCGCCATGGCGTTCGACGCCTACCTCCCTACGCAGATGCAATCCAAACCGCTGTTCTCGAAGACCGTCTAGTTCCACCACCTCCCTACCGAACGCACTCCTGCATGAAGAACCTCGGCATCATTCTGTTGAACATGGGCGGCCCCACCTCACTCGACAGTGTCCGCCCCTTTTTGGAAAACCTCTTTCTCGACAAGGAAATCATTTCCTTCGGTCCCATGAATGTCTTTCGGGGACCCCTCGCCCGCTTCATCGCGAAGAAGCGCGCCGAGATCGTCAAGAAGAACTATGCGATGATCGGGGGCAAGAGTCCCATCGCCGCGCTGAGTGCGGCGCAGGCCTCCGCTCTCGAGACACGACTTACCGCGCACTGGGGAGGAGAGGTCCGTGTACGGGTCGTGACAGGCTTCAGCTATTGGCATCCCTTCATACACGAAGCGATGCGGGACCTCGATGCAGACGGATTCTCCGAGATCTTTCTGCTCCCGCTGTATCCTCAGTATTCCAAAACGACCACGGGGTCCTGTTTCAAAACATGGCGGGATCTGCATCGCACCAGGCCGGGCGCCCGATTGCGCGTACAGAGCATCAAGGCCTATCCTGTGGACCCGCAGTATCTCGACGCACTGAACGAACGCATTTCGGAGGCCCTCCTCCGATTTCCCGAGAATCGACGCTCCGCCGTCACCCTGCTCTTCAGTGCCCACGGGACGCCCGTCACGTTGGTGTCCCAGGGCGATCCCTACTCCCATCAGATTCGCGCCACCGTGGACGCCGTCATGGCTCGTCGGAGCGGTGACCTGCGGCACGAACTCAGTTTTCAGAGCAAGGTGGGACCGACACGGTGGCTGGAGCCCAATACCGTCGACATGGTGAAGTCGCTCGCGAGCCAGGGAGTACGCGATCTTCTCGTCGTTCCCATCGCCTTCGTGAGCGACCATATCGAAACCCTGCACGAGCTCGACATCGAAGTACGGGAGGTCGCGCTCCACGCGGGGATCACGCAATTCGAGGTGACCACGGGATTGAACGATTCTCCCACCTACATTGCATCACTCGCGCATCTGGTCACCACGCGAATGGAGCGGGTATGGAATCGGAGGTCCGCATGAACACGACGTACGATGTGGATGTCCTCGTCCTGGGCGCAGGAATCAGCGGTCTGACCACAGCCTTTCTCCTGGCCCGTACGGGAAGATCGGTGTGCGTGCTCGAAGCGACGGATCGCGTGGGCGGTGCGATTCGAAGCGAGCGGAGAGAAGGATTTCTGGTGGAGGCGGGGCCCAACAGCACACTCGAAACCACGCCTCTGCTCACCGCGCTGATCCGCGACGCTGGAGTGGAAGCGGAAAAACGCTACGCCGCCGACGCGGCTTCAAATCGGTATATCCTGAAACGGGGACGGCTGGTTGCCCTGCCCACGGGGCCCGCAGGGTTCGTGCGCACGCCTCTGTTCTCTCTGCGCACGAAGCTCGGCCTGTTTCGTGAGCCCTTCATCCCGCCCGCGCCCGACGAGGTGGAGGAAATGCTGTCGGAATTTGTCGTACGCCGACTCGGGAACGAATTTCTGGACTACGCCATCAATCCCTTTGTCGCAGGAGTGTACGCCGGAGATCCCACCCGCCTCAGTGTCGAAGCCGCCTTTCCGAAACTCCACACGCTCGAGCGCACGTACGGCAGTTTGCTGAAAGGCCTGGTGAAGGGCGCGAAGGAGCGGAAGAAGAGAGCCGAAGAATCCAAGCAAAGTGCCCGCATGTTCTCGTTTCGCGATGGCATGCAAACCCTCACCGATGCCCTGGCGAAGACCCTTCCCCGGGTGCGCACCGGACATCGGGTCCGTGCCCTCACGCCATTGGCGCACGGCGGGTTCGAGGTCGAGGGCACCAATGCCGACGGAGGTTTTCGCCTCTCCGCGCCCGCCCTGGTGTTGTCGATGCCTTCCCATGCCGTGGTGGACCTGCTCCGTGAGAGCCTGCCCGCTGCGGTGCCCGCCCTCGAAGGCATCGTGTATCCCCCGGTGGCCGTGGTACAAACCGCCTATCGGCCCACCCCCGAGATGCATCCTCTCGACGGATTCGGATTCCTGATACCCGAAGTGGAGCATCGGGATATTCTCGGCACCATCTTCACGAGCACGATTTTCGGAGATCGGGGTCCTGCGCACCATGTCGTCCTAACCTCCTTTGTCGGTGGGATGCGGCAGCCCGATCATGCGAGGATTTCGAAGGACGAAATTCTCCAGATGGTGGAAGAGGAACAGACTCGACTGCTGGGCACGCCTCCGCACCCCGTATTCGCGGCTGTCACCACCTGGGATCGCGCCATTCCCCAATACATGCGAGGCCATCTCGATCGGATGCGCATGCTCGAGGATCTCGAGACCGCACATCCCGGACTGGCGTTCTGCGCCAATTATCGTGGCGGGATTTCCGTGGGAGATTGCGTGAAAAGCGCCCATGCCACGGTGGAACGCCTTTCTGCCTTGTTCGATCGTTCATTCAACGGAACCATATAGGAAACGCACTCATGGATTACGACAACCTGCCTTTTTCCGAACAATTCGGGTTCGCCCGCACCCGTCGCACCCGTATGACTCCGGGCCTCCGCAACATGGTGCGGGAAACCATTCTCACGCCGCACGACTTCATCTATCCCGTATTCGTCGCTCCGGGGAAGGGCCTGCGCAAGCCGGTCGGATCGATGCCGGGCGTCTTTCAGCTCTCCGTCGACGAAATCGTGAAAGAAGCCCGCGAAGTGTTCAAGCTTGGCATTCCCGCGATGATTCTCTTTGGCATTCCCGAGCACAAGGACGAGATCGGCTCCGAAGCCTGGGCCGAGGATGGCATGGTGCAAAAGGCGGTGCGCGCCATCAAGAAGGCCGTGCCCGGTCTGGTGGTGATCACCGATGTGTGCATGTGCGAATACACCTCGCATGGACATTGCGGCATCGTGCGGGGCGAAGAAATCGTCAACGACGAAACGTTGGAACTGCTCACCCGCGAAGCCCTCTCCCACGCCGAGGCGGGAGCGGACATGGTGGCTCCCTCCGACATGATGGATGGACGGGTTGCGGCGATTCGACAGATCCTCGATGAACACGGATTCGTCAATCTGCCCATCATGTCCTACGCTGCCAAATATGCGTCCGGATACTATGGTCCCTTCCGTGACGCCGCCGAGAGCACTCCGAAATTCGGGGATCGCCGCTCTCATCAAATGGATCCCGCCAATGGCGACGAAGCCATTCGTGAGGTCGCCATCGATATCGAAGAAGGAGCCGACATCGTGATGGTGAAGCCCGCCGGTCCCTACCTCGACATCATCCGTCGCGTCAAGGACACCTTCGGCATGCCGACGGCCGCCTACCAGGTGAGCGGTGAATACAGCATGATCAAAGCCGCCGCCGCCAATAACTGGATCGATCACGACCGTGTGATGATGGAATCCCTCATGGGCATCAAGCGGGCTGGCGCCGATATGATCCTCACCTACTTCGCCAAGGAAGCCTCCAAACTTCTGCGCTGACTCTTGCGTAGGCCTCGACAACCAACGGGCGACCCCAGGGTCGCCCGTTCCTTTTCACTTCACTCTTTACTCTTTACTCTCTTCTCCTCACCACCAAAATCGGGATCCTTACCTCGTGCCGAACCGCTGTGATGGTGGATCCGAAAAACAGATCCCCCATCCCTCGATGCCCATGTCCCGCCATCACGAGCACATCGACGGCACTCTCTTCCACAAGGCGGATCAGCTCTCGCGGCGCGGCTCCGTAACCTAAAACAGTGTCCACGTCAAAGCCCCGCGTTTCGAGGGACGAGGCCACCGTGGTCAGGTACTCCTCATCCTCACGGGTTTCGCGATCGTAGGCGGCCTGTCCGTACACATCCCCGGTGGCACCTTCCACCACGTGAAGCAGAACGAGCCGGGCATCATGGGTTCGAGCCAGGGAAACGGCATGGCTCAGCACCACATGATCCTGCGGCTCATGCGTCAGTGCGACTCCCACGCGTCTCCACGATACGGGATCCGCTTCGAATCCACCATCCTCTCCATGCATGAAATGGCGGAGACGGTCCCGAACGAGGGGACCCACGGCCCTTCCGCGGAGCACAGGATCGAGCAGGATACGAAGCAGGAGTCCGGCCAGGGCCCCGAGGCCGGGCACGATGAGTCCCCAGAACAGCACGGGATCGGCCATGGCATGCATCCATTCCCCGATCGTTTGAATGACCAGATAGGCATTCAGGCTAAGCAGCAGGGCGGCGATGATCCATGCGCCCCCCTGTCCCCAACGCGGTGTGGTGAATTCCCCCATCACCGTGCGGTCGCTCGTGAGTTGAATGAGCGGAAGCACCGCAAAGGACAGCTGCAAACTGAGGACGACCTGACTGAAAAGCAGGAGTCGATAGGTGCCCTGTTCACCCATGGTGAGGAGCACGGCCAGGGCCGGGATGATGGCAAGTGCGCGGGTGATGAAGCGACGAAGAACAGGTCGGATCTTGAAGTGGAGAAATCCCTCCATCACGATCTGGCCCGCCAGAGTTCCAGTGAGGGTTGACGCCTGTCCCGCCAGGACGAGGGCGAGCGCGAAGGCGATGCCGGCCAGGGAGGTTCCGAGCAGAGGCGAGATCATGTGGTGGGCTTGCTGGAGTTCGGTCACCACGATTCCCCTCTGGTGAAAGACCGTTGCCGCGAGAATAAGGATGGCGGCATTGACGAAGAAGGCACCGTTGAGTGCGACTGCGGCATCGACGAGATTGTATCGGCACGCCTGTCGCTTTCCATCAGGCGTGGGGTCGAAGGAACGGGACTGCACCAGGGCTGAATGGAGATACAGATTATGGGGCATCACGGTGGCCCCGATAATGCCGATCGCGACATACAGGGCTCCATCAGGCAGTCGTGGTAGAAATCCCGTGGCAACGGCACCCCAGTTCGGACCGCTCAGAAACAATTCGAAGATGAAGCACACGCCGATCACCGTGATGATGGTCATGATAAACGCCTCGAATCGGCGCATGCCGAGATGCTGGATGCCGAGAAAGAGAAACGTATCGAAGGCGGTGAGCAGCACCCCCGGAATCAGGGGGAGTCCGAACAGTAGATTCAACCCGATCGCCGTCCCGAGCAATTCGGCGAGGTCCGTCGCAGCGATGGCAATTTCGGTCAGCACCCAGAGACTGCGGGACAGATAGCGCGGATAGCGCTCGCGACAGGCTTGGGCCAGATCCTTTCCCGTCACGATCCCGAGACGGGCGGAGAGCACCTGGAGCACGATAGCCATCAGGTTCGACATCAACAGAACCCAGAGCAGGGAAAATCCGAATCTCGCCCCACCTTCCAGATCGGTGGCCCAGTTGCCCGGATCCATGTACCCCACACTGATGAGATAGGCCGGCCCAAGAAACGCAAACATCCTCTTCCAGATGCTGATGCCTCTGGGTAAGGGTACCGAGCGATGCACCTCGGGGAGAGATCTTCGCACCATAGATTCCTTTCGTACTTTGGTGCCGTAAGTATACGAAATCTTCCCCCATTCACTCATTCCCCCATTCACTCATTCCCCCATTCACTCATTCCCCCATTCACTCATTCCCTTCTTCCCCCATGTCCCTCACCCATTCCACCGGACTTCCCCTCGGATCTCCCGCTCCCGATTTCTCTCTGCCCGGCATCGATGGCCAGGTATGGACCCTTTCGTCCTTTGGCGACGCCACCGCGCTCGTGGTGGTTTTCACCTGTAATCACTGCCCCTACGCCATTGCGGCCGAGGATCGACTCATCGAATTGCAGATCGCATATCAGGACCGAGGGGTCCGATTCGTGCTCATCAATCCCAACGACGCGAGCCGGTACGAGGAGGATTCCTTCGACCGCATGATCGAACGGGCACGAGACAAGCGCTTCCCGTTCCCCTATCTGTATGACGAGAGCCAGAACACCGCCCGCGCCTACGACGCGGCCTGCACACCCGATATCTTCCTGTTCGATCAGACTCGTCATCTGTTCTACGCCGGACGCATCGACGACCATTGGCAGGATCCGACACGCGTCACGCGTCAGGACCTGCGTACCGCAATCGACGACCTGCTCGCGCATCGCGCTCTGAGCTTCCAGCCCATACCATCCATGGGCTGCAGCATCAAGTGGCGCGTCTGACCAACCACCTTCGCCAATCGGGAAAAATGTGCTAATTTGGAGGATGCGGGATCGTCTCCCGCGTTTCCTTTTTCTTGTTTCATCCCATCCTCACGCTCCATGTCCCTTCCTTCCGTTTTCTCCCTTCCGGACACGCTTCCGCCAGCCCCGCAGTTTGAACCCGGAATCCGCCGGGCGCCAAATCGGGGCTTATCGCTTACTCCTACGGAAATTGCGCTCGCTCTCCGAAACGCCCTACGCTACATTCCGCCTTCCCTTCACGAGGTTCTCGCTCCGGAATTCCTCGAGGAACTGCGCACCATGGGACGCATCTACGGGTATCGCTATCGTCCCGAGGGTAAAATCACGGGAAGACCCGTGGATAGCTACAAGGGCATTCTCCAGGCACGAGCGCTCCAGGTGAACATCGACAACAATCTGGATTTCGACATCGCCCTCTATCCCTACGAGCTGGTGACCTACGGAGAAACGGGACAGGTGTGCCAGAACTGGATGCAGTATCGTCTTCTGACGATGTACCTCGAACAGATGACGATGGATCAGACTCTCGTCGTGAGTTCAGGGCATCCGGTGGGACTTTTTCCCAGCCATCCTCACGCGCCTCGGGTAATCTCAACCAACGGTCTCCTGATCGGCAAATGGGATACACCGGACGATTTTCGCCGTCTGGCAGCTCTGGGCGTTACAAACTACGGGCAGATGACCGCGGGGGGATGGATGTATATCGGTCCCCAGGGCATCGTGCACGGCACCTACATTACCCTGCTCAACGCGGGCCGGAAGTACCTGGGCATTCCCGAGGATAAAGACCTTCGCGGGGTATACTATGTCACTTCCGGTCTGGGAGGCATGTCGGGGGCTCAGGCCAAGGCCGTGGAAATCGCCGGGGGAATCGGCATCATCGCCGAGGTGGACATGAGTCGCATCGAGACTCGACATCGCCAGGGCTGGGTGAAACTCGTCTCCTCGGACCTCGATCAGATTCTTTCGTGGATGGAGGAATACCGCAGAGATGGGAAGTCCGTGTCCATCGCCTACCACGGCAATGTGGTGGATCTCCTCGCCTTCTTCGTCGAACGCAACGTTCCCATCGAACTCCTGTCCGACCAGACCTCCTGTCACGTCGTCTACGAAGGTGGATACACGCCCGTCGGGTACACCTTCGAAGAGGGACGAGAGTTGATGAAGTCCGATCCAGCGCGATTCCGCGCAGCGGTGGATGAGTCCCTGCGCATACATTACCGTCACATCCGCTCCCTCACCGAGCGTGGAGCCCGGTTCTGGGACTACGGCAACAGCTTCATGGCCTCCGTGTTCGACGCAGGAGAAATCTCCATCGCACGAAATGGACGGGACACGACGGAGGGCTTCATCTGGCCCTCGTATGTGGAAGACATCATGGGTCCCATGTGCTTCGACAAGGGTTTCGGTCCCTTCCGTTGGGTGTGTCTCTCCGGCTCCGACGAGGATCTGCGAAAGACCGATCACGCGGCGATGGAATGCATCGATCCCACCCAGAGCGCCATGCATCGGGACAACCACCACTGGATCGCTTCCGCCGAGGAGAATCGTCTCGTGGTGGGGACCAAGGCCCGGATTCTGTATGCCGACGAGGTGGGACGGGTGACGATCGCGCTGAAGTTCAATGACATGGTTCGGCGCGGGGTCATCGGTCCCGTCATCCTCGGCCGCGATCATCATGACGTGAGCGGCACCGATTCTCCCTTCCGCGAAACCGCGAACATCACCGACGGCAGCAATCTCACCGCCGACATGGCCGTGCAGTGCTTCGCCGGCAATGTGGCGCGGGGCATGACGCTCGTCGTTCTATCGAACGGGGGCGGCGTGGGCATCGGACGCTCATTCAACGGCGGGAATGGCATCGTGCTCGACGGAAGCCCACTGGCCGACGAGATTGTGATGTCGGGACTATCCTGGGACGTCATGGGCGGAGTCGCTCGGCGGAGCTGGGCCCGCAACGAGCCCGCGATGGACACCGTGCGCACCTGGAACGCCGTCCATGCCGGCCAGGGCCACATCACGGTGCCCCATCTGGCCGACGACGCGCTCATCGCGCGTACCCTTGCCTCTGCCGGATTCTGATATTTCGGATTACTTCCTCTTTTTTTTCAATATCGCGGTGTATCATGTCTCTCGTTCTTGACGGATCCAACCTGACGATCGAAACGCTGGTTCGTATTGCCCGTTTTCACGAACCGGTGGAACTCCATCCCGACGCGCTTCAGCGCATCATCACCTGCCGCGCCATGCTCGAGGCCAAGCTGGAGGCCAGGGAAATCATGTACGGCACGAACACCGGCATCGGGGAATTCTCCGAGCGGATTCTCGACGACGAGCAGGTAAAGGAATTTCAGCGCTACCTCATCTACAATCATGCCGCCGGCATCGGCGAGCCCGCGCCCATCGAATACGTGCGGGGAGCCATGGCCGCCCGCATCAACGTGCATGCGCACGGCAATTCCGGCTGTCGGCCCGAAATCACCCAAACCCTCGTGGCGATGTTGAACGCCGGGGTCACTCCCGTCGTCTGTCAGAAGGGCTCGGTAGGGGCCTGCGGCGATCTCGCTCCCATGTCTCAGATCGCCCTCCTGCTCATGGGCGAAGGCGAAGCCTGGTACGAGGGCGAGCGCCTGCCGGGTCGGGTAGCGATGGAACGCGCGGGCATTCCCATTCCCGGGCTGCAGGCACGAGACGGACTGGCCGCCATCAACGGATCCAACCTCCTCACCGCGATGAGTGCCATCCACATTTACGATATGGTACGCTTTCTGCGTCAGGCCGAAATCGCCGCCTCCATGTCCCTCGAGGCCCTGCTGGCCAATTTGAAGCCCTACAACACGAAGTTGCACGAACTCCGCGGCTTTTCGGGCGCCATCGTGTCGGCGCGCAACCTGATGAAGTGCATCGAAGGGTCGGACCTGGCCTCGGGCAAGATGAAAACGAAGGTGCAGGACGCCTACTCCATGCGCTCGACGCCGCAGGTGATCGGAGCCGCCCGCGACGCCATCGCCTACGCCCGCTCTCAGGTGGAAATCGAACTCAATGGAGTCGGTGACAATCCCATTTTCGTGCCCGAACTCAATCTCACGCTGACCGGCGCAAATTTCCAGGGGAGCCCGGTATCCCTTCCTATGGATTTGGCGGGAACAGCCATCACCATGGTGTGCGTGCTCAGCGAACGACGCCTGAATCGACTCACCAATCCCGCCCTGAGCCAGGGACTGCCGGACTTCCTCGCGCACAGCCCCGGATTCTATTCGGGACTCATGCTCAGCCAGTACACCGCCGATCATCTCATCGTGGAGCAACGTATTCTCTCGGCACCGGCCAGCATCCAGTCCATACCGGCCGCCGCCGACCAGGAGGACTTCGTCTCCATGGGCATGAACACTGCGATCAAGAACGCTCAGATTCTGGCCAATGCCTACGGCGTGCTCGGCATTGAATTCATCGCGGCCGCCCAGGCACTCGACTTCCGCGACTTCACGCCGGGGCTTGGCGTGCGCACGGCCCGCGAAGTCGTTCGTCGCCACGTGGAGCACCTCGAAGTCGATCGGCCTCTCTACCCCGATCACAACACGATGATGCAGGTGGTTCGCTCGGGCGAGATCCTCGACACCGTCGAGGCCGCAGTCGGTCCCCTCGAATAGCACCTCGTATGTACTGTCGAACGTTTTGCGCCCCGCCTCCTTCGGCGGGGCGTCGTTTTATAGGAACAGTCCAAGATGTTCGATCACGATCTTGCTTCCGATTCCGATCAGCACCAGACCGCCGACGAGCTCCATGCGGGGACCCACCGCCGCCCCCACCTTCTCTCCCAGTCGTATGCCGAGAAAGGTCATAGCCCCCGCCACGATGCCAATGACGATGCTGGGCCAGAGGATATCGACCTGCATCACGGCGACACTGAAGCCAATCGCAAGGGCATCAATGCTCGTGGCCACCGAGAGTCCGATGAGCGTCCACCCGCGGGTCACGTCGGCCGTCACCCGATCGGCATCACCCCGGATGCCGGAAATGACCATCTTCCCGCCCAGAATCGCCAGGAGCGTGAAAGCCACCCAATGATCGTACGCCGCAATGATGTGTTCCACCTGAATTCCGGCCAACCAGCCGAGAATCGGCATCATGAATTGAAAGAGACCGAAATGGAAGGAAAGCCGAAAGGTCTGCCGCCTGTCGGCGCGACCCAGGGCCGCCCCTGCCGACAGGGCCACGGCAAAGGCGTCCACCGCGAGCGCGAAGGCGATCATGACAACGGTAAGAAAATCCATGAAGGAGAATCAGCGATCCGTTGCGAGAAAAGCTGCGTAGAGGACGATGGCGGCGAGGCCGATCACGAGGATGATACCGAGAACTGTCAGGAGGTATTGCTTCAGGGACGTCGCGCGACCATCGGAGGCCGCTGCGGCGACCGAAAAGTAGGAGAGCACGGTGTCCGCGTCGTAGGCGGGTCCCACGGCTGGTTCTACCCGAGCATGGCCCCGTATGCCCTCGACGGTCAGATCCCAGTCCGATTCCCTGAAGCGCAAGGTCCCCTGATCCGTAGTGGTGATCCGCAGGACGGCTTCTCCCTGATCGGACACCTGCACGGAAGGGGCATCCTGAGCTCGCCCGGATAGGGAGTCGAGCAGACTCACGAGTAGAACGAGGAACATCAGAGACAAGAAACGGCGACGGGGCATGGGATGCATGACTCCAGGCAGTGGATGCCAAAAATCCGCAAACTCAGGGATAAAAAAAAGGCAGTCGCGAAGGACTGCCTTGGTGAATCTTCACTTCGACTAGCGAGTGAGTTGCACGCGACGAGTTTGACTTTCACGTCCCGCAGAGAGTTTGTAGAGATAGACGCCCGGAGGGAGCATCGATCCATTGTTGTCCCGTCCGTCCCACTGGATGGCGTGTGGTCCAAGTTCCTGGAGACCCTGCACGAGCGTGCGGACTTCGGTTCCCAGCAGACTATACACTTTGAGCGACACGGCACCCGTTCTGGGGAGGGAATAGGTGATGGTAGTAGACGGAGTGCTGCCCAGGGAGAACGGGTTGGGATAGTTCTGGGCAAGAGCCAGGGAGCGGGCAACGGACGTTTTTACCACGGAAGTGGTGGAGGTGGCCTTCACCCTGATGGTAACCTCGTAGAATTCGCCCGGATCGTCCGCCAGGGAGATCCGCAATTCCACGAGCGCTTCGCCTGGAATCCCGGAGGGATCGAAGGAGGGCTTGAAGGACGCGGTCTCGTTCCCTTCCAGCCAGTCATACACATCGTAATTGCCTTCACCCCAACATTCGTGCAGACACATCGAATAGAACCAGCCCGTCGGGATCTGGTATTTTGTAATCAGAATGCGGATGTCCAGTTTCCGACTCGTCAGATTCTTCAAGTCCACATGCGGGGTGAAGGGATCGGAGGCGGGACCGGTAAGATCCACCGTCGTGGTGCTGACTTCGAAGCTCTGGGCATGAAGAGGCGTCAGATGCGCGGTGCCCACCAGCACGATGGCGATCAGGGACAAACACAGAGTACGGATATATTTCATGAAGAATCCTCGAGATAATGACTGGATTCCAAGTTGCTCAATAATGAGATGAAATGAAAGAACATTTTGTTACACGACGTGAAAAGTTTCTCCCATCTCCTTCACTTCCATGGTTTTATATCGCTTCCCGCAGCCTTTCCTCGTATATTTGGGAGATGAATAAAGTCCGTCATTTCTCAGGTTCTCATGTTCGATAAACTGGATGCCGCCGTCACACGCTTCGAGGAACTCAACGCCCGCATGGGAGATCCCGAAGTCGTGTCGGATCCCGACGCCTATATGCGACTGGCCAAGGAGCGCAGTCAACTCGAACCCATCGTGCAGGAGTTTCTTCGCTATCGCTCCCTTGTCCAGGATATCGCGGGGCATGAGGAAATTCTGAACGAGGAATCAGACGCTGAACTTGTCCAGATGGCACGCGAGGAACTCAAGGACCTCCGAGAAGCAGCCGATCGGGCCGAACAGGAGCTGAAGGTTCTTCTCCTCCCTCGAGACCCAGACGACAGCAAGAACGTGATCGTTGAGGTCCGCGCCGGCACGGGAGGGGATGAAGCCGCGTTGTTCGCTGCCGATTTGTACCGCATGTATTCCCGCTATGCTGAACAGAAGGGTTGGATCCAGGAATTGATCTCTCTGAACGAGTCCGGAATTGGCGGAATGAAGGAGGTGACCTTTGGGCTCTCCGGGCAGGATGTCTTCGGCACGATGAAATTCGAAAGCGGGGTGCACCGTGTGCAGCGGGTACCCGCCACCGAGGCCAGCGGACGCATCCACACCTCAGCGGCAAGCGTGGCGGTGTTGCCCGAGGCCGAGGACATCGACGTGCACATCGACGAAGCCGAGATTCGCATCGACATTTTTCGATCCGGAGGAAAGGGCGGGCAAAATGTCAACAAGGTGGAAACCGCCGTGCGTCTCGTGCATATTCCCACCGGAATCGTGGTCTCGTGTCAGGAGGAGCGATCCCAGCTCAAGAATCGGCAGAAGGCCATGAAGGTGCTCCGGGCCCGACTCTATGAGAAAAAACTCTCGGAACAGACGGCCGAAATCACCGCAGCCCGACGTTCGATGGTGGGGAGTGGCGACCGATCGGACAAGATTCGGACATACAACTTCCCTCAAAACCGCATGACCGATCATCGCATTGGCCTGACGTTGTATAATCTGTCGGACATCATGGAAGGGAATCTCGATGATGTGTTCGAGGCCCTGAAGATTGCCGACCGTACGGAAAGACTGCAACAGGAAATCGAGGGCAAGGCAGGATGACACGTGCCGTTCCCGTCGGATCTCTGACGATTGGAGGAGAGCTTCCCCTGGTTCTGCTCGCCGGACCCTGTGTTGTCGAGAGTCGGGATCTTGTCTTCCGTGTGGCGGAAACGCTGGCTCGTGTCTGCGAAGAACGATCGATGCCCCTGGTGTTCAAATCTTCCTACAAAAAGGCCAACCGCACCAGTAGGACGGGATTTTCCACCCTTGGCATCGACGAAGCGCTGGGCATTCTGGCCGAGGTGAAGGCGCAATTCCACCTTCCCATCGTTACCGATATTCATGCTCCCGAAGAGGCCGGCCCTGCGTCTGAGGTCGCGGATCTGCTCCAAATCCCCGCCTTTCTCTGCCGCCAAACCGACCTCTTGGTAGCGGCCGGCGAGACGGGACGGGCGGTGAACATCAAGAAGGGACAGTTCCTCGCGCCTGAGGATATGGCCCATGCTGCCGAAAAAGTGGAATCCACCGGCAATCCCCGGGTGCTTCTCACTGAACGGGGCACGACGTTCGGATATCACGACCTCGTCGTGGACATGCGCTCCCTGGTCATCATGCGCGGCCTGGGATATCCCGTGGTGATGGATGCCACCCATGCGGTGCAGATTCCCAGCCAGGGCGGCGTCTCCGGCGGCCGTCCCGCCTTCGTGCCCGCCCTGACCAGGGCCGCCGTGGCCGTGGGCATCGACGCGCTCTTTCTCGAAACTCACCCCGATCCCAGCCAGGCTCTCAGCGACGCGGGGAGTCAGCTCGCCCTCGATCGCCTTCCCGTTCTGCTCGATGCCGTCCTGGCTCTCGACCGGGTTCGTCGTACCCTGGATGGTGCTTTATGACCTTCCCCTCGTTTACCGATCGCATCCTTTCCCGTCATCGCCATCGCTTGGAACGCCTGCGTGCCTTCCTGCTCGATGTGGACGGGGTCCTGACCGACGGAGGCATCACCTACTCCGCCTCGGGTATCGAATCGAAAACCTTCCACGTGCGGGACGGCCATGGGATCCGCGCTGCCCAGGATGCGGGCATCCGCATCGGTATCATCACGGGCCGCGCCTCCGATGTGGTCGCCCTTCGCGCCAGGGAACTCCATATCGTGGATCTCTATCAGGGTGCACTGAACAAGATCGCTGCCTACGAGGATTTCAAATCCCTGTACGGTCTGACCGATGACGAAATCGGCTACATGGGCGACGATGTGCTCGACCTGCCCGTCATCAAGCATGTCGGGTTCGCGAGCTGTCCACGCAATGCCCATCCTTCAGTGCGCATCGCGGTGCACTGTGTCTCACGGCAGAATGGGGGACAGGGAGCGGTGCGCGAGATGCTCGACCTCGTCCTCGCGGCCAAGGGGCAATCTCCGCCCGCCGATCTCACCTAATTCCTGTTCAGATCACGCAGATTCCCCGCCTCGGCGAAGCACACTCTTCCCCTTCGGCGCACTCGCTTCGTATCGCCTCGCAAGAACCGAGCCAGTATCCCCTCACGGGTGGGTCACTTCTCGTACCACTGGACTGGGTCTATCCTTCCTGCTCGCTGGTGACTTCCACCCGCCGGTTTTCCTCGTCAATATGGACACGGATGAGGTTGGGACGGCAACAGACTTCGCAGTCCTCGGTGTACATCTGATTCGTGCCCGCAGAGAGGTCGACGAGGAGCTCATTGAGCTCCAGGCACCATGCGCAGCGATACACTTTGCGCATCACACCTCCACCTTGAAAGTGCCTGCAAGCTATTGACCACGAGGGCTATGAACAAGACGGAAATTACCTCCTTGACAGGGGAGGGAATCCGAGGTGCTGTTGGACCTTGTCCCGGAAGGAACCCGTGGGGAGGCACGGTCACAAACCGCAACACGATGATGCACAGCACAGGTGTACCATCTGGGACTTCGTGGACCGGCTCGAGGCCCTCTCTACCGCATCACCGCCATCCTCCCCGTCATGCGGAAGCCCGGCAGATCGAGGGTATAGAAGTACATGCCAGCAGGCAATGCGCTGGCATCGAAGACCGCAGTGTGGTCTCCGGCCGGCATATCGCGATCCACAATCACGGCCACCTGCTTGCCCCCGCTGTTGAACACGCGAAGCAGGGTAGGCGAGGGACGGGAGAGGCGGAACGGAATGAGGATCGAGGCATCCCGAATCGTGGAGGGATTCGGCCAGGCCTGGCCGAGGGTGTTCTCACGGGGCAACGCGTCGGGACCTGCGGCAATGCCCACCAGGGGATTGGCGAGGAGTTCCTGCAAGACCCCGTTCTTCGTGATCACCCAACCAAGGGTGGAATCGGCAAAGGCCATGTCCTGCACAAACCCGCTGAGAACGAGCGCGGTTCTCGTCCAGGTCGTGCCGAGATCTCTGCTGAACCACACGGCACTGTCGGTCGCCACCGCCGTGATGCGGCTGGCCGAGTCGGCCCAGATGCCCGCGCAACGGGAACGATTCATGGGATAGGTGGTGGTGCGCCAGGCCACGCCTCCATTGGTGGTCCGGCGGGTTCCTCCCGTCACGTTGTCCACCAGGAATCCTGCGGTTTTCGAGAGGAATCCCACGCCACCAACGGCGGGTGTGATGCTCGAATACGCAGTCCAGTTCCTTCCCCCGTTGGTCGTGCGGAGCACAAACGCATCTCCCGCTGGAGAGCGCCCGATATTGGACGACGCGAACCATCCGTTGTCGCGATCGAGGAAGGTCATCGTGCGGTTGATGGGCGCCCGGGCAAAGGGGCGAGGGAATTGCCGCGTCCAGGTTGCGCCTCCATCCTGCGTCAGAAACACATCAGCGGAATCCTTGTCTCCCACAGTGACGGCAATGCCCTCGGTGCGAGACCAGAAGTGGAGATTCCCGAATCCACTGTTCGTACGATACAACAGGGTCGTCCAGGTCAGTCCCCCGTCCTCGGTCTTCACCACCCGTCCATCACGGGTTCCGGCATAGGCGAAGCGTGCATCGAAGGGCACGATGGTAAATACCGCTGCCCGGGTGCCGGGAATGGAGACGTGAGACCAGGTGAGACCGCGATCTTGGGAGATCGAAACCTTTGCCGAATCCTGTCCCACCCACAGAATGCTGCGACCCACATTCGAAAGACACTGCACCTCTTCGGGGAAGTGTTGTGTGGTGACCTTCCACGCTCCTGTCGGCGCGGCGTGAGTACCGAGGGTGAAGGTCTGCTCGGCGGTCCCTTCGCTATTGCTGGCTTCGAGCCGGAAGCGAGCGGAGGCAGCGTTCCCATTCCATCTCACGATGCCATGCACGGGATCGCAGGTAGCGTCGGAGGGGCCCTCGAGCAGGCGGAAGCGAGGAGCAGGCCGGGCGGACACAACGGGGACGTAGGTGAACGGCTGTCCCGGTTCGAGCGTGGAAGCGGGAGCCTGAGACAGGAACACTGGTGCCTTGGCCGAAGGAGCGTTCCACACGAGATCATACATTCCGCGGCCGTGCGTGATGGCGCGAATGATGCCGGTCTCTGAATGCCAGATCAGTTTCTGAACCGAGAGAGCGGGCATTCCGCTGCCGAAGCGGGTCCAGTGCGTCCCCTGATCGGTGCTGGCGAAGCAACCGAGGTCCGTACCGAGAAGGATCGTATTGTCCAGCACGAGAATGTCGTTGACCGGAATATCGGGCAGATCCCCGTTCCGGTCCGTCCAGGTCACGCCCAGATCCGTGGAATGCCACACCTTCGACACCCCGTAGCGGGAATAGGTCGCATAAATTTCGTTGGCGCGAAAACTCCGCACCGCGCTGCAGTAGGCTGCTGGGAGATCTGTCGTGGGGAGCACGTTCCAGGTGGTGCCGGCATCCTGCGACAGGGCAACCATTCCTCCCGTTGCGCCCGCCATCACCAGGTTACTGTTGTAGGGGGCCACGCTCACCGCGCTGATGTAATAGCAGGAGGTGCCGGTTGGAAACAGGCAATCCTTGGCGAGGGTCCAGTTGCGTCCTTCATTCGTCGTCTTGAACATGCGATAGGTGCCGAGGTGCAGGGTTTCGGGATTTTTCTCGTCCATCGCATAGGAGATGTAGAACAGACTGCTCTGCACCGCGATGTCGCCAAGGGCACGGATCCAGGTGCGACCGAAGTCATCGGACCGATGCAGGGAGAGGTTCTCCTGGGTGGTGTAGAGGACGTTCGGTTTCGCGGGATTCACCGCGCCGTTGCCTCCGTCGCCATACAGAACCGGATCGAAGCGAGGCGCTCCCGTCGAGAGCATGGAACCGTTGTCCTGGGTTCCTCCAAACAGGAACCGCTCGTCGGTGGGATGCATGGCGCCTCCGATGAACTGGGTAATGGAAAGACCCAGATCGCTCTTGATCCAGTTCTTCCCTTCCTGCGTTCCGATGTAGAATCCGCCATCATTGCCAATGTACACGCGATCGGGATCGAGGGGATTGAATTCGATGGCATGCTGATCCACATGGAGGATACCACCGAACCCCTGATCCGGAATCCGTTCCCATGTCGTGCCCCCGTCCCCGCTCCGAATCAGCTTCACGCCCCCGGCGTAGAGAATGCTGGGATTGGTGGGATGGATCCCCACGATGTTATCGTACCAACCCTGAGAGACCATATAATCGAAGGGCACGGTCAGGGGAGTCCACGTGGTTCCGCCATTTGTGGATTTCACCAGGGCCTTCAGCCATGTGCGTTCATTTCCGGTGATCTCCGACACGCCTGCCAAAAGGATATCTGGTTGTGTCGCACAGATTGCCAGACTCGTTCTTCCCATCTGAGTGGAAGGAAGTCCCATATCCACCGGAAACCAGCTCTCTCCCCCGTCGGTGGTTTTATACATGCCGAAGCGCGCCGCCGAACCTCCTCCAAACACCACGCTCGAGACGGTGTACAGGATGCTCGGGTCAATAGGGTTGATGACGATGTCGGTCATCACCCCCGTGAGTACGAGTGCCCAGGTGAGTCCTCCATCCTTACTCCGCCAGATGCCCGCGAGGGTATCGGACCGCATGCCATCGGGCAGGGCCGCATAGAGGATATTGGGGTCGATGGGATTAATTGCGAAGTCACTGAATCGCGCAAAATCGGGCAGGGTGGACTGACCGATCTGAAACCAGGTCGTACCGCCGTCCGTGCTTTTCATCAGGCCCGCCCCATCGAAGGTGTGCTGACCGAAACTGGCCTCCCCCGTTCCCGCATAGACGATGTTGGTGTCCACGGGATTGATGACGATGGCGCCCATGGCCTGGGTGGGAAAATCATCGGATACGGAATGCCATGACGCACCTTCGTCAAAGGTCCGCCACACGCCCCCATTGGCCGCGCCGATAAAGATGGTGCGGGGATTCTTTGGGTTCACCGCGATGGCGAGAATCCGGCCGCCGATATTGTCGGGGCCCTTGTTCACCCAAGTCAGATCCATCCCCGCATGACGCACGGAAGGGGCGAAGGCAGGGAGTTTCTGAGACTGCCAGAAGGCCTGGGTCCGCGCGCCTGAGGGCACCTGGCCACCAGGATAGGAGACACGATTCCAGAAATACTCGAAGCGGGCACGAACCTTTTCCACACGAGGCATGGTGACCGCGTCCTGATCCGGTGTCGCAATCTGGGAATACAGGTCTCCGCCCGCGATACCGAACAGAATCAGGATCCAGGTCACGGAAAGAGAGAGGAAGGAAAGTGTCGCAGCACGACGCATGGGGACCTCCGGTATTATGGCGTTCCAACGAGGCAAGTTAGAGAGGTGGGAGGGAAGAGTCAATTCGAGACGTCTGCAACTTTCTTTGGAGAGTAGGAATGGACTGGATCGTGGAGGAATTTCATCCCACTTTGCGATCGTCAATTGTATTGTTCGAAGGGGAGCATATCATGACCTTGTACAAAAACAGGTATCGGGTTGAATCCGCGCGGTATCCTGGGTGGGACTATTCCACCCCAGGATGGTATTTCGTCACCACCGTCACACATTGGCGTCGCCCCGTGTTTGGTCGGGTAATCCAGGGACAGATGCATCTTTCGGAATGTGGAAAGATCGCCGAACATTGCCTTCTCGACATCCCGAATCATTATCCAACCGTTACGATCGATCGCCATGTCGTGATGCCAGACCATGTCCATGCGATTTTCGGCATCAACGGCGTATGCGGCGGCGATGAACGCGGGGGCGGCAAACGACGATCCGTCACGGCATGTCCATCGCATACGTGCGCACCGGTTTCCCTGTCAGAGGTGGTGCGTGCGTTCAAATCATTTTCTGCGCGAAAAATCAATGTTCTTCGAAAATGTCCCGGGTGTGCCCTGTGGCAGACACGGTTTTGGGACATCATCATCGAAGACGTCCACACCCTTGAAATATTTCGGCGCTACATTCAGAATAATCCAGCTCAGTATCCGAATCGGCGATAGCTTCGCCTCTCCCCTTCACCTTTTTCTCTGCACCATCTCCCACACCGATCCATTCATCTTCGCCAGATACCAGCCTCCCACCATCATCACGGAGACATAATTCACGAAATGCGTGATGGCGGCATAGGCGACAGCATTCGCGTAGGTGAATCCGCTGATGTTCATCACGGCCACGCGGGCCGTCACATGAAATACCCCGAAGGCCCCGGGAGTGGGGGCAACGGCGAAGGCGAGGGAGGTCAATGCCAGAATCTTTCCCGCGTCGAGAAGGGCCGAGGTGGGAGCGATCTCGTCGGGAAAGGCAAACAGCATGAGATACATCGGAAGCAGATAGAGCAGATACATCACCACCGTGTACCCAATGGCCTGAAGGATTTGTGACACGGTGCGCAAGGAGCGAAAACCGTCCTGCAGATTCGAAAAGAGGGACAGGATTTTTTCCGCCACACGGGCGGGCACAGGACGAACGGCCCACCGGGCAAGGGTCATCCCGAGCTGGCTGGGAGCAATAATGAGGATCAGCAGCCCCAGCGCAAAGGCAGGATAGAAGAGATTCTGAATGGTGGACATGCTGAGTCCATATCCCTCGAACCCCTTCAACATACTTCCGTCCAGCAGAAGCAACGTAAAGACAAACGCGAGAAGCGCAAGGACGTCGAGAAAGCGCTCGATGATAATGGTACCCAGCAATCCGCTGTAGGGCACGTCCTTCACTTCCTGGCTTGTGACCCAGGGCCGGGCCAGCTCCCCGGATCGGGGTATCAGGTTGTTCATGAAATAGCCCACCATGACGCCCGCAAACAGAGGCCCAAGGCCCAGAGTGGGATACCGCCCTCGCACCATCACCTTCCACCGAACCGCTCGAATCCAATGCGAAAGGATGGTCAAGGGAAAAATCAGAGCGGCGAGTCCGTAATTCACGCGCTCGAAGCTCTTTCCCAGTTCCACGAAGTCCACTTTCCACACGGAGAAATAAATGGACAACCCGACAATGAGAGCAGTGGCGGTCGTCTTCAGAATCGACAGGGTTCGGGGTGAGAGCATCGGCATTCGTGTCGGTGGCGAGAGGGAGACGGGTGGGTCTGGAACCCAAGAAAAGTACGGAAAGTGACCACGCCGAAAAAGAGAGGCGGCGGCTGGGGAAGCCGCCGAGGGGAGGTGGGATGCTGATGACCGCCTCTCTTTTCGCTCGTTGAGGTGGGCGTACGCAATATGCCCTTCCGGTTTTACCGGAGTGTTACCGGGGCATTACCATATCATGACCTTTTTCCAGGGAGTGGGAACTTTTTTTCATGGGGAAAAGTTTCGCCGATTTTGGAATTCAGACATTCTGTGTATTTTGGTACTCGAAGCAGGTTGCTTCACTCATTCCTTCACTATCACAGGTTGTCTGTCATGTACATCACGGACGAATGCATCAACTGCAACGCGTGTATCGACGAGTGCCCGAGCAATGCCATCTTCGCGTCTGGCGAAGAATATACCCTGAACGGTGAAACTCATGCCCCGCTTTCCGACGACTACACCTTCATTGTGAAGGATATCTGCACGAAGTGTGAAGGCTATGCCGACTCTCCCTCCTGCATGGAAGCCTGTCCCACTGGCGCTGTGATCGAGGAATAACGAGCCTCTCCTGGATAGAGAAAAGGGCCGCTTCGGCGGCCCTTTGTCATTTTTAGGATCGATTGGGAAGGAGTCGTTCCAGAAGTTTGGCAAACGCGCTGATATTGCGGGTCTGCATCCACACGGTTCCGGGTCCGGTAAATTCCACAACCAAACCCTCTCCTGAGGCGAGGGTGGAGAACAGCCCGCGCGACACCTTGCGAATCTGATGATGCATGGTGCCGTCGAACGCGACCATGTGACCGGTGTCCACAATGTACCGCTCTCCTTCTCCCAGCGTTTTCTTGATGATCGCCCCATAGGCGCTCAGAAACACGGGACCCTGCCCCGTGATCCTTTGAAGGAAGAGTCCTTCGCCCGCGATCATGGCGCGGAAGGAGCCCTGTGTACTGATTTCAAGATCGGGATGTCCCGCCAGATAGGCGCCTCCTTCGCAGAGGATGACGTTGCCCCGCATTTCGAGTTGGATGATGTCGCCCTGCGTGGCGGGAGCTAAAAGCACTTCGCCTTCGTCCTTGGCGGTGAACAGCGATGCGAAGAAACTCTCTCCGCCTACGGCGGCTTTGAGCGTCCCGAGAAATCCTTTTCCAGCAGATTTCGCCTCGAGTTCGATCGAGGGCGTCATCGCGAGCATGGCCCCTGCTTCGGCCCGAAAAGTCTCGCCACGATGAAAGCCGATGCGGAGGGTGGAAAAGGAGGGCTGATGGTTGATCGTGAATTCCATGGCGTCTCCGAAGTTGTGGGGTGAGTGAAAAAATACACAGGAATCCGCGAAGACGGAATTCCTGCTCGAGAGTGGAAAAGTGTGCACGGAAGATTCGCTCTCGTCTTGCATCTCCCGCACGCTCGGAATACTTTCAGTCATGAAACGCCTGATCCTTCTGCTTCCGTTCCTCGTCGTCTCGATTCTGCATGCGCAGAATCCTGATCCACGCGAGGCGCTCTCCCACCTCGATCCGCGTTTGCGTGCCGCAGTGGCTCGTGACCTTCCTGACCGAGGGATTCGCTCCGGTGCTCCCCTCCCCGAGATCGCGGGCCTCGATGCCAACGGAGAACCGATGTACGCGGTGATCGTGTATTGCGATCATCCCGAGGCGCTTCCATCACTGGACTGGGCCATTCACTCCATCCTCCCCGGCTTCTGCACGGCCCGTCTCACCTCGCGCCAGCTCCTGGACGTGATCGCGGTACCAGGCATCCGCATGGTGAAGGCGTCGGGACGCATGGACTATCTCAACGACCTCGCGAGATCCCTCACCGGCGCAGATCTGCTCCACGCAGGGATGATCAATCGCACTGAGTACAAAGGGAAAGGAGTATTGGTGGGTGTCATCGATTCGGGGATCGACTGGAAGCATCTGGATTTCCGGTCCTTGTCCGATTCCACGAAAAGCCGCGTGGTGGCGATCTGGGATCAGACCCTGACGCCGGGGAGCGGAGAATCCTCTCCTTCCGGATTCGCCTATGGCGTGGAGTATTCGCAGACGCACCTGAACAACGAGCTGGATGGAAGTCCCGCGGGATTCGTGCGCAGCAACGACGTCAACGGGCATGGTACGCACGTGGCCGGTATCGCGGCCGGGAACGGACAATCCCTCCCGAATCGCCGCTACCAGGGCATGGCGCCGGAAGCGGACATCCTGTTCGTGAAGACCAGCATGTACACCAGCGACATCGTGGATGGCCTGACCTGGCTGCGCGCCAAGGCCACGGCCCTGGGTCGCCCCATCGCCGTCAACATCAGTCTGGGCTCGAACGACGGACCCCACGACGGTACCGATGCGATGAGCGTGGGAGTGGATGCCTTTTCCGGAACAGGACGCGTGGTAGCCATGGCGGCGGGCAACAGCGGAGGGAGTCCCATCCACCTGTCCCGCACTCTTCCCACGGGAGGAACCGATTCCCTGCTGATCACCGTGCCTGCCTACACCCCGTTGAGCGGTGCGGGCAATGATGCCTTCGGCATCGATCTCTGGCACGACGGGTCGGGGAACCTCTCCTTTTCCGTGGTGTCCCCTCTGAATGATACGGTGCGATGCCGTGCGAACTTCGATCTGTCGACAACCAACAACAGCGGGACGCTCTATTTGTACAACGGCACGGACCCCGGGAATGGGGACGTCCAGCACTATGCGTACTGGTACGATTCCACCACCGCGAAACCACCCGCGGCAGGAGTGTGGAAGGTGTTCCTTTCCAACGCCTCGGGCAGCGCCTCCACCTGGCATTGCTGGCTCTGGGACTGGAGCATCGGCAATCCCGCGAAAACCATTACGCTGTCCGGAGGAGATCAAACGTCCACGGTCAACAACACGGCCGCCACGGCCGTGGTGGCGGGGTCCTGGGTGAGCCGGTGGCGATGGACCTCGAGCAACGGAAGCAATTGGCTCTACAGCACCACGTCCGACAATTCCGACTCCCTCTCGTCCTTCAGTAGCAAGGGTCCCACGCGCACCGGCGCGATCAAGCCCGATCTGGCCGCACCGGGACAAGGGATCGTCTCGACCAGTTCCTCCACCATCGGTGTGTCCGCGAGTGAATTAATGGGGAATGGGAAGCAACGCCTGACCCAGGGCACGAGCATGGCCAGTCCCGTCACCTGCGGAGCCGCCGCATTGCTCCTGCAGCGCAATCCCCTTCTCTCGGGCACCGACATCCGGGACCTGCTGCAAGCCACCGCCACGACGGATACCATGACCCGCGCCTCTCTTCCTTCGAACCACTGGGGTTACGGCAAACTCAATGTCTATCGCGCCATGCGGGTCCTCACCGGAATTTCCCTTCCCTCAAGCACGGCCCTCCACGCGGTGGATCAGTGGAAATCCGACAATACACTGTCCGTGAGTGCGGGGACCCTGATCGCGGTTCGCTTCACACCCACCTGGACCGCAAGACCCGCCACCGCCTATTTCCATCTCGGCAGCACGGTGGGATTCACCGGCTCTCTGATCTTCGAGATCTGGTCCGACAATGGGAGCGGCAAGCCCCTGGCCAAACTGGGGTCGAGCGTGTCCATCGCCCGTGCCGACGTTCTTCCCTTCAGTTGGAATGCCGTGTCCCTCACCGGAACGGGGCTCACTCTCGCTTCGGGAACGGTGTATCATCTGGTGGCCTATTTCACTGCGGGGTCGACGACCTCGTTCAGCGTGGATAATGGGAGCCCCGATGGTCGTTCCAACACCAAATCCGGTGCGTCATGGGCGTCCTATGCCAACGACCTTCGCCTGCGCCCTCTGCTCGTGGCTGCGGTTCCGACTTTTGCCGCAGGCAATTATCGCATTGGTGGAACCGGCACCACTCCGAGCGCCGGATGTCAGTTTGTGGATCTCACGGCGGCCCTGGCCGATCTCGCCACCAAGGAACTCCAGGGCCCCACGTCCCTACTCCTTACGTCCAGCTATTCGGTGACCGAGGAAGATGCTCTGCCCGTTACCATTTCCGCCCTCGCCGGTGCGGGAGCCGATGCCCGACTGCGCATCGCTCCGGACTCGGCCACCACCATCACACTCTCCGCATCCAGCGATACCGCAATCCTTCGACTGTCGGGCGCCGACTATGTGGATCTCGATGGAAGTGCCACAGGGCTCTCGGGTCGTCACCTGACTCTCGTGAATACGTCCGCCACACCGACCTCGACGGTGCTTCGCGTGCAGAGTCCCACCGCATCCGATGGCGCCACGCACAACACGATTCGAAATCTGGTCCTGCGCGGCAGTGGGGTGTCGGGCACCTTTGCGGCTCTCTATGGCGGCGGAAGCGGGGTATCGACGACGGACACGGCGCTGAGCGCGCACAGTCACACGACGGTGGACAATGTGCTGTTTCAGAGCGCACAGCATGGGATGGTCTGGCATGGACGCTCACCCGCCTTTCCCGACGATAGTCTCATCGTCCGATCCTGTGCCATTGGCGCGACCGGGGGGTACGGACTTGGAGTGGGAGGCCTTCTTCTGCGCTTTCCGCGCACCGCGTTGGTGGACGGAAACGAGATCCAGGAAGTCCGTGGCGCGGGATCAGGATCGGTGTTCGGACTGTCCCTGCAGGAAGCCCGGGCCTGCCGCGTGCTCAATACCTTCATCCACGGAATTTCGTACACCGGATCGTCCACCACACCAGTGTATGGGCTCACCCTCTCCACCACGCAGTTTTCCACCTCGTCTCTTCCCTCGTCGAATCTGGTGGCGGGGACGCGCATTGCTGATCTGACGTCCAGCGGGACGAGCACGAGCATGCTCCTGTCGGGGATAAACGCCAACGGCGGATACAAGGATCGGTACTGGCACAACACGGTGCACCTGACGGGCACGTTAGGTGCGGGCACGGGCGTGGTCGCGGCCTTCACGAACGGCAATCCCCTTGTGACCACGTTTTCCGATAGTCTGGATTTTCGGAATTCCATTCTCCAGGTGAACGGCACCGCCTCTGCCGCGGCCAAATTCTATGCCCACTATTCCCGTGCGACCTCCTATGCCACGGACATCGTCAACAGCAATATCCTGCGCAGTGTCGCTGCCGGATCGGCTTCCGCCTCCCTTGGGTACATCAATAGCGCGGCTCGCAGTACCCTGAGCCAATGGCGCACGGCGAGCAGTGCCGACGGGCTTTCCCTGAATGTCGATCCCTTGGTTTCGTCCTCCACCGATGTGCATATCGCCACCGGGAGCGGGTACGATCCCGTTCCGCAGGGCTCGCGGGCAGGGCAGCCGCTGCCGGAAACCCTTCCCGATCCGGATGGGCAGAGCCGGGACGCGAGTGCGCCCGACATGGGAGCGGATGAATTCACCCTGAGTCGCACTCTCACTAGCTCGGGCACACTGCCGGGCTTCATGGGCTACGACAGCATCACTGTCAACAGCGTGGGCATCACCGCCTCTCTCGGTGGAGATGTGGGCATCGCGTCGGCACTGCGTCTCCTCGGGGGATCGCTTTCATTGGGGACCCGCGCCCTCACCCTGCATGGAACCCTGGAAGCCACGAGCGGCCTTCTGGTGGGAGGAAGCAGCGCTCGTCTCATTGTCGCGGGAACGGGAACGGCCCTGACGCTTCCGACCGTGACCCTGCGCAGTCTCTCTCTCAACCGCGCCTCCGGAATCACGCTCTCCGGAGAACTCACCGTCAATGATACCCTGAGACTTACGAGTGGCAATCTCCGCCTCGGACCGTATGACTGCGCGCTGGGCGCCGGGATCATTCTTCCCGCGACCTCATCGGCCTCGGCTATGATCGTCCCGACGGGTTCGGGCTTCCTGACCCGTGCGTTCACTGGTCCCGCGAGTTTCACCTTTCCAGTGGGAGACGAGGATGGCACCTCCGAGTACACACCCGTGACCATGAATTTCGCGAGCGGCACTTTTTCGTCCGCAAAGGCAGGACTGCGGCTCGCCGACCAGAAGCACCCCTCCAATCCCGCGCTCACGAATTATCTCACGAGATACTGGACCCTGGGACAGAGTGGCATCAGCGCCTTCTCCTGCACCGTGACGCTGCGGTATACGGACGCCGACGTGGTGGGCACGGAATCTAAAATCTTCGGCTCGCAAAATCTGCCTACCGGCTGGACCCGCAAACCCGTGGTGAATCCCACCACCAACGAAATCGTCATCCCCGGTCTTACCACATTCTAGTCTGTGACGGGCCGGCACCCAGGGCCAGCTCCACCGCTTGGTATCGCTCGACACGAGTGATGGAGGGGCGTGCTGATCCGCTCGTAACTTTGCCCCGGGAAGGTCGTATGGCATCCTTCCCCGGAGGATCGCCTCCCTTCATTCCATTCTTCCCCCCTTCTTCATGCGCATCTCATTCCTTCCTTCGACGCAGTTCCGTTCGGTTCGAATTGTCGGTCTCTGTTTCATCATTCTGGTTCTGCTTTCGTGCGTCGCGGAAGCGCAGTCTCATACCGGACTGATTCACGGCGTCGTGATCGATGCGTCCACGCGTCGCCCTCTGGCAGGCGCCACGATCCAGGTGGTGGGGAGAGAAGGAATGGGAACGACGGCGGATGGAGACGGTCGGTTTCGATTCTCCGTGCCGGTTGGGGAATACAGTCTGCGCACGACGTACGTGGGATACACTACGGTGGTCACCACCGATATCGTGGTCAGCACGGGACGTCCGGCTCAGGTCACCATCACTCTTCGTGAGGAAGCGGTGTCCATGAATGGAGTCGTCGTGCAGGCGGATTATTTCTCTTCGGGAAAAAACACCAACGTGGTGAGTTCCATCGGACTCCAGGCCGAGGAGATCAAGCGATCTCCGGGATCGGCGATGGACATGATGCGGATCATGCATATCCTGCCCGGGGTCGCCAGTTCCAACGACTACAACAACGAATTGCTGGTGCGGGGTGGCTCGCCAAACGAAAACCTCACCGTGATGGATCATGTGGAAATCCCCTCCACGAATCACTATCCGAACGAGTTCAACTCCGGCGGACCCATCAACATGGTGAACGTGGACCTCATCGAGGACATCACCTTTTCGACGGGCGGCTTTGGCGCGCAATATGGAGACAAGCTGTCCTCGGCGATGGACATTACCATCCGTGAAGGCGATCGACGCCGAGCGCTCGCCACCAACGTGGGATTCAACATGGCGGGATTTTCGGCGGTGCTGGAAGGAGGATTCGCCCAGGAGCGTGGATCCTGGCTGGTGTCGGTACGAAAGAGTTTTCTCGAGGTGGCCGACGAGATCGTGGGACTCTCGTCGATCGGGCTCACCTCAATCCCTCGATATTGGGATGCCCAGTGGAAGGTGGTGTACGATCTCTCGAATGTGCACCGCATCCAGTTCTCCGGCATTTACGGAGATGATCGCATCCTCTTCGCGGGAGAAAGCGACGAGACTCGGATGGAGAAGGCGGGGATGCAGGATAGCGTGGGAGTGGCCACGGTAGATTTTCACAGTCGCCAGTATGCGGCAGGGCTGAGTCTGCGCAGTCTATGGAGCGAGCATACGTACACGGTGCTGACGTTGGCGGGGATCGGCAACAGCTATTGGTCCGATGTGCGTATGGACTATACGGCACGCCGGTTCACGGCTGATGGCCGTGTTTCGGACACACAGGTCTTGAATGCGCGGCATGTATTCGACGAGGCCTCCAATCAATCCGAAGGGATCTTCAAGCTCGATGGAGTGACCACACCCCATCCCGCACATGAAATCGCGTTCGGAGCCCAGGTGAAGTTCAATCTGCCCTTTCTTGCCACCACGTCCTGGGACAACGATACTGCCCGCTATGATCTCGATGGCAATGGAGACTTTGAGCGCGAGGTCGTGACCAGAGGTGGATATATCGATCTCGCCCTGCCCACCTTTGACGAACAGAAACTGAGTGCCTACCTGTCCGATCGGATCCGCCTGTTCGACGCCCTCCATGTCACGCTCGGCCTCCGTGCCGATCACTTCACGTATTCAGGAAAGAGCGTGGTGAGTCCCCGCATGAGCGGCTCACTGCGCGTGCTGCCCTCCACGTCCCTGAATATTTCCTATGGAGAATACTCGCAGACCCTCGCCTATCCACTCTACATGGATCGCCGGAACACCGGGGTGAATCGTCATCTCGACAACAGCCATGCACGCCATATCGTGGCGGGGATCGAGCACATCATGGACGGAGGCCTCAAGGCGACGGTGGAGGTCTATGAAAAATCCTTTCGCGATCTTCCCGTTTCAGAAGAATTTCTGCATGACGACGATCCCACCTTCCGATCCGATCGCACGCTGAGCATCGGAGAAGGCACGAGTCGAGGCGTGGAGTTTTTTCTACAGAAAAAACTGGTGGACGACTTCTTCGGTACGATCAGTTACAGCATCAGCGAGACGCGATGGAAGGATCCACGGGTCCACCCACGATCCGAGTACTACACCGCGCCGTACGACTATCCCCAAATCCTGACCGTGGTGCTCGGCACCGTGGTCCATGGACTGCGAACCTCTCTTGACTCCCAGCCCTGGTTTGTTCGATATCCTTCCTATCTCCTGCCCTTCGCCGACAACATGGAATTCGGACTCCGCTATCGGTTTTCCTCGGGCACGCCCTACACCCCGCGCACCTATCTGAGCACCGAACAGCATCGCGAAGGGGGGTTGGCCTGGGGCACGGGAACCTGGGTTCGGACCCGCGATATCAATGGAGCCCGACATCCGGATTACCAGCGCCTCGATCTGACATGGCTGTCCCGCTGGAACCTGTCCTCCTGGAATCTCGCACTGTATCTGTCCGTGCAAAACGTGCTCAACACGAAGAATGTCGCGGGCATTCGGTACAACGACGACGGCACACGGGACACCGTGTACCAATGGGCGTTTTTCCCCATTGCGGGTTTGGAAATCGAATTCTGATCGTCTTCCCTCCTCTGTAACAATCCTCCCCTCCCCGTGGTCTTCTCAAGGTCCGCCGCGTACCGCTGACGGTGGATCGATCCATTCCTTTCCCCGTACCTTTCTGTGACACGGTCGCCGAGAACCGCATCCCGACGAAGGGTCATCTGCATCTCATTCTTTGGGATCGTACCTTTACATCGTCCCTCATCCATCGTGCATTCATGAAGCAAAGCCACAACCCCAGCTCAGCCATGTCCCTTCGCCCGTTCTCTTTCCTCCTCGTCCTCCTGCCCCTTCTGGTCCTGGCCTCGGGTCCTCTCGCCGTCGCACAGTGGCAATGGAACAATCCCACGCCCCAGGGCAACGACCTGTGGTGCGCAGAGTTCTCTCCCGCATCCTCGACCTGCTGGGCCGTGGGAGGGGGAGGCATGATTCTGGTGTCCGGCAATGGCGGACAAACCTGGAGCCATCGACCAAGCGGCACGATGAGTTTTCTGCGGGGATTGGCGGCCCCCACGACGATGGACGCCTGGGTCGTGGGCGACGATGGTACGATTCTCTTCACCCAGGATGGAGGGTTCTCCTGGACTCCTCAGCCCTCCGGCGTGACATTGGGGATCAACGAGATCTTCGCCATTTCGTCTTCCGAAGCCTGGGTGGTGGGCGATGCGGGGATGGTTCGACACACGACCAACGGGGGAGCCCTGTGGTCGGCGCAGACCAGCAACACGACCAACAATCTGAACGATATCTTCTTTGTCGACGCCCAGAATGGCTGGGCCGTGGGTGCATCCAAAACAATCCGAAAAACCACCAATGGTGGGCAGACGTGGACAAGCATCACGATCCCGGGTCCGGGTCTCTTCGATCTGATCGGGGTGTTCTTCGTGGATGCGCAGAACGGCTGGGCGGCGGGCACGAACGGCACCATTCTGTGCACCACCAATGGCGGCGCTCAGTGGACGCGGCAAACCACCAATACCACCACGGATCTCAACAAGGTTCGCTTTCTCGACCTCAATACCGGCGTGACCGTGGGCGAATTGGGCACCGTGCTCTTCACCACGAATGGAGGCCAAATCTGGGTCCCCTTCGCGTCCGGCGCGACGAATGGACTCGAAGGGCTGGCCTCGTCCGGAACCACCGTCGTGGCCGTCGGGGTATTTGGAGGAATTTATACCGCTGCACTGCCGGGCACATTTACCGCTATCACCACGGGATCCCGCACGACGCTGAACGGGGTGACAAACTTTGGCGCTGGCATGATCTGGGCGGTGGGGGACAATGGGGACATTCTCGCCAGCGCCAATGGTGGAGCATCCTGGTCGCCCCAGGTGTCGGGTACGACGCAGAATCTCTACGGGGCCTCGGCCACGGACGCGAACAACGTGTGGGTATGCGGCGCGGGCGGTACGATTCTGTACAGTGCCAACGGAGGCATGAACTGGAGCGCCCAGCCCAGTGGCACGACGATGACCCTCAACACGATTCGCTTCATCTCTCCTCTCGTCGGATTCGCTGCGGGCGTGGGAGGCACGGTGCTCCGCACCACGAACGGAGGCGGCTCATGGATCGCCTGCGCCACCGGAACCTCGCAATCCCTCTACGCCATGCATTTCGAGGATCCTCAGGTCGGAACCGTGGTGGGTGCGAACGGCACGATCATCATTACCGTGAACGGCGGTCAGAACTGGTATCCCCAGCAGAGTTACACCCAGGACGCGCTCTTTGGTGTATTCACGGCAGGTGCCATGGGTACGATCGTGGGAGACGCGGGTGCGGTGCTCATCTCCACCGATTACGGAGTCACCTGGGACACGCAGACGCCACCCACCTCATCGGCGCTGTACAATATGACCGCCACGATCCCCGGCACCCTCTGTGCGGTGGGGGACAATGGCAGCATTCTTCGAAGCGACGACTGGGGATATACCTGGACGAAGGAGCTGAGCTATGCGCAGTACGCGCTGTACGGGGTGTCGAGCAGCGCCGGTCGCGTGGTGGCGGTGGGGGACTTTGGAATGACGCTCAGTTCCCAGTCCTATCCCACGCCGGTGGAACTACAGGCCTTTTCCGGACAGATCGATGGCCGCGTCGTACACCTGCGCTGGTCCACCGCCTCGGAGACCGGGAACGCCGGATTCAGGATTCAGCGTCTGGACGGGGACGAATGGAGAGAGCGCGGGTTCCTGCCTGGTGCGGGCACCAGCGTCGAGCCACGCCATTACGCATTTTCTGATACGCGCGAGGATGCGTCCCGCCGCGAGCTCACCTACCGTCTCATCCAGCGAGACTATGATGGCACGGAAACCCTCTCTCCCCTTCTCGTTCTTTCCGACGCCAGCCTTCCTTTCCAGCCGTCTTCACTCGACGTGACACCCAATCCCAGTCACGGAGATGTGATGCTTCGCGTGCGATGGAGTGAGGAGGATCGCGAGGCCGTTCACCTGTTTCTGCATGACCTTCGCGGCATTCGTCTGGCCGATCTTTCGACCCTTCTCGCTGCCTCCGATCGTGAAGGCTGGCTTGCGCTGCCCCGCACGGTTTTTCCATCTTCGGGCACCTACTTTCTGCACCTTCAGACAGGATCTCATCGCATCACGAAAATGGTGATCGTGCAATGACCGGGATTCGTTCTCTCCCGCTTTTATTTCTGCTGGTGATCGGCTCAGCCTGGTCCCAGCCCACACGCTCTGTGCTGGTGGTGTATGAGGGAAAGCCGCAGGCGCTGAGTCCCGCACGGGGTGACGGTCGGCAAATGGCCGCCCTGCTGGGACATTTTCGCACGACGGTCACGGTGCTGTCTGCGGAAGAGTATCGAGCGGGACAGATGGAGAAGTTCGATGTCGCCTGTGTCATTGGCCATTCCCTGCACTTCCAGCCACCCGCCGCTTTGATGGCGGATGTCGGAAAGCGCACTGCCACGCTGCTCTGGATGTACACGGGTATTCAGCCCCTGGCGCGCTCCTTTCCCATGGGCGCCCGGCTCGGGATGTTGCCCCTGAGTATCGACACCGTGACGGCTTGGAACACCGTTCGACGAGGTTCGGCGGTATTCACGAAGGAAGAGACCAACCTCGTGCTGATGAAGGTGACCGATCCCTCCCGATGCGCGGTGATCGCCACGGCCCAGGCAAAGCGCGCTTCCTCGCCCTATGTTCTGCGCTCAGGTAACTTCTGGTACGTGGCCGACAATCCCTTTGCCTATGCGACAGAAAGCGATCGCTACCTGCTCTTCGCGGATCTGCTGCACGACGTGCTGGGAGAATACCATCCCGTGTCGCACAAGGCTCTCCTTCGCATCGAGGACGTGCATCCCCTCGAGGACCCCGATCGTCTGCGTGATGTGGCCGACGTGCTGTATGACGAAGGCGTGCCCTTCATCATCACCCTCATTCCTTTCTATGTCGATCCCACACGGAACGAGCGTATCAGTCTGTCGGACAAGCCGGATCTGGTCGATGCCATTCATTACATGGTGAGCAAAGGCGGGACGGTGGCCATGCATGGCAGCACCCATCAATACAAGGGCGTGACGGCGGCGGACTTTGAATTTTGGGATGTGAGTCGAAGCGGACCGATCAAGGAGGAAACCCTGGGCGGAGATCGCGACAAAATTCTGGCCGGCGTGGAGGAGTGCATGCGGAACGGCATCTATCCCGTGCTCTGGGAGACCCCGCACTACACGGGCTCGCAAACCGCCTATGCTGCGGCGGCCTCGATCTTCTCCACCGCGATGGAACAGCGCCTGGCCATCGACAACGCCGATTACAGTCAGTATTTCCCGTACCTCATTTACCGCGACAATTTCGGACAGAAGATCTATCCCGAAAACCTCGGCTACATTCCCTTCGATCCCGACGATCCCCAGATCTCCGTCGATCAGGTGACCAACATCCTGAAATATGCGAGCACGGTGGTGCAGACCCGCGACGGATGGGCGAGCTGCTTCTATCATTCCTTCGTGCCGCTGGAGAACCTGAAACGACTGGTGCGCGGCATCAAGGAGCGGGGCTTCACCTATGTGGATGTGAAGAACGATATCAACATCGTGAGACTCCCGAACCGCGCGATCGTAACGGGCAAGGGAGAGGTCACCCTTTCCCTCGCGGATCAGTTTCTTCAGGAATCCTGGATTCAGCGAGACGGAAGTGTGGGACACACGCAGATCCTCCCCGAGCGCATTCGAGGGAGCATCACGCGAAAGGTGCAGCTTTCCGACGGAAGTCTGTATGTGGCCCAGCCCACGGAGCTGCGCGAGCACTCCACCGGTTTCTTCGAGAATTTGTGGAAGGATATCTCCACGGCCTTTTCGTCGATGACGGAGAAGCGAACCCTCCGCGCCGAGGCCCGGGTAGGGCTGCTCTGGGACGAAAAGGCCCACGGGGGAGCGATGCTGGATCAACGCAGCTTTTTGAATGCCTTCCGCTGGCTAAACATTCCGGTGGATACCCTGCCCGCCCGCTCCTCTTTTTCCTGCGGCTCCTACAACCTGATCGTCGCTCCGTATGGCTCTGTCGAAGTGATGAATGATCTGATGATGAGTCGTCTGGTGGAATGGGTGCGAAACGGCGGGAACTGCATTCTCGACGCGAAGACGGAACTTTCGAAGGAATTCGGCGTCGTCTCGACCGGCACCACGACACCGGTGTCCCGACTGCGGGATCGTCTCTTTCCAGATGAAATGATCGCCTGGCGGATTCCTGAACCCCTCATCAAATTCGAGGCCCAGGACGACGACGAGATCTTTGCCACGGACGAAGAATCTGGCGCCCCCGTGGTGGTGGGGCGTACCTTCGAGAAGGGAAAGATTCTCTACTTCGGCTGCCGCTTCGATCCCGTCTCCGACGCCGGATACAGTCGCTTTCCCTATCTCGCGCATTACATGACCAAGTACTTCAAGGTGTTTCCCGTCGTTCGACGAGACAATCTCGAACTGTACTTCGATCCTGGATATCGCAATACCATCAGTGTCGAGGACTTGGTGAAGATGTGGACCTCGGTGGGCATTCGCGCCATCCACGTGGCCACCTGGCACGAGTATCCCAAGTACACCTACGACTACGACAAGCTGATCGAGCTCTGCCATGCCAATGGCATCCTCGTGTATGGGTGGATCGAGCCGCCACAGGTGTCCCAAAAATTCTGGATCGAGCATCCGGAATGGAGGGAGAAGAACAGACTCGGGCAGGACGTGCGTCCCTCGTGGCGCTACCCCATGGCGATGACGGATCCGGCCTGCGTGAACGCGATGGTGGACAAGTACCGCGACCTGTTCGAGAAGCACGACTTCGATGGAGTGAATATCGGAGAAGTCTACTTCGAAAGCGGCGTGGGAGGGCCCGACGAACCGAACCTCCTCACGCCCATGCACCCGTCCGCTCGGGCGGATATGAAGCGGAGGGCTGGCTTTGATCCTGTGTCCCTGCTCGATCCCTCCTCACCCCTCTTCTGGAAGCGGGATGTCGCGGCATGGAAGAAATTTGAGGACTACCGCGTCGAGTTCATGACGCACATGCATGAACGCCTTCTGCGTATGCTGTTGCCCTTCTCGAAGAAGCGCCCCGGTTTCGATCTTGTCGTGACGGCGTTGGACAACCTGCACAGTCCCGAACTGCGCCGCAATCACGGTATTGACATCGAAGCGGTTCTCTCGTTGCGTGCTCTTCGTCCCTTTGTGCTGAACGTCGAAGATCCCCTGTCCCGCTGGAGCGAGGATCCCCGCCGCTACGAGTCCATCGCGACCCGCTACGCGGCCTTGTTGGGCAAGGACCTGGCTCTCGACGTCAACATCCTCTCCTTCCGTACACCCGAGAAGCCCACGCTCTTCCCGACCCTGGTACAGACCGGCACCGAGGCCTTCATGCTCCAGGCCGTCACCAGCCGGGTGGCACCGCGCGTGATCACGTATGCGGAATCGAGCATCAATCCCCAGGACCTGAGTCTGATGAGCTATGCGTCGGCGAGTCCCGTGCAGGTCACCCGCTCCGGTACCCGCATGTCCGTGTCCTCGCCCACGTCCTTCACGCTCACGCTCGACAGTGATCATCGCGCCGTGACGGTGGATGGGGAGATTTTCATGTCCGCCGGGGACGGGCGTTTTCTGATTCCGGCGGGATCCCACACCATCAACACCCATCCCGACATCAGCGGCGTGTTTTCCGCCGATGAGCTGCGCGCCACCCTGTTGTCGATCAGCGGCAATCTGCTGTATGAGCGTGGCAGCGTGCGGAGTGTGGACTTCGGCTACGAGAGCGACACGCGCTGTCTGATCACGCTGAACAAGCGGCCCGAAGCCCTGTATATTGATGGACGGGAGCAGGCCTGTGTGCCGATGAAGGGCTCGGGGCGATACAGTCTGATGTTGCCTCCCGGTCGGCATCATGTTCATTTGGTGACCCAGGGCGCCGTCTGGTACGGCATCAACCTGACCAGTCTCTGGTCTTCCACCGCCATCGTGCTTTTTGGCCTCCTGGCCTGCATCGCGCTCCTGGTGTTTTATATCATCATTCGCATTCAGCGTCGCCCGGCTCTTCGTGCGAGTGGAGGCTCCCGTGTCCCCGTTTCTTGAACTCGATCTCAGCATTCTCTTCGTCATCGCCGTCATCCTCATCTGGTTCATGATCGGCTGGCAGCTCATCCTCACGGTGGCGGGATTTTTCCATTATCAATCCTCGCGGAAGGAACAACGAGCGGTGGATGGCATGGATCTTGATTTTCCACCCGTATCGATTCTCATTCCCGCGCATAACGAGGATGTGGTGATTGGCGACACCATCGACGCGATGTGTGCGCTGGACTATCCCCACGATCGGCTCGAGATCATCGTCATCAACGACGGCAGCACCGATCGCACCCGCGAGATCATTCTCGAGCGGGCCGCCCGGGATCCCCGCGTGATCCTGTACGATGTGCCTGCGGGACAGGGCGGGAAGGGGAAGTCCCGCGCCCTCAATCTTGGCATCGGCATCGCCCGTCACGAGATTCTGGCGATCTACGATGCGGACAACACCCCCGAGCCCGCAGCCCTGCGTTATCTCGTGGCGCAGCTTCTGCTGCATCCGGAGCTGGGCGCGGTGCTGGGTAAGTTCCGTACGATCAACAAGCGGCGGACCCTGCTGACCCGCTTCATCAACATCGAGACCCTGAGTTTTCAATCCATCCTTCAGGCGGGACGCTGGAAGCTGCTGAGCATCGCCACCCTGCCGGGGACGAATTATGTGATCCGCAAATCCATCATCGCGGATCTGGGAGGCTGGGATGAGGAGGCGATCACCGAGGATTCGGAGTTTAGCATCCGCATGTACATTCATGGCTGGAAGATCAAAACCATTCCCTACGCGGTGACGTGGGAACAGGAGCCGGAGACCTGGGCGGTGTGGCTGAAACAGCGCACCCGTTGGGTACGGGGAAATAACTATGTCTCACGCAAGTTCTTCCGCATGATGAAGCAGATCCCCGGCTTCAAGCTTCGATTCGAAGTGGCCTACAGTTTGGCTCTGTATTACATTTTCTTTGTTGCCATCCTCATCAGCGACCTGCTCTTCCTCGTCTCCGCGATGAACCTCGTATCCATCGCGCTGCCCGGTCCCTACACTCTTGTCTGGGTGTTTGCCATTCTCTTATTCTTCGCGGAGATCTTTCTCGCGCTCTCCTACGATCGCGAGGACTCCTTCTCCGCTCTCGCGCTTATTGCCCTGATGTACCTCACCTATTGTCAGCTTTGGATCTTCGTAGTGGCCCGCGCATTCTGGCTGGACAACATCAAGAAGGAAAAACAGACCTGGGCCAAAACGGTTCGCTTCACCCCTACGCACGGGAGTCCGCAATAATGCGCCTGTCCTTCATTCCTCGTTGGTCCGTGATGATCCTGCTCCTGTGCTCACCTCTTCACGCGCAATGGGCGGGAGGAGTGCAGACTCTGAGTGTGTACGACGACAATTCCTTCGCCTATCGTGTCAAGAAGCCCGATGTGTATCATCAGATCTTCGGATCCCTGTCCTACGACATCGAAACGGACTACAGCTTCACGCAGCTCTTCTACTACGGGGCCTGGGTGCAATTCCAACGGGTGGCCGACCGCACCTATCATCAGCATCTGGCGGGCGCTTTCTTGCAGATGCAGCTGGACGGGAAGGAGGACGAGGAAGAACACGAGGATGAGGATGAGGAAGAAGAGGAGCGTGAAGGAGTAAAGAGTGAAGGGGTGAAGAGGGATGCGGGAATCGCGGCGGACAGTCTTCTTACCTATCTGGTGGTGAAGCCCTATGTGGGCGCGCGGTACGATCGGAGCCGATGGATGTTCTATGATTATCGGATGGGGGGCGTGGGAGCGACCCTTCGTCGGCACGTCGCGGGTCCCGTGATGGCGCGGCTCGTGGCGGACGCGGAATACAAGGCGTATCCGTTTCTGAATCTGTTCACGCATTGGGAGTTCAACGGGGGACTGGTGCTGAGCGCCCGGGTGGCGGAGCCCGTGGAGGTGTTTGCCGGAGGAATGTTTGGGTACAAGGAATACACGGAATCCAAAACCGACACCACCTGGGTGGAAGTACGGGAAGGGCGGCGTGTGTACTGGCAGGAAGTGATCACCACCTGGGAGGCCCCTGCCACGCAGCAGCTCTCGCTCGTCGCGGGACTGTCGCTTCAACCCGGCGGATCCTGGACGGGGAGTCTGGCCTGGACGAAGCGGATCAATCCCGAATCGAAGGCGCGCTATCTCGATCGCGAGGATTTGGATTACGGCAACGAGGACGACGTGTTCGACGATCGCTATGGATATGAATCCGATGAACTCGACCTCACAGCGACTGGTCCCCTCTTCGGTCCCCTCACCGCCACGGTGTCGGCTCTCGCCTATTGGAAGCGCTATCCCCGCGTCGCCACCGATATGGACGGCCTCACCCTTCCGGGAGATCCGAAGCGGAAGGATCGTCGCTGGAGTGTCTCCGCACAGGTGATGTATCCGATCCTTCCCGCTGGGCGCGGCTTCCATTTGTCCGTCGGCGGCACCTACACCTATTGGCGCAACGAAAGCAACAATGAGTATCACGACTATCACATCCACCAGATCGGACTGGTAGTGGAGGCGGGGTGGTAGATGGTACTAGAATAATGACTTGTATTTATTCTTTTTTTTTTTATCAAATTGGCGTCGTCATTATTCACATTTCCAGGTGCTATGATGAGGACTCTGCCAATTGTCATCGCCCTATTCCTTCTTATAGGGCAATTCAGTCCGACGTTGTATGCAACGTCACCGATCGAACTCATCCCAGCTGTCATCTTGCATCACGACATGCAGTCAAACCTCGCGCCAATTGCGATCGTTGTCGCGGGTCGTGCGACGTATGTGTCCATCGGTGTGACGTCTGAGGGGAAATCACTCTTTGTTGGGTGTGAGCACAATCCGACCATTACATGCATCGAAGCTGATGGGAATGGGAAAGTTGTTGTCGACCCGGGAAATCACGGTGTAGGAAGAATCAAACTTTCGATCTGTATTAATGGACCCACATTAAACTCGTCATATGAAGACGATGAAGGTCATACGGTTCATGAGTATTACCTCGAATACCTTGACTGATTTTCTTTTACGATGGATGCCATCCCAATTCAGCACGATACTTCGGGTTGGGGTGGCATCTCATAATTGGTTCCTCTCTTGGTGACGAGAATGAATTACTTTCATGTGGGGCTCATTACCCTCATTTTCTCACTCCCATCGACGCTATGGTCACAATCGGAGTCGGTAATCTCCACGTTGCTCCGTCTCAAGGGACAGGACGGGCAACCCGCTCTCATCCTTGCATCTCACGTCAGTCATTGTGCACGATGCAAGGTGATTGCGGATGGCATCGCGGCTCAGGTACGGGCCCGCTATGGGATTCGCTGTTTCCTTGTCGATGTGTACCGACGTTTGCCACGCAATGCGCAGCTCATCAATGCGGATACGTCCTCTTCGTCGATCACGATCGATGAGGAGACGGCGTCGCAGTTTCTTTCCCGGCCGTTTTTTTCAGGTTGGGTGTTAACGGACGAGCGTGATTCCATCTGTGCGCGAGGTGACTTGCATTCCGATACTTCGGACTTTGCGATCATTCATGCCGCTTGTATCCAGATGAGAGGGAGAACTCACAAGTCTCGCTTCATCCATCTCCGCACTGATACCATCAGGGAAAATCGAGATCTCCCTGTCACAAGCACCGTGTTCGGAAACGCACAGGGAGATTCCCTCTTCGCACTCGCGGACCCTGAAATGATGGGGATTCATATTGTAGACGTCCAGCGAAATGAAATCACTCGGTCTCCCATGCTAACGGAAAGCCACTTTTCATCCGTACTTCATGAGGGCGAACATTCCATTTCCGGATCTCCAGCCGAAAGGTATGCCAAGCCCATCCAGCTGACGGGAGCGTGGTTTTCCGGGCCAGATAGCGTCGCCATCACCGGGATGCTTTCGTATTACATCCTCATGAGAAGAGCTTCTGGTGACACTGCGCTCATGATTCAACAGAAACCCGTATTGCTGTACTACCTTCCCGCCTTGGATCGCTGGTCTACACCTATTGATATCGCGAAGAGATATCCACAATTCGGGGATCAGGGGATGGATGCAACACGTGTGGTTGGGTCGTATCTGTACAAAGGATCTCCGATGACGGTACCCCCCTCACTCCCATTTCGCTGGGATTCCGTCACTGCTGCCACACGTCTCGATCTTCGAACCGGTGAAGTGGCGGTCTTGCTTACACCGGACTCCATTTACAGAGTGGCGAATCTGCGGACCAACTTTCTGCGGACGCACCTTCTCCCGTACCGTGATCATCTTTTCGCGATTCAACAGCTCGGACATACGCTGTATGATCTGAGTACTTCTCGATCCTGGAACCTCATCGGTCCATCCTATGAAGATCCTGGCGTGCCGTTCCCGTGTATTCCGGAGGAGAAGGCACGAACCGAGTCCGATGCAAGCGTGTTCTCGCGCCTTCGAACTGTAAAATATGGTAACAGCAATCTGGGTCTGGGCATGATCTCCGATTCTGTCCTTTACATCATGTATGTCCATGGAGATTCGTGCGCGATCCAGCTTCGAAGGGTGAATGACGGGTCTTATGTTACGGATCTTGTTTTCCCTAACCGTCCATCCAGCATGTTGACAGCTCTTCCTTCTCGGCACGATGGCATCGAGAATTTGAATTTTCTAGAAATGACATCCAAAGGACTCGTGGTACATCGGTATCGTTTTATAACCAGAGAGGAGTAGTGTTTTCGCTGTACGATTCCCTGCGTGTCCATAAGCATTCAGCCAAAATGAGTTCATCGAGGTTGTAGACACGTCATGGAATCTCGATTCCTTTGTTTTGAAATTTCTGACGATATTGGCGCTTCCACTCCACGTTGAGCATCAGGAGTCACCCTGCGCCTGTCCCGCACCCTTCTCCTTCTGATCGGTCTGCTGACTACTCCCGCCCTTGCTCAGGTCCCGTCCTCACTGCTCCCCTTCTCTTCGTCCTCGACTCTGCCCGACCGGGATGAGGACACGAGGTCCGGCCCGTCGATTCTGCCCAGGGATGTGTGCTTCGGACTCACTGCCGTTCACTTCGATTATCGCGAAGACATTCCCGCTCCTCTCAAGAGCACCGAGGCAGGCTGGTTGCCGGGGGCCTTCGTCTCCCTCACCACGAATCGAAGCAATCCTTTCTATGTGTGGCTGTGGGGTCAGATCACCTCGGGCACCATCGACTATGACGGCACCACCCAGACGGGCGCTCCGCGTACCAGCACCTCCGGTGCCCTGCTCTTCCGCCTGCATCTGACCGGGCAGTATCAGTTTTCGCTGGGAAAGCACTGGTCCTTCTCTCCCCTCGTGGGCTATGCCTACCAGTACTGGGATCGGGACATCCAGGGTCAGGGGGGCTATGAGGAGATCTATACATGGAACGCCTTCATTCTCGGCGCGGAGCTCGGTGTGGAACTCGACGCCCGCACCTCGCTGGGGCTGGCGGCCCGGGTCAATTCCATGTTCGCGGGACACATGACCATCCTCCTGTCGAAGCTGGCGCCCGGGGCCGAGGACCTCACCTTCACGCTCGGCACCGAACCCGGGGTCGCGGTCAGCCTCTCCCTCGCACGACAGGTTTCGGACAAGGTTGTCCTTTTCGTGACCCCCTTTGCGGAAACTCTCGCCTACGGCAAGAGCAACGTACTCTCGGGCTCCGACGGGGTGGGGAATCACTGGGAGATTCACGAGCCCGCGAGTCGTACCTGGTTGGTAGGGGCGAGAACAGGGGTGATTCTGGCGTTCTGATCCGACGGGGCGCTTGCACCGCGCACCCTTCCCTCGTACCTTTCCCATCAATCACCGTTCGTGGCGTCACTCATGGGATCTGTCTCGATGTCGCGTGGACGTCGACATTTCAATTCACGAAAGCGATGGGAACTCGGACTCGGCATCGGCCTCTTCGTCGTCCTGTCCTATCCCTTCCCCATCCACGCCCAGAACTATCGCGCGGACATGGATAGCGCGCAGTCCTACCTGAACAAGAATTCCTGCGCCGAGGCCCTGCCCTTTGCGTCCCGTGCGGCGGAGAAGGCACTCGCCGCCCATGGTGATCGGGACACCGCCACAGCCTCCGCCTGGCGCCTTCTGGCCAGCGTCCTGAACTGCCTGGGCACACTCCCTCCTGCGGATAGTCTGTATCGTCGCGCGCTCGCGATTCGCGAAACCGTGTTCGGCACGGATCATTTCGAGACCTGGCTGTTGCGCAGCGAAATGGCCTCCAATTTCAGCGTCCGCGAACGCATGAAGGAGCTGGACCGCTTCCTCTCTCCGCCTCTCCGGCCCTACCTCGATGGAAAACCGGCGGACCATCACGTGATCGTGGCCTGCCTTACCTTGCTGGCCGGTGCCAAGTACGGCCTGGGCCGTCTGGATGAGGCGGAGCAGGTGATGCGGCTCGGTCTGAAGGGCCTGGATTCTCTGGGCTACACGAACGACTACGGCATATTTACCACGATCGCGACGGGTGGATGGCTCTTTATCGATCTCGGAAAGGCACAGGAAGCCGAACAACTCCTTTCTTCCTGGATCACCCGACTCGAAGCCTCCGGCGCTGTACCGGCCTATGTGGCTCGACTGTACAGCAATCTCGGAGAGGCGCTCCATGCGCTCGGAAGGGTGCTGGATGCGGAGAAGGCCTACCTTCGAGCCCGTGCGATGTTTCTGGCCGCCGTCGGTCCTGAGTTCGAGGATCCCACCGTTCTTGCCAATCTTGGGGTCCTCTATCTCGGGATGCATCGCTACGTCGAGTCGGAAACTTTTCTGCGAGCCAGTATCGCGCTGATGTTGCCCAATACGTCGGAAATCGGACGACAGTACGGCAATCTTTCCGCCGCTCTCCAGGCCCAGGGGCGCTTCCGCGAAGCTGAGGAGGCCTGCCGCGAGGCCCTCGCCATTCAACGTCGAAGCTTCGGAGATCGGGATCATTATCTCATTTCGCGAACCCTCTTTCGCCTGGGAACCTTCCTCTACCGCCAGGGTCGATATCCGGAAGCCGACTCCATTCTCGGTGCCGCCAGGACCATGGGACAGAAGACCCTCCCACCCGGCGACGATCGCCTGGGGCGCTATTCCCTCTGGTGGGCACAGACGAGTCGCGAAGTGGGGCGCATGGCACGTGCCGATTCCCTGATGCATCTGGCCCTGGATCTGCAGCTCGCGCATCTCCACGCCAACTGGGCCACCCTCACGGAGAAGGAGAAGAACCAGTTCATCGGCACCTTTCGCACGACGCTCGAAGGGGCTCTCGCCCATGCCTGTCGACGCACTCCACCGTCGCCCGACATGACGGGAGCACTCTACGACGCCGTACTCGCGGGCAAGGCGCTCATCCAATACTCCACGCGCATGGTGCAGTCCCACATTCAGCGGTCGGGCGACACGATGCTGCTCAGACGGTTCCAGGAATGGACCGCGCTAAAAAACCGCCTCGCCTGGATGGACCGCAGGGGGCGCCGTGGCACGCGGGAGATGGATTCCCTCGCCCAGCTCGCGAACGGGCTCGAGAAATCCCTGACCCTGGAATCCCGTGCCTTCGCCTCAGCCCTCGCGCCCCGCGCCATCACCTGGCAGCAGGTGCGGTCGCGCTTGGATCCCCACGCCGGGGCCGTGGAGATCCTTCGCTTTCGCGATGTAGATAACGCCTGGCGCGAGCACACTCGCTACGCCGCCCTCGTGTTGCGTGGAGATCGGGAGGGCGCACCCGTGCTCGTTCCCCTTGCACCGGGAGACAGTCTCGAAAACGGATGGTATACCGACTACACGCGCCTCCAGACACCGCCTCGCTCTGGCGAGGACGGGGAGTACGCACGCCTGCGGTCTCTATCCTGGCAGCGCTACTGGGCCCCTCTCCACGACGCCGTGCAGGGACTCCGTCGCGTGACGATCGCTCCCGACGGGGTGTATCACCTCGTGAGTCTCGACATCCTGGCCCCGGAGGGCGGCCGCTTCGTAGGAGAGGACCTGGAAGTGCGACGGACGACGTCGACCCGAACCCTGCTGGATAGCGCCTCCACTCGCGAACCCCGTCGCACGGCCCTGCTGATCGGAGCTCCTGATTTCGGAGGCAGGGGTCCGATTTCAGAGAATGCGTCGCGCAGTGCCTGGTCACCGCTTCGTCATTCCGCTGAGGAGGTGCAGGATATCGCTGCCCTATTGCGGAAACGGCGTTGGGAGGTGCGGGTGTTGACGGGCGCCGAGGCCACAGAAACGGCCGTGGCCTCCTCCTCTCCCGGCCTACTCCATGTGAGCACGCATGGGTATTTCCGCGAAGACACGAGCCGGGTGGAGGATCCCGTCCTGCGGGAGCTCGTGTCCAGCGCCCAGTACCACGAGGCCTATTTACAATCGGGCGTGGTGTTCGCGGGCGCGAACGAGGACCGTGAAGATCCCGCGAACGACGGCACCCTCACCGCCTTGGAGGCGAGTTCCCTCAACCTTACCGAAACCGCGCTGGTGGTGCTTTCCGCCTGCGAAACGGGGCGGGGTTCGGTGCGCACCGGCGAAGGCGTGTACGGCCTGCAGCGGGGGTTCCTGCTGGCCGGAGCCCGCGCGGTGCTCATGTCCCTGTGGAAGGTGGAGGACGGCATCACCCGGGAGCTGATGGCGTCCTTTTACGCGGCCTGGCTCCGCACCCACGACGCCTCCGCCTCCCTGCGCGAAGCCATCCGAGTGCTGCGGCGTGCCCGTCCCTGGCTTTCGCCGGCGGACTGGGGAGGGTTTGTGGTGGTGGAGTAAGGAGTATTCACTGAATTGCGTCTCGCCCGCAGGGTGCGAGCAGGCGGATACATGCACAATTCTCGTTCCTGAAACCTGGGAGACTCGTCGTGAATAGAAGGTTCACCAGCGAACCTCCATTCATTTCAGGGTAATCCCATGTCCCAACGACTGTTCTCTTCCGTGATCGTGTACTCACTTGCAGCATTCCTGCTCTTCACGAATTTCCTTCTGGCGCAGAGCCCCACCAAGCCGACACTGGGACTGAAAGCCGGCCTCAACTACTCCACCCTCGTCGGTGAAAACGTGGGGGATAATGTCAGCTTTGCCACAGGCTTTCGGGTCGGTGGCTTTATCAGTATTCCCGTGGGAGAGAAAACGGCCATCGTCCCTGAAGTGTTCTATTCCCGCAAGGGGGCAAAGAGCGAGATCGGCGACTATTCCGAAACCCTGTCTCTGAATTACATCGAAATACCCGTCACCCTCAGTACCTTGGTACCGATCTCCCGTGACATCCGCTTTCGTTTTTTCACCGGTCCCGAAATGATGCTCAAGCTCTCCGCGACAGCGGTTGCCGAGTCAAATGGGAACGAGATCGAGGGCGATGTCCCGAATATCAAATCCGTCGCCTTTGGTATTCTGCTCGGTGTGGGGTTCGACTTCCGGGTATCTTCCTCCAACTGGCTCTTGGTCGATGTTCGCGGGGATGTGGGATTGACTTCGATTCATAAAAAGAACGATGTCAAGGATTTCTCCCCCGCCCTCTGCGTAGGCCTCTCTTTCTAATGTCCATCATCCACCGAGATTTCGCAGAGCCATCATGTTACGTACACTTTTTCTCGTCACAGCGCTTCTCACGGCGGGTGCCTGGTCCCAGGATTCCCTTCGCACCATTCATCTCACCAATGGAGATGTCATCACGGCCACCATCCTCGACCGCTCCTCTCAGGATCGTGTCGTGGTGCGCCTGCCCGACGGCGGAACCCGGACCCTTCCCCGCACCATGATTCGTTCAATCGAAACCGTACGGCCCGACATTGAGATCGACAGCGCACAATCGACAGGTCCCACCATCATGCCACGGGGAGTCTCCTTCGGAGCTCTGGTCCAATATTTTCGATACCGTGAGGAGCTCATCGCACCAATGAAGAGCGAGGAGTCGGGCGCGCTTCCGGGTGTGTGGATTCGTGTGGCTTCCAATCCGGAATTCCCCTTCACCATTGGGGTGGAAGGGAGCTTGGCGTTCGGCAATGAATCCTATGATGGATCCACGCAGGAAGGGATCCCCCGCACGAGCACCACGCATTCGACCTTCCTTTCCCTTGTGGCGACAGCCCACTATCGCGTGACCCTGCATCCCGATCACAGCATCACCCCCGTGATCGGCTATGGCTATCGATCCTGGGATCGTGATATCCAGGGGCAGGGCGGCTACGAGGAAGTGTATTCATGGACCTTCCTTCCTATCGGCGCGAGGTGGGAATGGAACGCTACATCCCGGCTCACGGTGGGCGGGGATCTTCGCGCCCATGTCATGCTCGGAGGCGATATCCGCATTCTGTTTTCGAAGCTCGTCGACGGGGCACCAAACATTACCCTTCACCTGGGCACGATCACCGGGGTGCGGGTGGCCCTTCCCGTACGCTATACACTGTCCGACAGGGTCGCACTCGAGATCCTCCCATTTTGGGAGCGGTACGGATTCGGGAAGAGCAATTCCTACAAGGAGTATAATGACCGTGGACAGTTGCTCCTGGAGATTCACGAACCCGCCAGCACCACCACGGTCATCGGGTTTCAGGCAGGACTGCGCCTGGGCTTCTGATTCGCATCTTCTCCGTTACATCTCGACTCGTGTGACCGTCCCTTTCATCCCGTGGATGGTGGTGTCCACCCCCTTCGGATTCGAAGGGGGTTTTCTTTCGTGCCTTCATCCGAAATGCCCACGTGACGAAATCATCTGAATCTACGGACCGCAGCCAGGAGTTGATCGACCGAGTGACTCCCGTGTGATTCTCCTATGCGTCCCTCACCAGCTTATGGGGATGGAACGAGACGTTTTCCCTGTCGTACGTTTCGAAGCCGTGTACCGTCCCGAGCGGGATCATGAGCAGGAAGAAGAGGAGATTTCCATCCTCTTCCTGTACTGTGAGCCACCACGCACATTCACTTCACCACTTCCATTCGTCGATGGATTCGAGCACTGGGCGTGGTAAGCACGATATAGTAGGTTCCGCTTTGTACCGTGCTACCGTCATATCGAAGAGTATAGGATCCCGGTTCCATCCAGCCCTTGCGGAGCGTGGTTACCGGACGACCAAGGATGTCCTGCACGACAACCTCGGTCCATCCCGCTTCGATCAGGGTGATGTCGATCAGGGTAATGGCATTGAACGGATTGGGTCGGTTCTGCTGGAGCTGAAGTCGTCCGGTTCCCAGAAACAGACGCGTGCCACCTTCACGACACACCTGAACGCAGAGGGTGCAGGGGTGGTCTCGCCGAATCTCCGCCATCGTGGCATCGTTCCATATCACGGTGTCGATCGAGACCGTGGTGCATTCCACATCACCGAGTGTGACGAGAAACGGAATCTCGTGAAGCACAGCGGGGGACCCACTTGCAGGACGTGTTCCATGAATCCGAATAATGCGATCGGCCCCATCATCGACGTGAGATACGATGGGGAGCAGAGGATGGAGAACCGACCGATGGTATCGGATCGTCGCCTCGTATTCCTGCGCCTCTCCATCTGGCACGGCGGCATTGTTGATCAGATGCAGGGGGATGTGAATCACGGTGCCGATCGGAATGGGCTGCCCCTCATGACAGCCAAGTATCACGGCGGTCCGCGTAGGCTTTCGTCCCCAATGGAATTCCGCAGACCACGCGATGCAGCCCTGAGCATTGGTCCCCCATAGCTGATACGTGCCAGTGTCCCCCAGCATCAGCCGGGTCGCGTTCTCACCAGACAGAGGGCGGCCCTCGTGGTACCATTGCCACTGGGTTGCGTCGCCCTCGGCGAGAAGGGTGTCACCGTCGAGCCGGATCCCCACCTGCGGTCTCGGATGGACGAGAAGCACATGCCGATCCATGCCGCTGCAGCCCACTGAATCTTCAACGCGTACCTGATACTGTCCAGACGCGATTGCATGAATGATGCGACGATCCTCCCCCGTATTCCATGCATACCGCACATACCCATCGCCCGCATCCAGTATCGCGGTATCGCCGTCGCACATCTCCCCAGGACCAGCGATGTGAGGCTGTGGAAGATCACGAAGGATAATGGTATGAAGGTCGGACATTCCACGGCATCCCATGGTGTCGGTGACTTCGACGGAGTATGTTCCTGCGGTATGGACCATCAGCGTGGGAGTCGGTTCGCCCGTATTCCATCGATACAACACATACCCAGATTCCGTACCCAATAGAACAGAATCCCCCTCGCAGAGATGAGTGGGTGACTGAGGTGTGATTCGGGGTCGAGGCAGAGGATGCACCGTTACGCGAATCGTATCCGATCGTCCCGTGCAGCCCGAGCCATCCACGACCGTCACGAAGTAGAGCCCCGACCGTGAGGTTCTGATCTCGGGCGTGGTTTCACCCGTGGACCAGGAATACGATTCATACTTCTCCGATACGGACAGAACAACGGAATCACCTTCACACAGTAGCGGAGATCGTGAGGTCGAGAGCACCGGTATCAGACTCGCGCGAATGGTCACCGAGAATGTGGTGTCTCGAATGCACCCGGTTGTGGGTGACTGGACACGGACGCGCAGCACCCCCGTTCCCGCAGTGTTCCAGTGAATCCGAACTGAATCCTGACGCGAGGAGCCCATAATACTCCCACCTGAGACATCCCAGCTCAACACATGTGCCGTCTCTCCACCAAGGTGATACGGGGCGTCCGCCCCACGACAGACCATGTGCGGTCCAAGTATGTTCACGACGGGGCCTGCATTGACCTCGACGAGGATGGTATCTCTCGCTTCGCACCCTCGGAAATCCGTGACCACGAGATGGAAGGCGGTGGTGCGCGAGGGTGTTACCACGGGAGTGAGAATGGTGGAAGAGTCCATGTCAACCGTTGGTGACCAGGAGTAGCGATAGGGCGGTGTCCCGGCGCTCACGCTTCCCCCCAATCGTGAACTGTCTCCTACGCAGAGCGTGCGATCGGGATCGAGATCGAGGCGCGGCGAGGGATGAATGAGAATGGACACCCGGCGTGTGGTATCCACGCAGCCTGCGGTGGCCACAAACACCCCGTGATAGATTCCCGAGGCCTGGATAGCGATCGTAGGATCCGATCCCACGGCGATGCGATTGCCGTCACGGTACCATTCATATCTCGCGCCTGCCTGGGCGGGCATGGAGAGCCGGGTAATCGCATTCTCGCATCGCACCGTGTCACCGATGATGGTGATATCGGCGTGAGGTTTCGGCCACACCGTGACGGTTACCTCGCGGGAGGTATCGGCACAGGATTCGGGATTCACGACAATGACTCGATACTTCCCGGACGACCCGACCAGCAGGACCGCGTTGGTGGAGCCCACCATGGGCACTCCATTTCGCAACCATTGATATCGCAGATCCGAAGCGAAGGGAGTCTCCAGAAGCAGTCGTTCCCCTTCGCACAGCAGCGTATCCTTCATGGGTGTGATGCTCGCCAGAGGGCGCGGATGGATGCGAATGGTCACGATCCGCGTCGAGTCTGCGCAGTGGCCCGACCGCGAGGCCACGCAGCGATACGCCCCTGGTTCCGTCACTTCCAGACGCGCGCGCACTTCCGTCGGAAGAGTGGATCCATTTCTATACCATTGGTACTCGACTCCATACGTCTCGGCAATCGACAGCACAGCGGTGGTGCCCGCGCAGCCCACCGTATCTCCCTGAATCTGGATCGTGGTGGATGGGGGCGAAGCAAAGAGCACGCGAGTGATGCGCGAGGACGCCGAACCACAGGCATTGGAAAAGTGCACGCGAAACAGGAGCACGGTATCTGCGGGGTATCCCACGACAGGCAGCGTCGGAGCAGTTTCTCCAGGGATCACCGCCCAGGATCGCCCGTTATCCAGGCTTCGTTCCCACCGGCGCTCCGCCTCGGGCATGGAGCCGACATCGCAGAAGAGAGTCAACGGCTGTCCCACACACACGATGGTATCCCGGGGTTCCGTGCGGATCACGGGTGGTGCGCATCCATACTTCACGACAAATCCGTCCCACGAGCCTCCTCCATATCCGCGCTGAAAGCTTCCGGCTGACACCGGAAAATCCGTGGAGTTGGTCATCCCGCAAAAATACACTCCACCGTTGTCGTCGATTCTCGGCCACCAGCCGGCCTCTTCGTTCGATCCCCCCCAGTACGAGGCTTCGCTCACCACACCAGGAGAGGAGAGGATCGCGATGTAGCAATCCATCCCTCCACGCAGAGTCGGTTGAACAGGGTTGACCACCGGAAAGTCGTTGCTCGAGGTGTGACCGTACAAGGCAATCATGCCATTCTCGTCGATCGCGGGGGCGGCACAGATTTCATCCCCACTGCCTCCGAGATAGGAGGCCGAGGTGCGACGCCCGTTCGCATCATAGATCACCACGAAGGCATCCATGCCTCCTTTTCTTATTGGTTGAAAGGCCGCCAGGACGGGCACATCGTCACTTTCGGTTCTTCCGCTGAGCACCACGGTCCCCGCGCGGCTGACGGCGATTCCCTGGCCATAGTCATTCATCGCTCCCCCATGATAGGTGAGCCACTGGCGCTGACCCGTTGGGGAAAAGCGCGCCGCGTACCCATCCCATCCACCTCCGTTTGTCGGTTGAGCCGCATTCTGGACAGGGAGATTGGTGCTGTTCGTGTATCCCGAGACATAGACATTGCCAAATGCGTCCAGGTCGATGCCATCGAGAATCTCATCTCTGTTACCACCGAGATAGGTGGCCCATTCCAGCACTCCGGCCTGCGTGACCAATCCCAGAAAAGCATCGTCAAAGAAACTCTTGATGGGCTGGAACGCATTTTTCACGGGGAAGTCCGAACTCTTGCCGTATCCACAGAAGTGCACATTGCCCTGTTCATCCATGTGCACCGCGAGGATGCGATCCTGACTGCTTCCTCCGCAGTAGGTGGCCCAGCGTCTCGCACCCGCGCTGTCGAACATCACAAGAAATCCTTCCTCTCCACCCTTTGCCGTTGACTGAAAGGCCGAGGCCGTTGGAAAGTCCCGACTCGTGGTCGTGCCCGTGATCACGACCAGGTTGCGCGTCGACGTCGCCACCATGACATCGGCTTCGGTGGACGAGCCCCCGTAATAGGTTGCCCAGATGCGTCGCCCCAGGGAATCGAGTTTTACAAGGTACGCGTCATAGGGTCCCGACAAGGACATCTGAACTCCGGAGGCTACGGGGAAGTTCACACTCTGCGTATGTCCCGACGCATATATGGCACCATCGCTTCCGACGGAAAGTCCCGACGTCAGATCATACCCTATCCCTCCGATATAGGTGCTCCACGGGGAAGGAGCCCTGTTCTGAATGGTCACGTTCGCACCGGCGCTCTCGCCATTTGCGAGAGCGGATAAGGGGAATCGAATCCGAAGCACGGGAATGATCTCATCAGGTCGCTCACCCGCTGCATCTCGATGTGCGCGGTCGAACATGGCTGGTTCGTGCTCAACGATGAAGGGTCGTCTCTCGGTCCGTTGCACAGCATCTGACTCCCCTTCGATGGAAAAGCGGATGTGGGATGGATCAGCACCGGGACCAAGCACTGCGTGAAGCACGAGATCACCGCCTTCGGAAGTGACATGGTACTTCACACCCGGAAATACGTTTTCGTACACGAGGGATTGATATTCGTGAACGTTCGATATTCCCTGCGGACAGTGTTCGTGATAGAAGCGAAGCGCTCCGGGGAGGGGATGCTCACCATGTACGCGGGACTGGGAGGTGCCGCTCGCGAAATCGATATCCACCCGATGCCGGGAGACGATCCGGGGGGAGGGGATCTCGCGATCGTTCCATCGTTTCGCCCGAAATGCAGCGCCCGCTGACTCGGAGTCATCATCCCACACGAGACTGATTCCATCGTTTCGGAAAAACAGCGCGACCCCGCCCATCGAAGTCATGAAGCGAATGGTTGTGGAGTCCCCTGGGGCATGGCGCACCTGACCCTTGTTTTCCTGGAATCTCACTCCGACGTTCGGTCTCATGTTCCTCTCCACCTCGTGGGTGACCCCGCTCTGGGACCAGGCCGTGATGGACAAAAGAACACTGAACAAGGAGACCATCAGCATTCGTGATGTGGCGCGCATAGGCATTCCTTGGGAATGGATAAATGGGATACGGCGTCGGTGGGAGACCGGCGCCGTATCATTGTCGTTCGTTTCTCGATCAGCGAAGAATGCATCCTCGCACGGATTGGTGTCGCGCGTTTCGCAGGATGATCCAATACGTGCCCGCAGGCAGACGCAGGCCCTGATCATCCCGGCCATCCCACTGGACGGAGTGAGTCCCTTCGGATCGGGAGTCCTGCAGAATGTGACGGACACGTTGTCCACGTTCATCATGGATGGTGATCGATACATCGTCTCGATGCTTCATGATGAATGGAATCGTGGTCGTTTCCACGACGGGATTGGGATAATTCTCCATGAGCGCGAACTCCTTCTCGACCGCAGGATTCTCCATCCCCGTCAGCGAACCATTCCCCACGAGCACCACACTCATCTGCGGACGCAGGGGATCGTTGGTGGTAAACGCGAAGGTGGAGGTGTAGAGTTGATCCGTCTTTGGTTCGAACCTCAGGGAAAAGAGGACAGTGGAATTGGGATGGATGGTGGTCTGGGTGGGCATGCTTCCACCATCAGGGTAGAAAATGTTCTGGTTCTCCGTAATGCGAATATTCTGCAGTTCAAGAGGAGCGTTCCCGGTGTTTTGAATAGTGAGGTACTCGGTACGGAATCCACCCAGCATCACCCGACCGAAGTTGATCAGAGCCGTACCGGGGGTGATCGTGCACGTGGCCGTCCCCGCGCTTTTTCCCGATCCGCGCAGGTGCACCGTCATCGGGATGTCGTTGGTCGTGATGGTCAGTGTGCCGGTGTACTCGATGCTCGCCGTGGGTTTGAAGATGATGGAGACGATCGCCGAATCACCCGGGCCGACGTCGCTCTTGTCCTGCCACTCCTTTTCAAAAATTGTGTTCGGCACCGTCACGGCATCCAAAATGCGCAGGGTACCCGTGCCCACGTTGTGAATCGCGATACGCCGTCTATTATCCACAGATCCTTTTTCACAGGCGCCGAAATCCACGGTCGTGGTGTTCACCATCAGGCGTGGCGTGCCCGTGTTCTGGCACATGCCGATCAGGTTCACGATGGCGGGACTCATCGCATCGTTGGAGCGAATCCGGATCTGACCACTATGACTCCCCGCCGCGCTCGGATAGTACCGCACGGTGATATCCGTCTGTCCTCCCACCGGAAGCGTTGAGCTGCCCTGATTCATGAGCGAGAATGGAGAGCCCGGAGCATCGATGCCCGTAATGACGAGGGGAGCCGTGCCTTCGTTGCGCACGACGAGGGTGCGATCCACGGGGGTATTCGGACCTGTGGATCCGAAATCCAGGGCGCTCTGTACGGCCAGGCGCGGAGCGGTGGTCTGCACGCCCGTGCCACGCAGATAGATCACGGTCGTGGGGGACTGGACGTCGTTGCTCGTGATCCAGAGCTCGGCGAAGCGGTCCCCCGAAGCCTGGGGCGTGAAGGTGATCTGGTAGAATGCGCTGGTCGAGGCGGCGAGGGGGGACGAGGGTGAGGAGAGGATGCGAAACTCATCCTTATGAGCTCCCCGCAGTTCCGCGCTCTGTATGACCACCTCGCAGTTGCCTGTGCTGTTCACGCGAAGGTTCCCCGTAGCGGTGGACAGCACGGTAACAGGCCCGAAATTCCAGGACGACTGCTCCATCTGAAGTCGGGGTTGCCGGGCGGCGCCGAAGCCGGTGAGTTGCACCGCATGCACCACGTGGGGGAATTGAGGATCACCGGACTCATACATCACGGACAGCGTGGCCTGCTGCTGTCCCACCAGCGACGGCGTGTAGGAAAGCTCCACGGTGTGATTGCCTCCCGGCGCAATGAATACACTGCCCCCGCCGCTCTCGATCGAAAACACAGGGGTATTCGTCAGCGAGATGCCCGTGATCTGGAGCAGGGCCGAGCCCGTGTTGGACAGGGTGACACTGCGCTGCACCTTTCCCGAACCCAGGATTTTCGTTCCGAAGTCCACCGCGCTCACCGCCGTCAGGATTGGACGGGGCGAGGAATAGCTCATACAATTCGCGGTGTAGCTGAAATTATCGCTGTCATCACTTTCCGGAATAATCCCCGTGTCGTCGATCGCAATGATCATGTAATAACACCCGGAGGCCAGGGCGGGAGTGAGATCGTCGAGATCGGTGGGAGGCAGGTCCGCGCGCTCGAAATGCGTGCGATCGAGACCATCGACCCACTGCGTCGACACGAGAAGGTCCCCTGGACCGACAGAGATATCGCGAGAGAGATACCAGCCCACGCGGAAATTCCCGGCGTCTCCCGTACCGTTATTGTCGATACAGTTCTTCATCGTGACGATGTGCGTGGTCTCATTGTAGCTGTACACATTCTGCACCGATGGGTTCGATGCGTCGCGATAGATTTTCAGATTGGGAATCCCGATGTAGGTGATTTGATTCTGCCCCCAATACCAATCATTCCCATATACGTCGGCTCCTTCGTACACCATTTCGAGATCATCAATGTAGAATCCAAGGTAGTAGGTCCCAGGGGTAACATGAGGAGTGGCGGCCTCGAGATCCATGGTCAGGGTGTGAGAATCCCAGGAATTGGGTTGGTAGTAATGATCGTCCCATGCGAAGCCCACGAGAAAATCCGAGGTTTCGATATTGGTATCGGTGGACAAATACCATCCAATGCGAAAGCGGGTGCTGGAGGCCGTGCCCACGTTGCCGATGGATACCGTTGATTCGATGATCCGGGGCTGGGACCAGGAATCCACGGTAAAGGAATTAACGGCATTCGGATGATAGGGATACTTGCTTGAATTGTTCGACACCATGGTGAGGTCCGCCGATCCGATCGCGGCTTCAGGGACGGTCGATAGGTGGCGCCGGGATGGATTCGTCTCAAGGCCTTCCATCACGGCCTCTTCTCCCACACGACGCATCTCGATGCTGGACGGGATCCTCCCCTGATCCGCGACCAACATTCTCCCCACTGGACTTCCGGGCTCGGGTGTCGTCTGGCACACTCCACCGGGCGTTCGCGGAGAGCTCACGTGCATCCGCGGCATCCCGCTCCTCGCCTGATCGCGATCGATCCCGGGTTTCAGAAAGGTGGTGGGGCCCGATGGCGGAGTGGGGATCGAGGTCAAATCCTCTGCTGAGAGAGGCGTGACCTGGATTGACCGGTCCTCTCCGATCGTGACCTTCAAGAGCGTGTTCGTCGTTGTCCCTCGCTCCTGCGCCCATCCCACGATACTCCCTCCCAACACGAGGAGGAGAAGTGCGAAAATCGTCCGATACCTGTTCATGACATCTCCTTGCAATAACCAGTGGATAAGAAGACTATTCCTCGGAGCAGGGGGAGGATTCAGGCGAACGGTGTGATGGAGAATAAATGTGGACTCGATCACTCCACGAGAACACGAAGGACGCGCTGTCGGGAGGCACCGGAGACCGTGAGCATATAGAGTCCTGGCCTCAGACCGTGCAGGGACAGGGTTCTGCTTCCCCGTCCGGCGGGAAAGATCCCTTCGTCACTGTGCATCAGGCGTCCCAGCACGTCGCGGAGTTCCCATCGCAGTTCCGTGGCCTGGGGTAGCCAGGTCCCCATGATCAGATGATCACGAGCGGGCAGAGGCGAAAGCTGGATCTCGACGTCCGCCGGTGGCAGGGCCTCGACCGACACCAGGGCATCCACTGGAATCCCGTCGGAAAACGCAGAGCATCCTTCCGCATTGGTGACACGAACCGAGTAATTCCCGGGCTGCGTGAGGAGGAGAAATTGATTCACGGCCCCCGTGATGGGCACACCGAGGCGATACCATTGATATTGGTCCGCGCGTTCCTGCACCAGCAGGGTGTTTCCACTCCGCGTCACCGTGGGCTTCTGGGGAGAAGGCGCGAGCTCCGTTACCAGATCACCGGAGCTGCCCACGCATCCTTCGCTCGAGGTCACCAGCACGCGGTAGGTGCCGGCCTGGCTAACCCAGATGTCCGGCGTCGTCGCTCCGGTGCTCCACCGATAGTGCGCAAAGGGCAGCGTGGTTTCGAGGCGGACGGAATCCCCCGCGCAGATACGCGACGACCCGAGCACGCGTATCACGGGAACGGGCGAGGGATGCACCGTGACGAGGGTTGGCAACGATTCTCCTTCGCAGCCCGAGCCATCGGCCACGCGGCAGGTGATGGTGCCACCCTGCTTCACGGTGATCAGTCGGGTGGTCGCCCCTGTGCTCCACCGATACCAGGCATAGCCACCTCCCGCGTCGAGGAGCACGCTGTCGCCTTCACAGAACGAGGTGGGACCGAAAGCCAACACCGTCACCGTGAGAGGCCGCATGTCTACCTGCACCGACGGCGACATACCCGTACACCCGTTGGCATCGGTCACGGTAACCGAGTACGCCCCCGACTGCGCGGCCTGGATGCTTCGCGCCGTCGACCCCGAACTCCACAGGTAGGTGGCATACCCGGCCCCCGCGTCGAGGGTCACGGGCTTGCCGGGACAGGAGATGATGGTGCCTGACGGCGTGATGATGGGTTGCGGCCTGGGCAGCACGGTGACTACCACAGGATCCGAGGTCCCGGTGCGTCCATTGCCATCCCGCACGGTGACCGTGTAGGATCCGGATTGGGTGACGATGATCGAGGGCGAGGTGGCTCCGTTGGACCAGGTGTAGGAGGTGAATCCGGAGGGCGCGGTGAGGGTGACATTCCCTCCCTGACAGAAGCGGGTGGCACCCGAGGCCTGTACGACAGGAGCGGGCTGGGCAGTGAGCGTGAGGAATCCGTGAGAAACGACAGGCCGAACACAACCCGCGGGAAACACGCATTCGATCAACTGAACCGTATCCCGCACATTGACGGAGCTCGACGCCATGCGATAGGTGAGCTGAAACAGAATGCCTTTTCCCGAGATCGAAACCGGCTGGAGAACATTGACGATTACCGTGTCCTGCTTCTGATCGATGGAGATGGGGGTTCCCTCCAGCATGCATCCCGCGGTTTGGAGTCCGGCGTAGGTCGCCACCGAACTCGAGAGAACGAATTTCAAGGTGCCGTATTTCAATACTCCCTGAACAGGATCCTTGAGACGAACCGGAAGGGAAACGAGGGCGCCTGGGTCTCCGTTCGCCGTATCGATTCCGATGCGGACGGGAGCCAACGTTGTGGTGTCTTTCGGAGCCGTATAGGTTTTCGTTTTCTTGTCCATACCCAGGCAGGGAGAGGTAGTCGATGCCGTGACTTCGACAGACCGACGTAATCCGTCCATGCATTGTCCTTCATACAGCACCATGCACTCCTGAAATCCCTGATGGATGATCGGAACGATGTCACCATATATTGTTGGAAGCTGCGTTCCTGTCGTCGCCTGATAAAAACGTCCCCCCGTGGCCGAGGCGATATTCATCAAATCTCCCATGCTGCCTGTGCTCGTGCCGAGTCCGATGGTAAACACGCGGATGCGATTTCGTGTCGCCAGTTGTATGATTTGCGTGGGTGTATAGGTGCTTGAATTATCCTCGCCATCCGTCAGAAGAACGACCGCCCTGCACGAGTTTGTCCCGGATTGGATGACCTGACGAACGCCTTCGTAGCATGCATCCCACATCGCCGTGCCTCCACTGGCCGGAAGATTCGCGATGGTGGACTGAAGCAACGCCTTGTCCTTCGTCATCGTCCGTGCCACCGTGACAATTTCGTTGAACCAAATGATCGCCGCTTCGTCCACGCCTCCCGTCATGTCGGTGACAAACTTCTGTGCCCCCTGAATGGCGCCTGCTTGTCCCGCTCCACCCATGGAACCACTCGCATCCAGTACCAGCGCGACACTCATGGGACAGGAGACCGAGGGATCGGGACAACCGACACTTTGCAGTGTGACGGGAACCCCGTCTTCCCGTATCGTAATGGCGGTGCCCGCCTGACCCAAGACCGGTTGTCCATTGCATGCGATTGTATAATAGACTTCAATCGTGGGCCAGTTATTGACGACACGCTTAAAAGTCAGCACCGGCTGGGCGGCACTGCTCCCCGCCAATACCACCAACGCGAGAAGTCCCGCCCAAAGCGAGGCCATCCTCCTGTGATTCGGATGCATGTTCTCTCCAAAAGAAGTACCATGATGTCGATGTGATTGGAAGGTACGGAACTTTCCGCCTTCGCGCGAGAATAGACTCCTTCACTCCTTCACTCCTTCACTTATTCACTTATTCACTTATTCCCTTTCCGGTTTCACCCCCCTCCTTGCCCTTTGCCTTTCGTGGCACTATTTTCTCCCCACTGAATCCTCCAGCTTCCCTTCGCACTATATGAACCAGCACCCCTCCCCTCTCCCCGTGGAAGACCAGCTCTTCCTGCGCTATCGGGACCATGGGGACGATCGTGCCTTCACTGAACTCTTTCTGCGAATCGAACCCTGGATTCTTCGCGTGCTTTCCGCCTACCTCACCGATCCTGCCGATGCCCGAGACGCCCTCCAGGCGGCCTGGGAAAGCATGCTCGCCACCAAACAGCGTTTCGATCCAAGCCGCGGCTGCTTCCGTTCTCTCTTCTGCACCATTGCCGTCAATGCCGCTCTGCAGATGCTGAAAAAGGGTAAACGCAGCGTTCCCCTTCCCACGAATGAGGATGGGTCTCCGCGCGACATTCCGCAATCCACCCCGCCGGATCTTCACCTTCACATTTCCGAGGCCCTTTCCCACCTGCCCGCCCGGTTTCGCGAGGTGATCGATCTCCACTATTTCGCGGGCTTCGAGGTCAAGGAAATCGCGGACCACCTGCACATCCCCGAGGGCACGGTCAAGACCTGGCTCACCCGGGGTCGTGCCCGGCTGGGTCGCCTGCTGGCCGCCATGGGTCCCACCCTCGTCATTCTCGACGCCCTGCGCGCCGGGGTATGGAACTAGGTGCCGTCATGAAACCCCGGATCCCAGATGAGAATGTCGATCGTCTGCTGCGGAATCACGCAACCCAGTCCACGCCGCCCTCCCTGACCGAGGAAGAGCGCACCGCGATGATCGCCACCCTCCTCGCCAGGGACACATCAACTGTCGCTCAGGCACGACCCACGCGAACCGGCCTGTTTTCCGTCCTCCGACGCCCTCCCGTGCTGGCTCTCGCCGCAGCGACCTTCGGCATTCTTGTACTCGTCGGCGTGGGACTGGTGCGCTTCGGACTCTTTCGTTCCGCCCATGAGACCGCGCAGCATGCGCCACCTTCGCCTTCGGCACCCACGGACACCTGCGCCCCCGCAGCCCCGCCCCCGACGGAGAAGCTTCGCCCCTTCTGCACCCTCGCAACCATTTCCACTAGCTTTATGATGCGGGGAGACGAGACCTCCTCCCTGCCCACCATCGCAAGTCGGGACTCCGTTTTTTCATGGATTCGCGAGGCCCTTGCGCCTCTCGGCATCACGTGCACGCGACGGGGTTCGGTGCTCGTCACCTCCCTCTCCGTGAAACCTCGTTCCGGAGATGCGACGACCCTGCGCTTCGAATTTTCCGAGAAAACCGGCGAGGTCCGCGCTCAGCCCTCCACGTTCCGTATCGGCGATCCCCGCATTTCCGACGACGCACTCCGCGACGCGATCGCCCGCGTGTCCGAAGCCGCCTACCGTCGCTTCCGCGCCTCCTAGCGAATCACCACCACCGAACGCACCAGTCGTGCCGAAGTGTCGCCTGCCTGCATCTCGATCAGATAGGTGCCGGAAGGAAGAGCGGGATCGGGTACCCACTCCACGCCATGCCGACCGGTGCCTTGCCGTAGATTCTCCAGACGGGCCAGCTCGGTGCCAAGAAGAGTCCGCACCACAATGGTCACGTCGCGGACCTCACGCAGCCGATACCACACAACAGTCCGTTCCCGAACGGGATGCGGAGCAATCGATTCGATGAAGAACTCCGCAGGCGGTACCGGACTGTCGACGCGCACCGTGCTCGTGTCCCTGGTGGTGAAGCGCCAGATCGGTCCCTTCACCAGTTCACCGAAAGGCGAAACGCCAGTTACCGTCCAGAAGTACCGTATCTGTGAATGCAGTCCTTGGACCTGGACGTGATCGCCCGTCGCGGCTGTGTCCTGCGCGACGATCTGCGTCATTGCGCTGTCCTCAGCCAGCGTGAATCGATAATGATCGAAGGCCGGATCGGGAATCCACTGGCATTCGAGTGACAGGGGTTGATCAATGGCCCCGTTGACGGGACGCTGCAGCAACACGATACCGGGAAGTGCGCCTCGCGTGGAAAAGCGCCAGACGGGACTACGCACGGCACGCGCTCCATCATGGGCCGTCACCTGCCAATACCAGGTGGCTCCCCTTCGCACCGTGGGTCTCCATTCTGTACCGCTCACCAGACTGTCTTCGATCACCGCACCCAGGAAGCTGCTGTCCTCGGCAATACGGATGGAATAGGTGCGGGCCCAGGGATGGTCACTCCACCTCAGGAATGGCCGTGCCGTCACTCCCACCTCGCCATCGGCGGGCGATATCAGACGCATACGGGGATCCAACACGCGAACCGTCACCGTGTCCGAGAGAGCGGTCTGATCCTCGATGGCGATAATGGTCAGCAGTGTCGTACCCGGCGCGGCCAGTACGAAGCCCGCGTGCATATGCCCACCCGTGACCACCCACCGCACTGATGCGGGACGTTCGCTTCCGAGGGGATCCACGAGGATGGCCGCGACCGGGAGACTGTCCTCAGGCGCCATCGTTCGTCGCGAGGGCACGACCACGAGTTTCGCGGGTCGAGGGAGACTGTCTTCGATGTGAATCACCACGTCCGCCGTGACCGATGATCCCGCAACGCTGGCCGTCACCCGAGCCACCCCAGGTGAGGTCGCGGCACGATACCAGCCCTCGCTCGAAACGGTTCCGGAGCTGGCGGACCAGGTCACGGGTCGATCGAGCCCTCGTCCGTTCTGATCCAGCACCGTCGCATGGCAGCGAAGGGAATCCCCTCTCCGGAGATGCGCCGACACGGGGAGAACACGAAGACGCGCGGGATGCGGAACTGTCGCGATCACGCGCACGAGAGTTTCGCCCGCAGGCAGGGTGCTTCCCGGACGACGAACCTTGATACCAATCTCGGTGTTCTCTCCATCGATCGACGCCTGAGGAGGAGTGACGGGAATCACAAGACTTGCACCGTCGGCGTCGGGAATCACGATGACGGTATCGCGATCGACCGTCCAGTGCCGGGGATCCCGAATCGACACCACAAGACTATCCGGCCAGGGCCCCGAAAGGGACGTCACCAGAACCACGCTGTCCCGCTCGCCCGCTGTGGCGAGCAGGGGATGGGGTGCCACCGCGAGCAGGATGGAATCGGACGTGGGCCTCCAGTTCTCCCAGCGAACTCTTCCCCAGACCGCGTCCCCCGAGCCGGGTCCTTCGCCGCCGGGACCGTCGGCACTTCCCCACCAATTCTCCCGCGCGTCGATCTCCACCACGCCATCGACATTGCGCAATCCTGCGTGCGGATTGCCGCTGATGTGATTGCGAATGATCCGGCCCTCAAATCCACCGGAGACGGCGATGCCCTCGTCGACGTTTCCACTCAGGGAATTCTGGGTCACAATCCCCTCGGCATCACGAAGAAGGATCCCTCCCGTCTCCGCTCGCTTGCCCATGAGGTTTACTCCATTGAACCACACGGAGTTTTCGGCGATCCCACCATTCCTGCATCCCCGGTACCGAATTCCGAAATGGCGATTGCTCCACACGTGATTGCTGAGCACGAAGGCACGATGCACTGAATCCATGGCGATGCCCCCCGCGTTGCGATTCACCTGATTCCCCTTCGCTAAAACGTCGGTGCCACTCTGCAGAAGGAGACCGATCTGCAACCCTCCGACAAGATCCTCGCCCACGGCATCTTCGACGGTATTGCCTCCAAGGTAGGCGCAGAGAGGATTCCGCAGCCACATTCCATTGTAGTTTTCGCGACTGACGTTATCGGTGATCTTGGCCTTCAGCACGCCATCGAGGATGACGGGAAAGGCGCTTGTACTGAGGTTCCGAAACGTGCAGCGCGTGATGTCCACATTTTCGGTGCCGAGACCCAGGGAGATCCCATCGCTCTGATTGCCTTCGAAACGACATCCCGTGATCCGCAGTCCCACGATGGCGCTTGCGTGGATGCCAAGGCTTGCGTTCCCCACGAAATCGCATTTCTCGAAGGAGAGGGAGTAATCGGGCTCGAAGGACTCGAAGGCCGCAGAAATCAGATCGTTGGGATTACTGAAGCCATTTCCCAGAAAGGTGCATTCCCGAAAATCCGTCTGGTGTACCGCGTCCGCATGGATCCCCTTCACTCCGTTGGACTCGAACCGGCACCCCACGACGACATTTGTTCGAAGGGGATTGCTTTCACTCACGCGAGAGAGCCGAAGCCCCGTGACGGCGTTCGATTCGAACCGATTATCGCTGGCGAAGAATGCCTGCACTCCAGCCAGTCGCATTCCGTCGACTCCATTTCGCTGAAACACGCAATCCGTCACGGTATTGGTCCCGATATCGCTCAGCGTGGCCCCCGTTTCGTCATTCCGCAGAGCGGTGCAATGGTCCAGATGGACTTCGCTGCAGCGTTCCGCCCATATGCCGTTGCCTTTTTGTTTCTCGAAACGGACATAGGACAGATCGATTCGGGCAGCATTCGTCACCTCCATGCCGACCCCATTGTTTTCGAACCAACAGTTGTACAGGGTCAGTCGGGTTCCCAGCGTCGTGGCGTGGACTCCCCTTCCCGAATTTCTGAACACCAGTCCCTTCAGTCCCAGATGAGCGTCCGTATAAAGAGCGGTGGAGCTCGAGTCGGATGCCTGAAGAATGGTGTATTTGGGCCCGGCCTCGGATTGCATCGTCACGGGAATATGCACCCTCGTATTTTCGATGTAGAGTCCAGGGCAAAGCGTCAGAAGATCTCCCGCTTCGCACCGTGCGGGGAGCAACGCGTCGGCGATCGTCATGAACACTTCCCTGGTACGTTCGTTGATGACCCGTCCCATGGTCAGCGGACCGCTCGTCGTCGTCTGTCCCGCAGGGATCTTGACTCCGAAGGGATAGGTGGCGGGTCGTGCCGTGATCGTCGGCATTCCCAGTCCGACAAAATAGGTCGCTGGCCAGCGGTCGGGCTGCGCCTGGGGTGTGAAGGTATACACCACGGTAAAGGTGCGACATTGATCTTTGGGAATGGTGCGCTGCACGGTGAGACTCACAGTGCCATCATCCTGAGTGAACGCCCCCATGTCGAGCAGGTCCGTTCCCAGATACAGTTCCACGCGCTCCACATCGCGGCGTTCGTTCCCACTTCCCGATCCGGCAAGGGACAGAGAGCCGATCACCCAGTCGTCGTCCTCGTCGGCACAGAGGGTGAAGGTCACGATCGTGTCCTTCAGGGATTGCACGATCCCGTCGCAGGTGGTGCAGGCGGGACAGAGGGCATCCACCCGAGGGTGGACGGTCAATCGCAGTTCCGGCTGGATGAAATTGGCAATCGCCTGTTTGTCCCGGTCCATGGTCACTGAGGTGGTGACCGAGGTTCCCGAGGCGTCTCCCGTCCATCGCACGAAATTCCATCCCTTGTCCGTCGCGGGGAGGGCCGTGAGACACACCACTTCGTTGACGGCATATTCTGCAGTGCCCGGAGCGGGAGTCGTACCGCACCCGTCCGCCGCCGCTGCCACAGGGGCGATATTCATCGTCAGCTTACGCCGAGGGGTGGTGGGCGGATTGCGCCGAAGCACATAGAGTCCACCGCTCCCGGTGCCATACTTCTCCATCAGGTCGGTAGCATACCCGCTCTGGACGTAGATGGCGACATCGGTTCCCACCGTTGGACCGATGAGGATGTCGTTGGCTTGAGGGACAAAGAGCTGCGACAGGGTCTGGATCTGGCCCATGGCCGTTCGAGGTCGTCTCGGCAGGGTGGGACGTGCGTTGCCGAAGAGATGAAAGGCCGTTACGCCTCCGTTCGGATGCGAGGCAAGAAGAAGGGAATCCCGGACAGCCAGAGCCCAGACCGAGCCGGGTACCGTCGTCGACACGATCGGCAGGGGAGAAGAGCCGTTCGTGATGTCGAGCACCATGATGTCGAACTGGCCCGTGGCGCGATTGTCGGCGATGTACAAACGATCGCGAACCGCAAGCACTGCGGCGGGAGGATGCTGAAGAGGATAGTTCAGTCGAATCACTGGAGCCGTCGGCTGTGAGATGTCTATGGCGCACACCCGATGACCATTCGTGCCGCTGTTGGTTGCCACGTACACGAAGTGCCCCGTGTCGGCAACGCTGATGTCCTTGGGATCGCCCGGAAGACTGAGCTCGGCGAGCCGCACCGGCTGGGCGGGAAGAGAGAGGTCCAGAATTTCCAGTTTCTTCCCGAACAGACTGCCGAGAAAGGCGAGGGTTCCCCGCGCCGCCATCTCCTGTGGTTTTCCCACGGGGGAGACATAGGAGCCCCGCTCCACGGGATTGCGCGGATCGGCGAGATCGATCACCGAGAACCGGTTCTCGTCGAGCGACAGGGTATAGAGCAGAGGACCGATGATGACGGGCTTCCGACGATTCGGAAGAAGGAAATTCCGACCGAGCAGGCGGGGTGCGTCGAGCGGCTGGGCGTTGTACACGAACACGCCATCCTGATCCGTCATCACGAGCAAGGAATCTCGCGCCGCGATGCCGAGAATATCCGAGGGATTGGGATCACGAGTACGGGTCATCGCCGAGGGATTCGTCGCGTCGATGCGCTGGAGTCCGTGTCCATCTGCGGCGTACACCTGGGTGGCGTTCGCGCCCAGGGAATTCATCCGTGTCACCCCGTCCAACGCGCCCACGAGGTTCGGAGCCCACGGATCCGTCAGATCGAACACGAGAAGTCGTGTCTGTTCCGCGTCGGGATGGGTGTTATCCTCTGCGTACAATCGAGTGTCCTGAACCGCGAGGCAATTCAGGGAGCGAGTCCCTTCGCGCACGGCGCGCTGCACGGGTGCGGCGGGATTGCTCACATCGATCACCAGCAGACCCTGTGCCGTGGTGACATACACCGTGACGCCGTGCACCGCCAGGCGCCGCCCCGCGGAGGGGAGCGGCATGCTTCCCATCACGACGGGCTGGGCCGGGTTCGCCAGATCCATGATGGTCAGACGCATGGGGGCACTGTCGGTGAGGAGAAACGCGTGCGTGCTCGTGACCGCGATCCGCCAGGCCGTCATAGCCAGGGAGCGCCGATGCACCGGAAGCTGGGGAGCGCTGACATCCACCACATGAACACCCTCATCCCCGGCGCAGAGGTACGCATACTGATTTCCGACCGCGAGATCCGAAATCTGAGCGGACCTGGTCAGACCCGGGATCGCAAGCACCGAACGGAGCGTGGGATGCGTGGGATTAACGATATCCACCAGGCAGAGACTGTCCGGTCGGAGTGCGACAAAGGCATGGGCGCCCGCTCGGGTGAGAGCCGTCAGACGTTCCCCTCCGGGAAAGGTGAGAAATCCCCGCTGTGTGGGCGTGGGTGTGGTCAAATCGAGGGAGACCAGAACGCCCGCGTGGTTGACCCAGGCAAGATCTCCGTCGATCACGGCTGTTCCGGTCCACCCTCCGACATGGCCCGCGATGTGCATCGTATCCGGCGTCTGCGCACGCACGGAAACGCCGAGCGCGATGCTGAACAGCACATACCACAGCACTCCATGCATCACTCCGAGAGGATGAACGGCATGACGGATCATGACACCTCCTGCCTGTATCGTGAGAGGGCGGACGAACGCGAATACGACGATCAGGAAAAATACAAAGTCCGGGAGGAACCAAAAACCCCGGTCTCGCGACCAGGGTTTTGTGCGCTGCGGGCGGTCCCGCGGCGAAAGAGCAGAGGGTGTCCTACACCTCCATGATTTCCTTTTCCTTGTCCTTGAGCATCTGATCCACCGTCGCGATGTGCTTGTCGGTGAGATCCTGCACCTGCTTTTCCGCCTTTTTGCGATCATCCTCGGAGGCATGTTCATCCTTTTCGGCCTTCTTCAGATGCTCGTTCGCATCACGGCGGATGTTGCGGAGCGCGACTTTGGTTTCCTCGCCAAACTTCTTCACCAGCTTCACATAGTCACGACGGCGTTCCTCAGTCAGGGCGGGGATAGGCACGCGAACGATGGTGCCATCGTTGGCGGGGTTCAAGCCCAGGTCCGCAGCCCGGATGGCCTTTTCGATGGCGCCCAGGGATCCGCGATCGTAGGGCAGCACGGTGAGGGTGTGGACGTCGAGCACGGAGACGTTGGCGACTTTGTTCAATCCGGTGGGTGTGCCGTAATAGTCCACCTTCACTCCGTCGAGGAGGGCCGTGGTGGCTTTCCCCGTGCGGATCTTGTGGAGTTCCTGGCTCAGGGCGTCGAGGGACTTGTCCATGCGGGACGTGGCGTCCTTGATGATGTCGGATATCATGGTTTCAACTCCAAAGTGAAAACGATGCGTCGGTCATTCGGAAGCGCCGGAGACCAGGGTACCGACCGGTTCCCCAAGGACCAGACGGCGCAGGTTGCCAGGCACGTTGATATTGAATACGATGATGGGGAGATTGTTTTCGCGACAGAGGGTGATGGCGGTCAGATCCATCACGCGAAGGTCTCGTTTCAGCACATCGAGATAGCTGATCTCCTGGAAGCGGAAGGCATCGGGGTGTTTTTCGGGATCGGCATCGTATACGCCATCCACGCGGGTTCCCTTGATGATCACATCGGCTTCGATTTCCACCGCGCGCAGGGCAGCCGCTGTATCCGTGGTGAAGTAGGGATGTCCCGTGCCCGCGCCCATGATCACCACCCGTCCCTTTTCCAGATGCCGAATGACGCGGCGGCGGATATAGGGTTCGGCGATCTGGTTCATCTCGATGGCGCTGGCCAGTCGGGTGGCAATGCCCCGGGATTCCAGACTGTTCATCATGGCGATGGAATTGATCATGGTGGCGAGCATGCCCATCTGATCGCCGGAGGCTTTGTGAATGCCCTGGGCCGTACCCGAGACTCCGCGGAAGATGTTTCCCCCGCCGATGACGATGCCCACTTCGACGCCGAGATCCACCACGGACTGGATTTCGGCCGCGAAGGCGTCGAGGGTTTCGGGATCGATGCCGTACTCACGGGAGCCCATAAGGGCTTCGCCGCTCAATTTGAGGAGAATGCGTGTGTAGGTGACGTTCATGATGGTGCCATAATATGAAAAGGCCTTTTGGAAATCCAAAAGGCCTTTGAAGAATCGAGAGAATTACGCCTGTCCGATTTCGAAGCGAACGAAACGCGGAATGCGGAGCGTTCGACCCATCTGTCCACCCACCTGCTCCACATAGCCCTGCACGGTGAGGGTATTGTCGCGAATGTAGGCCTGTTCCATGAGGGTGAATTCCTGGAAGAACTTTCCGAGGCGCCCTTCGGCGATACGGTCGAGCATGTTGTCGGGCTTGCCCTGCTCGCGGGCCTGCTGACGGTAGATCTCGAGTTCCTTTTCCTGGGTTTCCTTCGGCACGGCATTGCGATCCACGGCGATGGGACTCATGGCCGCGATCTGCATGCAAAGGTTCTTGCCCATGGCTGTCACGGCATCGGCATCGGAGATCTCTCCATCGGCGGTGATATCGAGCAACACGCCGATCTTGCTCCCTCCGTGGATGTAGTCGGTGAGCAGACCCGTGGTCTCGTAGACCGCGAACCGCTTCACCTGAATCTTCTCTCCGATCTTCCCGATGATGTCGGTGAGCAGATCGGACAGAGGGCGACCGTTGACGGCGGTGCCCAGGAGGGCCTCCACATCGGCGGGCGTCTGAGTCATGATGGTATCGAGAACGAGCGTGGCGAAGGACTGGAAGTCGTCGCTCCGGGCCACGAAATCGGTTTCACAATTCACTTCGACGATGGCGGCCTTACGACCCTCGATGCGCGTGAGAATGGTGCCTTCGTTGGCACTGCGATCGGCCCGCTTTTCCGCCGTGGCCGCGCCCTTCTTGCGCAGATAGTCGATCGCCTCTTCCATATTGCCATTGGTTTCGGCAAGCGCCTTTTTGCAATCCATCATGCCGGCGCCAGTCTTGTCCCGCAATTCCTTGACGAGTGCGGCTGAAATTTCCATATCGATGCTGCTCCTATTGGTATAATCTTCTGATTAGGCTTCAGTGGCGTGGGATTCGGTTTCCTTAGCGATCCGTTCCTCGGCCGCGCTTTCTTCGGCTTTCTGGATGCTTGCTTTCTGGCGACCTTCTTCAATGGCCTGGCAGATCACCTTTGTCACCAGATCGGCGGTACGGGCCGAGTCGTCGTTACCGGGAATGACATGGTCCACAATGGTCGGATCGCAGTTGGTATCCACGATCGCGATCACCGGGATGCCCAGCACCCGCGCTTCCTTCACGGCGATGTGTTCCTTCTTGATATCCACCACGAACAGGGCACCCGGCAACCGGCTCATATCGACGATGCCGCTCAGCACCTTGTGCAGTTTTTCCTTTTCGCGGCTGAGCATGAGGCGTTCCTTCTTCGTGATCTTGTCGAAGGTGCCGTCGGTTTCCATCTTCTCGATATTGGTCAACCGTTTGATGCTCTTGCGGATGGTGGTGAAGTTGGTGAGCATGCCGCCCAACCAGCGCTCGACCACGTAATTCTGGCCCGTGCTCACGGCGCGTTCGCGGATCACTTCCTTCGCCTGCTTCTTCGTTCCCACAAAGAGAAGGCGCTTGCCGCTGGCGACCATGTCCACGACCACATTGTAGACGTCGTCGATTTTTTCCTGGGTTTTCTTGAGGTCGATGATGTGGATGCCGTTTCTTTCCATGAAGATGTACGGCTTCATCTTGGGGTTCCAACGCCGGGTGAGGTGACCGAAGTGGGCGCCGGAGGTGAGAAGGGATTCGAGTTCGACTCGAGCCATGAATATCTCCTGTTCTTGGGTTGTGATCCTCTGCATCCGTCAACTTGCCGGCCGACATTCCCGAAGGAATGCACCCGGCCGGCAATCGGGATACATGCGTGATAAAGTGGGTTTAGCGCTTGCTGAACTGGAACCGCTTGCGGGCCTTCTTCTGGCCATACTTCTTGCGTTCCACCATGCGGGGATCGCGGGTCAGAAGACCGGCGCCACGCAGGACGCCACGGAATTCGCGATGCTCCTCGAGAAGGGCCCGGGAGATGCTCAGACGCACCGCGCCGGCCTGACCGGTGGTGCCGCCCCCGCGCACACGAACGATGGCATCGTACTGTCCGCTGGTTTCCGTCACGGTGAACGGCTTGCGAACATCGTCCAGCAATTCCGTGATGGCGAAATACTTGTCCAGTTCCCGGCCATTGATGATAATCTTGCCGGTTCCGGGTTTTTTCAGGTATGTACGCGCCACCGCGGTTTTTCTGCGGCCGACGCTCATGGTACGAAAGAAGTCGTCTTTCACTCTGCGTTTCCTTACGATTCTATGAACAAAAAATCTCTGCCGTCACTCAGCCCCGAGAGGCACTCAAAACGTGAGGGTCTGCGGCATCTGCGCCTCGTGCGGATGCTCATTCCCATCATAGACCTTCAACTTCTTGATGATGCGGCGACCGAGACGGTTGTGCGGCAACATCCCCTTCACCGCGTGCTCGATCACGAAACGCGGATTGGTGCGCACCAGGTCCTTGAACATGCGAACCTTGGCGCCACCGGGATATCCGGAATAGTGGAAGTAACTCTTCTGCTCCGGACGCTTCCCCGTCAACCGAACCTTGCCGGCGTTGATCACGATGACGAAATCACCGGCATCGACGTGCGGCGTGAATTCCGGCTTGTGCTTGCCTCGCAGAATGCGCGCGACATTCGAAGCCAGCCGGCCAAGGACCAATCCCTCGGCATCCACGACATACCACTTCTTGTCGATGTCGATTTCCCGTGCCTGGTAGGTTCGTGCTGTTGTCTTGTTGCTCATATACTGCCTTTTGGTACAGTGTCAATCAGAAAAAATGAATCGAACTACAATTTAATGAGGTGAGGGCAAAAAAATCAAGTGTTTGCATCGATGCAGGAAGAAAAATGCCGAAAACGGGAATCAATCCGTCATTTTTTCCTGGTTTCTCCATCCCGAACCCGACTCCCCCGGCCTTCACCCCCCGGCCTGTCGTCATTATCTCCCCCGAATCCGATCCATCGAGTTACCCAGGAGCCGAATTCATCATACCAGGCGATGGAGTTCTGCGGTGCGGCGATCCAATGGTTTTCGTCGGGAAAGAGCGCCAGTCGAGCCGGCACTCCCTTCGCCTTCAGCATGCCGTACAATTCGAGTCCCTGGGTCACCGGCACCCGATAATCCCTCTCCCCATGCATCACCAACGTCGGTGTGACGAAGCGCTCGGCATGGTGCGCGGGACTCCATCGCACCACCGCATCGCGATTGCCCCAGGGCGTGCCGCCATAGCTGATGTCGCGATTGTGCGTCACATCGGAGGCGTACTGCCCGAGCAGATTGTAGACGCCGGCGTGCACCACCAGACAGGCGAATCGCGAGGTCTGGGTGCCGACCCACGAGGTCAGATACCCTCCGTAACTGCCCCCACTGCAGGCCATACGCGTGGAGTCGATGAATCCCTTCGCAAGCACGGCATCCACGGCGGCCATCACGTCCCGATACGGCTTGTCCCCATGCGCGCCATTGATGCCCTCGGCAAACTGCTCGCCAAAGCCGGTGGAGCCGTGAAAATTCGGGGCGATCACCACCCACCCGTGCGAGGCGAACACCTGGGCGTTCCAGCGGGGATGAAAGTCGTCGCCAGTGCTGCCGTGGGGACCTCCGTGCAGCACCACGAGCAGAGGCCAGCGGCGGCGCGGATCGAACCCCGGAGGTGTGAGGAGAAAGCTCTGCACCCGCTCTCCGTCGGCTCCCGTGAAGAAAAACTCATCCACCCTGGCCAGACCGTGCTCACGCATCTTGTCGTCGTTGAAACGAGTAACCATGCGAGGCGCACGCTCCGACTCTCCCAGAGTGGCGATCTCCGAAGGACGGGAAAGGGTCTGATGGAGGAAGTAGGGAATGGACCCAGCGAGAACCAGGCCGGAGTTGGTGCCACAATGGAGGATGCGACGGGGAGGACCCCCGTCGATGGGAACAGTAAACAGAGAGGTCCGCGCACTGTCTTCGGCGGTGAACCATACGGTGGTACCATCGGGAGAGACCTGCCAGTTCGACGGAGACCGGTCGAAATCCCGGCAGAGCTCCACGAGGGTTCCGTTCATCCGATCCCTCCTCATGAGCTTGGTCCGTTCGGCGTTCCGGTCCAGCCGCAGCTCCCGCCCGTAGAGAAGGTATTTCCCGTCACTGCTGTACCGGGCCCCGAAATCACTTCCGGGATTGTCTGCGGTGATTGTCGTCATCGCGCCCGATCCATCGGGACGGAGGAGCACGATGTCGGTGCTCAGATCCTGATACGGAGCTCCGTGGCTCAGAAGCGTGAGGGCGATTTCGTTTCCGTCCGGCGAGATGGAGAAATCCAGGCTGCCATCCGTGCTGCCGTAGCGATCAAGATCGGGTGTGAGATCGGTCACGACACGACTGTCCACATCCACCATGAACAGATGGGCCAGAGACCCGTCCATGAGGGAATGATCCCAGTAGCGCACCAGGCGGTTTTCGCTGGTCTGCATGGTGATCTTCCGCTCCTTCCGTCGCTTGACCTCGGCCTTCAGGGAGTCCAGATTACCCCGACACTGCGGCCAAGTGTCCGATACAAAGGCGATGCGCCGACCGTCGGGAAACCAGCGTGGGGACCCCACGCCCAGAGGGAGCTCTGTGATCTGCATCGCTTCGCCTCCGGACAGGGAAATGACATACAATTGGGGCTTGTCATTGTCCTCCCGTCGTGCGACGAAGGCAAGGCGGCGTCCATCGGGACTGAACGCGGGCGCGCTTTCGGTGCTCTTTCCCGTCGTGAACACCTGAGGGTCTCCTGTCTTCGTATCGATCAGGTAAATATCTCCATTGCTTTTGTTGTCGCTCACGGAAGTGGATGTCACCACACAGGCCAGTCGATCACCGAGTGTCGATGCCGTCAGTCCTCCGATTCGCTTCAGTCCCCAGAGATCTCGCGCGGTGAAGGGACGTCCAACCTGCGCGAAGGTGGGCAGGGCCGAGACCCCCACCAGGGCGAGGGCAAAAAGAGAGCGGAGACGGATGGAGAGCATATGGGAGGGGAAAAAAGTGGGACAGAATCAAAAGATAGGGATTTTTACGCATTATCCTTTGTGTTTGAATATCTTTAGGTTTGCTGTTTCCTCACTTCATCGAAAGATCTGAGCGCCCATGACGGTTTCGAATTGCCTGTTGGATTGGAGTTGCCCGTGACGGATTCGAACTACGATCTCCTTGTGATCGGAAGCGGCCCCGGAGGGGAAGGCGCCTCGATCAAGGCCGCGAAAAGCGGACTCCGCGTTGCGGTGGTGGAACAGCACACCCAGGTGGGCGGAGGATGCACCCACTGGGGCACCATTCCCAGCAAAATGTTCATCCACGTCACCCACCAGGCCAACGAATTCCGTAACAATTCCCTCTTCGCCAAGGAAGGCCTGCACGTCCGGCTGTCCTTCTCCGACGTCATCCATCAGGTGGAGGACATCGTGATGACGCAGGTGAAGGAACGGCGGGGCTTCTACGATCGCAACGGCATCGACATTCTCGAAGGCCGCGCCCGCTTCGTCGATCCCCACACCATCGAGGTCACGTCGTCGGAAGGCATGGTACGAACCTATGCCGCGCCCCAGGTGGTACTCGCGATGGGGTCCCGCCCCTACCGGCCGAGCGACGTAAATTTCACGCATCCCCGGGTGTGCGACAGCGATACCATCCTACGACTGGCGGAGAACCCGCATTCGGTGACTATCTACGGCGCTGGCGTCATCGGGTGTGAATACGCTTCGGCGTTTCGGAGTCTCGGCACGAAGGTCAATCTCATCAACGTGCGCGATCGCCTCCTTTCCTTTCTCGACGACGAAATATCCGACGCCCTCAGCTACCATTTACGGGAGCAGGGCGTGCTCATCCGCCACCACGAGGAATACGAGCGCGTGGAGACCCTCGACGACGGCGTGGTGCTCCATCTCGCCACGGGAAAGAAGATCAAGAGCGACATTCTGCTCTGGGCCAACGGCAGAACGGGAAATTCCCACGACATGAATCTCGAGGGAGTGGGTTTGATGCCTGATTTTCGGGGCAATCTTCCCGTGGGAACCGACTTCCGTACCGCCCTTCCGCATGTTTTCGCGGTGGGCGATGTGATCGGCTATCCGAGTCTCGCCTCGGTGGCCTACGATCAGGGTCGGATTGTCGGCGCCCTCGCCGCAGAAGGGAGCTGTGCATACACCCTCGCCGAAAACATACCGACCGGCATTTACACCTCTCCGGAAATTGCCGCGATCGGAAAGACCGAACGGGAGCTGACCAATGAGAAAATCCCCTACGAGGTCGGGCACGCCTATTTTCGCAATCTCGCTCGCGCCCAGATCACAGGTCATACCGTCGGAGTGCTCAAGCTTCTGTTCCATCGCGAAGATTATCGTCTGCTGGGCATCCACTGCTTTGGGCATCAGGCCTCTGAGATCGTGCATATCGGACAGGCCATTATGAGCCAGACCGGATCAGGCAATTCCATCCATTTCTTCGCCCAAACCACCTTCAACTATCCCACGATGGCCGAGGCCTACCGCGTGGCCGCGCTCAACGGTCTGAACCGCCTTTTCTGAGTTTCCCTTCCCTTCACCTTTCCTTCGATTCTCATGCAATTCCTTGACAACACCGGAATCACCGACCCACGCATCAATCTCGCCCTCGAGGAATATGCGCTGCGGGACATTCCGAGCACCGACACCTTTCTCCTGTTCTACATCAACGAACCCTCCATCATCATCGGTCGGCATCAGAACACGATCGAGGAGATCAACGCTCCCTATGTGGAGCAGCAGGGAATTCATGTCGTCCGCCGCATCTCAGGGGGAGGAGCCGTCTACCATGATCTCGGAAACCTGAACTTCAGTTTCATCACCAATGCCGATGGGCGGGGGAATATGGACTTCCACCGCTTCACCGAGCCGGTGATGCGCGTACTTCGGGGCCTCGGCGTACCGGCGGAACTGAGCGGACGCAACGACATCCTCGTCGAGGGACGAAAAATCTCAGGCAACGCGCAGTACCATACCGCCACCCGCATGTTCAGCCACGGCACTCTTCTCTTCGACACCAATCTCGACGAGGTGGTTCACGCCCTTACCGTTAAGACAGGCAAGATCGAATCGAAGGGACTGAAGTCCATTCGCAGCCGCGTCGCCAATATTCGCGAGTTCCTCCATGCACCGATGACAATCGAGGAATTCCGTGATATCCTGCTCCGCAACCTGTTCAACACCGAAGATGTGATTCCCTGCCACTTCCTCACCGAGCAGGATTGGGAACGCATTCATCGACTCGCCGAAGAGAAATACTCCCAATGGACCTGGAACTACGGCTCGTCTCCCGCCTGCGATCTCCATCGCAGCCAGCGCTTCGCTGCCGGCCTGGTTGAGGCCCGAATCAGCGTGGACAGGGGCCTTATCACTCACCTCCACTTCTTCGGCGATTTCTTCAGCTTCCGTGAACCCGAGGAATTGGCCGCCCGTCTCGTGGGCACCCCGTATACCCGCGCCGCCCTCGAAAAGCGCCTGGAACTGGAAGACATCAACACGCACTTCACCGGACTCACGAAAAGCGAACTCCTCCAGGTCCTCATCGAGGTGAATTAGCGAAATTTTTCTCTTCTTTCGTTTTCACGCGGACGCCCTGGTTCGTATATTTGTAGCCTTATCAATCCCGTTGGAGCAGATCGCTCAGCCTGAATGCAGCACACCTCATCCCCCATGCAGGCGCTCCTCATTACCGGAGGCGCCGGATTCATCGGTAGTAATTTCGTTCGTCATGTGCTTTCCCTCGATCTCCCCGTGCGGATCGTGGTGTTCGACGCTCTTACCTACGCCGGAAATCTCGAGAATCTCGACGAGGTCCTCGACCGCGTGTCCGTCGTAAAGGGCGATATCTGCGACATGGAAGCTGTGGAAGCGGCGCTGAAGGGCCACGACATCGACACAGTGGTACATTTTGCCGCAGAATCTCATGTGGATCGCAGTATTCTGGGTCCCCTTGTGTTCACCCGCACCAACGTACTCGGCACCCACACCCTGGTGGAAGCCTGTCGACGTCAGGGGATCTCCCGATTCATTCACATCAGTACCGACGAAGTGTACGGGTCCCTCGGCGAAGACGGGCGGTTCACAGAAACCTCGCCCCTCGATCCCACCAGTCCCTACGCCGCGAGCAAGGCCGCCTCAGACCTGGTGGTGCTCTCGGCGGTCAAGACCTTCGGCTTCCCGGCCGTGGTGCTGCGCTGCTCGAACAATTACGGACCCTACCAGTTTCCCGAGAAGCTCATTCCCCTCATGATCACCCGAGCCCTGGCCGATCAGAGTCTGCCGGTGTATGGTGATGGAATGAACGTGCGGGACTGGATCCACACGTCGGACTATGCTCGTGCCGTGATGGCCGCTCTCGAACGGGGTGTTCCGGGAGAGGTGTACAACGTGGGGTGCAACAACGAGTGGACCAACATCGACATCGTCCGTCTGATTCTAAAGGAACTCGGCAAGCCCGAGTCTCTCATCACCTTCGTCGCCGACCGACCGGCCCATGATCGACGCTACGCCATCGACTCCACCCGCATCCAGGAGGAGTTGGGATGGATGCCCCGGGTTCCCTTCGAAACCGGCATCGTCGACACGATCTCCTGGTACCGAACCCACGAGACCTGGTGCCAGCGCGTGCTCTCTGGCGAATACATGGAATACTATCACCGTCAATACCATCACCGCTCATGAAAGTGGAGGAGTATGAAACTCGAACAAAAAATCACCTCGAAGAACATCACCGTGGGAGTCGTCGGACTCGGATACGTGGGGCTGCCTCTTGCCGTGGAATTCGCCCTGGCGGGATTCAAGACCGTCGGCATCGATGTCGTGCAGTCCAAGGTGGACATGCTCAACAAGGGCAAGAACTACATCGATGACGTGAACAGCGACGACCTGCGCGCCGTGGTCAAGAACGGCTTCTTCCGCGCCGAGAGCCACTACAAGAGCGTGCCGGCACTCGACGTCATTTTTATCTGTGTACCCACCCCGTTCACGGAATACAAGGATCCCGACATCAGTTTCATCGTTGACGCCACCAACGGCATCGCGCCGGGGCTGCGCAAGGACCATATCATCATTCTGAAAAGCACCACCTTCCCGAACACCACCGAGGGCTTCGTCCAGCCGATCCTGGACAAGACGGGACTGAAAGTGGGGAAGGATTACTTCCTCGCCTTTTCTCCCGAGCGCATCGATCCGGGCAACAAGCAGTTCACCACCAAGAACACTCCCGTCGTGGTGGGAGGTGTCACCAAGCGCTGCACCGAACTGGCGGCCCTGGTCAACGGCATGGTCATCGACCTGGTCGTGAAGGTGTCGAATCCGAAGGTGGCCGAAATGGAGAAGCTGCTGGAAAACATTTTCCGCAGCGTGAACATCGCCCTCGTCAACGAAATGGCGGTGTTGTGCGACCGCATGGGGGGAATCAACATCTGGGAAGTGGTGGACGCGGCCAAGACCAAGCCTTTTGGGTTCATGCCCTTCTATCCGGGACCTGGCATCGGCGGTCACTGCATCCTTATCGATCCCTATTACCTGTCGTGGTTGGCGCGCAAGTACGATTTCCAGACCAAGTTCATCAATCTCGCTGCCGAGACCAACGAAAACATGCCCTTCTATGTCAAGGACATGCTCTATCGCGAGATGAGCGCCCTGCCGATTTCCGTGGGCAAGGCCAAGGTTCTCGTTCTTGGTGTTGCATTCAAACGGGATGTTGATGATACTCGTCATTCCCCCGCGATCCGGGTGATGGAAGTTCTCCTCCAGGATCACGTCAAGAATCTCATGTACAACGATCCCTTTGTTCCCGAAATCATGGTCGATGGCATCAAGCTCAAATCCAAGCCGCTCACCCCGCAGTTGGTGGCGTCGGCGGACTGCGTGCTCATCACCACCGACCACAGCGCCTACGACTACGATATGATCGTCAAGCATGCCAAGCTTGTGGTGGACACCCGCAACGCCACCAAGAAGGTGAAGGGTGCCAAGAAGAACGTGGTCGTGCTCGGAGACGGGGTCAATTGATGAAGACCTTTCTTTCCGTTGTCGGCGCGCGTCCCAATTTCATGAAGGTGGCGCCGGTGCATCGGGCGTTGGCCCGCTATGCCGATTCCGTGCGCCACCTCATTGTGCACACCGGTCAGCACTACGATCCCAACATGTCGAAGGTCTTTTTCGAGGATCTGGAATTGCCTCAGCCCGATTTCTATCTGGGCATCGGTTCCGGTTCCCATGCCGAGCAGACCGCGAAAGTGATGATGGCCTTCGAACAGGCCGTGCTCGAAACCCGTCCCGATCTGGTGATCGTGTACGGAGACGTGAATTCCACCCTCGCGTGCAGCGTGGTCTGTTCCAAGCTCGGCGTTCCCATCGCCCATGTCGAGGCCGGCCTGCGCAGTCTGGATCTGACCATGCCCGAGGAGATCAACCGCATGGTAACTGATGTGCTTTCGGACGTGATGTTCGTGACCGAACAATCGGGCATGCAGCATCTCACCCGGGAAGGCAAGGATATGACGCGGGTACACCTGGTCGGCGATGTGATGATCGACTCCATCATCCATTATCGGGAGAAGGCGGGCCAGTCGTCCATCCTGCACGAGATGGGACTCGAGCCCGGGCACTACACCCTCGTCACCCTGCATCGGCCCAGCAATGTGGATGTGAAGGAGAATCTCGAGAAGGTGTTGCAGATCTTCGAAGGCATTCAGGATCGCACCACCATCGTCTTTCCCATTCATCCACGCACCCGCAATCGTATCGATGAATTCGGACTGCGGGATCGATTCGAACAGCTCCACCATCTCATTACCTGTGATCCCATCGGGTACCTCGATTTTCTCTGCCTGATGGATCGCGCCACCCTCATCCTCACCGATTCGGGGGGAATTCAGGAAGAGACCACCTACCTCCAGGTGCCCTGTCTCACGCTTCGCGAAAACACCGAACGCCCTATCACGGTGGATGTGGGCAGCAACCAGCTCCTCGGGCTGGATGTTCCCCTCGTTCTCGAAAAAGCCCGCGAGGTGTACGACGGCCATCCGAAACTTGGCCGCATTCCCGACAAGTGGGATGGAAAGGCCGCCGAGCGCATTGCCGCCCTGCTGGTGGAGCGCTACGCGCAATAACGGACCTCTCACTCTTTTATCACCGTCGTGCCGACCATCATGCCGCTCTTCCGATCCGTTCTTCTTTCGTTCCTTCCGGCCTTCGTTCTCGTCCTGCTGTGCGGGACATCCCTGGGCCATGCCCAGTCCCTGGAGACCTACCAGCAGAAGAAGGAGCAGGAGAAGGGAGAGCCCAATCGCTTTCTGCGGCCCCAGGCCCTCGAGCAGCCCGATCAGATCGGGAAGTACTACCGGCGGGCCTTTTCGGAACAGAAGAGCAAGAGCGCACGCATTGCTCCGATGGTCGGCACAGGCGACCAGCTCGGCAGCTCCGGACTGGGCGGGGTGTTCGAAGGCCCGGTCGATCCCTCGGCATATCACGTTGGACCGGGAGACATCCTCGCCATCAGCATCTGGGGTGACGCGCCGCTGCAGTTCACCACCACGATCACGCCCGAGGGTTCGGCCCTGCTGCCCACCATCGGCGAAGCGGATCTGCGAGGGCTCTCCCTGGCCGCCGCGAAAACTGCGATCGCCACCCTGGTGCGACGCAAGTTCAGCAAGGGCGAGGTGGGAGTGACCCTGCTCGCTCCCCGCACGTTTCTCGTCCATGTCTCCGGCCGGGTTCCCGCTCCGGGCGCCTATGCCGTGCAGGCGGGAGATCGGGTGGACAAGGCGGTGACTCTGGCGCATATCGTAGAGTCCTCCGATGCCACCTCCTCGAAACCTTCTCCGTATGCCGAAGATCCGCAGAGGCCCACGACCTTTTCCGCACTCGACCGTGGCACGGATCCTTCAGCGTCGCTGCGCACCGTGCTCATTCGACGCGGGAACTCCGTCGTGCGAGCCGATCTGTTGCGCTATTACGCAACCGGAGATCTCCGCGCCAATCCTTTGGTGCGCGATGGAGATGTGATCGTGCTTCAGCCGGAGCGGATCGAGGGGAACAGCGTGTCGGTGTCGGGAGCGGTGCGTCTGCCCGGGAGTTTCGAGTTTGCCCCGGGAGACAGTCTCGGATTCCTTCTGCAGATCGCGCAGGGTTTGACGGAAGGCGCCATGCAGGATTCCGTTCAGATCCTTCGCGTCGGAGCCGACGGCATGGTGCAGTCCTTCCTGGTCGATGCGGGTCCCGTGCTGAACGGGGTCTCCGACATCGCCCTCCACCCCAACGACCGTATTCTCGTGCGGGAACGCCGTGCCGCACCCGCGCCCGCCACGGTATCCATTCGCGGCGAAGTGCGCTTTCCCGGTGCCTATCCCATCACGAGAGAAAAAACCACCATTTCCCAGGTTCTTCTCCTGGCGGGAGGCCTGACTCCCGAGGCCGCGCCGGCGGAGGCCCTCGTGCTGCGCCGGGATCCAAACGTCGAAGTGGATCCTTTGTTGGCCGTGCCCGACTATCTGCGTTTGCGGGACATGCGACTGAGCGAGTTGAACAAGGAAGAGCGTGAGTATTTCACGTATGAATCCACCCTGAGGCGCAGCACCGTATCCGTAGACCTTCCCCGCGCGCTTGCGGGAAAGGACAAGAGCGCCGATGTGATTCTGCGCGACGGAGACGAGATCGTGATCCCGTCCTCGATGAAATCCGTGTACGTGTTCGGGCAGGTGGCTCGGCCGGGGTACGTGACCCACGTCTCGGGCATGGACAAGGATTGGTACCTGGAACGTGCTGGCGGGGTATCGGACGCCGCCGTCACCGGAGACATCAAGATCATCAAAGCCGGATCGAAGAACTGGGTTGATCCCGGCGACACCGCCATCGAGCCCGGAGACGCCATCTGGGTTCCGCGTCAGCCGGACCGGGACTTTCTCTTCTGGTTCACCGCAGCGCGGGACTTTCTTCAGGTTTCCGTCTCCATTGCCACGGTGTACCTGCTGATCCAACAAATTCGCAACAACTAACGACGAGGTCGAATGGAACGTCCCTCGACGCCTGCCGGGGATGCGGACCAGCGCATCAACCTGTTTCACCATCTGCAGATCCTCGCCCGGTGGAAACGGTTTCTCCTGATCAACACCGGGATTCTGATCCTGGGGACGGGAGTCGTGAGCTTTCTCATGCCCGACATGTACAAGTCCACCGCGTCCATCATTCCCCCAAAACAGGACGCGAGCGGAATGGGGAGTACCATTTCTCAGCTCACCAAGGATTTTCTTCCCTCGGGCATGCTGGGAAAGCTGGGCGTCAATCAAGGGACCTACAACTACCTCGCGATTTTAAACAGTCGCACGGCCATGGACAGCATCGTATCCCGCTTCGATCTGGTGCGCGTGTATGATGTGTCTCATGCCTCTCGTGAACTGGCCCGCAAGCAGCTGGCCGATCAGTGCGCCTTCGACATCGAGGAAAATGGCGACATCTCGGTTTCGGTGTTCGACGAGAGTCCCCAGCGCGCGGCCGACATGGCCAATGCCTTCGTGGATCTTCTGAACCGCATCAGCATCGATCTCGGCACGCGGGAGGCCCGCAGTAACCGGGAGTTCATGGAACAGCGCTACGATTCGGCCAAGCTGGCCCTGCGCTCAGTCGAGGATTCCCTGCGCGCCTTCCAGCAACGGTATGGCATCTATGCCCTGCCCGAGCAGACCAAGGCCGCCATCGAAGCCGCCGCCGAACTCAAAGCCCAGCAGGCCATTGCCGAAGTGGAACGTGGCATTCTGATCCGCAGTGTCGGAAAGGAAAACGCCGAAACTCGCATGAAGCAGGTGGAGATCGAGGAGCTGGAGTCAAAACTGCGGCAGATGAAAGAGGGAACAGGCGGTGACGCCACCCTCTTCGTTCCTTTCAAGGATGTGCCGGAACTTGGCATCCGCTACCTGCGCCTCTATCGGGATTTCGAAATTCAGAACAAGATTCTGCAGCTCATCATCCCGATGGTAGAGCAGGCCCGTGTGGACGAAAACAAGAACGTGCCCGTTGTCCTCGTGCTCGACCGTGCCGTGCCCAGCGAGAAAAAGGATCATCCGCGTCGGAGTCTGATCATTCTCGCGGCAGCGATCCTTGGGTTCTTTCTCTTCTCCTTCATCGTCATGCTCCTCGAAGCCGTGATCGCCCGGGCGCATCGCGACACCGACATCGAACAACGTCTGGCCCGACGGGCTCGCGCCATCGCCTCGTTCTATAAGGTCCGGATGTAACCGGTCCCGGAGAATGCGCGCCCTCGTCACATACACGCTTCAGAACATTCTCGGACATGTTCTTCCACTGGTGATCGCCCTCGCTGCCGTTCCGGTGTGCGTGGGCGCCTATGGCACCGATCGATTTGGCCTGCTCTCTCTGGCCTGGATGCTCCTGGGATACTTCGCCTTCTTCGATCTGGGCTTGGGGCGGGCAACGACCCACGCCATCGCCCGTGCTCGCTCCGACGGACATCACGCACGCATTGGCGCCGTGCTTCGCGTGTCCCTCGCGCTCAACCTTGCAGTGGGCATCGTCGGAGGAGCAGCCTTGCTCGTGGCGGCCGATCCTCTCGTCCGTCTCGTGTTTTCAATCCCGGCCGCCCTCGCGGGAGAGGCCCATTCCATGGTCACGATTCTGGGATGGTCCATCCCCATGATCACCGCCACTGCGGTATTGCGCGGCGCTCTGGAGGCGGATCAGCGATTCGGCTGGGTGAATGCCGTCAAAATCCCCTCCAACGGACTCATCTTTCTGCTGCCCATGATCGGAGCCTGGATGGGGTGGGATCTCCCCTTCGTCGCTCTCCTGATGACCCTGTCCCGCATGCTCACCACCCTGGCGTTTGGAACGCTCGTGGCCCGTGTCTTTCCGTCCATGCTCTCGGGGCGTCTGCGGGACCGTGCCGGGGCCGGAGGGCTCTTGCGCTTCGGCGGCTGGGTTACCGTCTCGAATCTTGTGAATCCTCTGGTCACCTATGGGGAACGCCTGCTGATCGTCTCCACGCTGGGACTGACCATGCTCACCTACTACTCGGCGCCTTACGAGTTCATCTCCCGCCTGGCCGTGGTCCCCGCCAGCTTGTCGCTGAGTCTCTTTCCCATGATCAGCGCCGTCGATCACCCTGAAGCCGGAGCCGTGTGGGAATCCCTGATCCTCTTTCCCTCCCGTCTCCTCATTCTGCTCTTCGTCCCGGTCGGGTTGCTCTTCATCCTGTTCGCGCCCGAAGTCCTGGAACTCTGGCTGGGATCATCCTTCCGCGCCCTCAGCACCATCCCTCTGATTCTGCTCACCGGAGCCATGGTACTCAACGCTCTCGCCTATGTACCGCTCGCGGCAGTGCAGGGCTTGGGTCGGCCGGACCTCAAGGCAAAACTGGATCTCGGAGAGCTGCTCCTCTTTGGGATTCTGGCTTGGTGTTTCGTCTCGCTCTGGGGCATCGGAGGAGCGGCCCTGGCAAAGCTTGTGATCAATGCCGTGGATATGGGCGTCCTGTTTCTGTTTGCCCGTACCATGATCGCGCACCGGGGCGGCAACACCACGATTGATGTCACGCTTCCTCTCTGGGCCGCCATTCTGCTCGGCGGCGCCATGCTTCTCGTGTTGAGCGTGGATCCCAGGCTGTGGATCCGTGGCCTCCTCTTCGTGCTGACCGTGGGGAGCTTCGGCTGGCTGGCGTGGACCCGAGGATTCACTAGGGACGAGCGACATCGCCTTCTGGGTTGGTGGAAGGCGAGGACAGCGTGATGGAGAGTCCTTCCCTCTCCTGGACTTCGGGCACGGCGGCCCTGAGCGACGAGCGTCTCCTTCCGGTGCTCGGAAGTCTGCTCCTGCTGTCGCTGCAGTTTCAAACCCTGCCCCTGCCTGTGGATGCGCAGATGATGCCTCCCTCCAGTCTGATCGCGCTCTTCGCGCTTCCCTTTGTCGCGCATCGACTCCATCGCTCTCCACAGCTCGTGGCGGTGTCGGCCTTCGCCGGATACGCGTTTCTGCATTCAGCGGTCGCATTGTACATCGACATGGTGGACACGGGATCCGCGGTCCGCATGTTTTCCTGGGCACGTCAGTTTTTCGCGCTCCTGGGAGGCGTTGCCACCTTCCTCGTCATGCGGGAGTGCTTTGCCGAAATGACGCCGCGCTCCATGATGCGTGCCATCGCCCTGGGTGCGGTGCCTGCCCTTCTGCTGGCCATGTTGAACATCCTCTGGGGTGCCCTGGGCCAGGGCTGGGCCGGAGCCATCGTGGAGGGCGTGCGGGAGTTCACCGCTCCTCTGGGCTACACCTCTCCCATGCGGGCCACGGGGTTCGCGTCCGAGCCCTCCACCTTCGCCTCGGTGATTGTCATCACGCTGGTCCCCGTCCTCCTGATGCGCTTCAGTCACCGCCCCGATCGAAAGGATGTCCTGCTCATGGGCACCGCGATGCTCGCCCTGGCCTGGACCTTCAGCAGCGTGGGATTCATCCTCCTGTTCATCCTCCTGGTCGTGGGACTCTTCCTCGGTCCCAGCCGGCGGATCATCCGTCGTCTCGCCCTGGGATTCGTGGTGATGGGAGCGGTGATTCTCGTCCTCTTCCCCAACAATCAGGTGACGCGTCATGCCACGGCCCTCGAGGTGGGACGGCTCAACGTCTCCTACCTCGATCGCTATTACAGCACGGTGGGACCATTCATGACCTCCTTCACGGGCCTGACCCTGGTGGGATATGGGCTGGGCGGCACGGTGTCCCATTTCGATTCGATTCTCCCCGCCTACCAGCAATCGGAAATCCTCGCCGTCAAGTGGAAAGAGCTGCCGAACCTCGCCACTCTCATCGGTCGCATCTACGCGGAAATGGGGGCGATGGGCATGGCCCTGTTCGTGCTGATCATCGTGGTGGGCTTCGTGCAAGCCCGCCATCGCCTTCGGGAAGAATCGGACCCTGAGGTCCGATTATTTGTGGCTGGCTCCCGCCTGGGATTCGCCGTCACCCTTCTCAGCCTCACCATCGCCTTCGGATCCTTCCACATGCCCTATCTCTGGCTGTGGCTGGCCTGTATCGATGCCGCAGGCTTTCAGCGGCGCTGGAGTGGCGCTACCCCATGAGCCGTCTCGAGGTGATCATTCTGACCTGGAACGATGTGGACGAAACCCGCGCCTGCATCGATTCTCTGCGCCTTTCCACCCGTCCCGTGGATCGGGTGATCCTCATCGACAATGGCTCACCGGATGGTTCGGGGCCTCGCCTGGAGGCCCTGTACCGGGACGATCCGTTCGTGCATTTCATCCAAAACGATCACAACGATGGATTTGCCGGGGGCGTGAACCTTGGCATTCGATGCGCGCGCGACGCGGGGGCCGCACTGATCTTTCTGCTCAACAACGACACGATCGTGGATCCGGAGTGCCTGCGCCTTCTGGAAGCGGAACTGGCTGGGGACGAGAGAGTCGGCGCGGTGATGCCCACCATCTGCTATCACGCCCACCCCGATCGGATCTGGCAGGCAGGCGGCATGCTGAGCGTGGCGAAAGCCGGAGTACGTGTCCCGCTGAAAAACCGTCCCCTGTCTGAACGCCCGCTTCACTCTGAAGAGGTGACCTTTCAAACCGGCTGTGCGTTGCTCGTCCGGCGGGAGGCCTTCGACACGGCGGGACTCTTCGACGAACGCTTCTTCTTTTACAGCGAAGATCTGGATTTCAGCCTGCGCCTGCGCGCCCATGGGTGGACGCTGCGGTATGTGCCGACTGCCCTTGTGCTGCATAAGATCGATTCCATCGCCGTCGATCGAAGTACCCCCTTTGTGCTCTACCATCGGGCGCGATCCTCGATGCTGGTGTTTCGGATCCACTTCTCCGGTGTCATCACCCTGTGGGCGCTCCTCATCCATCTGGGACTTCTCACTCCGTTCCGTCTCCTGCAGATACTGCGCGGAGGGCAGTCCCTTTCCTCGCTCACGGCCTGGCTGCGGGGACTGGTTGATGCCTTCCGTGTTCCGCTGTAATTTCCGGCCGACATGCACATCCTCTTCCTCACATCCCGCCTTCCCTATCCGCCGCATCGCGGTGACAAGCTGAAAATCTTCAACCTGATGTCCCGGCTGAGCCGAACCCATCGGCTCACCCTCCTGTCCTTCATTCAGGATCCCAGGGAAGAAGACTACATTCCCGAATTGCGTCGGTTCTGCTCCCACATCCGCCTCGTGCATCACCCGCGTTGGAAGTCGCTCGCCCATTGTCTCGCCGCGTTGCCAGGCGCCCATCCCTTCCAGGTGGCCTGGTATCGATCCCGGCTCATGCAATCCACGCTCGCCGAGGTGCTGGCATCCGACCCGCCCGATCTGGTGCACACTCATCTCATTCGCATGGCCCCCTACATGGAGATGACTGGTCCCTGGCCCCGGCTGCTGGACCTGACCGACGCCGTGTCCCTGTATCTCGAGCGCTTCCTGAGCCAGGAACGGCATCCGCTCAAGCGCCTGCTCCTGCGCGAGGAACTCCGACGCATGAAACGCTTCGAGCCCGTCATCGCGGGATACGATCGCGCCCTGGTCTGCTCCGACACCGACCGCGACGTCCTGCATGCCCGATGCCCCGACGCCTCCCTCGGTTTGCTGTATAATGGAGTGGATGTGGATCTCTTCCCCATTCGTACCAAAGAACCATCCCGACCGCATCTGATCTTCACGGGCAACATGTCCTACTTCCCCAATGCCGACGGGGCCCAGCGATTGGTGCGTGAGATCTTTCCTCGCATCCGCGCGGAGATTCCCGACGTCACACTTTCCATCGTGGGAGGAAATCCGCCAACTTCGGTACGCGCCCTGGCAGGCCATGGCGTCACCGTCACCGGATTCGTCGAGGATATTCGCGCCGAATATGCCGACAGTCAGGTGGCGCTGTCTCCGGTGCGCTTTGGAGCAGGCACCCTCAACAAGGTGCTCGAGCCGCTGGCGATGGGACTTCCCGTGGTCAGCACGTCCATCGGCGTCGAGGGACTGGGACTCGTGAGAGAGCGGGATATTTTCATCGCCGACGCGCCCGAGGATTTTGCCCGCGCGGTGATCCGGTTGCTTCAGAATCCCGACCTGCGGCATCAGGTGGGACTCTCCGTGGCCCAGCGGGTGCGGGAGCGGTTTTCCTGGGAGAGAATCGTCGAGGATCTGGAGAAGCAGTACGCCGACCTGCGGCGCGGACTCTAGGGAGGCTCAGGCCTCGCGAATCTTCTCGTTGCGGTTGTAGCATTTCTCGGAAAAGGGTTGGTAACGGGCAATCCATTCCCGTTCCAGCGCCGCCAGAGCGTCCTTTCGATCGAAGTCAGGGTCGTCCTTTTCCTTGACCAGCTCTTCCACCTGGAATCGGAAAGCCTGCTCTCCGTACTCGTTCCAGTCCTTCTGTATTGCAGCATTGATGTGACTCCCGGTAACGAGCATCAGACGATGCTTGTTCAGGGGCCCGTGCATGTTCAGACTGCTGCCGAGATAGGTCTTTCCGGTGATCGTGTTCGTGATGGTAAAGATACCCGCCTGCAGGGGGCGCTCCTTGTATTCCCGCTTTGCGGTTTTTTTCCAGTCCTGGGAGGGAGGCGTCGTCATATCTGTCGTCCTTGTGTTCTGTAATGAAGGGATGTCGATGCGGCGATACCGTCCACCGTGACGGGTCATGTACCCCTCGTCCACAAGCAGACGGCGGAGAAGACAGTGATCCTCGTACACATCGTGAATGCGAGCATCCACCTGCGGTTCTGTGTATTCCACATCCGGCGCGAAGAGTTGCACGATGCGGTCGAGCACCAGGGCCCGCTTCTTTTTTTGCACCGGGAGCGCCACGAGCCGTCCCCTTCGAAAAAAGGCTTTCACCACTGCCGCCTCGGCCTTTTCCTCGCGACGTGTTTCCCGTACGAGGTTCTCGTCCTGGGCGTTCACGAGCTCGGACAGGGTGATCGCCAGTCGGTGGGGACGTACCGACACCGTGGTGTAATACTGCTCGCGGCGACGGGTGACGATCCCCGCAGCTTCGAGCCGATCGAGATGAAAGGAGACGGTGGACGCCGCCAATCCCAGCCGGGTCGCGAGGTCCTCGGTGGTTCGTTCCCCTTCCCCCAGGGCCCGGACCATGCGAAGACGGCTCGGATCGGAAAGAGCTTTGAGAAGAAGGATGCTGTCGTCGAAGGTCATGGTCGTGCTATTTTGTTTCGATACATATCGAAACAAATATACGGCCGTCGGACGACGCGTGCAACTCTAGGGTCGCCTTTTCGGATCGATGAGGGGAAGCGCCTGCGGCGTCAGGACTCTGGACACCGGGTACACCATATAGCGTGCATCGAACCACGGGGAATGTTCATAGAAGAACTGCAGCCGTGCCCGTGGGGTGGCGGCAAAGACGGAATCGGAAGCCAGTCGGGAGTGAAAAGCTGCTGCCAGGGCGGGATCGCGCCGCATCATGTCCTGGGCTTTTTCTTCCATGACGTAGGATTCGAAGTATTCCTTCTGTTCGAACACCGCATCGAAGAAGCCCCAGGCGACGAAAGAATCCGGGGCGTCCGGTTCCAGGAGGTGAAGGGCGGCCTTGGCGGAGGGTTGATCGAGTCGGACGAGAACCGTGCCTGCCGGAACGGGAATCGTATCGCGGCGCGGTTGCACGGACACCCGGAGGGGATGGCGCCCTTCGTAGGGCGTGGCCTGCCATTTCGGATCCCGAAACACCAGGGTCTCAACGATCGCACTCGTGTCCCGCGCCACCACCTGGGTCCGCAGGCCATGCAGTCGCAGCCGCGCGATAACCTCCGTACACTCGCGGGGCACGAGATAGGCCCAGGGCGGAGCGACCGTCTGGGAAACCCGCACATCATCGTAGAAGGGTATCGTGACGGTGGTGGGACGATCATGATGCCAGACCGGAGTGCGGGCTCCCGATACCGGACCCGGCGTCCACTCCAACTCGTAGCCAAGGAAGGCGATGGGATGGGAAGAATCGGTGGAAGCGAAGCGGATGGGATATGGGGAGGCAGGGATCTGAGAGAACATCCGCACGGTTTCGCGGTCGGACTCTTCCACAGCGTGACGCAGCGCTCCACGATCCTGGGAGAGGAAACGCAGGATCTGTTCGAGCAGGCGGTGCACCGCCGTCACACGAACCGCATAGGGCTTCATCATATGCGTTTCGACGAGCAGGGCCGCTCGATTGCGAATCGCCGCATAGCCCGTGCTAAAGCGAGGCGGAGCCGCGTAGGTCGAAAGGCCCTTCGACAAATCATGATCCTCTCGCGGAAAGACGTACGGAATAATGGGCTCTCCCATCGCCGTCAGCTCCCGGGCGGCAAAGGTCTCGAAGGCCTTGTGCCAGGCCACCACCTTGGGAGGGGCGTTCTCGAACATCTCCATCGAGTAGGTGAGGTTGTATTGAAAGTCGATCCCATCCGTCACATGAATGTCCACCACCATGTCGGGTTTCCAGGCATCGAAAAGTCGCAACCAGTCCTGCATCTCCGGGGCATCAGCTTTGAGGAAGTCCCGATTCAAATTGAAGTTCTGGGCCGTGGTTCTCCACCCCATTTCCTCGGGTCCGTTTTGATTGATGCGATGATAGGGACCTTGTCGCTCATGTCCATCCACATTGAAGATGGGAATCACGAGCAGAATGGCCTCGGGTGCCAGTTCCTTCAGTCGCCCACGAATCAGATCGCGCAGAAGAAGAAAGCTTGCGTCCTTCCCATCGATCTCGCCTGCATGGATGCCGCTCTGAATGAGCAGAATCGGCTTTCCCGCGCGACGTGCGGCCTCGGGCGTGAAGGCGCGATCAGTGCTGAAGATGAGCAGAGGCAATGCCCGCCCCTGGGGTGATATGCCGAACGATGTGGCGCGGACGAAGGGTGAGGCCTTCGCGAGGCGCTTTCCATACTCCACGGTTTCGCGGTAGCGGGGACTTCGCAGTCCCTGCGAGGCTTCGAAATCCGTCCGCAGAGGATCGGCCTGTTGTGCGAAAAGGGATGCGGGGAGAAACAGAACGAGGAACAGGAGGGAGCGAAGCATGGGGTCACCGTCGGATACAGATGCCCGAAAATAGGATGGAACGACGGGGAAACAAACGGGGCGGCACGCAGGCCGCCCCGAATTCGCACGAAGGCACGATCTCAGTTCTGCAGATCCACTCCTCCGAAGAACGCCTCTCCTCGAATGCGCAGCACCGGTGCACCGGGGTCGACCATGGGACGATACTGCCGTTCGTCGTCGGCGCCCCCAAAGACGGGCGTGATATTCATATCCACGGGCATGTCGGGAGGGACGTAGATATCGGTTCCCCCAAACAGCACGGTGATGTGCAGGGTCGCGCCCTCGGGGGGAAGGGTGGCGGTGCGGAGATCGATCTCGGTTCCTCCGAACAAGGTGGTGGACTCCCCGCCCTGAAACTGACGGGAATGCGCCGCGTAAGTGCGACCCGCGAACAGGGTGAACATGTTCAGCGTGTCGGTTCCGAACGATGAGCTGGTTCCGAAATACGAGGATCGGCCCGATTCACTCGGGGGAGGAGAAGCCAACGGCGCTTCGTCCTTCTTCTTTGCGGAACGCTCGGGGCGAAACAGAATCCAGAGTCCGAAGGCCAGCACGAGAATCGGCCAGTAGCGCCCGAAATCCCAATCCAGAATGTCGAGCTTCATGAGCTGAAACAGGGTGCCGAGCACCAGCAGAACCAGACCGGCGTTCATGCCGTCCTTGCCTCGGGTGAAGATCTGTACCAGACCAATGATGATGAGAATCATCGGCCAGAAGGTGCCAATAATAGGTCCGACCATCAGGATGCCAGCGTTGCGAAGTAAAAACAAGGCACCGATGACGATGATGATGAGTGCGACCGCGATGCGTCCTGTGCTGCGTTTTCTTTCCATGGGGTCCTCCAGTCTCTACCGGTGCGTATTCTACGATCTTTCCGGGACATCCGCCACCCCGGGGGTGGCGGGCTCTCGTGTACGCCAGGTTGGGAGGGGAGTTGCAGTGTTTCTACCTCATCAAAAGGATTCGGGTGTAGCGTATCCCGATTTCCGTTTTTACCTCGAGCAGATACACCCCATTCGGCCAGACATCCGGTACGCGCAGGGGCACCGTGCTCCATCCCTCGGTCAGAGTTCCTCGGTATCCGAGATGGGACGTTCCTCCATGGGCAGCGCGGATCACCACCTCGCAGGGACCTTCGTGGTCGAGATACATGGGCAGAAACACCTCGCCCCGGCAGGGCTGGGGCCAGGGAGGGTCGATACGGACAGGTTCCGCGGGCTCCGCTCTCAGTCGAATCCATCCCACGTCGGATCGCGTCCCATCCCGATCCACCTGCTCCAGCCGATATTCCCGATCCCGGAGGTCTCGCGTCCCCCTGTCATCCCGTGCCGCATAGCGGGTGGGAGTCATGCGCGTTCCCTGACCCGGCACCCAGGCCACCTCCACCCAATGCGCGTCTCCCGCATCGCGCCGAAGAATGCGAAAATGATCACAGAGGATTTCCGTGGCGGTTTCCCATTCCAAAAGAACGGCATCCCGAAGACGCCGCGCCGAGAACCGACGCAGTTCTACGGGCAGAGGGCGAGAGGCATCGCTGACGGTGAACTCCGAAAAGGAGGTGATGGGTACCGAGAGAGTCCGCCCGCTGGCGTTCTGCACCAGTCCCAGAGGAGACCAGCTTCCTCCCAGATCGGAGCTGTGCCAGGCCCGAGCCATGGAGGGATTGATCCCGTTGTCCTCTCCGGGATACCAGCCCAGGGTGAGGACCCGTCCCGCCGTCGGGGGATATTCCGACGTGATCCTCCAGCGCCGACGGATGCCCGACATGGACCCCACGGTCACTCCTCCACCGGACCCCGTCCATCGTCTCACCGTCATCCGGCCGATATCGTCGGGTCCGCTGGAAACTGCTGCTCCCAATGCGCCGGGTTCCATGGCGAGCGTTCCGACCCGCGTGGTGATCTCGATCTCTCCCGAGACGAGATGTCCATCGCTCTCACCCTGCACCGTGGCGGTGCTGTCCAGCGAGAGGAGATGGGTTCCGGTGCCGAGGGAGCCGGTGGACAGCTGCACCTTGGTGCGAACCCGTATCGGACCCAGCATCGACGCGGTGGTGGTGTGACAGGCCACGGATTCGTACACACCCTCTGCGAGAGATCCAGGTTCGACGAAGACTGGGGAGCCGGACACCGCGCCCCAGGCGGTCCCCACGCGGATCGCGTCCACGATGCCAATGGGACTACTTCCACTCGAGCCCTGACGCAGGGCCACGCAGCCGATGTCGGGCGGGACGTTGGTGAATTCCTGCACCACCGCATCCGGTCGCCCGGGCAACGGGGCGTCCATCGAGGGATTCACGAACAATTCCGCCTGATGACTACTCCCCCCCGAGGCCATGCGATAGCGGAGGACGATCAAGTGGGTGGTGTTGAGAGCACAGGGCGTACCGGCATACTGCGTGACGGGCGTCCCGCTGGTATTGACCCCGAAGAGTATCCCACCCGCTCCGTCGCTTTTGGCATACACGCGGGCGCGAAAGCTGGCACCGATCGTACTGGGACCGAGATGCAGGAAGTAGTCCCCCGCCGCACCCACGCTCGACATCTGCACCAGAGCCGAGATCAGTACGGTGGATCCATGAGGTCGACTGGGAAAGACGTGGTGAACATCCTCACCGGAGGCGCCGATCTGGATGCCTCCCCCGAGGCCCCGCCCGGGATGGTGCGGCACTCCCAGACCCGTCGCGACGATCTGGAGAGGTAGAATTCCCGCACTGCTGTGCGCGGTCCATCCCAGGGCTGTGAGGGAGGTTCCCGTGCCCGCGATGGCATTCTCCTCGCACAGCAGGACGCCCGGGGCCGGGAGGGTGGAGTCGTCCGCGCTGCCCCAGCTCGACGTTAGGTAATTCTCCGCGCCCGAAAATCCTCCGTCGTGATATTCGAACACCGCCCCGTGGTACCGCGTCCCGTCCTCGAGTCCCGTGACGACGAGGGCGGTATCGCTGCCAGCGCCCAGGACCCGACTTCCGTCGGACAGACTCGGCGCGGTGGACCAGTCGGCACTGGCGGCATAGGTCGTTCCATCTGAGGGGATGGCTGTCACCGCGGTGTCCCTTCTCAACACGAAGAGATGGCGGGATCCATTGCCCCCTTCCGCATGAAGGATCAGACGAGTCGATCCGCGTCCATGCACGGTGAGCGCGGACGCCAGTGTGGGTTCCGCCGCGAGAGAGGGAGGAAGGGTCGTGAAGACGCTATCCACCCCGAGATACACGCCCTTCCCCACCGCGCGGATCCGATAGTGATACGGAACTCCTGGAGTCAATCCGCTGATGACTGTCGAGACGGACTGAGCTCCCGAGCCCAACACCGTGTCCGGCTGGGCTGCGATCACGGCGCCATAGCTCGTACTGGTGCCCACCTCGAAGTAGACCGCCAGGGTATCCCCCGCCGGATCCACGCTCCCCGAGAGGGTGGCGCCGGTGCTGGTGAGGGCCGTGGATGTGCCCGTCGCCACCGAGGGCTGAGGAACCGAGGTGCCCGTGATGGAAAGATTGTCCAGCGCGATGCCGGAACTCGCCCCCGACTCTGTGCCCCGCCACACCGCCCAGCGAATCTCGACAGAGGGCTGATTGAGCGCGAACCCGGGCAGGGAAAGCGAGGCCGTTACCACGGGACCCGCGCTTCCCCCCGCCTGACTGAAGGGATTGCCCGAACCCGTCAGGGTGGTCCAGGATCCGGAACTTCCGACCCGCACCTGAGCCACCATCCCCACGGTGCGAGGATTGGCGGCGATGATTTCGAGATCGTATTGGATGGTGACACTGGTCCACCCGAGAGTGGACATCGCAAGCACCGGCTGGCAGGCGCCGTTGGTGGCGTTGCTGCTCGTTTGAATGTACAGGCGGGCATTGCTCGAGGTGGAGAGGCCATAGGCACCACCTCCCGTTTGAACCCCCGAGACAGCCGTCAGCACGGCATCGCCAGTGGGTACGGACGCCTCGGCGGCGGAGAGGGATGTGATGGTGGAACCGTTGATGCCATTCCACACCGCCCACCCGGGTGGAAGGGTTGAGAAGGAAGTGGTGCCGAAGGATTCCATGTACGGGAGGGATCGTGGAAGAGGATGGGTTTGGGACCATACCGAAAAGGACGAGATGCAGAGAGCCGACAGGAGTCGGATCCAGGACAGGACAGTCATGATGCAATGCTCCCTTATTGCATGTGATGAGAAGAAGTCGTGGAGGCAAACTCGCCGTCCCGCGACTCCCGATCAAGGAAACAATTTTCCCCTCACTCCCGGGACAAGCGTGTCAGGATGGATTCCGCCGTGCGTGCTTCCGGAGCTGTCGGGCAGAGGCGAATGCAGCGTTGAAGCAGGGCACGTGCATCATTCGGATTCTGGCGGGATTCGAACTGAATCTTCGCGGCCGCGAGATAGGCCGCCGGGAAACCCGTGGAATCCAGGGCCAGGGTGCGCTCCAGCAGGGTCAGGGCCCCTTCGGGATCCCCCGCCGCGTACCGGAGGGTGGACGCTCGAAGCAGATAGCGGGGAACGCGAATCGCATTCACACGATCGACGGAGAGGGTGGCCCATCGTTCCATCGCGCTCCGGGGAGGACCGATCAGCAGATTCACCACGTCGTGGTCCCGGGTTTCCGCGAATGAGGGAGAGAACGATTCCCACCAGGTTCGGGCCTCACCGATGGCTCCCTCATCGAGAAGGAGAAATAGGGCTTCGGCCACTGCCTCGAGCTTCACGTGGTCGGACACATGATCGAATCGTCTCGTGGGATCTGCGGTGGGAACGGATTTCAGTCCCGTCAGCAAGGCGTGGATTCTCTCCTGTCGAAGTGCACCGGGCGGGAGTCCACGCATCCGATTCAGCATTTCGGCAATGGTGGTTTCCCTCTGGTATCCATTGCGGAGCATCCGATCGAGCACCGCATCGCGGGCGCTGTCCATTTTCGCTACCTGATAAAACTTCCGAAGGTTCTCATATCCGTTGGCATTTGCCTGGGGAAACACCTTTCCTTCCAGCCGATCCAGTTGGCCCGACAGAAAGGCCGCCGTTGCCGGGGCATCCTTCACCATAAGAACCCACGGCACCGCCACGGACAACCCCAGAAGCACCACCCCGGGCATCAGCGCTCGTTCCATGTCCTTTCCACCACGCCAGCGCACCAGCGCCGCGGCAAGAAAGGCAAAGGCAGAGGATGGGATCGTGGCGAGATCCCAATCCCGGGCCCACCCGAAGCTCGTCTGTCCCAGCACCAGCAGAGCCAGGGCGCTAAGCGCACCCACAACGCCGAGGATCACTGCGGGATCCGCAAGAGCCTCCCGCCGAGGCCGAAGAAGGACCATGAGCGCGATGGCGGGCAAGGCCATCAGCATCAGAACGTGCACGATATCAAAGAGATGGTCCGGAGAGAAGAGTGTGTATCGAACGAGGCCCTCCCATCGGGCACCATCCTGAATCCCAGTCTCAGACACGGGAATCAGCCAGGGATGGAGGGTGGACCCCGTATGGACGAGGTGGCCCAGCATCACGGCAACTCCGATCAGGGCGGCCATCCCTCCCACCACCCGGGCAGGGAACCGGACCGGGAGCCATCCCCTACGAATCAGAAGCGCGCCGAGAAACATGGGGAGAAACACAAGAGCCGCCATTCCGCAGAGCACGGCTCCCAGGAGAAGACCCCCTGCGAGCCAGGGGCTGTGTTCCTCGTAGAGCATGCCCCACAGCGCGAGAAGAAACAGGGCCACGAGAACAGTGGAGAGGACGTACAGCTCCACATAGCCAAAAAAGAACACCAGCGCGGGGGAGCAACAGAGCAGGACCGCCAGAAACATCCCCTCTCCATTTCGGGAGCGGCGCAGAATCCCCCACCCTCCCACAAGCGCGAGAGCCCATCCCAGGGTTCCGAGCACGCGGTAGGGAAGCAACACCTGCTCCGGTTTCCACAGGTGTGTCATTGCGGTCACGACCCAGCCCGTAAGCCAGGACGACGGCTTCACCAGGGCATCAGCGGTGTCGGGATTATTGAGGATGCGAAGTATTTCGCTCGCATAGAGTGCACCGTCCCCGAGAAGTGGGAAGGTGACGGGCTGCCATAGTCCCGCGAACCCTGCGACCAGAAGAAGAAGCACAAGGAGAAGTGAGGGCGAGGGAAAGATGCGCTCCGAGCGAAAGACGGGAGCCGCCAGGGGAAGCAGGAGGATCACAAGGATCCCCCCCTGTCCCAGGAGGGCGGGGTAGGACAGGGACCAGAGATCCGCGTTCCCTCCGCACAAAAGAGCACAGGCCACCCGCACCAGGGCGATCGCCGCGATGAGGACCAAGAAGCGCTGTTCCTCCTGGCTCCGAACACGAGGCGATGAAGGAAGAGCGGAAGCCGAAGATCGACGGGAGGAGCGGCGAGCGGTCATGGTGGATCCGAAAAAACGGGGTATGAGATGGTTTTCCATCGACGTGTGAATGTGCGGAAATGGCGGGTTTCGTGCAATCATCCCATTCCTTCTCTGAAGAGAATTCCGTAGTTTTCGCGCTTCACGAACAATAACGTGGAGATGGGGCGATGAAGAAAAAGAAACCCAGAAGCTCCGCCCAGGTGAACGAAACGGTAGGGGACATCGGCTTCACGACAAGGAATCCCAGGTGGATCGAGTACTCTCTGATCCCACTCAGCTTCCTGATCATCACAGCCCTGGTGTCGCGGCTGCATCCCTCCCTGTGGGGCCTTATTCTCTTCCCCTACCTGAGTGCGCCGCTCAACGGAATGGCAGTAGTCGCAGCCATCCTGATCCTTTCTCGGCCCTATTTTCTGGAACTACAGTTTCGGGGTTTTCGGCGTCTGGGCAGTCTTCTCTTTCCCACTCCTTCATCGTTCCGATCCTGGCTGATTCATGGGGTTCTCTCCGTGGGAATGGTCCTGCTCGCCTCCGCCTATCGCATGCCGTTCAGCTTTCTGGGAGATGGCGCATCGATCGTGAGAACGCTCTACACCGATGCAGGAGGACTCTTCTCCTTTCCCGGGACACTCTGGATCGAGCCCCTCACCGTGTTCCTGTACAAGCTGCTGCTCCATTTCTTCGCCGAAGCGCCGAGCATCGGGAGCGGCGTGGATCTTCGTAGCTATACCCAGGTGTTCGCGCTGATTTCCGTCGGGGCGGTCGGCCCCTTCACCCTGCTCGTCCTTCGGCTCTGGCCTCGAATCACCGAGGATCCGGCCCTGCGGCTGACGGGCACGCTCATGACCCTTGCCAGCGGCGGCCTCCTGCTCTTCTTCGGATACGTGGAATACTACGCCCCCATGTACATTCTCGGCACCGGCGTTTTACTCTCATCCGTTGCCGTGTTGAAGGACGGCCGCTTTCCCGCGCTTCCGTGGATCTTTTTCGCGGCGGCGATGCTCTTTCATCTTTCCACCCTCATCCTTCTGGTACCTTTACTGGTCCTGATGCGGGAGCGCGCGCATCGGGAGGGTTCCCCAGCCCATCCCTGGCGCCTCCCGTTCGGACTTCTGGGTTTCGGGTTTCTGGCCTATCTCGCTCTGAATCTTGCGGGACTCAATCGGTTCTTTATTCCCTTGACGTCCCAGACCGATGGATTCGCCTTCCTGACAGTCCGCCATTTTCTGGATATTCTCAACACCGTCCTTCTTCACGGCGGCCCTCCAGCCGCCCTGCTCCTGGGATGGATCGTGTTCCACAAGGGGCGGATGCCGACCACTCCGGCGCTTCGCGTGAGTCTGGCGGCGGTGCTCACTCTCATTCTTCTCGTCGCCGTGCACAGTGCCATCGCACGAGATTGGGACGTGTATGCGCTCCTGGGTCCCGCGCTTGCCCTCACGGCGATACTGGCGTGGGAAGGCAGTCCGGCCCTTCCACGGGATAGGATGGTTCCCCTGCGGCTCACCGCGCCCTTGCATGCCCTTGGCTCCGTGCTCCTGGTGGTGATCTGGGTGGCGGTGAACGTCCACTTCCCCTCGGCCTTCCGACGCTTCGACGATCTCACCCGGCTCTATGAGCCCATTCTCCCCGCGTCCGTCTCCGCAGGTCATCTCGAAACCCTGCGCACGGCCGCAGTAGCGGGCCAGGATCGCAATGCCGAAGCCTGGTTCATGATGCGAGCCTTCCTCCTCACAGCGGATCACTACGATTTCTATAAAATGCAACGCGCTCTCTCGGCGGTACCCGTGCCGACCGCGACCCTGCGTCTTTCTTTCGTAGCCTGCATCGACAAGGCCCTTTCCATCCCTCCCGCGGGTCGACGTTTCCCTCCCGCCGAACAAGGGCTGGATAGTCTCCGTTTCAACGATCTTATCGCACTGTCCTTCGGTAAATATGCCTCCATGCTCCTCCCGAATGATCGCTGGACATGGATTCAATCTCACATCGCTCGTCTCGACGGAAGGGATTGCACAAGGGGACTCATCGCGAGTCTCCTCGGTCGCGCTGCGGCCGACCTTGGACGCTGGAAGGACGCAGAGCAGTATCTTCAACTCGCACTACGCGACAGTTCGGGTCTCGTTCAAAGAGACGGAGCCCAGCTCGCCCGCGGTCTAGCCATCGCATTTCTTCAACAGAATCGCATTGCGGACGCGAGCGAGATTTTTCGCCAGTCGACCACTCTCCCCGGTGCCACGGCAGATTGTTGGGCCGGATGGGGGTATTCTCTGCTACGCCAGAATCGTTTGGATGAAGCGGTAAAGGTCTTTGTCACGACACTGGAGAAGGACCCCGACAATAAAGATGGACTGTTCTTTCTTGGAAAGCTCTATCTCTCACGCCCCGAGTATCGGGCCCGGGGTGAAGAATTGCTGATACGGTATGTGACGAAACATCCCACGGCATCCAACACGGACCAGGCCAAGGCCCTGCTCGGAGGAAAGACGCCCTGAACGGAACAGGCCCGTCCCTTCGCGAGCGAGGAACAGGCCTGCGAAGGCTGTATTCGGAGGTGATTACCGCGCCAGCACCATTTTCCGGGTTATCACGGTGCCCGATGCGCGAAGCACGCACACATAGGCGCCGGACGCGAGCCCCTCGGCGGCAAAGGTCCGAGTGTAGGTGCCCGGAGATTGGAATTCATCGGCCAGGGTGGCCACTTCCCGTCCGTTCATGGAGTACACCTTCACGATCACTCGACCCGGCAGGTTCACGGTCCAGGAAAGGCGGGTGGAGGGGTTGAAGGGGTTCGGATAGTTTCCGTGCAGAACCACGCTTTTCGGAGCGAGGGGCAGGGTCCCGGTGCCCACGCCTCCGTTCATGGTTTTCATCATCAGTCCAAAATCTCCGCCCGTATAGCCCACGGATTTGGTGGGAAAGGCCACGCTGTACCAGGACGCGACCGTGGCCGGGGTCTGGGGCTTCCAGGTCTGGCCCCCGTCCGTGGTGGAGGCGAGGGCGTCATCGCCAACGCAATAGGCCGTGTTGGCATCCACCACGCTGATGGCGTTCAGGTTGGCATTCACGGGCATGGTACCCGCCACCCAGGTGGTTCCTCCATCCGAGGTCGTATACACGAGTCCTTTCCATCCGATCGCATAGCCTTTCTGGGCGGTGGCGAAACGCACGGCTGTGAGGGGAGCGGGGATTCCGAGAAGAGTCGGGGTCCAGGTGCTTCCCCCGTTTTCGGTTTTCAGGATGAATCCTGTTGCTCCGTTGGTCATGTCTCCGCCCACGATGAATCCTTTGGTTTTACTCAGGAAATGGACGCTATTCACACTGGTCGAAGCGCCGGAATTCATGGGAGTCCAGGTCATGCCGGCATCGGTACTCATGGCGACAAAGCCGCTTCCTCCCGCGACCACGAAGGTGCGGTTGTCGATGATCGTGAAGTCCCTCAGATCCGCCACCGTCATTGTCGGAAAGACATCCCAGTTGAGTCCATCATCGGTCGTTTTCATGAATAACCCTCCTTCGCCCGCCACATACCAAGTATTGGCATCGATGCCCTTGACGGCGAAGAGATACACACCGAGTCCCGCGTTTATCGCTTCCCAGTTCGTGCCTCCGTCGGAGGTGGCAATGATGGTCCCATCCCCACCCACAGCGTAGCCGACGTTGGGATTGATGAAGGACATGCCATAGATGGAACTGAAGGCTGCGGTCTGGTCGAGGTTGTTCCATTGGCCAAAGGACGAGGTCGTGGAGATCAGGGTCGCCGCGAGCGCGACGAGAAGAAGGAAACGAGTCTTCATGAGTGTATCCATAGCTGGTGAATGCCAAAATATACGGCAGCCCATCCTCTTCCGGAAACGGGATGCTGAAATGCCGGATGTCCGTGAATTGACATCTTTCGTTGCTCCGAAGTTGCACCGTTCAGCACGGAATTCTGATCCTGAAAGGTACGAATGAAAAGGCCATCCTCACGGATGGCCTTTTCGGGTGCGCTTCATCCGATCAGGGAATCTGAGATCCCACGAACTGATTGTTATCGGCGCTCGTGAAGTCGTTGATATCCACGAACCCATCGAGATTGGTGTCGTAAAGGAGATTCCCCGCCGCGAACTGATTGTTGTCGGCCTCGGTGAAATCATTGATGTCGATAAACGTGTCTCCATTGGCGTCCCCCGCAAACAGCCCGTAGGTGCCGGCACCTACCATCACCTGGGCGTCCGTACCGAAGGCCTGCGAGGCCGCCGTGGTGAAATCATACAGGGTGCTGGAAAGGCTCAGGGAAGCCGCTGAGGCCGACATCACGGGCACATGGTTCCGATGGTACACCACGACATACAAAGCGCCTGGAGTGGCTGTTTTGAAGGCGACGGGGCTCACTCCATCCAGGTCCACGATCGTTCCATCCGTCTTGACGAAGGCCGCCCTTCTTTCCACCACCGTCATGGGCGGAGTTGCCGGATTTCCGGATCTGACTTCGAGAAGGATCCAGTCGAGGATATCGGGACGGGTCGCGAGATAGCCGGTTCCCGACACGTTTTCGGTTCCGGAGTAATTCCAGAGAAGAGGATCGGAATAAGGCTGTGAGAGAGGAAGAATCACGAGAGTGGAATCGGTGTTGTTGAGCGCCCCCGCCATAGCAGTGCCCGACCAGGGACCCTGGAGCGCCACCTTCGCATGAACCACGAGTTTCGCCTCGGCGGCCTGTTCCGAGGTTCCGGTAAAATCGGAGAAACTCGTCAGTCCGGAGAAGGACAGGGTGTTCGTACCGGTCTGCGCTGCCGCGCCCCGGGTCCAGCCCGTGGAGGCATCGTATTTGGCGCTCACCAGAGCGGCTTCGCTGCCCTGCACGTCGGCGTCCGTGTAGACAAAGGAAGCGTCGTACACGGGGGCGGTGATGCCCGTCTGGGTCACGTTCCAGGTGCGAGTCAGGTAATCGGTGAGAGCGGGATTGTTCGCTCCCTTCTGGTTTTTCACGTTGACGGCGATCACCGAGGGAGTCCCGAACGTGCCGGAACCGAGGGTGATGGTGGCCGGGGAGTATTCCGACGTGCCCGTCTGATCACCCACGGGGAAGAGAACACTTCCCGTCCCCGTCACCTCCCGCTTCAGGGATCCTGTTCCGTTGGTGACAATCATCGAGGATGCCGTTGGAGTCGAGGGTAGCACACAGCCCGGTCCCAGAGTCAGATCGTGGGTTCCGAGCACGAGACTGCCGTTTGCGAGATCCAGAGTATCGCGCACGGTGGCCGCACCTGCCAGGGACACGGAGGCGCCATTGGTACGCACGGTGGCATAGGTGCCCGGATTCAGGGTCGTGGAAACCGCGTAGGTGGGATAGCCCGACACGGGACCCCAGCCCGTCCCCACCCGAATGCCGTCCACCACGATGGTGGGCGCACTGGAGGAACTTCCCTGACGCAGGGCAACGGTGCCGATGTCCGTCGGGACATTGATCGTTTCCGTCGCGGTGGCATCCGGCGTGGCAGGCAGATCGCCCGTGAGGGGTGGATTGACGAAGAGGTCGGCGGTATGGGTGGCAGAGGGAGAATTGGTAAAGTAATAGCGCATCACGAGCAGATGCGTGGTGCTCGTGGCGTAGGTGCCCGCGGCATACACGGCCGATCCACTGCTGGTGGCGATCCCAAACTGCACAAGACCGGCACCCGCAGATTTCGCGAACACGCGGCCTCTGAAAATGGAGCCGATGGACGCGGGTCCGAGATGGAGGAAATAATCCCCGGTCTGCGCCGTGGTGACCGATACCATGCAGGCCACGTACACGGTTTTCCCAGGAGACTGGGACGTGAACGTTTTGCTGACGTCCTCTCCGCTACTGCCCACCGCCGCGGCATTTCCGATGCCACTGGAGGAATAGCCAGGATAGGAAAGTCCTGAAGAGGCCACCTTGAGCGTGGGAGTGCCCGCGCCGTGGGCCGTGAATCCGTTGGCGGTCAGATTCGTGCCGGACGTATACGGGAAGTTTTCCTCGGTGAGGAGGAGACCAGGATCGGAGGGCGTGGTAGCCGAGGCCGTGCCGGGGCTCACCTCGAGGTAGTTTTCGGCTCCCGGCACTCCGTCGTTGTTGAACTCATACACCGCAAAATGGTAGGTGGAGGATCCGGCAAGTCCGGTCACCGTGACGCTCGATCCCGATCCATTGTACACAGCGTAATTGCCGGTCGTCCCCACGTTCCAGCCCGACCCGAAGGCCGCATTGGCGGTATAGACGGTGCTATCGTTGGGGGTGCCATTCACGGGCGCGCCGAGACGGGCCACCACGAGGCGCTGGGATCCGTTCCCTCCCGAAAAGCTGAGCTGCACGCTGTTGAGATCCACTGTGCCCACAGTGATCGTGGACGGGTTAGTGGGAGACGCGCTCATGGCATGTCCGTTCACCACGATACTGTCCGGTTCCGCCGAAGGGGAACTGAACACCACATATCCCGTGGTGACGCCCACCGCTGTGGGCGTGAATCGAATCCAGATCGAGGTGGTGGCCACGGTGCCGTTCACCGGGACGAGGTTCACCGAGGAGGCAAATCCACTGACGCTATCGGTGGCGCTCACTTCGAATCCGCTGTGGGCGGTGACGGTGAGATTCCCCGCAAGACGCAGTCCCTCCACCAGGGCCTCGGAGGTGAAGGAGGACTGCCCCACGAGAATGCGGGCAACCTTGGTGAAGGTCCCCACCGTGGTGATACTCGGCACGCTGTTCCCCGCCACGGAGACATCCTGTTGGAGGGCACCCGTGCTGGTATGCGTGATCACGGAGGAATGCGAACCCGGCGCCGATGGCAGATAGCGAACATAGATCGTGGTGGTAGCCACCGTGCCCGACACCGGAGTCAGAGACAGAGATGAGGTAAAGCCCGAGCCCGAGGTGAGGGAGACCTGGAAATGTGTGGGAGCGGTGATCACCAGGTCCGACGTGAGATTGATTCCCTCGACAAGATACTGCTGCTCGGTGGAAGCGATATTTGCAGCCGTGGTGAAGGTGCTCATATAGGACGCCACCGTGATCACCGGTGTGGTGCTGGAGTTGGTGGTACCCGGGGCGCTGGTGCCGTACCCTGTTTCCACCGAGGCGCCATTTCTCGCCTTTACTTCGAAGGTATACGTGGTGGCATTGGACAGACCGGACACGGTTTTCGTGCCCCAGGTGGCGGCCGTCTGCCACACCGCCGAGGCTCCCAGTGTGCCCCCCGCCTGCACGAACTGATTGGTGCTGGTTTCGTGAATCGCAAACTCCGTCCCGGATGGGTTGCCATTTGGCGCGAGCGCGACATCGAGGGTGGTAAGCGTGGGATTGCTCACGGTGGGCTGTCCGGGAGTATTGGCAAGAGTCCAGAATGCCTGGTCAGAACCGTTGGTGGTCCCGCCCGTGTTCGTGGCGGACACGCGATAGTGGTATTGCGTGTTGACACTCAAGGAACCGAGGGACGCCGATACGGCGGTGCTGCCGCCGGTGACGGGACTCGGCGTGCCTGCGATGGTAGAGCCGTAGGATAGGGTGGTACCATACTGAAACTGCACGGTGGTGCTGTTGCCGTTGTCGTTCACCGTTCCGTTCAGGGTTGCGCCCGAAGTGCCGATGCCCGTGGGCGCATCGGTGGTGGCCGTGGGTGCCATGGCGCCTGCGAGGGTCACCGACACGGTGACATCATCGATAGCAAGGTGATGGTCATTGCCGGCGTCGTTCAGATCCGACCAGCGGAGCATGATTTCGTCGCCATTGGCGAGAGGTGTCGGAAGAGTGATGGTGGTAGTGATATTGGCCACACGATTCGCGGCGAGATTTCCGTCCAGAGCGCCCCCCGTCGCCGTGATGGGGGATGTGAAGGTCAGGGCGGGAACCGAGGTCCAGATATCGGTGCCCCCAGTCAAAGTGGTCACCGTGGTGCCGGTGAGATATTCCACCGTAAGCGATTGTGCCGCAGCGTTGTCCTTTCTCCACTGTTCACCGGTCCAGGTCACCGTGATGGATGCGATACTCGCTCCGGTGTTGTTCTTCAGTCTCCATCCGATGAAGCCCCGTCTTAGACCCGAGGCTCCAAAAAAGGCATTCGTCGGAGCATATCCCAGTGCCCGGTCGCTGTTGCTGGCCGTACCGAAGGAGCAGAGACTCGCGGTGGTGGTCCCACCCGTGTTCGTGTTGTAAGTGCTGATGGTGGCCGTCGAATCGGTACGGGCATACCACCCGGTAAGAGTGGTGTTGTTGGACCAGGCCAACCCCGTGCCACTGCTGGCCAGGGTGTTGAAATCCTGGGTGTAATTCGTCGATGCCGCAGAAATGGAGAACTGCGCATGAAGCGCTCCCGTGGATACCCAGAGCAAGAGCAGAAGGAGAATCGCCGGACGAAATCGCATGTATGATCCTTGATGAAAATGAGTCCAACCCGTTGTGGAAATCCCTCCACAGACTTCAAACTTCGCAGAAGTGCCTCGAAAAACAAAGATGAGGCATGTTACCAAATCGTAAAATCTTGGTGCAATTCTCCCTTTCTCAATGGGTAACTGTAAAGCCCCTCACTGGAGTGGGATCATCGCCAGCGATCGAGAGCAGGTAGAAACCCGCTGGTAATCCAGAAACCGGGAGAGAATACCGCGAGGTTCCCGAGGGCGGAGTGCCGAGATCCAGGGTTCGGAGCACGACTCCCGTCATGTTGCGAATTTCGAGTCGAACCGGGGCAGTACCCTGCGATACGAGGGAAATCCATGCATCCTGACGCGCGGGCTGCGGAAACACGGACCCGAGCGCGAGGTCGTGAGGAAGAGAAAACACGACTTCGATCACCGGCCCGAAGGTGGCGGTGCCATCCTGATCGATCTGTTCCAACCGATACAGGAGCCGGGAGACGGTGGCGGGAGGGCGGTCGATCCAGAAATACCGCGAAGGCCCCGCAATGCCGGACGCCTGCTGAAATCCCACCGCCTGCCACGTGAAGGTTCCATCCTGGAGTGGGGTTCCGCGAAGGATGCGAAATCCCGCATTGTTTTCTTCCCGTTCCGTTTCCCAATCCAACCGAACAGCTCCTTCTTCCTTTCGGGCTCGAAAGACGCGCAGTTCCACGGGCATGGTGGGATTGCTCATTCCCGAGGCGTCCTTCGTCCCCACGAGCGCGGTATTGACATTCGCGATATACCCGTTGATCTGCGTGATGGGCGCGGACCCACTGGTTTTCCATGCGAGATTGGGGGGTACCGAAGGAAATGGGACGGTATTCGTGAGACGCACGCGGCAGATTCTCGTGCCTGGATTGCTCATCGACAGCCAGGATCCATTCGCATAGCCCGGTGGGGCCGGGGCGTGGACCCGTAATTCCGTTGCGGTGAGGCTGGCGTTCTGAGGAACCTGCACGGGATTGATAAGTTCGGAACTCCCCGGCACGATGCTCATCGAAAGCGTGCCCCCATTGACGATCGCCGCATTGTAGAAGAAAATGTACTGTCCCGTCGCGTACCCCGTTACCGCTCCATCGGTACGCTGCACATAAATATCCCATTCATAGGTGTTGGGATTGGGCATCCCATCGTTCATCATACGCAGCACATACTGCTGGGCATAACCAGAGCCCGTGAACAGAATCAATCCGAACAAAAAACAGACGCCATATTTCATTGAGTAGTCTTTCGCTGTGAGCCCATAAAATAATCAACCGCCCCCCTTTTCTCTCACCCTTCACCCTTCATTCTTCGCATCAACGCACAAGGACCGCCGAAGCGGTCCCTGTGCGTTCTGGGGTGTATCACGAGTTACTTGACGATCGTCATCTTTCCCGTCAACGTTTCCTTTCCTGCCGTCGCCACGTAGCGATAGGTTCCGGGGAGAAGTCCCTCGGCACTGAATGCCACTTTCGAGGCTCCGGCCGGCCAGGTTCCATCGATGGCTTTTTTCACTTCGCGTCCCGCCGCGTCGAAGAAGCGCAGGGTCACCGCGCTTTCAGAGCCCAGCGTGAAGGCGATGGTGGTCGAACCACTGAAGGGATTGGGATGATTGGTAAGGGAAAGAAGCACGGTGTTCTTCACTGTGGTCGAGCCCGTGGTCGGCGTTTTAGTTTCCAGTCCGACGAGCGTTCCTCGCAGGGTGGAGTTTTTTCCGCTCACATAGCCCGCCACCGTGGTAATCGGGGCGTTTCCCTTTTCCTTCCAGGCCAGACGCAGATTCTGACCCGACACGAAGGGAATGGTATTGCGCAGCACCACATGCATGACGCGGGTGCCCGCTTCCTTTTCCGCAATCAGCGATCCGTTGCCCGAAGAAACGGGAGGACGGGTGGCGATGCGGAGTTCGTTGCCGCTGATGGAGAACTTCACGGGAGTCTGGGCCGCTGTGAGCTCCGAGGTTCCGGGCGCCCCACTCAGAGTGAGAGCGCCCTTTCCCGCGATGATCGGATTGAAGGTGAAGATGTACTGTCCGCCTGCGTAGTCCGTCCATCTCGTGCTGGTCTTCTGGAGAACGAGGTCCCACTCGAAGGTCTGCGGCGAGGTTTGGGTGAAGTTCGCGATGCGGAGCACATAATCCTGGGCCTGGGCCTGCGGCAGGGCCGCCATCACCAGCGCAGCGACAAGAACGGCGCTTTTCAGGAGATTCAGAGTGCGTGTCATGGCTGTTTTCCTGTTTTTTCGTGGTGATTGGATTAGGGGACCAGAGTTCCAAGGAACTGGTGATTGTCCGCATCCGTGAAGTCGTTGATATCGATGAAGCCATCGAGATTCGCGTCGTAGAGCAGATAACCACTGTTGAACTGATTGTTATCGGCATCGGTGAAGTCATTGATGTCGATGAAGCCATCACCCGAGGCATCGCCCGCGATCATGGCGTACACACTCGGAGCCACCTGCCACTGGGAGTCCACACCATAGCTGTTTCCGCTCTGCGTGAAGTCGAAGAGAGTCGAAGCCAGGGAGAGGGTCATGGCATTGGCGCTCATCACCGCAAGGTGGTTGCGATGACGCACGACTAGGTAGTAGTTGCCGGGAGTGCTGGCGGTGAAGGCCAGAGGACTCACACCGTCGAGATCGACGATCGCACCGGTGGTGGTGATGAAGGCCGCGCGACGATCCACGACGGTCATAGGAGGCATGGTAGGATCACCGGTACGAAGTTCGACCAGCACCCAGTCCAGAATCTGCGGACGAGCCGCGAAGTATCCGGCGCCAGGCACGTTCTCGGTTCCCGGGTAGCCCCACAGCATGTCGCTGTACGGCTGCACCGTTGGGAGAAGCACCATCGTCGAATCGGTGTTGTTGTAGCCACCCGTCAGGCCCGTGCCGTTGAAGGCGCCCTGGAGAAGGGCCTTCGCGGTGACGATGAGCTTGGCATTGGAGGCGTATTCCGACGTGCCCGTGAAGTCGTAGGGCGCGTTGGTGATGTTGGTGAAGCTGAGCGTGTTGGAGCCCGTGTTTACGGTCCCTGCCTGGGTCCAGCCGGTGCCGAAGATGGCGCCCTTGACGCTGGACTCAGTGCCGCTCACATCGTCGTCGGTGTACTGCAGGTCGAACGACAGGTTGTAGCCCGTCATGCCCACCACGTCGAACATCCAGTACCGGCTCAGGTAATCGGAGCCCGTTACCGCCACGTTCTGGGGATGCTTGGCATCCACCATCTCCAACGTGAAGTAGGAGCCGTTCGGCGTGAAGGAACCGCCGTTCACCGTCACCGTGGCCGGAGCGTACTCGGTGGTACCGGTGGTCTCGCCCAGGGGCAGGGTGTAGGTGCCGGGACCATCGACATACTGATGCACCGTGCCGGTGCCCGAGGTCACGATCATCGAACCGGTGCCCGGGGTGCCACCAATGGTGACGTCGGGACCGAGGTTGAGCGTGTTGGTGCCCAGGTCGAGAAGACCGTTGGTGAAGGTCAGCGTGCCCGACACGGTGGCCGGAGAGGTCGTGGCCAGGGTAAAGGTGCCCGTGCCGTTGAGGTTCAGGTTGTCGTAGCCGCCGTACACCGGACCTGCGGTCGTGAGAACGCGATTCTGGTTGTTGAACTCATAGGCGCCGGCATCCGTGTAGAACGTGCTGCGCGGGGCGCCGGTCACGTCCGTGGGAACGGAGGGAATCGGCAGCGCCATGTTCGAGGCGGCAGAGACGGTCGGGTCGTTGAGAGAACCCGCCGCGATGGTCAGATCGGTACCCGAGGTGAAGCGAGGATCGTCGTTGACGGACAGGGCATCCTGACCGGTGTAGGACTGCCATGCTCCGAGGCTGGTCAGATCCGATCCGTTGGAGGCCAGCACGCCGTTGGTGCCGCTCACCCAGTACACGTTATAGTTGCTGGTCGTGAAGACGTTGGTCGACGGAGCCACCACCGCGAAGGACTCGCTGCCGGGCTGACCGGTCATGCTGTTGGCGAAGATGTTGTTGCGCACGTCGAGGTTGTTGTTGTAGGAATTGACCACGAGGAAGGCAGCCGGATCGGCGCCCGTCGTGGTGTTGTTCGTCGTCCCCGTCATGTTCACGGAGTTGTGATACACGTCGTGGTTGGCGCCGCCTTCGATGCGAATGCCATAGGCGTTGAAGGTGGTGGCCGGACCCATCGCGCCGCCATCGCTCACGATGTCGTACACGAGGTTGTTGCTGATGGTGATGCCGTCGGCGTTGGTGGTGCCACCCAGGTTGATACCGAAGGCGCCGTAGATCGTGGAGGTGACGCCATGGACGTCGTTTCCGGTGATCGTCGAGCCCGCGGTGTTGGAACCGAGGTCGATACCCGCCACGTAGTCACCGGCATTTCCGGAGACATTGACGATTTCGTTGTTCGTAATCAGAGAGGCCGGCGCACCGATGACGGTAATGCCCACCGTGCTGATTTCCTGGCCCACACCGGTTCCGCCGAGAGTGTTACCCGAGATCACCAGGTTGTCGCTGGTGCCCGTGGCGGATCCATTCACGTAGATGCCGTAGTCGAAGCCAAGGAGGGTGTTGTTCAGGATGTTGAGATTGTCGGCGTTGAAGGCCGGGGAGGCCGTGGTCACCGTGCCGTCGGACACGAGGATGCCGTAGGTCGGGTGCGTCGCCGCCGGATTACCGACGAGGGTGAGATTCTGAACGGTGATGTTCGAGGCCTCGTCCGTGGAGGAGGCTCCGATCACGATGGCGGCGCTGTTGGCGGACGTGCTGGTGTTATTCAGCACGAGGCCGTTGCCACCCGTGTTCAGACCATCCACCGTGACGCGGTCGGCGTCGGCGAAGGTGAACACGGCGGGACCATCCACGGACACGGTGCGCACTTCGCCGCCGGTCGGCTGGATGGTAAGGGTGTAGCCGGAGGAGGCCGGGAATTCGGCCCATTCGTTGAGTGCCGGAGCCGCAGGCTCGATGATGTCGCTGATGATGTTCAGCGTCACGTCGCCGGCGAAGCCGAACGTGTTGATGTAATCGAAGGCTTCGGTGAAGTTGATGAAGTCACCACCGGTACCCACGGTGTAGATTCCGGAGAGGGGACCGCCCACCCGACTGTCACCGCTCGGGGCGCCGACGGTCGGAGTGTAGGTGGAAGCTCCCACGGTCACGTTCACGAACTCGGCGTCCAGACGGTCGTTCGGCGTGGCGCCGCTCGGCACGTCGTAGGTCAGCCAGAAGTAATTCGTGCCTTCGGCCAGGGGCTGGGTGCCCGTGAAGCTGAAGGTGCCATCGGGATTGGAGACCACGGATCCGAAGGCCGTCGTGGTGGCGAAGGCATCAGAGGTGCCGGTGTACCACAGACGGGCACCGGTGAGGTCGATCGAGGGGTTCGTGGTTCCGTTGGTCGTGAAGGAGAAGGAGGTCGCGTTGATCGGATTGTTCGCGTTGGTCGTCACGATCTCGATTCCCAGCACTGCCTCGTTGGTGGAACCCTGAGGAATGTATCCACCAATCTGGGATGCCGTCGAGGAGGCATACACCATGGACGGAGCGTACACGACGCCGTCGAATTCGTCGGCACCGAGATCCGGAGCCGTGCCACCGCCATTCACCGAACCGGCGGGACCCGGACGCACATCACCGTCGATATCGGTGGTGTAGCTCGGCATGATCGCGCCCGCGCTCTCGAGCGGAGACGGGGTCATGCCCGCGTTGATGTGGAGGTCGGTGGTGGAGGTGAACTGCGGGTCGACGTTGAGGGAGGCCATATCCTGGGTCGTGAAGGTCTGCCAGCCGCTCAGGCTGGAGATGGCGGAGGAACCCGTGGCATTGAAGCCAAGAACGCCCGCCACGCCCGTCACGAAGTAGTCGTTGGTGTTGATGGTTCCGAAATTCCCGGCGTACCCATACACCGCGTAGGAGGCGGTTCCGGCCGCACCGGTGGTGGAATTCTGGAAGAGGTTGTACTGCACATCCACGCCGGTGACGGCGGGATTCGTGATGGCGAAGGCCATGCTCACGGCACCGCCGGTGGCAGTGGTGGCATCGCTCAGGTACACGCTGTTGAAGAACACGTTGTGATTGTCGCCCGCATCCACGCGAATGCCGATGATGTCGCGATCTTCGCTGAGTTCGAAGCCCACGGCTCCGACGCCCGACACGAAGTTGCTCACCACCGTCACGCTGTCGGTGCCGGTGCCGCCGATGTTGATGCCGAAGGCACCGTAGCCGGCGGGATTCGAGTTGAACACGTTCTGCACATCGTTGCCGCTCACCACGGTACCGGTGTTGTTGCTCTGGATGTCGATGCCGGCCACGTAGGTACCGTAATCACCCGTGACATTCACGATGGTGTTGCCGGTGACCTGCGCGTTCGGGGATCCGATCACGGTGATGCCCACCGTCGAGATCTCCTGACCCGCGCCGTTGCCGCCGAGGGTGTTGCCCGCGATCACAAGGTTGTCGCTAGTGGCTTCGTGATCGCCGTTGACGTAGATGCCGTAATCGAAGCCAAGGATGGTGTTGTTCGAGATGTTGATGTTGTCGGCGTTGAAGGCCGGGGAACCGGTCAGCACGTTGCCATCGCTCACCAGCACGCCGAAGGTCGGATAGGCCGACGTCGGATCACCGACAATCGTCAGACCCTGCACCGTGATGTTGTTTGCGGGATCGGTGGTGGTGGATCCGATGAGCACGCCCGAGCTGTTGCCGGTGGTGCTGGTGTTGTGGAGCACGAGACCGTTGCCGCCCGTGTTCACACCGTCGATGATCACGTTGTCCACTTCCACGAGGTTGAACACTGCGGGACCGTCAGCCGTCACCGTGCGCACCACGCCGCCCGTGGGCTGAATGGTGATGGTGTAGCCCGAATTGGCCGGGAAGTCCGTCCAGTCGAGCAGGGTGGCCGTGTTGGGCTCGGTGATATCACTGATGATCTGCATCGTCACGTTGCCAGCAAGACCGTTGGCGTTGACATAGGCAAACGCTTCGTTGAAGTTCGGGAAGTCGCCGCCGATTCCCACGGTGATGATACCGGAGAGAGGACCACCCACCAGGCTCGCGCCCGCGGGATTCCCTTCGTCAGCGGTGTAGGAGAAATCCCCCACCGTGAGATTGAGGAACTGGGCGTCCAGAGAGTCGCCACGGGTGGCGCCCGCCGGCACGTCGTAGGTCAGCCAGAAGTAGTTCGTGCCTTCCTGCATCACCTGGGTTCCGGTGAAGGAGAAGGTGCCGTTGGGATTCTGCACCAGGGAGCCGAAGGGCGTCTGGGTGGAGAACACGTCGGAGGTTCCGGTGTAGTACAACCGGGCACCCGCCAGATCCGTGAGAGGATTGGTGGAACCGGTGGTGGAGAACTGGAACTCGGTGGCGCTGAGCGGCAGACCGGCGTTGATCATCACCACTTCGATGCCGACCACCGGATTGTTGGTGGAGTTCGCGGCCATGTAGCCACCCACCTGGGAAGCGTAGGACGCGGAGTAGAACATCGGACGCACGCCCGAACCGCCGAGAACGACACCGTCGAATTCATCGGCGCCAAGGTCGGGAGCCGTACCGCCGCCATTCACCGAACCGGCGGGACCCGGACGCACATCGCCATCGATGTCCGTCGTGTATCCCGCGAGCAGGGTACCGGCACTTTCCAGGGGAGTGGGATTCGTCCCGCTGTTGATATGCAGATCGGTGGTGCTGGTGAAGGAAGGATTGGCGCTGAAGGAGGCCAGATCCTGACTGGTGAAGCCGCGCAGGGCGGTCATCGTTACGAGATCTGTCGAGGTGGTCGCGTTCCGTCCGAGAATGCCGTACGGAGAGGTGACGTAGTAATCGTTGGTGTTGATGGTTCCAAAGTTGCTTGCGTAGCCGTAGAGGGCATAGGACTTGGATCCGGGATTTCCCGTCATCGAGTTCTGGAACACGTTGTACTGCACATCCACGCCGGTGATATCGGAATTCGTGATGCCCATGGCCATGCTCACGGCGCCGCTGGCAGCGGTGGTGACATCGCTCAGATACACGCTGTTATAGAACACGTCATGATTGTTGCTGGCGTCGATGCGAATTCCGAAGATGTCGCGATCCTCGTTGAGGCCGTAGCCCACGGCGCCGATGTCGTACACGAAGTTGCTCACGATCTTCACGCCGTCGGAGTTGGTTCCGCCGATGTTGATCCCGTAGGCTCCGTAGCCACCCGGATTCGTGTTGGTCACGTTGTGCACATCGTTGCCCTGCACGAGGGCGCCGGCGTTGTTCGCCTTGATGTCGATCCCGGCCACGTAGGTGCCGGAATCACCGGTGACGTTCTGAATCTCGTTGTCGGTTACCGTGGCACTGGGCGCGCCGATGAGCGTGATGCCCACGGTGCTGATTTCCTGACCTGCGGCGGGACCGCCCACCGTGTTGCCGGTGATGACGAGGTTATCGCTCGTGGCGGTGGTGGCTCCGTTAATGTAGATGCCATAGTCGAAGCCCGTCACCGTATTGTGGCGGATCGTCAGGTTATCGACGTTGTACCCAGGATTCGCGGTGGTCACGGTTCCGTCAGACACCAGGATGCCGTAGGTCGGATACGCGGCCCCGGGATTTCCGGTGATGGTGACATTCTGGATGGTGATGTTCGTGGCGTTCTGTCCCGTCGGGGATCCGATCACCACGCCCGCGGTATTCGGGTTCGTGCTCGTGTTGTTGATGATGAGGCCGTTGCCTCCGGTGTTGAGACCGTCGATGGTCACGCGATCGGCGTTGGTCAGGTTGATGACCGAGGAGCCCGAACCATTGATGGTCCATACCTGTCCGCCCATCGGCTGAATGTTGACCGTGAAGTTCGATCCCGTGGGGAATTCCGGCCAGGTGTTCAGGGTCGGCGTGCCGGCGGGCTCGGTGATATTGCTGATGATCGCGAAGGTCACATTGCCCGAAAGCCCATTCTGCTTGGCGTAATTGAAGGCCTCGGTGAGATTCGGGAACTGCCCGCCCACACCCACGGTAATGAGACCCGAAAGCGACGGATTGGTCGCCGGGGCGATACGGACCGTGAAGGGATCACCGAAGATGGGGAAATCATTGGGCGTCAGGTTGGCATTTGCCGGACCAAAACTGCCACAGCTCGTGGAATTACCACTCGTCATGTTAGGATACACGTTGAAGGTTGCCACGTTGCCGGCATTGTCGATGGCCACGATAAAGTACTCGATCGTGTCGCCTACGGCCACATGACCGCCATACAGCTTCGAATAGTCCACCACGAAGGTATAGGGACTGCTCGAGCTGCTGCTCACATTGTATTTCCAGCCATTGGTGCTGCTGGTATTGCCGCTATGGGAATTGTTCTGACCCTTCTTGCGGTAGTACACGCGAGGGCCCTGTCCGTTGCTGGTCTTGACACCGCTCGGATCGGTGATCGCGGCGGTAAAGGTAAAGTTGGTCAGACTGGTGGAGGTCATATTCGTGGGCGCGTAGGTAACCACCGGGGGCACGATATCCTTGGCCCTCAGATTGCCTTCGTCCGAACCAGCGTCCGGATAGGTTCCGCTTCCGCTGTATCCACTTTCACCCTGACGAACGGTCCCTTCGAAATCGATTCCCACTCCCACGATGCGACGCGCTCCGCTTTCCACCTGGGTGGAGGAATTCGTCTTCATCTTCAGGTTGTAGGGTTTGCTGCACAGGCTGGAGAAGGGAGGATTTTCCATGAACGAAAGATTCTCACGCGGATAGAGCCAATACCGCACCTGCCACGGATCGCGGCAGCGGGTCTTGTGAGAACCATCGTAGTACAGCACGTTGGTGGTATCGCTCCAGGAGCCGGCGTAGAACAGGTTGTTGTTCGAGCTGGCATCGTAGCCGCTAAAGCCGGCTCCATCGCGACGATAGGCGGCGTCGTATCCACCCACGCCCTTGGCGGTGGAGGCATTGACGAGAACGTTGTTGCGAAGAACCAGGCCCGTTCCGTTGGCGGCAAAGAGAGCAGAGCTGCCGAAGGTGGAGGCCGAGCTGGTGGCGTTCAGATATACGGTGTTGTAATACACGTTCACCGAGCCCGATCCCTGGACATGGATTCCGCGGACCGCATTCTTGTTGGAAGCCGAGGGAGCCGTGATGTCGGAAATCTGATTGTTGGCCACGGTGGTGGTGCCGCCATTGCCCACGAGGGCACCGGTCACGATGGCACCCGACCCGGAGGAACTCACGTCGTAGATCTTGTTCTTGCCGATGGTCACCGGCCCACCCGAGGAGGCGGAGTTCATGAAGATGCCGTAAATCGCGGATCCATTGCTGCGGATCGAGCTGATCGTCAGATCCTCGACAAGGCCGGCGCTGGTGGCCGAGAAGATGTTATCCAGATACACACCATAGACCCCATTGGAACCGCGTCCGTTGGTGATCTTGATGTCCTCGACACGAAATTCTTTCTGGTTGTTGACGTACACACCGTAGGCGGCGGTGGAACCACCACCGTAGTTCAACACCTGGCCATTGGCGGAAAGTGTGCTGCGAACAATGTTGCCAGACGCCTGATAGCTCCCATTGTCACCGTCGAGATAGTACCCGTTGTAGGCGTTCTTGATGATGTTGGCATCGAAGATGCAATCGGAGGACACTCCATTCGCGGACGTGGCAGCGATCGTGGAAACGGAAGTGGCATTGTGATTGTCGATCACGATGCCGCCGACCACGGTCGGGGCATTCCACTTGAGAGTGACGTTGCAGTTCTTGATCGTGATGTGATGCGAGGCATCGGTGCCGGAGGCACGGAAAATGCCGTAGCCCCACTCCATGCGCTTATTGTCAGTGGTATTGTTCGTCGAATCCTCGACGACATCGATTCCATCAAAGGTCACATAGTCGGTCCCCTGGAACTCGATGATACCGTCGGCCGAACCCGTACCGGTTCCTGCCTTGATACGGGGGTTCGAGCCAGAACCCGAGCGCTGGAAAATGACCGGATTCGAAGCGGATGCGGTTGTGGTCGTCAGGACCAGGTTTACCGCAGTTTCCGTGTGTCCGGTGCGGACATTGAAGGTGACACCGCCGGTCCCAACACCCTTGGTGTTGAGATCGGAAATGGCCGCGGCGATCGTGGAGTAGTTCGGATAGGAACCACCAACCGTCTTCGTGCCGGTCAGCGGCTGGGCGAAAGCCCCCGCCGTCACCGCCAGAAGTGCGAACACGACCGCAAACATCCAAAGGAGCAGTCCAGTCTCCTTGGTGCGGGTGGTAACAGTTGCAGCATTCATTTTTCTTTACTCGTGATATGGTTTGAGAATGGATTGACGACGATAGGGGTCCTGCCGAAGCGACCCGCGATGCGATCTATCTAAAATGTGGGAGATGTGGTATGGGACTCGTTTCCTTTCGAAATCCCCGCGAAAGGCGCGGATACACTAAGGATATAGGACATGAACTGTCCCAATTGTTTCAAAAGTTCCCGGTTATAGAAATTATTCTGGGTGTAAAAGTAAAATGTTTCAAAGGTGGACAGTGTCGCGCTGCTGTACGACCGGAGATTCTCCTGTCCAACCCGGACCCGGACCCTCGTGTTGTCGGTATTACGAGGAACCTGAATTCCGGTCTGATATGGAATTTGTTGAATTTGCATAGGTCTGGATCGGAAGGTTAAAGTGTTTTCTGAGAAAGAGGTTTGCTTGTTACGACGTTCGTTTTCAGAGTTTTGGAAGTGCTATTCTTGCATTTTCCTTATTAGCTACAAAAACCGGGCCAAGCTTGCACTTGACCCGGTTTTTTAAATTATCACCCCGAAATCAGGGGGTTTGGGATGATTGCGGATTGGAAATTGGAGATTGGAAATTACCCACGTGCGATTCCATCGCCTTGTCAGCATCGACCTCGCGAGGGCAAATCATAAATCGGAAATCGCAAATCGCAAACTCTTCTACGGTACCTGTGTCCCCAAAAACTGCCCGTTGTCGGCGTCGGTGAAGTCGTTGATGTCGACAAAGCCGTCCAGATTCGTGTCGTAGAGTAGGTACCCCGCGTTAAACTGGTTGTTGTCGGCATCGGTGAAGTCGTTGATGTCGATAAACCCGTCTCCGGTCGCATCTCCGGAGAGCAATCCGAATACCGTGCCCAGGGCCTTCATGGCGTCTGCGGGGGTGTTCGTGCTATATGCCTGACTCTGGGCCGTCGTGAAGTCGTAGAGGGCCGAGGTGAGATTCAGCGACGATGCCGCGGCACTCATGACCGCCATATGATTGCGCTGCCGGAGCACCACGTGGTAGCTTCCGGCCAGGGCCGTGGCGAAGCTCACCGGACTCATTCCGTCCATATCCACCACCGTGCCATCCGTGCGGAGAAGAGCAGCCCGTCGCTCCACCACCGTCATCGGAGGAGAGGCGGGATTGCCCGTGCGAAGTTCCAACAGCACCCAATCCACAATGTCGGGATGAGCGCTGAAGAAGCCCGTACCTGACACGTTTTCCGTGCCCGGGTAATTCCAGATAGCGGGGTCCGAATATGGTTGCGCGAGGGGAAGAATCACGAGGGTCGAATCGCTGTTGTTCAACCAGGCATTCATCCCCGTTCCATTCCAGGACCCCTGCAGAAACACCTTCGTATTCACGGTGAGTGCTGCTCTCGCGGCCTCTTCCGTCAGGCCCGTGAAGGACGAGAACCCTGTCAGGTTGGAAAAGTTCAGCGTGTTGGTAGGCGCGTTTGCTCGATCACCCGCCACCCACCTTCCGTCGTATTTGCCCGCGAAGAGCTGAGACTCGTTCCCCACCACATCGCCATCGGCATAGGTGAAGGATGCCGCGCCCGAGATGCCGCTTAGTCCGGTCGCGGTCAACGTCCAGTATCGGGTCAGATAAGAGGAGAGGGACGGATTCTGCCCGTGCTTGCTGGCCGTAAGTGTCAACCCCACCCAGGCCGGGGATGTGACGCTCACCGCCGTCAGGGTCAGGGTGGCCGGAGTATAGTCCGTGCCCGTGCCTACCGGCCAGGTAAAACTCCCGGTCCCGGAGACCACCTTGCGGATTTCTCCCGTGCCAAGAATCTTGGCGCCGATACCCGGACTCCCTCCGATCGACGCTGCGGAACCCAGGGTCAACACAAAGCCATTCGGGTCCAGAAGGGCTCCATTCAAGGTCAGAACCCCGGCCAGATAGAGGTCGCCAGACAGGGTCCACGTGCCCGGACCGGTCAGCGTGAGATTATCAATGCCGATACCGGACAAGGTACCGGGGGTGGAGAAGGCGCGATGTTGGTGCGAAAATTCGTAGGCGCCTGCGTCAGGCGCATACGAATCCCTCGGCGTCGCCTCACAGTCTTCCGAAATATCCGAGAGCAAGGTCCCGCGATTCGACGCTCCGGAAACAGGCTCGGTCGGGAGACCCGGAAGAATCGAGAGATCTGTTGTGGAAACGAATCGGGGGTCGAGATCCGTGGTGTTCTGATCCTTGGGAGCCAGTTCGGACTTCCAGATCGAGAGGGTCGCACGGTCGTTGTAAAACACATAGCCGAGCATGGCCTCGGGTCCGAAGGCGTGGTACACGTTCCGATCGATCACGCCGTAGGAGTCCCTTCCAATCCCGGAATAGATGGCATAGGCCTTGGCCACTCCATTCGTGTTTTCGATGCCATTGGAGACGATGTTATTTCTCAGATCGAGACCCGAAACACTACCTCCGATTCTGAGTGCCGCACTCATGTCGCTGGTCGCCCCGGCTCGGGTGACAAGGCCGGAAAGCAGAATCGAATTGTGCGCGACCAGGGTCCCTGCATGCGCTTCTTCAATCGAGAGGCCATAGGCACTCCGATTGGCGAGCACGGCCCAGATCCGATTGTTGGACACGGTGAGAAGCGATGGATTCGCGCTGGTGTTGACAAGAAGGCCGATACACGTACTGAGGTCCGAACCCGTATATCCGATGTCGTGAATCGCATTGGCGGAGACAAGTCCGTCGGAGATCGGAGACGCAAGCTCGATGCCAACGGGATCCGAGGTCCCGAGCACGTGATGGATCTCATTGTTGAGGATCTGAATCTGGATGGCGGACTGCAGAAGGATGCCGCGCCGCTTGATTTCATTCGCGGGAGGAAGTCCCCCCAGTTCGTTGTGAAGAAGGGAGAGCTGCGTGATGGGCGACGACGAATGTCCGAGCGCCGAGATGCCGTACGTGGCTCTCGCCACAAGACAGGATTCGATGATGATGCGGGCGAATCCATAGCCCGGCTGATTCACGCTCGATCCCGACAGCGCAATCCCGCGTGCGGCATTGGTCCCCGTGGTATCCGTGCTTCCGAGAATGGTGAGGTGGCGAAGCGTAACGTCGGTGCAGCCGTGGTCCACGCTGCTCCCTCGCAGCCAGAGCACGGCGGCCTGCCCACAGGCGGCATTGGTCATCTGGACGGTTATTCCATTCCCCCCTTCGCCGAGTCCATCGATCGTCACGCGATCGGCGTCGTCGAGGGTGAACACCGCCTGCCCGGTGGACACCGAGCGGGAAATGATTCTCGTCGATCCCCCCGTTGGGCGGATGACAAGCGAGAAGAGGGAGTCCGGCGGATTCGTGGCGATCACATTCAGCACCGGATGCGCTGTTTCATTGCAGTCTCCTACCAGCTCCGCGACGAGGGAACCGGTGAGCACCCCCGCATTGATGGCATCGAACAGCGCCTTGAGGGTGCCATACGTGCCGCCCGCACCCACGGAGACGGTCCCGGACAAGGTGGGACGCACCGGATAGGAGGTGAGGGTCCCTGATACGGGGAAGGCGGATGCGGAGAGCTGAACCGAGGACGGGGCTTGATTGAACGTCCCGGAGTGCATTCCGATGGATGACGGACTCGCAGCCGTGGCTGCCACCACGAAGTACTGAATGGTATCGCCCCCGGAAACCGATCCTCCGTACAGCAAGGTATGATCGATGGTGAAGGAGAAGGGCGAGGTCCCGGAAGAGGACTCCACCCATTTCCATCCACTCGAAGCGGAGGTATTATCCACCCAGGTATTGGCATCCGTGGCCTTGCGATAATACACACGCGGAGCCGATCCCGGGATGGTGAGAATGCCCGCTCCGCTGGTGATCGACACGGAAAGCGTACGCGTCGAGGTGCCCGTGACGCACCAGGTCAGCGGCGTGTACGCGATGGCGGGAGGAGTGCTCCGAACACCGGCGTATTCATCCGCACCGACATCGGGCGCCGTGCCCGAACCGGAATACCCGCTTTCCCCCTGACGGAGATCTCCGTCGATGTCCGTGGTGAGTGCCGGACTCGTGATGCGAAGACCTCCACTCTCGCAGAGACTCGCGCGTGCGGTGGTGAGATGGAGGTCCCAGGGACGTGACGCACTGGACGCAAAGGGAGGAAGCTCACGGAAGGACGACGATTCCCGGGGGGCAAGGATGGTTTGCAGGGTGGTCATGTCTCGAAGCGAATAAAAGCCATCATCGTACAGGATGCGCTTTGCATCCGTGGGATCCCCCGCGAAAAAGCAGTTGCGATTCGAGGCCGTGGCATAGGAGAGCAGCATCGAGTCCCCGCACCGCAGGGCCACCGTCTTGCTTCCGGCCAGGGAGCCATGATCCGAAAGATTGACGAGAATGGTGTTGCGTAGCGTAAACCCGATCCCCGACCACAGACTCACCGCCGAGGTCCCAAAGGTGGAGGAGGAATTGCGGGCATCCAGGACCACCGTATTATCGTCCAGAATGATGGTCCCCGATGAACCCGTGACGTTGACTCCGATGACTCCTTCCTGATACGTGGAAAGCGGGGCATTCAGATCCCCGATCATGGTATTGCGCACCGAAGCCGTCGTGAAGTATTCGAGACTCATCCCCGCCACATATCCCGAAAGGGAATCGGCGGTGAGATCAGAGATGGAATTTCCGGATGTACTGATCGTGGACGCGGTGTTGATGGACACGCCCTGCACCATCCCCAGACTTCGCAGTTCGGTGATGACATTGTCCGTCACGGTGAAATTCGACGTGGAGAATCCAATGCACGAAATACCCCGCACGGTGGCGGAGCGACCGGATGTCAGTTTTCGGATGATGTTCTCCGACATGATGAAGGATCCCGATGTGACGGCGGTATGGGTGATGCCGCGCACCTGACCGGTGGACGCGAGATTGTACCGGCCCAGGCGTTCGATCGTGTTGCCCGACACGAGCACGGTAGGAGATCGCATGCCGAGATCGATGCCCGTCACCCGCACCGTGCCACCTCCGCACAGCGAGTCGATGTGATTGGAGAGGATGCGCAGTTCCGCGGGCCCATCGTTGCACATGATTCCCACCACGTCCAGGGTGCTGGCCCGTGCTCCTGTATTGTGGATGAGATTGTCCTGAATCGTCACGGTGTTCGCGGAGCCGTTTTTCCCGGCATAGCAGGTAATGCCCGTCACCGTAAAGTTGCTTTGATCGGTCCACACCTCGACCGTATTGCCCGAGGCAATCGCCGTGCCGTGATAGGCCGACCCCAGGGTGATCCCCGTCAGGGTGCCCGTGGTGCCCGCGCCTCCGATCACGGTGTTGTTGCTCACTGTGACGGCATTCTGATACTCGGTGTAGATTCCTGATGCGGGTTGATTCCGTCCTCCGAATCCCGTGATCGTGTTTCCTCCCCCCACGCCCACGCTGTTGTTCTGCCCGTAGCGTGCGTACGGAGAGACGTCGTTCACTCCCACCAGGTAGATGCCAATGTAGGCGTTCCGAATCGTGTTCCCGTCGAAGCTGCAATGGGACGTGACACCGTTGGGCGCGGAGACGTAGCCCGGCTGCACGCCGGAGCGATCCTGGGAGCGGGTGAAGATCCCCGCCGTCACGAACGCTCCGACGGTCGGGGCGTTCCATTTCATCGTGATCGTACAATTGCGAATGGTGATGTGGTGAGACGCATCCGTCAGTGAGGCGGTGAGAATCCCATACCCGTACTCCATCAGCGTGGTGGCGGTGACATGGTTCACCGTGTCTTCGGCCAGATCGATCCCGTCGAAGGTCACATAATCCGTTCCCTCGATTTCGATGATGCCGTCATAGTCTCCCACTCCCACGCCTGCGGTGATGAGAGGATTCGCCCCGGACCCGCTCTTGCGGAAGGTGAGTGTGTTGGTGGCCGTCGGAGTGGTGGTGGTCAGCACGGCGTTCGCGAGCACCTCACCATGCCCGGCATCCACCTCGAATACGGTGGGGCCATCGATTCCCAGCATGTTCAGCGCATCGAAGGCGGAGGCGAGCGAGGACCAGGTTTTTCCCGCGCCGACGGTTTGGGTACCCGACAGGGGCCCGCGAATCGGATACCGCGCCGGGGTGCCCGACAGAGGAAAGTGCATGGCCTGCAGGGCCACGGACCAGGGAGGATCGGCACAGAGGGCGGTTCCCGTTCCCACATTCGGAGTGGGCGCGAGATCTTCGGCGACGATGAAGTACAGGATGGTATCTCCCGCAGCCACTCCTCCATGCAACAGAGTGTGATTGATCGTGAAGGTGAAGGGGCTAGCCAGATCCGCCGTCTCCACCCACTTCCATCCGTCGGTGGCGGCGGTATTGTCCACCCAGGTATCGGCATCGATGGTCTTGCGATAGTACACCCGGGGCTTGTGGGTCATGGTGAGATTCAGGCCCGAGGCATCACTGATGCTCACTCCACCCAGAAGCACCGTATTCGACGGGGCCGAATACGGGATTCCGCTGAAGGAGATCGTGGGGGGAAGACGATCGGTCGAGGTGAAATTCCCTTCGTCGGAACCGACATCCGGAGCCGTGCCCGTTCCCGCGTAGCCCGATTCCCCATGACGGAGTTCTCCATCGCGATCCCGCATCACGGCCGGAGCGGTGGAGCGCCGTCCCCCGCTTTCGCACAGGGTGGTGGTTCCGGTGGCGAGATGCAGATCGTAGGGCGTAGAGCTCCACTGCTGGAAGGGCGGCATCTCTGAAAAGGAAAAGGTTTCTCGCGGCGTCACGCGATTCTTGAAATCGAGGAGCGATATATCGGTGTTGGTGCCATCATGATAGATAACGGCGTTGGACGTGGGATTACCGCAGTAGAACCCATTGTGGTTGCTCGTCAGGCCATAGCTCGCGAGAGATGCATCGGCGCGACGCAACGCGACGGTCATGCCCCCATTCGAGCCGAGGCGATTCACGATCAGGGTGTTCCGCACATCGAGCACCGGATCGTCGCAGTACAGTCCGGAGCTTCCGAATCCCACCCCTCCATTCGCGCCAAAAAGAAACACCGTCGTATAGAGTACGCGCGCTGAATCCCCGCCTTCGAAGCTCATCCCCCGCACACCGTTGGACTGCGTGGATTGGGAAGCACGAAGATCGGAGATGGTGGTGTTGACGAGAGTCCAGACTGATCCCCCCAGTCCGCGAAAACCGGCCACGGTGGTGGAGGCGCCCGATCCGCTCACGTCATGGATATCCTGTCCCTCGATCCACGCTGATCCGGCTTCTCCGAGAAGTCCGCTGATCATGCCCGTGCCCGTTCCGGTGGTCGCGCAATGATCGATGGTGTTCCCCGCCACCCGCTGAAAGGAGGCATGGGGCCCGAGGTGGATTCCCGTCATTTCGACGACGCCTGCATCGTTGCGCGCTGAGCACTGGGTGATGGTGTTGTGCTCGATCGTCACCGGCACTCCCGGCATTCCCTCACCGAGGGCGCTCTGAATACCGCGAACCCGCAGGGTTCCCGAAGAGCCCGTGGCCTGCACCGTGATCGTGTTGGCGAGAATCTCGGCCGAGCCCCGTGTCGGCGCTTCGACGAAGATCCCCGCGAGATCTCCACCGGAGGGCTGACCCACCGTGGTGATGGAATTCCCTTCGACGCGAAGGAGTTTCTGCGCATACGCATGAATGCCCATCGCGGACTCCGTGCCACCGCCGATTCCTGCGATGCTGTTTCCGGATGTTCCTCCCAGAATCGTGCTCTGCCCATACCACGCGGTATCGCTTCCGTCTCCATGCACCACGATCCCACAGTAGGCATTGTGTATCGTGCTCCCCTCGACCTGAAGGTGCGATATCACCCCTTCCTCGCTGGTGGGCATGATGGTATTGCCTTCTCCATCGCTGGGGGCGGCGAGAATGCCGACGCACGCATGGGGGAGGGAGGCGGGATTGGCATAGTTCCATTTCAGATGAATCGTGGCATTGCGGATCGTGATATGGCGGGACGCATCCGATCCCGAGGCCGCGAAGATCCCAAAGCCCCATTCCATGCGAGTGTCGTCCGACCCATGCGCGAGGGTATCGTCGGCAAGATCGATTCCGTCGAAGGTCACGTAATCCGACCCACGAAACTCGATGATGCCATCGTGATTTCCCGTCCCCTGCCCCGCCGTGATAAGCGGGTTCACTCCCGTTCCATTTTTGCGGAACGTCACCGGGTGGGAAGCGTCCGGGTAGGTGGTGGTGACCACGGCGGGCATCAGAATTTCGGTGTGACCGGGATCGATATCGAAGGAGACCGGACCAGACAGGGCCAGGTGGTTGAGGGCCTCGATCGCTTCGCCTACGGAGGTCCATTGTTTTCCCGTGCCCACGGGTTGGGACCCGGACAGGGGACCGGACACCACGTAGGACTCCGCGAGCCCCGTAAGCGGGAAGTGGATTCCTTCGAGGGCGGTGGTGGCGGGGTACTGCGTGCTCTGGCCGGTGGCGAACGAGATATTGGGCACGGTCATCCGATCGGAGGCCACGATCACATACTGGATCGTATCGCCCGCCGAAGGGAGTCCTCCATACAGCAAGGCATGATCCAGGGCAAAGGAAAACGGCGACCCGGTAGATGCGGATTCCACATACTTCCATCCTTCGGTGGCCGACGTGTTGTCGACCCACGTGTTTGCATCCCCCGATCGCTTGTAATAGACCCGAGGAGCCTTCCCCGGCGTGAGCTCCACCCCGTCGGCATCGGTAATGGACACCGAAGAGAGAGGTCGACCGGAGGGCCAGCCAAGGGTGGGACGGATCCATGTGATGGACGGTCCGATGCGGCTGACTTCCGAGAAGTTTCCTTCGTCCGCACCCACGTCGGCCCTCGTTCCGGTTCCGGCATACCCAGGTCTCCCTGGCCGTGGCTCCTGGTCCCCGTCCTCGTCCACGGTTTCATCCGAAGGATTCCGCACTCCACCTTCGCAGAGTGTGGGGATCCCCGATTGCAGATGCAGATTCCAGGGAGTGGTGGCGATGTTGACGAACGGAGGAACTTCGGAAAACGAGAATCCTTCCCGAGGGGCCACGCGGTTCCTGAAATCCACGATGCCCGTGTCTCCCGCCACGCCATCGTAGTACAGATAGCGGTTCGCGGCCGGAGCACCGCAGGAGAAGGCGTTGTTGTTGGACGTGCTGCCATAGGCTGCAAGAGGCACGGAGGCAAAGCACAGGGCCACTGCCCTTCCACTGGAAACGGCACTCAGATTGACGAGGATATTTCCTCTCAGGTCGAGAGTGGCAAGCGCGTTGGCATACACACAGGTGGAGCCATAGGTGGGTTCGGTGCTCGATCCTGACAGCACCACGGTATTGTGATGGAGTCGTACCTCGTCGCCCGCGATTCCCGACAGGGAGATCCCCATGCCCGCCGTGACCAGATTACCCTGGGGATTTCGCAGATCGGAGATCATGTTGTTGGCGAGAGTGATGGTCGGTCCGTTGCCAATCCCGATTCCCACCGATGTTCCGTCCGCGCTTTCATTGGAAAGATCAAAGACACGATTTCGTCTCACGAGGCCTTCGGAGGATTGCTCAATCGAGATCCCGGTCACGGTCGCTGTCCCCGACGTGCTCGCATACTGCAGTCCGGAGATGACATTGTCCGCGATCTCCTTCGGGATCGCCACCGGACTTGTCGATGTGATGCCGGAGATCAGGTGGGCGCTGCTGGTGCCCGCCCCCGCGCAGGAGAGATCCGCGATCGTGTTTCCCACGACCTCCTCGTCCACACTGCTCGTTCCGTGATAGCAGCCATGGATGGCGGTGGACGCGGTACCCGACGTACTCGGGGCGGAGAGATCCGTGATGATGTTCTCACGCACGACAGACCGGGCCCCTCCGCCCCGGATGCCATAGAGCAGGCCCGAGGGCCCGGTTTTCGTCAGATGGGTTACCGTGTTTCCCTGGACGCCTACGGACGCATCGAGGGATCCCGAGGTCGCGAGCCCACACAGGGTTCCGGTTCCGGCGAGTACGAGACTGTCCACGATGTTCGAGGTACAATCCAGCCGTCGTACCGTGCTTTCGCACCTGATGCCGGTGAGAGAGGCACTGGTTGCCGAGGGCGCCGTCAGGGAGCGAATGAGGTTGTTCTGAATCACGAGAGTGGCATTGGTATCGGCCATGACGTAAATGCCCGTCAGTTCGCCTGTGGATCCCTCCAGGCGAATCGTGTTCGAGCGAATCATCACCGAGTCGCATCCGGATCCCTTCACATACACTCCCTGGGTATTTCCTTCGATGTATTGTCCCTGAGTGGAAACGACGTTGCCTTCGATACGGGGATGGATTTGACTGATCATGTGAATGCCCACGGAGATGCCGATCTTCCCTCCGAATCCCGTGATGGTATTGCCCCCCAGGGTCCCGACCCGATTGTCTCTTCCCTCTCGCCCCGAGGTGGACGACCCGATCACGACAATGCCGTTATACGCGTTGTGAATGGTGTTTCCATCGAAGGAGCATCCCGAGAGTACCCCGTCCTCACTGGTGGGAGCGATGGCGATGTCGCTCGCGCCCCCGCTGGGATACACCAGGATTCCCACCGAGGACTTGTCGATGGTGTTGTAGCCAGCGGGAACATACGCCCACTTCAGCGTGATGCGACAGTTCCGGATCGTGATATATCGCGACGCATCGGTGGCGGAGGCCACGAAGATTCCGAAGCCCCACTCCATGCGGGTCGTCGTCGTGGTGTTGGCCACGGTATCATCCGCTAGGTCGATGCCGTCGAAGGTGACATTGTCGGTGCCACGAAACTCGATCAATCCATCGTACACTCCCGTTCCGGGTCCCGCCGTCACGAGGGGATTGGCGCCGGACCCCACCTTTCGAAACGTCACCGTGTTGGTTGCGCTGGGCGTGGTGGTGGTGAATTGGGCATTGACGAGAGTTTCGGTATGGCCTGCAGGGATGTCGAAGGTGACCGGACCATCCACGCCCAGAGTGTTCAACGATGTGATGGCCGAGGCAATGGTGGGGTGGCGCTGCCCCGCGCCGACAGGATAGGTCCCCGACAGCGGTCCGTAGATCGCATACTGATGAACGCTTCCTCCCACGGGGAACTGATTCTTCGTCAGTGAAGAACTGCTCGGGACGGACGCGAAACTGCCCGACTCGATGGCGACGCTGGGCACCGGGGCCTGGTCCTGCGCCGTCACGAAGTAGAGGATGGTGTCCTTCGCATTCGCTCCTCCGCCAAACAAGAGTGAATAGTTGATGGTGAAGGAATAGGGTGACGCACTCGACGTGGTCTCCGTGTATTTCCATCCGGTAGTGGCGGACGTGTTCCCGATGAGAGTATCGACATCGGTCAGCTTTCGGTACCAGATTCGTGGCTTCTTTCCCGACGATCCATCCACGCTCGACGGATCGGTGATCGTCACGTTCGTCAGGACCAGGGTGCTGGCACCAGGATATTGATCGGCAATGGGCGAGTAGCTGATGAGGGGAGGGATCCGATCTGCGGGAGTGAAATCTCCTTCGTCGGCTCCCACATCGGGAGCGGTGCCCGATCCCGCATAGCCGGGTTCTCCGAATCGGAGGTCCCCGTCGGCATCCCGTGGATACGCGGGAGCGATTTCGCGAGTCCCGCCGCTCTCACACAATGTGACGGGTCCGACCTGCACATGCAGATTGTAGGGAGCCGTGGCGATATTGACGAAGGGGGGAAGTTCGGAGAAGGAGAAGCTTTCGCGGGGCGAGGCAGCAGCCTGGTAGACGGGAAGCGTCTGGTACGATGTCGACGCGGTTTTGCAGATGACGTTGGTTGTGGACGGGGTGCCCACGTAAAAGCAGTTACGATTTGTACTCTCGAGAACAAGGGGATCGGAGGGCTCGCCCAGAATCTGGAGAGCACGAATGCTACCGGCACCGGAGGCGGAGCCCAGATTGACGAAGATATTGTTGCGCAGCGCCACGGGTCCTGAGAGCGCAAGCTGAACGGCAGCGGAGGCGAAGCTCGGACTCGCGCTGGAGCCATCCAGCACGACCGTATTCTGCGCGAGGAGCACGGTGTCGGTTCCCGTCGCACCGGCACGAATGCCGATGAGGGCGGGATCGAGGGAGGAGGAGGAGGCCCAGATCCGAGAGATCCGATTGTTGACGATATCCGCGTTTCCCGCCACCACATCGATGCCTTCGCATTGCGCGTTGCTTCCATTCCCATGGATTTCGGCAATCTGATTCGCATGCACGGTGCTGGGCGCCGTGCCACGTACGTCGATGCCAGCCAGAGACCAGCCACCAGCCGTACCGGTGGCGGCGAGATCGGATATGTCCGTGCCCTCGATGATTCGCGTGCGGGTGCCGTTCACGGTAGAGAGGATCGCGCGCAGCGTGCAGGCGGCCGTGGTCGTGCCGCCAATCGACAGTGTCGTGATGGTGTTGTCGCGAAGCACTTCGAGTCCCCCGGTATTCGTCGAGGAGTACCCGAGTACTGTGCTCGCCGCGCTTCCCGAGGTCGAGGGAACGAGAAGGTGGGTCACCACATTTCCGGTGACGGTTTGGTCGCAGGTCGTGGAAAGAATGCCCGTGATCGAGCCGGAACTCGACATCGCGTGGATCCCATCGATCGTATTGTTGGAGATCGTGGAGAGGGTGCCGCTATTGGCACTGTTCTGATGAATCCCCACGATGTTTGCGCTTCCCGTACCCATCAGTTCCTCGACCGTGTTGTCCGCGATGGTCACGATCGGAACCTTACTGTCGTTCTGAATCCCTGTATAGACGCCTCCGGTGCGCGTGGGATAGAGGAAGTCGTGCAGCACGTTCTCCCGAATCACGACGGAATCCGTTCCCGTGGACGTTCCCGTCCGCGCGAAAATGCCGACGAGCGCGCTGCTCACGGCAGAGCGACTCGAAAGGAGGATGTTGTTTCCGAGAATGGTTGCTGAGGTTCCGAGCGTCGATTGTGCATCGATGCCAGTGACGTCTCCGAACGTGGGCATCCCCTCGTTGGTGATGGAGTTTCCGGCAATTACCACATTCTGCTGGTTGGTTGCACCGATGCCCGTCGCCGGAGTGGACTTTCCTCCGATCCCCTGAATCACATTGCCCGCACCCACCGTGCCGATCTCGTTCCCCTGCCCGTGCAGTGCGAGGGTGCTTCCTCCCTCTATGAGAATGCCGGAGTATGCATTGATGATCGTGTTGCCTGTGAATTGACAATACGAGGAGATCGCGCTCTCCGCAAGCGGGGTGTAATTGCTTCCCATGCCATTCGAGAGACGGGCGAGGATGCCGACGCCGTACTGCGTCCACTTCAGGCCAATGGTGCAATTCCGAATGGTGATATGCTGCGCCGCATCCAGGGAGGAGGCCATGAACAGCCCGATCCCCCATTCCATGCGGGTCGTGGTGGACGTGTGTGCGACAGTATCATCCACAAGATCGATCCCATCGACGGTGACGTAGTCTGTTCCTCGGATTTCGATGATCCCATCATAACTGCACGTTCCGTTGGCAGCGGTGATGCGAGGATTGCTTCCGCTCCCGGATTTCCGAAACTCCACAGGATTCGACGCGCTGGTGGTGGTAGTGGCCAGAACCAGATTCACTCCGGTTTCCGTGTGGCCCGCATCCACGAGAAACGTCACCGCAGAGCCGACGCCATAGGTTGAGACGCCTTCGATCGCCTCCGCGATGGTGGCGAGGTTTCTGCCCGCTCCCACCGTATAGGTGCCGGAGAAGGCCGATCCGTACACGGTATAGAACGGGAATCCACCCGAGATGGGAAAATGCACGCTTTCGAGCGCGACACTCCACGGCCGTACCGCACAGGTGCCCGTGTCCATCAGCACATTCGGTACGGGAGCCCGGTCCTGCGCCACGAAGAAGTACTGGATCTGATCTCCATGCGAGACTGCGCCGCCATACAGGAGCGTGTGGTCGATGGTAAAGGAGAAGGGCGAGGTCTGGGTGGAGGCCTCCACCCATTTCCAGCCATTGGTTGCGGACGTATTGTCCACATACGCGTTGGCATGGGTGGACTTCTTGTAGTACAGGCGGGGACGGAGTCCGCCACTGCTGTCCACTCCCGACGCATCCGTAATCACCACCGATGAAATCACTCTCGTGGACTTGAGCAATGTATTGCTGAGCGGGGTATGCGAAATGGAGGGGAGGGTTCGATCGATCACCAGTGCCTCGGCTTCATCCGCGCCCACGTCGGGAGCGGTTCCTGCGCCGCTGTATCCGACCTCTCCGGCGCGAGCTTGATATTCATAGTCCGATGTGATCGCGGGCGCGGTCACCGACTGTCCTCCACTCTCACAGAGGGTCGGCGTGGAGAGACTCAGATGCAGATCGAAGGGGGGCGTGGAGGAATTCACGAAAGGAGGGAGTTCGGAGAAGGTAAAGGACTCCCGAGGCAGGACCCGGGCTCGGTACGCCGCCAGGGTTTGATCCGCGATCGTTCCGTCGAAAAACAGATACCGGCCCGACCCCGGAGTGCCCGCATAGAGACAGTTGTTATTGGACAGCGTGCCCAGGTCGGTGAGGGGAGCCGAAGGCCAATACAGTGCGGAGGCATGGCCTGACGCACCCGTGGTCGAGAGGTTCACGAAAATGTTGTTTCGCACATCGAGGGTCCCGCCCGCCGTGTGGTGCAGAGCGCCGGATCCCACGCTGGCGCCGGTTCCGGTGGCATTCAGGAAGACGGTATTGTACGCGATACGCCGTGCGCATCCGGAGGATCCTTCGGCGGAGATGCCCACCACGGCCAGGGCCGTGGCGTTCGGTGCGTCCAGTTGGGAGATGAAGTTCGTGTGCACCTCGGTGGAGGTACCTCCCGTTATCTGAATACCCGCGACCATGGACGATGCGCCGCCCCCTGTCGTGGAGAGACCGGACAGGGTGTTTCGATACACTTCTCCCGAGGCGACACCCTGAAAAACAATCCCTCTCACGATTCCCGCCCCGGAGGAAGCATCGAGTGTGAGGGTGGATATCGTGTTCTTGTACACGGTGGTGGTGGTGCCACTGGCCACATGGATGTTGATCCCGTTGATATTGTGGTTCGTCCCCGTGCTGGTCCCCGCCATCGTGAGGTTCGAGATCACATTGTCGTGATAGCTGCAGGACACGGGCACGCCGGAATTCAGGATGCCATTGATCGCGTTCGTGGAGGTTCCTGAATGGGATGCGATGCTGAGATTCGATATGACGCTGTTGAACACGGAAGCGTTCCGGGACTGCAGATTGATGCCTGTGAGGTTTCCCGATGCTCCGGTTCGGGAAAGATTCTCGACATGGTTTCCGTACAGGTAGGAAGACACGAGGGAGGAATTGCTGATGTCCTGAATGCCGTACAAAGAGCCCGTGCCCGAGAGGGAAAGCGAGGACACCGTATTGTTCGCGATGGTGAGAGAGGACGGCAATCCGACCCCGTGCGAAATCCCGATCATCACGCCCGAAGTGGCGGAGCTGTTCGTGCAGGAGGTCACCGTATTATCGGTGATGCTGACCGAGGAGGACGATCCTCCCATTTCATTGCGGATTCCATACACGGCTCCCGTGGCGGTATTCGTGGCGAGTCGAATGGTGTTGTAGTCGATGGTGAGTCCTACGATGGCTCCGACCTGTGTCAATATTCCGTAGAGAGAACCCGCGCTCGGCTGACTGGTATTGGTGATGCTGTTGTTCGCGATGGTCAGGTCATCCTGGTAGATGGCGAAGATGCCTACCGACGTGGTGCTCGCACCGCCGATTCCCTCGATGGAGTTGCCTCCGGACACTCCGATCTCATTGTGCGTGCTGTAATATGTGCTGGACGACGAACTCCCGTAGAGATTGATCCCGGAATAGCAGTTTCTGATGGTGCAGAAGTATATCCGACACGAATCGATGACTCCGGCATGCGCGCTGGGAGTGATGGTGGTGGCACTGGTGCCATCGGTGTTGGAGGTGAGAATTCCGGACGGCGCAAAGGTGAGGGAACTGGCATTCGTGGCTCCCCACTTCAGCGTGATGGTACAGGAGCGAATCGTGATATGGTGGGATGCCTCGGTGCCCGAGGCCGCGAAGATGCCATACCCCCATTCCATGCGCGTGGTAGCGGTGGTGTTGTTCACCGTATCTTCCACGATATCGATGCTGTTAAACGTCACATAGTCCGTGCCGCGAAACTCGATGACCCCATCGAAGTTGCCCGTCCCGGTTCCCGCAGTGATTTTAGGATTGGCGCCCGTTCCGGATTTCTGAAAGGACACCGTCCGCGTCACGGTGGGCGTGGTATTGGTCAGCACCTTGTTCACCAGGGTTTCGGTGTGCCCAGCGGAAACAAGAAAGACCACGTTCCCTGAAACTCCCAGTGTGTTCAGGGCGTCGATGGCATCGCCGATGCTGGCATAGGTCTTGCCGGCACCGACTGTGTAGGACCCCGAGAGCTGCGCATGCGCGGTGGTGAACGAAAGGACAAGCAATACGAGGACGAGAAGAGACCGCTTCATGACACGCCTCCACGCGATATGTGAACGTCGGATTCTCGTCTTGACGTCGGATACGAAGGCGGAATAAAGATGAGCCACTCCGTCGACCGGCGACCACAAAACACTCCGGCATTCGCCGTTGGCGAATGCTCAGGGATATCGTGTCATGCGATGATGCAATATCGGGAATGGAAATCAGATTTACGATTTCCGATTTGCGATTTTCCCGCGATGCCATCGCCTTGCCAGCATGAACCTCGCGGGAAAATCGGAAATCGCAAATCGCAAATCGAAAATTCTTCCTACGGCACCTGCGTCCCTAAAAACTGCCCGTTATCGGCGTCCGTAAAGTCGTTGATGTCGATGAAGCCGTCCAGATTCGTGTCGTAGAGCAGATACCCGGCATTGAACTGGTTGTTGTCCGCTTCCGTGAAGTCGTTGATGTCGATGAATCCGTCTCCCGTCGCATCACCCGAGGTCAGCCCGTACACCGTGCCCAGGGACTTCATCGCGTCCGAGGGCGTATTGACACTGTATGCCTGAGTCTGACTCGTCGTGAAATCGTAGAGAGGTGTGGACAGATCCAGGGCGAGGGACCCCGCGCTCATCACCGCCAGGTGATTGCGATGACGGATCACCACGTAATAACTCCCGGAGGAGGCGGAGGAAAAGGCGAGGGGACTCACCCCATCCACATCCACCACCGTCCCATCGGTTCTGATGAATCCTGCTCGACGATCCGTCACCGGCATCGGAGGGACGGCGGGATCACCCGAACGCAGCTCCACCAGCACCCAGTCCACGATGTCGGGATGGGCCGCGTAGAAGGCCGCGCTCGGCACGCTTTCGGTGCCCGGATAATTCCAGACCTTGGGGTCTGAATAGGGCTGGGACAGGGGGAGAAGCACGAGGGTGGAATCGCTGTTGTTCAGCCAGGCCTGCATGCCCAGGCCGTTCCAGGTGCCCTGCAGAAAGGCCCGGGCCCGCACCACCAGCGTGGCCGACGCGGCCCGTTCGTTCATGCCCGAAAAGTCCGAAAAGGCCGAGAGCCCCGTGAAGGTGAGGGTGTTGGCCACGGGATCGGCCACGGGACCCGGACTCCAGATGGAATGATACCGGGCTCCGAAGAGACCACTTTCACTGCCCACCACGTCGGCATCCCGATAGGTGAAAACGGCAGTGCAGGAGAAGGACGAAATCCCGTCCTGCTCGAGGGTCCAGTATCGGTTCAGCCAGGGACCGGTGGCCAGCGGATTGTCCGGATGCTTGGCATTGGTCACCCGCACACCCACCCAGGCTCCCGGAGCGAAGGTGCCCGAGACGAAGGTGAGGGTGCTGGGACTGTAGTCCACACTGTCGGTTTCATCTCCGACGGGGAAGAGCATGGAACCGGGGGCTCCCAGCAGTTTCTTTACCATACCCGTTCCGTCGGCCCCGATCATGGCGGTAGGACCGAAGGTGCCTGTGATGGACGCCGAGGTATCCAGCCACAGATCCGCACTCCCAAGACGCAGGCGTCCGTTCGTGAGCTGGAGCGTTCCTTCCACCAGGATGCTCGTGGCGAGGGAGGCTCCTTCGGGATTGTTGATCACCAGGCGAGGGAAGGCGGCCAGGCCGGAGCCCGAGATGGTTTGCCGCTGAGTGCCCAGCAGGGCCACGGTGCCGGTGGAGGGTCCGGAACCGAGGCCCGTGCCGGTTTCCTCATGGTGCCAGTCCCCCGTCACCCGAAAGGTGCCTGCGAGGGAGATTCGGCCATCCTGGCCGGATGCGGTGCCCACCACATAGGCACCCCGGAGGTCCACCATGGCGGAAGCGCTGGTGGTCAGAGTTGCGCCGCGATTGGTCAGGGTCGCGCCGGAGGGCGTGGTCTGCCCCACTGCCCGCATGCCGAGCAGAAGCGCGACGCCGACCAGAATGCAAAGAGTTCGTGTCATGAGGTCACCTCTCGATGGGGGAAGGATCGGTGCCATCAGTTAAAATGCAGGACCAGTTTGGCGCGAGGCGGGGTGCCACTGGGCGTGGTCACGAAATGCCCCACCTCTCCCCAGTGCTCGCCGGTGTTGGCATTGCTCGTGCCCGCCACCCGACCCGCGGTGATCGAGCCCGGAAATCCCGTCATGCCCATGGTGATGGTGCCTTCGGTAAGCACCTCGGCGATGCCCGCGATGGTGATCGGTCCGCTGCTGTTGTTCGGGATATCGGCCGCCGCCACCCCCAGCGGGATGTAATCGCCGTACAACACGTGGGGGATGATCTGATTCGTGGCGCTCCCACTGGGATTGACCATGACCAGGGTCCCCTTCGGAATCATCGCCCCCGATCCATTGACCAGGTTCACCGCAATCCCTCCTTCGTCGGTGACCGTCACGCCGTTTCCGAGTCCGGTGACCCAGGACAGAACCCCACTCCCATTGTTGCGCAGAAATCCCACCCCCGTGGCCTGGGTGGCCGGCCAGGAGTAGGGCACTCCGTTGATGCGAATGAGATTCCCCGCCGTGTTCACGCGAAACCCTTCATTCACCCCCACGGTGAACAGGGCACTCGGCGTCACGGGGTTCGCGGTTTCGTTGATGTTCACCCCCTGAGCCCGGACCACCGCAGTTCCGAGGCACAGGGCTATCGTGAAGAACAAATACACATGTTTCATGGAAAACTCCGTTGCTGGTTCGACACTCAAACCTAGCAACGGAGTTTTTCCAGCACACGAAATCTTTGCACACCCTCCCTGCAATTGCTATAGGAAACGCTCCGGAGAACGATAGACGTGCAATTATTTCAAGAATTCACGGGAGGACGAGAAAATTGTGGTTGACAAGGGAATTTCCGATTTCCGATTTCCGATTTGCGATTTAGCGCGGGAGGCGAACGTTGGAGCCCTGTCGTTGAAGGTCAGGTCCGAGCGATCCGGAAGGATTCCGCAATTGGCGTCTAAAAAATCGGAAATCGCAAATCGGAAATCGGAAATATCCTACGGCACCTGCGTCCCCAAAAACTGCCCATTATCGGCATCGGTAAAGTCGTTGATGTCGATGAACCCGTCCAGATTCGTATCGTAGAGCAGATAGCCCGCGGTGAACTGGTTGTTGTCGGCATCGGTGAAATCGTTGATGTCGATGAACCCGTCGGGGGCGGCATCCCCGGCCTGGAGGCCGAAGGCCCCGCCGGCGAGGGCGCGCATGGCGTCGGAGGGAGTGTTGGCGCTGTAGGCCTTGTCCTGACCCGTGCGGAAGTCGTAGGTGGTTTCGAAGAGGCCGAGGGACAGGGGGGCCGCGCTCATCACCGCCAGATGGTTGCGATGGCGCACCACCACGGAATAATTCCCCGAGGCCGCCGAAGAAAAGGCCAGGGGGTTCACCCCGTCCACGTCCACAATGCTGCCGTCGGTCTTCACGAAGCCCGCCCGACGCTCTACCACTGTCATCGGGGGAGAGGCGGGACTGCCCGTGCGAAGCTCCACCAGCACCCAGTCCACAAGGTCGGGATGAGCACTATAAAAGCTTTTTCCCCCCACGTTCTCGGTGCCCGGATAGTTCCAGACCAGGGGATCCGAATAGGGCTGGACGAGGGGCAGGAGCACGAGGGTCGAATCGGTGCCCACCAGATCCGCATTCATCGCGGTGCCGTTCCACGGACCCTGCAAGGCAATCTTCGGGGTGACCACGAGGGAGGCCGAAGCCAGGGGCTCGGGAAGGCCCGTGAAGTCCCCGACCGCCGTCAGTCCTGTGAAGAGGAACTGATGCGTCGCGGTACTGGCGGGCCGGGCGTCCGTCCAGGCACTGCCGGTATACCGCGTGCCCCGCATCGTGGCTTCCTCGCCCCGCACATCGGCCACGGGATAGGTGAAGGCCGCGTCATAGGTGAGTCCGCCTCCGCCCAGAACCCAATACCGCTCCAGCCAGGGAGATCCGGACACGGCGAGATTGGCGGGATGTCGGGCGTTGACCAGACGCACGGAGATCGATCCGACGCGAGAGGCGGGCGTCACCGTCACGGGACTATACTCCACCGTGCCCGTGGTATCGCCCACCGGAAAGGTGAAGGCCGTGATGGTTGGGGGAGGACCGTAGGAGCAACTGAATTTCTTTTCCACCACTCCCGTTCCGGTGGCCACGATCATCGCGCTCGCGGAAGGGGTGCCCGCGATGTCTCCCGTGTATCCATTTCCGATTGGAGTGGGGTAGGTGGTTTCCTCGAGAAGAAGCCGATAGCTTTCCAGCTTCACCAGGCCCTGGGTCAGGGTGAGGGTGTTCTTCACCACCACATCACCGCACAGAACCACTCCGGCCGGTCGATTGACGGTGATACTGCGATAGGATCCGGAGGGAAGAGAGACAGTCGGACCCGAACCGGACAGCACCAGTTCGCTGCCGGCTTCTGCCGTGAGTTGAATTCCCGCGCATCCCTCGATCTGCCCGGTGACGGTGAGGGTCCCCACGAGATTCGGATAGGTGGGTCCGGAATAACTCAGATCCTGAATCGTCATCGTGGGAATGCGAATCGGCCCGAATCCGTCGTTGCCCAGAACCAGATTCGAGCTCGTGCCTCCCAGCAGATTCCCGCCACTGAGCACCGGATCCATGTTCAGGGTCAGGGTGTGGGCACCGATGGCGAGGGTTCCCGCGGTCAGAGTCAACGGACCCTGAATGGACAGGTCCGTGCCGAGAGTCAGATTCGTGCCGGGATTGTTCCACACGAGGCTACCGAAGGCCTGATCGAGTCCCGAAGGAAGACTGGTAGCGTTCTGCACGGTAAGGGTAGACCAGGGCGCAAAGGTTGCCGTGGGTATCGTGCCCGCGCTCTGATTGAGGGTGAGGGCTCCATCCACCGCCAGGGTTCCAGTGGGGGTCACGGAGGCACCATTCGTCATCACGAGGGTGCCACCTATGGCCACGGCAAGATCGGTGCCTGCTCCATCGGCCACGGTCAGGGTGGTGCCATCCACGGTGAGCGTGCCCCCGTTGCTGACGGTGGTCTGATCGATCGTCAGAGGAGTGGTGATGCTCACGGCGTTGCGTACCTCGATGCCCGCAGCATTGTCCGCTGTGGGACTGGTGGTTGCCGGTATCCAGGTTGCGCCGCCATCCACGGACACCTCCCAGGTGGAGGTCGTGGTCCAGGACCCCGCTGCCACCGAACGATACAGGTAGCTGCCCTCCCGTCCCGTAAACTCTCCCAGCGTGGTCAGGCCGGTACCCGTCAGGGTGTTCGCGCCCGCATTCACAATCCCCACATTGGTCCACACCGCGCCATTCCAGCGGCCGAGGGCCAGCAGGGCTTCGGTGCCCACGATATCCGCGTCCAGATACGGAAGCGTTACCGAAGCGGTGAGTCCGGAGACATCGTTCGCGCCGAGAAACCAGGTTCTCGTTACATAGTGGGCCTCTGAGGTAAGATGCGTGCTGGCCGCATCCGTCAAACGAGCCGAAATCCAGGGTTGGGAGCCCGGAGTTCCTGCTGTGACCTGTACCGTGGCGGGCGTGTACTCGGGCGTGGCGGTGGCATCTCCGATAGGAAACACCATCGTGCCGATGCCGGATATCGTTTTTCTCAGCTCCCCCGTTCCCGTGGCCACCACCATAGCCGTGGCCGAGGGACTGCCCCCCACCGTGGCCGAGGCGCCCAGGGTGAGATGCGAGGAGCCGAGGGTCAGAAGGCCCGTGCCGAGAGTGAAGGTGGACTGCACCTCGGCGTTCGTGGCCAGGCTGGCTCCCGCGCTGTTATCCAGGGTCAGGGAGGGGAAGATGGTGGACGTGCTGCCCCCGATCTGCTGGGCGGAGGAGCCGGTGAGCACCACCGCGCCCGCATGAGAGCCCGCGACGAAGCCAGGACTCGTGCCATCGTTGGTCCAGTTACCGCGCAGGCGAAGGGTCCCATCCAGCTTCAGGGTACCACCCTGCGTGGAGGCCGTCGTGCTCACATAGTTGCCGCTGACGGTGATGGTGGTGGAAGAGCCGGCCACGCGGACCAGGGCCCCCCGGTTCAGCAGGGACTGCCCGCGGAGCGCCGTGGGCATGGCCCACAGCCCCAGCATCGCGAGACAGAGCCCCAGCACCCCCGCAGTGCGCAGGGATGATCGTGTAATGGAGGTGTTCATCGCGACCTCAGTTGAAATGCAGAATGATCTTGGCCGTCGCGGGCGTGCCACTCGAGGCGGTGAGAAAGTGCCCGCATTCCCCCCAGTGGTTGCCGCTGTTGTTGGGACTGCTGGTGGCGACGAGCTTGCCCGCCACGCTGGCGCCCGGATAGCCCATCTGTCCCATGGTCACGGTCCCTTCGGTGAGAACCACGGCAATGCCTGCAATGGTCACAGGACCGCTGGAATTGTTCGGAATATCCATCGCCGCGATGCCGATCGGCATCAGATCCCCGCTGGTCACGGCCGGAATGATCTGGTCGGTCGCGCTCCCCGAGGGCTTGATCTGCACCACCGTGCCCTTGGGAATCGCCGCGCCGGACCCGTTGTACAACTGGATGGCGAAGCCTCCGTCCGAGGTCATACTCGCCCCGTTGGTCAGACTCTGGGCCCAGCTCAGATTTCCCGACCCGTCGTTCTTCAAAAAGGTGTCCGCCGTCCCCTGCCCCGAGGGCCAGGAATAGCTGATCCCATTCACTTTGATCACATTCCCCGAGGAATTCACCTGAAATCCCTCTCCATTCCCCACCGTAAACAAACTGCTCGGTGTGATGACCGTCTGGGTTTCGTTGATGTTGACTCCCTGGGCGCGCAGGCTTACCGCCGCTACCACCAGGATGAGCGAAACAAGAATCACACTCCGTCTCATATCTCTTCTTTCTCCTCGGACACTGCTGTCCACTTCATTGGTTTTTCAATTGGAACGCGAAATGACGATCTGTCAAGTCCCAATTCAATGATAGCATGAAGAATTGATGCAGGAAAGTAAAAGGATGGAAGGGAGTGAAAATATTTCAGAAGAATTGGAAATTTACCCGTGCGGTGGCCAAGGCATTCCGGATTTCCGATTTCCGATTTCCGATTTATCCAGCGGCGAAGGCCGAGCGTTGCGGCGAAGGCAACACGGAATTTCCGATTTGCGATTTCCGATTTCCGATTCTCCGTGGTATTCTACATGGTTAGGATCAAATGATCAAAAGATCCGCAAATCGCAAATCGCAAATCGCAAATCGCAAATCGCAAATCGCAAATCGCAAATCGCCATGCACCGCTCCCTCCCCACCAACCCCTCCATTCGCAACATCGCCATCATCGCCCACGTGGATCATGGCAAAACCACCCTCGTCGATCACATGTTTCGACAAAGCGGACTCTTCCGCGATAATCAGGAGGTGGAGGATCGCGTAATGGACAACATGGATCTCGAGCGGGAGCGCGGCATCACCATCGCCGCGAAAAACTGCTCGGTGCGCTGGCACGACGTGAAGATCAATATTCTCGATACGCCGGGGCATGCCGATTTCGGGGGAGAGGTGGAACGTGCCCTGATGATGGTGGATGGGGCCATCCTGCTGGTGGATGCCTCCGAAGGCCCCCTGCCCCAGACCCGCTTCGTGCTCAAGAAGGCCCTCGACGCGCGCAAGCGCATCATCGTGGTGCTCAATAAAATCGATCGCTCCGATGCCCGGCCCGAAGAAGTGCTGTCGGAAATCTACGACCTCTTTATCGACCTCGACGCCGACGACGAACAGATCTCCTTTCCCGTGCTCTATGCCGTGGGGAAACAGGGCATCGCCACCCGATCCCTCGAGGCACCCGCTACCGACCTCACCCCCCTCTTCGAAACCATCCTCGACGAAATTCCCGGACCCGCCCACGACCCCGAGCAGCCATTTCAGATGCTGGTGTCCGATTTGGACTGGTCCGACTACCTCGGCCGCCTGGCCATCGGACGGGTGTTCCACGGCGAGGCCCGCCAGAACGACCAGCTTCTGCGCATCGCGGAGGATGGGAATCCCGTGCCCCTGCGCGTGATCAAGGTGCAGACCTACGACGGACTCCGCCTGGCCGAGACCGAGGAGGCGAAACCGGGGGATATCATCGTCCTTGCCGGCGTGGAGGATGTGCATATCGGCGACACCATCTGCACCCGCGACCGGCCTCGGGCCCTCAAGCGCATCACGGTGGACGAACCCACCATCTCCATGGTCTTTTCCATCAACACCTCACCCTTCTCCGGACGGGAAGGCAAGTACGTGCAGAGCGCCAAGCTCCGCGAGCGCCTCGAAAAGGAAATGCTCGGCAATGTGGGACTCCGCCTCGAAACCACGGCTAATGCCGACACCCTGATCGTGAAGGGACGGGGCGAATTCCAGATGGCCATCCTCATCGAAACCATGCGCCGCGAGGGCTACGAATTCGCGGTGGGCCGCCCCCAGGTAATCTTTCGCGAGGCGCACGGCCGGCGCCAGGAGCCCATCGAACATCTGTTCGTGGACTGCGACGAACTCTTTACCGGCATCGTCACCGACAAGCTCGCCCAGCGCAAGGGCCGCATGATCAACCTCGTCAACCACGGCTCCGGCCGGGTGCGCATCGAGTTCTCCATCCCCTCCCGGGGCCTGATCGGCTATCGCAACGAATTCCTTACCGACACCCGGGGCACCGGCATCATGAACTCCTACCTCCAGGGCTACGAGGACTATCGCGGCGACTTCCCCGCCCGCCTCTCCGGCTCCCTGGTGTGCGACCGCCAGGGCGAAACCACCGGCTACGCCCTCTGGAACCTCGAACCCCGGGGCGTCCTCTTCGTCACCCCCGGCGAACCCGTGTACGAAGGCATGGTGGTGGGCGAACACAACCGCTCCAACGACCTCGACGTCAACCCCACCAAGCCGAAAAAGCTCACCAACATGCGGGCCTCCAGCAAGGACGAGGGCATCGTCCTTACCCCGGTCACTCCCCTCACCCTCGAAAAAGCCATCGAGTTCATCAACGACGACGAACTCGTGGAAGTCACCCCCAAGTCCATCCGCCTCCGCAAAACCGTGCTCTCCGCGATGGAACGACAGAGGATTCGAGGGAGTGAGTTCATGGCAAAGCACGGGGCGTAGTCAGAACCAAGGTGTTCTCGGGAACGCCCAGACCGCTGAGATATTTGCCATTTGCGATTTCCGATTTGCGATTTTCCCGCGCAGAGGCTCCCTCGAAGCCATTCCTGAGGAAAGCCTCGACAGTGCGACCTCAGTGAAACGTCGAGGAAAATCACGCCCGAGCGCCCGCGAACTCATGCACCTGTCTGAGGGCCAACCGGGGAAGAATTTGCGATTTCCGATTTGCGATTTGCGATTTTCCCGAGCTGAGGCAACCCCGAAGCCATCACTAAGAAAACCCTGACGGTGCAGCACCTGAGACATTTCCGATTTGCGATTTGCGATTTTCGCGCTCAGAGGCTCCCCCGAAGCCATAACCGAGAAAAGCACAGATTGTGCGACCTCAGTGAAACGTCGAGGAAAATCACGCCCGAGCGCCCGCATACGCATGCACCTGTCTGAGGGCC
>CAYQST010000003.1:189372-225085 GCA_964420295.1 uncultured Chromatiales bacterium | reverse complement strand
ATCCATCATCGCGCATCCATCATCGCGCATCCATCATCGCGCATCCATCATCGCGTAGCCTCGGTGTCCGTTACCAAGGAGAGTAGAGGCAGGTCGCAAACCTGCCTCTACTCACTGGTTGTGTGCCTGTTTTCTGGAGGCCAGAAACAGCACCACCAGGTTCGCCATCACGGTCCCGATGTTCACGAACCGCGCGAACGGGGGCGCCCCCTCAGGCCAGAGCTGTCCAAGAAGGACGATCGCGTTCAGGATGGCCAGGGGAATGAGGATTTTCTTGTTTTGTATGGTCATGATGCCTGTCCCGTATGAATTCTCGTAGAGTCGATGCCCGGTGTGGGCGCGAGTCCATGTTCCGCATTTTCCCGATGTCTTCCAATACGGCAGGGCAACGATCCCGGAGATCGTATGATGGTGACGACCCACGAAGAAATCCCGCCATCGATCCATCCCCCCATCCTGCCCCATTGGCAGAACTTTCCCATTTCGGTATATTGTGGATTGCCCTCGCTGGGGGCAGGCCACGCGAATGTGGCGAAATTGGCATACGCGCCAGACTTAGGATCTGGTGGGGTAACCCGTGGGGGTTCGAGTCCCCCCATTCGCACCCAATTCTCATCATCTGGAGCTGATTTGGACATCCTCATTCATTCCCGTACCCAGTGCGACCACCAGATCGAAATGGTGTTTTCCGCCGAAGAACTCGAATCCCATTTCGAGGCGGCCTACCGCGAGGAAGGTCGCAATATCGCCCTCCCCGGATTCCGCCGTGGCAAGACCCCTCTCGCCATCATCAAACAACGGTTCGGCGACGAGATCCGCTTCAAAACCCTCGAAAAACTGGCCAACGATTCCTTCCGCCAGGCCCTCGATGAACGCAATATCAACCCCTTCGGCCAACCCTCCCTCGAGGATATCGACTTCGCCCCGGAGAAGGGCGCCACGATGAAGATCAATTACGAAACCGCCCCCGACGTGGAAGCCCAGGACTATGACGAGGTGCCCGTGGAACTCCATACCCACGAGGTGACTGAGGACGAGGTGGAACAGGAATTGACCGGCTATCGCCGTCGCTTCCTCCAGTACGAAGAAGTGGATACCGCCGACGACGAGGAAGGCTACCGCGTGCGCTGCGATATGCAGCTCCTCGACGCCGAAGGGAATGCCGTGGAGGACAAGCTCAATAAGGACGCCGTGCTCAACCTCGACGACGAACACCTGAACCGGGATCTCAAGGCCGAACTCCTCAACATGAAGAAAGGGGAGACGCGGGACGTGGATATCACCTACGAAACCGGCGATGGGGACGAGGATGTGGACCACGTGCGCATCACCCTCCATGCCATCGAACGGGCCCTTCCCTTCGAATGGAATGAGGAGAACTGCGGCAAACTCACCGGAGGCAAGGCCAAAACCGAAGAGGAACTCCGCGCCCTCATCCGCGACGGCATCGAGAAACGCTACGAGAAGACCTATCGCGACAAGGCCGAAAACGAACTGATCGAAGAAGTGATCAAACGCAACCTCTTCGACGTGCCGCCCTCCATTATCGAGGAAATTCTCAACCAGTTCGTCACCGACGTCAAGGAACGCTACAAGGCCCAGAACGTGCCCATCGACAGCTTCGATGAAAAAGCCTTCCGCGAAGCCCGCCGCGAATCCGCCCTCAATACCGCCCGCTGGCTCTTCCTGCGCGACAGCATCATCGCCAAGGAACAGATCACCCTCGACGAGGCCGACCTCGTCCGCTTCGCCGAAGAACAGGCGCCGCGCTACGGGGTGGACCAGTCCATCCTCCTCCAGTACTTCCAGTCCAACGACCAGGCCCGCAACAACCTCCTCGCCGAGAAGGTGGTCAATACCCTCTTCGCCAAGGCGGCCATCACCCATGTGGACGATAACGACGTAACGGGCACCGCCATGGAGGCCTTCGCCGAGGTGGCCCCCGGCGCCGAGCCGTCCGGAACTCCCGACGATTCCGCGCCGTTGAATGAGGACACGGAACCTGAACAGGAGAACACGAAATGACCCTCCCGCGCAACGATCTTCTCTCTCCGTCGGCCAGTCCGGTGGACCAGCTCGTGCCCATCGTCGTCGAACAAACCGGCCGTGGCGAACGGAGCTGGGATATCTACTCCCGCCTCCTCCGCGAACGCATCGTCTTTCTGAGCACCCCCATCGACGACTACGTCGCCAGTCTCGTTGTGGCCCAGCTCCTCTTCCTCGACAGCGAGGATCCGGAAAAGGATATCCATCTCTACATCAACAGCCCCGGCGGCTCCATCAGCGCGGGCCTGGCCATCTACGACACCATGCAGTACATCCGCTCCAACGTGGCCACCATCTGCATCGGTATGGCCGCCTCCATGGCCGCAGTGCTCCTGGCCGGAGGCGAGAAGGGCAAACGCATGGCCCTGCCGCATTCCCGCATCATGATCCATCAGCCCCTCGGCGGTACCCAGGGCCAGGCCACCGACATCGAAATCTATACCCGCGAAATGGTCCGCATCCGCGAATCCCTCTACGGCATCCTCGCCACCCATACCGGCAAGACCGTGGAACAGATCACGGCGGACTCCGATCGCGACAATTACATGAGTCCCGACGAAGCCGTGGCCTATGGCCTCATCGACGGGATGTTCCAGAAAAAGACCGCCTAGTCCTTTTTTCTCTTTTGGGAGGACGTATGTCCCTTCGTCCCCGTACCCGCCGCGCTTCGGACCTGCTCCGCCGCGCGGCGGTGCCGCTTCTGGCCCTTCTCTTCGCGTCCTGCGCGGGCAGCGCGCCTCCGGTGCCCGAATGGCCGGTGCATATCGTGTCCCTCGGTCCGGCGGTGAATTCGCCGGACGATGATTTCGCGCCTACCCTCAGCGCCGACGGACGGATGCTGGTGTTCACCTCCTCGCGAAAGGATCGGTCGGACTTCTTCGCCACCTCCTTCGACGGGTCCTTCTGGTCCCCCGCCGCCAATGCGGGCTCGCCCCTGAATGGAGGAGCCAGTCAGGGCGCCTCCTCCCTGTCGCCCGACGGTCTCACCCTGTTCTTTGCCTCCTGCCAGCGCGAAGGCGGAGTGGGCTCCTGTGATCTGTGGACCTCCCGTCGAGGCTCCGAGGGCTGGCTCCCGCCCACCCTCCTCGGTCCCCCCGTCTCCACGGCCTCCTGGGAATCCCAGCCCTCCATCGCCCCCGACGGGCGCACCCTCTTCTTCGTGTCCGACCGCCCGGGAGGGCAGGGGGGACTCGACATCTGGGAAGCCCGCCTTGGGTCCTCGGGCTCCTGGTCCGTGCGTAACGGTGGCGCCTCCATCAACACCTCCCGCGATGAGGTGTCGCCCACCATCGCCGCCGACGGGGCCACGCTCTACTTCTCGTCCAACGGACACGGAGGCGTGGGCGGCACCGATCTCTTCGTGACCCGCTTCGACGGGCAGGCCTGGTCCCCACCGCAGAACATGGGGCGCCCTATCAACGGTCCCGGCGACGACGAGTTCTGCGCCCTCTCCGCCGAGGGCTCCACGCTGCTCCTGGCGTCCCGCCGCCCGGGTGGCCAGGGCGGACTCGATCTCTACTCCGCCACGCCCAATCCCTGGCCTCCGGGGGTGGTGACCCTCGTCCATGGCCGGATCACCGATCGCTTCACCTCGGCTCCTCTCTCCGCGCGCCTCGAAATCCGGGACGAGGCGAACGGCACGGTGAAAACCACGGTCTCCACCGATCCCGCCACCGGAGATTTTCTGGCGGTCCTGCCCTCGGGCACCCGCTATCGTCTGCTCGCCTCGGCTCCCGCCCACGAGGATTCGGCGACGGTGCTCGACGTGCGCGGTCGCACGGTCTTCCATTCCGTCCGTCTGGATTTTCGCCTCCTCCGCCTGGGAGAACAGGGCGTACTCGCGGCCGCCCTCGCCACGGATCTGCCTCGGGAGGGGCTCCCCCTGCCCGGATCCCGCAATGAACGCGCCCACCTGGTGGCCGAAGATCTGGTCACCACCGTCACCCAGCCCGTGCTGCCCTACGTCTTCTTCGGTCCCCGATCGTCCACCCTCGATCCGCGCTATGTGGTCGCAGGTCCTACCGTGGCCCTGCCCCGGAGCGGGGACCAGGGGCCCCTGCCTCTGTATTATCGTCTTCTCGATATCACCGGCTCCCTGCTCCGCGCCCATGCGGACCTGCGCGTCACCCTCACCGGGGCGGGAGATCGGGGAGAGCCGGCGGGCCTCGGTCTGGAGCGGGCCCGTGCGGTGGCACAGGTCCTGCAGTCCACCTGGGGCGTGGATGCCTCCCGTCTCACCGTACTGGGGCGGGACCTCCCCGCCGCGCCCTCGTCTTCGGCCACCGAAGAGGGACGCGAAGAAAACCGCCGCGTGGAAATCACACTCTCAGATCCGAATCTCTGGAATCTCACCTTCCGTGATACCCTGCGCACACCCCGTCCTTCCATCCTGCCCCTGCGTCTCGCGAGCCGCGCCACGGCGGGCCTCGCCCGCTGGGAGCTCACCGCCTCCGTGGAGGGCCGCCCCGTCTTTTCCCGCGCGGGCCAAGGTGCCCATCCCGACACCGTCGTGTGGGACTGGAGTGCCGCGCCCCTGCGCGACTCCGCCCTCGTGGTGCTTTCCTTCCGGGTATTCGACCGAACCGGACGTAGCATCGAAGCCGATCCCGATACGTTGCGCGTCCGCATCCTCACCCTCGAGCGCAAGCAGAAGGAAAAGCTGCGCGATCTCGTGGTGGAAAAGCTCAGTCTCATCCTCTTCGATTTCGACAAGGCCGATCTTTCCGAACGCAATCTCTCCCTTCTGCGCTCCGCAGCCTCCCGCATCACGCCCACCTCTTCGGTGATCATACGCGGCTCCACCGACGCCCTCGGCTCCGAGGAATACAACGACGAGCTCTCCCTGCGCCGCGCCGAGGCCGTGCGCAATGCCTTTATTGCCTGGCGGGTCCCGGCTCCGCTTCGCACCGAGGGCTGGGGAGAACGGGAGTTGTTGTTTCCGGTGGATCTCCCCGAGGGGAGGTTTTATTGTCGGACGGTGGTAGTGCTCATAGAGGGAATAAGTGAATGAGGGAATGGGTGAATGAGGGAATGGGTGAATGAGGGAATGAAAAAAAGAGAGCAGGACAAAATCCTGCTCTCTTCACTCTTTACTCTTTACTCTTTACTTACTTCGTCACCACCATGGTCTTCATCACCGAGATGGCGCCCGATCTCAGCATATACACATAGGTGCCGGAGGGGAGGGTGGAGGCATCGAAGGTGATCGTGTAGTAGTTGCGATTCATGATGCCGTCGTAGAGCACCGCGACTTCCTGGCCGAGCTGATTGTACACCGACAGGCGCACTTCGCTGTTGTAGGGGATGCCGAATTCGATGGTGGTCTCGGGATTGAAGGGGTTCGGGAAGTTCTGTTTCAGATCGAGGGAGACCGGGGGTTCGGCGCGTTCCACGGCTACCGGAGAGGAAATCTTGATGATGAAGTCCTGCTTCTGGCTCCGGTTCTCGTCGTTGAACTGGACGTAGTTGATGAGGATGTTCTCGTGGATGGCGAGGCCGAAGCGGGGATTGTCCGCAAAGATCTTGTAGCGGCCCACCGGGAGGCCCGAAATGGTGTAGGTGCCGGTGGAGTCGGTGATGGCGAAGCCCACGAACTGCTGGGTCTTTTCATCCTGGGCGAGGACGATGGTGCCCGGGGCCGCTGTCAGCACTTCGTTCTTCTTGGTGAACACCTGTCCGTAAATGGACCCGTAGCCCGTGCGCACGGACATCGGAAGATCGAAGGTGATGTTCTGCACGGCGCCTACGATGTTGACATCCTCGCTCAGGCTCAGGAAGGGACTGGCCATTTCCTTGTTGAAGGAGAAATACTGCGGGATGTAATCGGTTTCCACCGGCACCGCGAGAATGCTGTACGTGGTGCTGGTGGCCGGGATATTGTCGATGTGGAAATTGCCGTTCTGATCCGTGCGGGTCGAAATGAAGCGTTTGAAGGTATTGCTGCCTCCCGCGCCCCGCGTGGCCTTGAGAGAACTTTCGAGCAGGACCACGATACCCTGCACCGGAGCCGTGGTGCCCTGGCGGAAGATGGAGCCCGAAAGAGAATTGCTCGTGGGGATGAGGGGATCGAGGGTGTAGTTCAGGGTGGTCTGCGTGGGGGCGACGCGGAAGCTGCGAGCTTCGAGGGCGTTGGTCTGATCCGCCACGAAGGAGGTGCGATACCCCTTCTTCGACACGATCGTGTAGTACTCGCGATCCACCGGCAGGTCGATGTCGAAGGTGCCGTCGGGTTTGGAATACACCACCGTGTCGGCGCCCCGGCTCAGCAGGAAGGCCTTGATCTCGGGATTCTCGATGGTAGCCAGATCGCCGATGGTCAGGAAGTGCTTCTTGCCGATGATGTCGATCTGTGCCCGATCGATGGGCTGACCGTTGACGTCGAGCACAAGACCCGACACGCGCGCATACTGGGCGGTGCGGGATTCGAGATAGAAATCGATCCGCATCGTGTCCTTCGCCCGGAGGGGACGAGCGGCCGTGGTGGCCAAACTTGCGTTGTGATTGTACCACTCGGCCAGGTAGGTCTCACCCGGCGCTTCGGCGTAAATGTACACATTGCCCGCCTGCACGTGACGGAAGGAGAAGCGCCCGTCGGGACCGGAATAGGTCTCATAGGCCCGGGTGCTTCCATCCCCGCTCTGCTGGAGGACGCGGATGAAGACGTTGGAAAGAAGATTCTGATGACTGTCGAACACCGTGCCGGTGATCATGCCGCTCGTGGACGGCTGAGCGACATTGATGGTGAACTCCTGGATCACGAAGGCGCCCGAGAGTCGATCCGAGGCCTTGAGACTCACGCGGAAAGACCCGGCTATCGAGGGCAGCCAGTCGAGACGACCGGCGAGCTTGCCGAGGGAACTGATGTTCATGCCGCCGGGACCCTCGACAATCTGGAAATCGGTGAACACCGAATCCGTGCCTTCCACCGAGATCGAGAAGGAATACACGTACTCTTCGCCTGCCACCGCAGTGGGAGAGGGACGAGTGATGAAGTGCAGCTTTCTCTCTTCGGCGGGCATCCAGATGGCGCACCCGGTCAGGGCCTGCTTGAACAGGGAGTAGTAGGTGACGACCAAGTAATTGTAGAGCCGGCCCGGAGCTACGTCGAAATCCTGATAGGTCACCACCGTCGTGTCCTTGATCTCGGCGATGCGGGTCATTCCTCCCGGACCCGTTTCACTTCTCCACACCTCGATCTGCTGAATCCGATCCGTCTGTCCCGTCGGCACCTGCCACCTGAGCAGCACCGAGGAACCCTGTGCGATCTCCGCCTTCAGGTTCTGTACGCCCTTATAATTCTGCGCATGCAGAGAGGAGGACGCGATCAGCACCAACAGCAGAGCGACGGATATGGAAGTGAATCGTTGCAATGAGGTGATGGAATGAGTGATTGATGAACAAATCTACGGGAAACACACCATTTACGCAAGCGAAACCCGCGATTTTTTCGAGGGCTGGAAAAATTGTAAGAGACTCAAAAATATACCGATTACCCTCCCTCCGCTCAATCCCGAAATGAATCCGGGATAAAAAAGTCCACTACCCTTCACCCTTCACCCTTCACCCTTTACCCTTCACCCTCTTACATCATCCCCAGCTTCTTCATCTTCTCCACCAGCGTCGTTCGCTTGAGGCCCAACACCTTCGCGGCCTCCGTTTTGTTTTTCGTATGGCGCAGGACATAGAGGATATGCTCCTTTTCCACCTCCTGCAGCGAGGCCAGTCGTCGGCCCTGCATCTGCACGTCGAGAGAGGGTTCCGTGGGAAGGGATGGGGCGACGGCGGAGCGGAATTCCGTCGGCAGATGGCGGGAGGAGATGATTGGATCGGGGGATTGGACGAGGACCCGATTGATGAGGTTTTCGAGTTCTCGCACGTTGCCGGGCCAGGTCCAGTTCTGGAGCAGGGCCAGGCATTCTTCGGTGATGCCCTCGTAGGCGCGATGGTTCTTCGTGTTGAACTGGTCGATGAAATGGTGTACAAGCAGAGGGATATCGGCCGTGCGCTGGCGGAGGGGGGGGATGGAAATCGGAATCACATTGAGGCGGTAAAACAGATCCTGCCGGAACCGTCCCGCAGCGATTTCTTCCGGAAGCAGGGTGTTGGTGGCGCAGATGATGCGCACGTCCACCCGTCGGGACACCGAGTCGCCCACGCGACGAAATTCCCCTTCCTGCAGCACACGCAGAAGGCGGGCCTGGAAGGCGAGGGAGGTGTTGGCGATTTCGTCGAGGAAAAGGGTGCCGAGATGCGCTTCCTCGAACAGGCCTCGTTTGTCGGCATAGGCCCCGGTGAAGGCGCCGCGTTTGTAGCCGAAGAGTTCACTTTCGAGAAGGGTGTCGGGCATGGCGCCGCAGTCCACCGCCACGAAATGGCCATTCTTGCGGGGTCCGTTGTAATGGATTGCCCGGGCGATGAGTTCCTTGCCCGTGCCGCTCTCACCATAAATGAGCACGTTGCCTTCGGACTGGATGGCGAACTGGGTCTCGTGAAAGAGCTTGTCCATGGGCGCGCTGGCCCCGATGATATTCTCGAACCCGAAGCGGGATTCCACCTCGCGACGCAGATGCAGGTTCTCCTGTCGGAGTCCTTCGTGAAGCCGGGCATTTTCGATGGCAAGGGTGGCGAGATTGGCGAAGGCGTCGAGGAAGTCCGCATCGATCTCCGAAAAGGCGATGGCCTGCATGGCGTCGGACCGTACGTCCACATACACCGTACCGATGATGCGATCCCGGCTGCGCATGGGCATGCAGATCAGGGAGCGGATGTTGTAGGTAACCACGGATTCGCGGTTGCGGTAGGCCTCTTCCTTGGCGGTGTCGGACACGATGACGGGTTTGCCCTGACGGACCACATCCTTGAGGATCGACAGACTGATTTCGGTGGCGTCGTGAATGGTTTCGTGCTCGACGTTGCGGGAGGCCTTGAGCACGAGGTGTTCCCCTTCGAGTAGAAAGAGCAGACCGCGTTCGGCGTGCAGGGCGTCGAGGGCGGAATCCATGATGGTTTCGAGGAGGAGGGGCAGATCGAGGGTGGAATTGATCTTGCGACTCACCTCGTAGAGAGTCAGGAGATTCCGTTCTCGGATGGCATTGACCGTGTGCAGGGAATCGCCGCGATGGAGGAGGGCGTGTTCCTTCTGAATGTCCTGATGAATGCGGACCTGTTCGGTGAAGGACTTGTACAGATGTACGTCAGTGAGCGTGGAGGCGATGCGCTGCACTTCGGCATGGGCCCGGTCGATGAAGGTGCCGGCCTCGGGGAGTTTGCGCGAGGCGCGCAGCACGCGGGCGTGATTGAGCAGGATGTCCTGGATACCTCCATGGAGCTCTCCCTGCTGGTCGAGCAGAGCGATGGCCTGGGTGGAGAGGGCCAGGGCTTCGGGGATCCGTCCCAACTGCACCATGGCCGCCGCCGCGTAAGAGCGACTCAGGATGCGATAGGACACCGAATCGAGCTGGTCGGCTAGGACTCCCATGGCCTGAAAATGTTCGAGGGCCTTGCGGGGGTCGTACTGGTCGCCGCGCACCAGATACACCATGCCGAAACGGTATTGCAGCCAGCAGGCCACGTGATCGTCCCGCGCCTGCTCCAGTCGAGCTCCGGCTTCCCGCAGGAGGGCCAGGGCAGCGGAAATCTCCCGTGTCTCGCAGAGCACTCCCGCGAGATCGATGTCGTTGGTGATCTCACCGATGGCGTTGCCCGTGGCGCGGGCAAGAGCTCGTGCTTCTTCGTAGGAGGCGCGGGCCTGCTCGTAGTCGCCGAGCATGGTATAGAGTTCGCCGAGGTTCTCGCGGATCATTTCCTCGGCATAGAGATTGCGTACCTCGCGGGCGATGCGCAGACCCTGACGCAGATGGGAGATCGCGTCCACATACCGGCACAGGGTGATCTCGGCCTGCCCGAGGGAGTTGTAGCCCAGGGCCAGGGCGCGGCGATCGCCCATCTCATCGAACAGGGCAATGGCCCGCAGGTAATGGTCCTGGGCCTCGGTGATGCGCCCAAGCGCGTAGAGCTGGCGTCCCGCATTGCCGAGTGCCCGCGCCATTCCCCGTTTGTCTCCTCGCGTGGAGAAGACCTCGTAGGCAGCCTGGAAGCTGTCGAGGGCTCCCGCCGGATCCTCGAGGAAGGAGAGTCGCGCCAGACCCAGGTCCAGCAGGATGGCGCCGCGCTCGGCGTCCATGCCTTCGGCTTCGAAGATGGCCAGGGCCTGTTCGTACCAGGGCAGAACCTCGGGTCCCGGCTTCAGGCGGGACAGACTCACGCCGATCAGGCGAAGGGCCCGCGCCTCGGCGGCTCGATCCCCTGTCTGACGGGCGAAGGCCAGGGCCTTGTCGGCACTGCGCCGCGAGCGGTCGAATTCACCCGTGGACTGGAAGGCCTCGCACTGCGCGGTAAACACCTGGCACAGCAGGGCTGGATCGTTGCGTCCCGCCGCGAGGAGAAGCATTTCCTCCAGGTGTTCGGTTTGAAGATCGGCATGGCCCAGTTGCTCGGCGGCTTCCCGTGCGGCGCTCAAAATGGCGAACTGATCGTCGACGTTTTCCTGGGTCCGGGCCAGGGCGAGGGCCCGCAGGAGCAGGGATTCCGCGGCATTCGCGTCGAACTGGGCCAGGGCCTCTTCGGCGGCCCGCCGCAGCAGGGGCAGGGCGGAGGCGGGGTCGGGACCTCGCTCGAGATGCCAGGCAAGCGCGTCGAGATCGTGGGGACGATGGAGGCGGATCCATTCTGCGAGGCGGGAGTGAAACAGGGTGGGATCAGCCAGGGCCATTCCGTCGAGCTGGCGGGTGGCGGCGGGCGCGGTGATCAGATCCCCATCCCAGCGAAGCAGGTCGGCGCGGACCAGGGCCGAGAGTCCCTGACGCAATTCATCGGGGTCTCGATCGGCCGCGGTGGCAAGGGCCTCCACCGGGACGGGGCGAGGGACAGCCAGGACGAGAGAGAGCAAAGACAGGAGGGAAGGATCGAGTCGGGCGGCCTGACGGCGCACGTGATCCTGAGCGGTTTTCGGAAGGAACTGTGCGAGATTGTCCCTCTCGTGAACGACCCACCCCTCGGGACTTCGTTCAAGGATTCCCTCTTCCGCGCAGAAGACGAGCAGATCCCGAAGTCCTCCAATATTGCCTCCCGTATGGCGCTGACACACGTGAAGGAAGGAGGGAGACACCCGGGTGCCGAGGGCGGCTTCGAGGGCGGATCCCAGTTGAACCTGGGAAAGAGGAGAGAGGGTGATGCGGGAGAGGGAAGAGGGCAGGTCCTCGAATTCCTCCACTCCGTCGGTGCGTCTCAGGGTCTGGATCACGCTGAAGCGACGGCTCTCGTCGAGAAGCGCCACGCCCGGAAGAAAACCGAGGAAGTCCCGACTCAGCGGATCGGCCTCGTCGGCATCGTCCACACAGAGCACCACCGAAGAGGACGTTCGCAGCAGGGTCGCAGCGGCCTCGAAGAGGCGCAGCCGCTCTCCCTCCTCGTCGAGGGGGGGCGGGGTCTGGTCGCTCGTTTCGGGAAAGATGCCCGGGAACCGCGAGGCGATGAGGGCGCGGGCGGCGCGTTGCTCTTCGTGCGGAGCGGGCAGGGTGGCGAGAAGATCGAGCACGCAGCGAAAGGGGCCCGTGTCCCGTCCCTGCAGGCGATGCACGGTAAGACCGTGAATCTGCAACTCCGCGCCCAGCATGGAGAGAAGGGTGGATTTTCCCAACCCCGGGTCGCCTTCGATGAGGGCCACATGCGTGCCTTCGAGGCAGGTGGCCACAGTGGCTTCGAGCCAGGCGTCGCGATCCGAAAGGGAAATCCACGGCAGGGAAATGGCAACACCATGCGGGGCGTCTCCGTGAAGGGATACCTCTGCCCAGCCCCGTGACTTCGCGATGTCCCGCGCCACCTGCCAGGGTGCACGGTAGCGCCGTTCGGGATCCTTATCGAGCAGGTGCCCGAGGATGTCGCGCAGATCCGCAGAGAGCCCGTCTTCGGGAATGGAGGCGGGTTCGTGCAGGTGGCTTCGCATGACGGTCAGGGGATCCTCTCCGGAAAACGGTGGAGAGCCGGTGAGGGCCTCGATGAGGGTGCAGCCCAGAGCGTAGAGGTCTGCGCCGGGTCCGTAGCGTCGGGTGCGGATCACCTCGGGGGCGAGGTACTCCACCGTGCCTCCGAGCGTGCTGGCCTCGCTGCCGCGATGCCGGGCCAAACCGAGGTCGAGCAGATGCACCGTCGGCGGAGCGCCGTCGGGCAGGGACACGAGGATGTTGGAGGGCTTGAGGTCGCCGTGCACCCATTCCTGCCCATGCAGGTAGTCGAGTCCGTCGCAGATCGCGATGATCAGATGGGCGAGACGATCCTCATCGAGGCGGCCGCTCTCGTCCCGGAGCAGAGCTGGGTGGAGGGGCTGGCCCGCGATCCAGTCCATGACAAAGAAAAAGACTTCGCCGTCCGATATACCGAAGCGCCGGATCGGCACCAGGGTGGGATGGGAGAGCCGGGCGAGGGCGCGGAATTCCCGCTGAAAGGATTCGAGAAGGGCGGGTTCGTTCGAGCGCAGAATCTTGATGGCGACCGGTGTCTGATCGGCGCGATCGATGCCGCGCACCACGAGTCCCGCGCCGCCCTGTCCGACGATGCCGTCGAAGGCGACGCCAGCGGCCTCAATGGCCGCGTGGATGTGGGGGGGAAGGGACTCACCAGATTTCATCTTTCGCCTGTCGGGTCATGAGCTGGGCCGTGGCCTCCGCCGGGTCCTTGTCTTCGAAGAGGATGTGGTACATCTGCTCGGCGATGGGCATTTCCACGCCGTGGCGTTGGGCGAGCAGGTGGGTGGACGCGGCGGTTTCCACGCCTTCGGCCACCATTTTCATCTGCCCGACGATATGCCGGAGCTTCCGTCCCTTGCCGATTTCCTCGCCCACGTAGCGATTGCGGCTGTGGCGGCTCATGGTAGTGACGATGAGGTCGCCGAGGCCCGACAGTCCCGCGAAGGTATGCGCCGAGGCGCCGAGGGTTACTCCGAGACGCTGGATCTCGGCGATGCCACGGGTGATGAGGGCGGCCTTCGTATTGTCTCCGAATTCAGCGCCATCGCAGATTCCGGCGCCGATGGCGATCACGTTTTTTACCGCGCCGCCGAGTTCGACGCCCACCACATCGGGGGAGGTATAGACGCGGAACCAGGGCGTCATGAACAGATCCTGGGTGAGAAGGGCGGTCTCCTGAGAACGCGAGGCAGCCACCACCGAGGTGGCCAGATGCCGGCTCACTTCCTCGGCATGGCTGGGGCCCGACAGCACCGCGTAGCGATCTTCCGCGAGATCGGGAAAGAGAGAAGCGAACACCTCGGAGATCCGTCCCAGCGAGGCTTTTTCGATTCCCTTGGACACGTTGACGATCACCAGTCCCTCGGGCAGGCGCCCATCCAGAGGCAGAAAGGTGGATCGGATGAACTGGGTGGGCGTGGCGTTGACCAGCACGGCGCATCCGTCCACCGCCTCGGCCAGGTCGGTGGTGATTCGCACGGAATCGGGGATGCGGATGTGAGGGAGATAGGCGCTGTTGTAGCGGGTCAGGCGGATCTCGTCGGCGTCGTCCTGCGCATAGGACCAGAGTCGAACCTGATGGCCCGAGGAGGAAAGCAGGACTGCAAGCGCGGTGCCCCAGGAGCCCGCGCCGACGATGCCGACGTTCATGGAACCTCTGGACGGGAAGGAAACATTCGACGCCGCCCCCAGGGCGGAAGGTCGATCAGAAGAGCATTTTCAGGGACGAGCCCATGTGCCGGCTCAGGATGCGCACCTTCTCGAAGCGGTGTTCCTGGCCCGCGAGCAAGCGTTTAATGTTGCTGCGATGGGCGAAGATGAGGAGAGCGGCGATCCCGACACTGAAGGCGATGAGGGTGTGATAGCTGGGGATATCCACCCCAAACACATTGAAGCGCAGAAACATCGTGGTCGGGAAGGCCGTGGCCGCGCTGATGGAGCCCAGGGACACATAGCCCGTCACCACCAGTACGATGACAAACACACCGACGGCAATGGAAATCTCGATGGGTGCGATGCCCACGAGCATGCCGAGCGCTGTGTTGATGCCCTTGCCGCCCTTGAAATTGACGAACACCGAAAAGATGTGCCCCAGCACCGCCGCCACGCCCGCGATGATCTGCACCACGGTGAAGTCTTCGAACGGCGTGCGGTTGTTGAAGGGAAAATCACCGTAATGCAAATGGGCGATCACCATCACCGCGACGATTCCTTTCAGCACATCCATCACCTGCACCACCAGCCCCCATTTCCATCCCAGCATCCGCATGGCATTGGTGCTTCCGATATTGCCGGAACCGAAGGTGCGAATGTCCTGCCCCTTGACGAGACGGGAAATGATGAGCGCCGACGGAATGGATCCGACCAGGTAACTCAGGATGATGATGAAGCTCAGAAGATACATGCGATTCGCCTCATGAATACGTTATCGCAACTTAAGAAGGGAGGGAGATCAAAGTCAATGAGTGTCAAAATAATGGCGGATATGATTTGCGATTTTCTCTGGACACACTTCGTAACGGTCGTTGTCTCATCCGTGCATCCGCTCCGAATAATCGGAAATCGGAAATCGCAAATTCTTCTTACGGTTTCACATTCGACAACAAATGCCCCGTCTGTTCCGCATTCTTTACCGGGTAGGCGCCGAGGAGCCAGGAACCCTGCTGGAGAATGATGATGGGGCCCGCCTTGGGATGGGCGCCCGTGAGGAAGGCTGTGGGCTTAGCGAGGACGGCGCCCTTATCGAAGGTGCCAGGGCGGGAAAGTGTGGGGCGCAGGCCGCGCAGTGCGGTAGCCGCTGCGGGCGCGGAGGCGAAGGGGACAAGGAACAGGGTCAGGTTCTGTCCCTTCACACGGTATTCGGCGGTGAAGGCGCCGCGAAGCGATCCTAAAAAGGAGGTCGGGATCCGTTTTTCGGTGTGGGGCAGGCGTCCCGTCTTCGGCAAGAGCGCCAGGGCGCGGGGTGGCGTTTTCGGATCGCGGATTCCACGGGAGGTGGCCGCCGCGAGAATCTTCACCGCCATCTTCGTGTCGGCGTCGTTGGCGTAGGCGGTGAGCTTCACGTAGTACTTGCCATGATAGAAGGCGAGGGTGTTGCCCTGGGCGTATCCCTCGGTGCCCACGGTGACGGGACTGGGAGTCGCGGGCCGTTCCTGTGCGTACATGCCGAAGGCCTGGTCCACGCTGCCGAATTCAAACACGTCGATCAGGACGTCCTTCTTCTCCCGCGTCATTTCCACGGTATGCACTTTGCGAAAACCATGGTCGAGATACACGTCGGCCCCTCCGTCCATGTATTCCCAGAGCTGGGTGGACACGAAGGTGCGGGGCGGATCCTTTCGGGTCCAGCCCGCGACGGCTCCGTTCTTCGGCAGCATGTCCTGCGCCGAGGCGGTCATGCCGAGCAGCACGAAGAGAACGAGGGCGGCGCGGGTCATGACTGCCCTCCCTCCTTCGCGGCGCGTGCCTTGGCGAGTCCCAGAATGATGCCGAGGGCCACGCTCCAGGCCGCCGCCAGTCCGATCTGAAAATGCGGAGGCAGACTGAAGGTGATCGTGTGCGCAGGGATCCAGAACCAGATCAGGGTTCTCCATGCCGTGGCGATGCCTGCAAATCCCTTCGTGCCGAAGATCAGGTTGTCCTCCACACGATGAATGGCCATCATCTGGGGACCGAAAAGCAGATTGGTGAACACCGAAATCGCGAAGGCGTACCCTACTCCGGCGCTGAAGATACCGGGCAGCAGGGCATGGGACAGCAGATTGTCCACGAACCCACGCATGCCCACGAATCCATACTTGATGATGATGCCGAGCAGGGCCCAGGCCAGCATGCGGGCCGGCACCTGCCAGGGCTTGCCAAACCCCGAGGCCGATTTTGCGCGGATCAAATGACTGATGAATTCCCCGAGCGTGCCGAGCAGGCCAAACTGAATGGCGGCGGAGAGCAGGGGATTGGCGGTGACGAAGGAGATGTAGGAATCCATGGAATTGGAGATTGGAGATTTGAAGATGTAGGATTTTTGCGATTTGCGATTTGTGATTTCCGATTTTTCAGGCCTTGGACAATCGCAAATCGGAAATCGGAAATCGGAAATACTCCTTCACCCCTTTCCCACCAGCATCCTCTGCTCCGGATGTCGGCTTTCTCCATTCGAGAGCACGTACACGGCCGGGGCGCCGGTGATGGGACAGGCATAGGAGCAGGCGCCACAGCCGACGCAGCGGCGGGGATCGATGTGGGGGCGCTTGACGAGGTGGGGCTGGCCGTCGGAGTCGAGCACCTCGGCTTCTTCGAAGTAGATGGCCTTGGGAGAGGTGGGACACCATTCCTCGCACACGATACATTCGGTGGCCATGGCCCAGGGGAGGCAACGGCCGAGATCGTAAAAGGCCGTGCCGATGCGGATGGGGGTTTTCGACGGACCGCGCTGGCCCTTCATCGGAGTCCACCCCTTTTCCTCTGGTGTGATTGTGTTGATGGCGCCCGTGGGACAGGCGATGCCACAGAGCACGCAGGTGGGTTCGCAGTATCCGATGCGGGGAACGAGGATGGGCGTCCACAGTCCTTCGAACCCTGCCTGCAGGGAGGTGGGATGCAGGGCGGTGTTGGGACAGACGTTCATGCAGGCCCCGCAGCGAATGCAGCGGGCGAGGAAGTCCTTCTCCGAGGCCGACCCCGGGGGACGGATCAGTTCGGGATCCCGGCCCCGTCCCGTGATCGCTTCGGCGCGAAACACGGGCACGGCGGCGGCACCGGCGGCCAGGGTGAGCAGGGTCGCGCGCCGCGTCACGTCCACTCCGGGCTTCACGTCAGCGGGTGGATTGTGGGGAAGGAAGCGAAACGCGATCCCTCCTTCGGGACAGACACTCGTGCAGTTGAGACAAAGATGGCATTCGCTCTGACGCCAGGGTCGGCCCGGTTCGGGATCGTCGGCCCCCTGGCAGGAGAGGGCGCAGATTCGGCAGTGGGTGCAGGAGCTCTCGCGCTTCTCGAGTCCGAAGATCGCGGTCCGGGAGGCCAGTCCCAGCAGAGCGCCCAGGGGACAGAGGCCCCGGCACCAGAACCGCACGGCATATCCATTGGCCGCGAGGGCGAGCAGAAAGAGCAGTCCCACGAGGAAGGCGCCCTGAAAGTGCACGGGCCCCTCGTGCGGCGATAAGGCCGAAAGTCCCTGGGAGAGCAGGAGGGCCGGCTCTTCGAGGAAGCCCAGCGAGGTGTGGGCCAGGCTCCATCCGGCACCCTGGAGTGTGCCGCTGATCGCGGGCAGCACCGCCAGGGCCAGGGAGCGGGTAAGCAGAGCGATGGGATCGAGCAGACCCACGTGGAGGGACGTGAAGAAGGCCGCGCCCAGAAAGGCCGCAAGGATGAGGTATTTGAGGCGCTGATACGGACGCCAGGCGTTCTGGGACAGGCGAAGCGCGCGCTTCTGATTTTTTTTCAGGAACCACGACAGCACATGATGCAGGGTGCCGAAGGGACAGATCCATCCACAGAAAAAGCGCCCGAAGAAAAAGGTAGGCACGAGGATGAGCAGGGCCAGGGCGAGATTCCGATACAACTCATGGGTCGCCACCACCGTGGCCAGAGCTGTGAGGGGATCGAGATCGAGGAAGAAGGAGATGGGGAGTCCGAACAGCGCAGTGGCATTCGCATCGGCGCTTCCCAGAGTCAGGGAATGCACCAGAAGAGCGAGAAAGGCCAGCAGGGAAATTCCCTGGCTCCCTCGTCGCAGCCATATCGCGGTCCTCATGCGCTGGTTCTCCGTCTCACTGCACGGTGGATTCGACCAGGCGAAGCTGTCGATAGTCCTTTTGCCCCAGACCCAGCTCCGTGCCGATGATCACGTGGCGGAGCGCGTCGGGGCCTAACTGAAAGATGGTCTCTCCCGCATAGGCATCCGCCGCGATCGGATCGGCGGATGCGATGCAGAGTCCGAGCTGCTCAACGTCGTCGAGATTGCCGCCCTGAGGGCCGTTGCGACGCAGCACCCGATAGGCATCGATGATCGTCAGGGTGGCGCGGAGAAAACTGCCGAGTTCGGCAATACCGCGATGAATGTCCTGGTGCAGCGTATGGCGGGCGCCTCCGATGATCCCGTAGAGATTCTTCAGGGCCAGGGTGGCTCCGCTCAGACTATGATGCTTGGCAATGGGCAGGTTGATCACCTTGTCCACCTCGAGATAGGCGCTGTACAGTTTTCTCGTGCCAAGCAATTTTCCACCCATGTTCACGTCGCGAAAGCGATTGGGATCCGGCCGTTCCACAGTGGCGCCTGCCTCACGAGCCGCGTCTTCGATGCCGGATCGGGCATAGGTGCGACGAGCGTCGTTGCAGGGCATGTCGGTCACCAGCACCGAGGCGGCTCCCGCTTCGAAGCACATGGCGATGACGGCACGCACCAGATCGGGATTGGTGTTGGCGGCCTGCTCCGGCAGACGATCCCAACCGATGTTTGGCTTGACCAGCACGCGATCTCCCTTCTTGACGAAGGCCCCCATCCCTCCCAATTCCGCCACGGCGGCTCTCACCATGCGGGCCGGATCCGTACCGTGGATCACCGCCAGAGTGTCGGCGGTTCCCACACGCAGATCCCGAGTCGTCATCTGTTCGACATGTTCGGGAAAGGTGGCACGGGTGGGAGTGTACAGAGCCGAAGCGAGTCCCGACGAGGCGAGGGTGAGTCCCGCGGCCGCGCTGCCCCGCTTGAGGAATTCCCGACGATTGATCGTTGACGCCATGCGCTGCCTCCGTGGGAGTGGGATGGGTGGGAAAGGTACAAAATCGTGGGGAGAGGAGGAAGGAATGCCCAGGCCGTCAGGCCGCTCCATCATCAGAAGGTGATTCCCACCCCAGCATCGAAGTGCAGATAGAATTGGGTTTGTCCTCCTTCGTCATGACTGAGGAAGTGGATGGTGGGCCCGGTGCGGAAAAAGCACCCGATGTTCGGATGGAGGTGGAGGAAGGAACCGAAGGTCAGACTGAGTGTGGTGCGGCTCTGATCGAGATTGCGAATGGGACGGGGAACCCACACGTGGGAGGCCGTCAGACCGAGCATCCCTGAAATCTCGCTTTCGGGATGCGTGAGGTAGTTGATACCTGCGCTCACCGCCATGCCATCGCTTCTCAGGGTCTCCTCGGTGGGCACATCGGCGTCGAGAGAGGTGGTACGTTTGCTCTCCATGCGCATCCACCCGAGTGCCGCTTCCCATCCAAGGGACGAAGAGCCGAATTGCATCCAGCCCAGGCGAAGTCCGTTGGAAATTCCAACCCCCATATGAGGAAAGGAATCGATACGTTGTTGTGCAAAAACAAGGCTGGAAAGTGGAAGTCCGAACATCAGCAAGGCGATGCCGAACCATACCGGGGTGGTGTGTCTCATGGCGGTGTATGTTTTCTTCGGGAAATGCACTATGTTCCTTTCACTCACTTTCATCACCCATTTACGTGGAGATCGCATGACACTGGACGATGCCATCAACAAAGGATTTCTGACCCTGAGCGAGGACGATGCCTCCGATCTTCTCGACAGCCTGTATGACATCGAGGATCCGCAGGAACAGTTCGACAAATGCATGGCCCTGCTGAAAACCGTCGTCGAGGAATCGAAGATTCCGTCGCTGGTGGATCTGGTCGCCATCGTTCTTCAGGCGTCGGACGAGATCTATGGGGACGAGGAATTCGAAGATGAGGACGAAGACGAGCATCATCACTGATCCGTCGACCACGCCGCCACCGGACACCCGTTCGTTCAGCCGATCCATCGGATCCTCGCACGCCCAAGGGCCTGTAGGCATGGATATCGAATTCCAACGGTAGGGTTTTCACGGCGAGAGCGGCATCCCGATCGAAAACGACAGATACGCAGGACTCCAGGCAATGGGGTCCTGCGTGTTTTTTGCGGGGAGACGAAAGGCGCGTCCCACCGCGAAGACTGCGGGTCCGATCGGCGTGTTGAGGGAGAGGGCCACCCCAACGGCATGCAGCAGGCGTGTGAAGGCAATCTGCTCGGGCATGTCGATGGTCTGGCCCAGATCGTAGCGGGCAGAGAGGTAGGTGTCGAAAAAGAGGGTGAAGGGAAGTCGAGCCCGCACTTCGAGGGATCCCACGAACTGCTGGCGGCCTTCGAATTCGTTTTCCTGCAGACCGATGAAGGAATCGAGTCCGCCCAGATGAAAGAACTCCGATCGAGGCATGGTGCGATCTCCATACCCGAAGAGCAGACGGGGATGGAAGGTGAGGATGCGATCGGAACTCGACACATACAGATCGTACACGCCGTTCAGCTTGGTGAAGGAGAGACTGCTTCCGAAGGCCTTCTGTGCCGAGCTGTACATCACGTGCAGATAGATGCCCTTGGAGGGAAGAGGATTTCGATCCCGGGTATCGATGGTGCTCGACGCCCCCAGAACCACCACTCCCATTTCCGAGGTGGCGAAGGAAGGATTGTCCGATGTGATGCGATGCCGTTCCGCCCGGGCGAAGGCGGTCAGGAATCCGAAGCGCTGCACATACATGCCCACCCCGCCGCGGAGTCCGTACACGAGGCGACGATAGGAGGAAGTCTGGCGTCGCTCGAAGCGAGAGGACGGAAGGTCCGTGCGTTCCTCATACCCATAGTATTCGGTGCCGTCCCCTTCGGCCGTAAACATGAAACTGAGAGGCGTGTAGAACAGCTTGTTGGAATTGTAGCGGAAGGAGAGTCGCTGATTGCGCAGTCCCCCGAAAAACAGCACCGACGCCTCCGTGCCTCCGCCGAACAGGTTGGCGTCCCGAAATTCCACCATGGCCTGCGCGTTGCGTTCATTGTCGATGAGGGTTCCGATCTGCAGAAATCGGTTGCTGCGCTCATCCACGCTGATACGGACGGTGTTGACCGTATCGCGGAAGGGAACATCGAAATGCACCTGATGGAACAGGTTCAGGGCGCTGATGTATCCCATGCCCCGCTGCGCGGCTTCGATATTGAACACGTCTCCCACGCGCAGTGGAAATTCCCGCAGAATGACATGGGGCTTGGTGATCTGATTGCCCGCGATCTGGATCTCACCGATACGACCTTCGGAGACCTCGATCCGCAGGGTCTGGGCCGTGGTGTCGTAGGCGACGCCTGAAATCTCGGCCAGGGAATAGCCGCGAATGCGAAATCGCTGAATCAGTTTTTCGCAGAAGCGCTGCAGGGAGGTCCGTCCGAGCGGCGCGGGAAGAGTCTGATGAAACAGGGAGTCCCGGTCCTCGGCACTGAGCACTCCCGCGCCGAGGATGGTCACCTGCTGGATAGTGGGGCGAGGTGTCACCTCGGCCAGGATGCGATGGGAACCCTCGGGGTCCACGGTCCACCGTACCTGCGCCAGATCATCGCGTTCCTGAATGTGGGTGGCCAGATGGATCACATCCGCAAAGGTCAGCACCGTGTCGCGCAGATCCTCGGGAGGAGCGCCCGTGAAATGCACCTGCCAACGAGCGTCGGATTCCAGGGTCGCGGCCCAGGGTTCGGGGAGGGCCCTCCGGGAAAGCACGCTGTCTCTCCAACGATGCACGCGGGCGGCGGCGGGGACGCCCACGGCATAGCCCAAGGCGACCAGGGTGTCGGCCTTCTCGAAATCCGTGGCACTGTATTCCTGGATGGAAGGAGTGATCACCAGATCCGCAAGACGGAGCTGCTCGGCGTTGTTCTGCGCCATCATCACGTTGAGTACCTGGTCGAGCGCATCGAGAGGATTGCGAATGTCCTTTTCGGTGCGCATGGGGCTGGTGGTGTTGACGGCGATCACCAGATCGCACCCCGCCTGCCGCGCAAGATCCACGGCGATGTTCGCACGCAACCCTCCGTCCACCAGGGCCAAGGTGTCGCGCAGCACGGGCGCGTACATCACGGGAATCGTGGTAGAGGCTCGAAGCGCCTCGACGAGACTTCCCTCAGAAAGAACGATGCGGGATCCCGTGTAGAGATCAGTGGCGACCGCACGAAATGGAATGCGCAGACTGTCGAACTTCGTGGCGTGATAGGGGGCCTGCAACACGAGCCGGTTGAGCAGGTTGGTCAGGCGCTGTCCGTTCGACACTGCGGTGGGAAGCATGGGGCGGAGTCCGTCGAACCGAATGGTGAGCACGGAACGATCGGACTGCACTTTCTGATCCACAGCGAAATGTTCCCGACCGATCTGATTGCCCAGGGTCAGCACCTCCGCCCAGTCGATCGACCGCAATGCCGACTCGAGATCCCTCGCCGAATAGCCGCTCGCCGTCAGTCCTCCCACGATACTGCCAATGCTGGTTCCGATAATCAGATCCGGCACGATGCCCTCTTCTTCGAGGGCCTTGAGCACCCCGACCTGGGACAGTCCTCTCGCTCCACCTCCACTCAGCACCAAACCGATACGGGGTCCCTGTATGCGGTGAAAGCGCAGATCCGTGGGAAAGGGCAGGGGAGCGGGCTCCTGCCTGAAGTGGAAGATGTCTGACCGGGTCTCTTCCACCACCGGGGATGGGCTCCGGTGGACATCCACATTCAGATTCCGTCGTGCGTCTATGGTCTGAGACAGCCCCGTGTGAAGGAACGTCGGGATCACGAGGATCAAGGCAAGACAAAGACGGAACGGCGAGAGCGGCATGAAAGGGGGGAGCTGTGAAGCCACGAAAAATACGGGAAAATTCGGGAAAGAAGAATGAGGAAGTAGTTTGATGAGGAAGAGGAAAGGGGGAGGAGTGAAGGAGAAAAAAAAGGGCGCGAAGATCGCGCCCGTGAGAGAGGGAATGATTTCGTTACAACGGAAAGGTGAAGGCGAGGGAGAGGCGAAGGTGGTCCATGCTCCACTCGTCTCGACTGTCTTCCGTGGTGACGGAGGTGAGAGGAAATTCGTACTGGATTTGCGGGGAGAGGAAGGACTTGCCCATGAAGATGTCGAAGCCCAGGCCGGCATGGACACCGACGAGAAGGGTGCGCACATCGGGAATGTCGGCGGAGGGAATCTTCTGGACAGCGCCTGCAGCCCAGGTGGGCGTTTCCACGGTTCCCTCGAAGCCTCGGGTGTGCGTGGTGACCGCGTGCAAGGTGATACCCGAGACGAGGAAGAATCCAGGACCTCCCACAGGGTAGAGTTTGATGTCTCCCTCGAGGGCCACCCCGTGAATGGCATAGTCCATGGCGTATTCCCGTGTCACGGATGAGAGCTGTCCCTGAGGATCGGAGATGCGATACTCTTCGGTGAAGGTCTTGGCCAGGCGGGCATTCATGAACTCGTAGCCCGCGCGAAGGGACAGGGAGAAGAGCCGGGAATAGGCTTTTTCCACCACGATCCCGGCGGAGAAATTCGAAGCGGATCCGTCTCCGAGGCGTCGGGTTCCGGCCTCCGGATACAGGGGGACATCACCCCGATAGAAGGTTTGATTCAGGCCCGCGTATAACCCGAGCCGGGTCGAGGTCCAGGATTTCTCCGTGAGGAGGAAGGGCTGGGCCCACACCGGGAGAGAGGTGAGGAGAAACAGGAGAGCGGCAAGAAGGCGTCGTGTGGTCATGGGAATCTCCTTATCTCGCGACGAGAATACGCTGGGTAAAGGTATGGCGTCCATCCTGACAGGTCAGCAGATACATTCCCGCGGGAAGCGTCGAGGCGGGGAGTGGCACCAGGTGCTCACCATCTCCGGTCAGTGTTCGCGACTCGTGGATAACGAGCTGTCCCGCCGCGTTGACGAGGCGGAGTTCGGCACGGGCGTCACCTCGGACGGTGATCCGTACCTGCAGTCCTCCGGAGGTGGGATGGAGTGGATTCGGGCTGACCGGGGCCACGCCTGTGATTCCGAGATCCGACAGGGTGGCGATGCCCCGCAGGGGTTCCACCTGAATCGTGCCGTGGCAGGCAAACCCAGTGTCCACGATCGCGATCTGTGGCGTCACGGTGGTGGCTTTCACTTCCCAGAGGGCCGAGCGAGAGGGACCCACGAGCACCTCGAAGCGCAGTCGCAGGGCCTCGCCCTTGCGCAGGGGCAGGGGACCGAGTTCCACCCGACTTCGTCCGGGTGCGAGAGGCGTGATGGTGAGCGTGCCCGACGCGGCCGTGCCGCCCAACAGCGCGAGCTGTCGGAAGGGATACTGAATGTCGAAGCCCAGGGTCACCGGATCCTTCGTGCACAGGACATCACGATCCAGATGCAGGGGCACCTCGACAATCTGACCCGGTTGGGCCGACACCGTGCGGTCCGGAGGAGTGCCCGGCGCGGGCACCAGCGCGAAGGTTGAAAACTCGGCCTGTACGCGCAGTGTCGTTTCGAATTCCTGCCCGCATCGTTCGTCCCGGATGCGCAGGCGGGCGATCTCGTTTATCGCCACCGTCCCCGCATAGGCAACGCGCACGGCGCGACTCTGACCGGCGTCCAGCGTGAAGCGCTGATCGGCGCTCTGCACGGTGAAGCGATCAGGTCCGTCCACCTCGGCGCGAATCTCCACCGGTACACCTCCCGTGTTCTGCACGAAAACGGAGAAGCTGGCCGAGGGCTGGGTGCAGCCCACCGTGGCGGTGAGGCTGGTATCCCGAACCTGGATCGAGGACCGCATCAATTCCACGCGCCAGGGGAGGAGCATGGTTTCGGGGGGACATTCGGTGCCGCGTTGAATGACAACGGGCAGATTACCATTGAGCGTGATCGGCGCATTGCCGAGAGGAGGCGTGAAGACGAGAGTGAGCGGAAGTTCCTGTCCGGGTCCGAGAGGAGCCGGGAACGAGGGAGGATCCTGAATCCGGACCAGATCGGCCAGGGGACCCAGCGCCACGAGCAGAGGCGCCTCTCCGGTGTTGCGGATGCGAACCGTCTGGATAAGGTGGTCACGATCCGCGGGAAGCAGCACGCCCTCACCGCACACGGTGAGGGGGCCCACGGCCAGGGCGTTCGGCTGAAGGACGGCGCCCGTGCGCGCGACGCGGGCGGAGAAGGACACCGTCCGTTCGAATCCGCAGGTCGCCGACCGAAGCAGCAGACTGCCCGCAACGGTGCCCGGCGTGGTGCCAGTGAAGATCAGGGTCACCGGACGGGTCATGCCCGGGTCGAGAGTGAGCGGGAAAGGCTGGGTGGGTTCGAAGACGAAGCCGTCGGGAAGAACGGACTCGGTGAGAATGGTGACCTGGCTGGACCCCGGATTGGAGAACGACAGCACCATCCGTCGGGCGGACGGTGCCTCGCACCCCAACAGGTCGAGGCTCGCGGGCTGAGGACCTGCGACCGAGAAGGTGGGCGCAATGCCCTGTCCCTGCATGGTGAGTCCCGTTTGTATCCCGCACAGCTCGGAGCGGAACAACACGGTGATGGAATCCTTCACCGTGCGGATCGGACGGAACCGCACATCGAAGCTCTTTTTCTCACCCGGATCCACCGACAGACGGAAGGGCGTCACCGCCAGAGAGAACTGGGACTCGGTCGGGAATCCGTCGCTGGTGATGTCCAGCGGCGCGTTGCCCGTGTTTTCGACGACGAAGCGACGGGTCAGATCAGAATTCAGACATTGAGATCCGAAATCTGTGCCCTCGGCGGGGAGATGCACCACCCAGGAGGGCTGGAGCCTGGTGCCCGACAGACGAACGACAAAGCGGCGCGTGCATTCGCCCTGGGCTCCCGCTACCATCTCCACGAGCAGGGAATCGGAGAAGGGCCCGGTGAGGCCTCCCCGTGTCTGAATCCCGATATCCACGGACGCGTTCGGATTGACCGGAACACCCGATGCCGGAAAATCGCTGAGACCGGAATAGAGGTCGAAAAGCGGAGAGGTGGCGCGGGCGCGAATCGTCACCGGACCACCGCTGAGGTTGGTCACCACGACGCGACGGCTCACGGCCGGAGAGGACGACGAGCAGCGGGTTACCGTGCCAAAGTCCACCTGATCGGTGGAAACGGTCACATTCGGTACCACCCGGTCGGCCGACAGGGTAAAGGAAACCGAGGTGCCACAGGGCTCGCCGAACCAGGTGACCGAGCCGCCAAAGGGGCCGGTCGCATCGGGATTCGGATAGAAATGGATGTAGGCCGAGAAGGGAACCGGGGCATTGGCGGGAATCACGATCGGCGTGGTGAGTCCGCTATCCCAGTAGAACCCTTCCGGCAACGTGGGCAGGGTGGCGAAGATCACCGGATCCTGATTCATGTTGGTGATCGTGAGCTTGATTTTTCCCTGCTGTTCGCAGTTGACCAATCGAAGCTGGGTGGGCTGCAGGGAGGAGGCCAGGAAGCGCTGCGCGAGAGTCCGACCCACGAGAGAGGTGGAGCGGGAAACGGAGCATTCCTGGGAGGCAATGGTGAGCACTCCCGAAAACAATCCTTCGGACAAGGGGTGGAATCGCACCGTCACCGTTCGACTCTGTCCCGGCTCGAGGGGGAAGGTGGTACTGAACGCGTCCACCTCGAAGGGACCGGTGGACTGTACGGTCATGTGCAGGAGTCCCGATCCCGTGTTGCGCACCACGAAGGAGGCCGGGGCGGAATACCGTCCCACACAGGTCGTATCGAAGGCCGTCACCGGTTGCCCGGGATCAGGGCCCGCCGCTTCCACGGTAAAGGATGGCTGGAGGCGACGCCCGAGGAAGAGCACCGACCGTGTTTCCTCGCACACGCCGAAGTTGCCAGTGATGACGAGGCGGCTGTGGATGCTATCGGCCCCGCTGCGCAGGGGACGAAGCAGAATGTCGCCCGAGGCGAAGGCCGTCAGGAAGGCAGGCGCCGAGGCCAGCTCCATGTCGGCCGGGAGGGTATAGGAGAGATCCACCACATAGGGGGTGGGATTGGTGATGGTGACCGTGCGCAGAGGGAGGGCACTCTGATCGCAGAGCAGAAGATCGCCCATGTTGACCAGATCGGTGGAGAGCTGAATACTGGGAGCAGACTTTTCGCCGGAGAGCGAGAACAGAACCTCCACGCCGCAGGCGGCACTGGACAGCACCTGATGTTCGGTCACCTTTCCTTTGAGTGTGCTCGTCGGAGCGAAGGAGTAGTACAGATGGCTCGTGTCTCCCGGCAGCAGGGTCATGGGAAAGGCCCCGGGATTCAGAAGGGAGAAGGCACGCAGGGCCGTTGGCGGAGTGGAGAAGAGCACGGTTCCGGGTCCGCTGTTATACAGGGACACGATCACCGGGTCCTGCGCGCTCGTTTCACAGCCCAGCAGGGCCGGAGCGCCCAGCACGCGGGCGGTCACCTGGGGCTCGCCCACCACGAGCACCACGGGCACGGAGATCGACGAGGCGACCGGGGAGGAGATCGTGATGGACCCGACATGGGCGCCGCGGCAGGGAATGGCCGACTCCACCACGCTCACCGGAATCGAATCGGTTCCCACGCCTGTCGTTCGGGACAGATACAGCCAGGGCGCCGAGGCCGAGACGGTCCAGCCTTCGCAGGCGCCTCCGGGCGCGGTGATGCGCAGCATGCGGGTGGTCGATCCGTTCGGGGTGGAGCGCAGGGTATCGGGGGGCAGGGCCGTAAGCGTGTAGGATTTCTTGCGGAAATGCGCGGTGACCCATTTTTCGGTGTTCATGATCACCACAGCCACGGGGTCGCTCGATGTGAGGTCACCACTCCAATGCGAGAATTCCCAGCAGGGCTGGGACGGCGAAACGACGGCAGAGATCTGTACGGGGGAGCCATCGACGTAGAAGGGCTGATTGGGTACGGGGGTCACCGACCCGATGCCCGGAGGATCGGTGCTCAGGTGCAGGGCCCGGGACGGCAGGGGCGCCGAACCGAAGGTGACCGCGATGAAAAACTTGGTGGCTCCCGCCGGGAGAAAGGTCTGAGGCACTGTGCTCAAATCCACATCCAGGAGGGTCGGGTCGGGAAAACTGACGATCCGTGCCGAGGCCACACCCACGGGCAGGGGGTAGTCCCAGCGGAGCCGGAGCTGCCCGGTGCCCAGAAAGCGTTGGACATACAGTTCATAGGTTTCGGTAAAACTGACCGAGGCCAGCACGGCGCGGAAATCGGCGTTCACGCCCATGCCGAGCAGAGGCACGGTCCGCACATCGGAGTCGATCAGCCGCGCATCGAAAAAGGCAGGGGGCGGCAGGGGAAGAACCGCCTCGCCCAGGGCCCCATCGATTCCACTGGTCGCGGAGGGATGGATTCCGATAAACAGATCCTGGGAAAAACCTCCCACATCGTCCGACACCGTCAGTTTGATGGGGATGCTTTGTCCCCACACCGGAATCGATCCAAGAAGCAGCATCAACACGATTCCTGCCCCGGTGGCGATTCCTCGGAAGTCTCTCAAGGGAGCCGACGACATGCTTGACCTCTTAACCTATTGCGTATGAAGAGAATAGATACGGAAAGGTAATGTTTCTTTTGAGAAAAGTAAAGGGTAAAGAGTAAAGAGTAAAGGTTTACTCTTCACTCTTCACTCTTTACCCTTCACTCTTCACTATTTCACATACATCTCGATCTGCCGTTCGATCGCCGCCCGGCACACCGGATCGAAATCCACCAGACTCAGGGAAAACATGCGACAATCGACGGCGGGACGATAGATTCCTTTCGGAACATATCCCGCGCCTTCGAAGGCGCCTACCAGGCCACGGAGGGAGGGTTGGTTCATGATGTCCTGCTGCTTCTTTCTTCCTTCCTGAATCTTCTTTCGAACCTCGGGATCCTTACGATCGAGGGTGGCAAAGCTGGCCGACACGCTGTCGTATGCTGCCTTGTTCCACTCCGTGGGCACCGTCACTCCGGGGGAAAGGAGAGTCTTCCATTTCAGCGTCTCGTCGTTTGCGTTTCGCGTGATATTGGGTTCCCAGGGTTCGACGCCTGCGGGATAGAAGTCGTTGTATCCCGTCGAGGAGGAGTAATACTCGTCACCGAGTCCGCCAAAACTGTGCCCGAATTCATGCACATACACATAATCCCGCTGCCAGGCGAGATTCGCATCGTCGGAAATGGTGAAGGTGGTGGTGTACAGCTGATAGATTCCGCCTCCGCCGTACCGGTTGTCGTTGATCAGAATGGTGATGAAGTCGTAGGGCACGGCCGCGCAAAGATCCCGAAGTTCGCGGTTGCCTTCCGTCAGCACATAGCGTTCGGACCCGAAGGTGTTGTACATCGTATGCAGGGCCGTGTTCTTCCACACGTTGGCATCGGGTTTATCGATGCCCGATTCGGCGCTGATCGCGCAGACAGCGCGGATGTTGAAATCCTTCTTGTGTTCCTTGAAGGGAGAGGTGTTCATGAGAACGTCGGCGAAGTGGCGGGCATCGTCCTTGAACTTCTGCTGATCCTTGGCGGCATAGCCGTCGCCGATGATCACGATATCCACCTTTCGATGCGGATCTCCGTTGGCGAGCAGATCCACCACTTCCATCGAGGGACGGCGCTGTTCGGTGCTGACCACGGTCGGGTCCTTCGGGTCGATCGTGCAGGAAAAGACTTCCTGGAACACCGAGCGTTTGTCACGACGCAGCACGGAGAATTGCACGGGATACTTCGGGAAGGGAAAGAGTGCGCTTTCGTGCACGGTTTTTCGTGCTCCAAGCGCCGCTTCGTTCGTGGTTTGCCATTCGTTGAAATAGCTGGAAAACCCACGTGAGTAGAGAAGCATGCCGGTTTTGAGATCGAAAACGCGGAAGAGGTATTCCCCAAGGTTGAGGGTATCGACGAGGGCGGTGCGGGAACCGGCCCAGACGCCTTCCCGAAACACTTTATCCAGGGAAATCGCATCGCTGTCCTTCGTGCCGGTGTGATAGTAATCCACCCGCATGGTTTCATCGAAAAAGAACCGGGCAAACTCCACCTGGGCATGGAGGGAACAGCTCAGCGCAAGGAGGGTCGCGAAGGTGACAAGAAGTTTCATGGACGACTCGGTATGGTGAAAAAGGAATCGTGATCGAATCAGGAGACGCCGCGCGCCCGATCCCACCGCTCGTTGACGGAGGTCCGGCCCTGAATCCAGACCCGGTACCCGTCCCGTGCCTCGTTCATGACGTCGCTGCGTTGTTGGTTCATGAGATCCTCGAGCAGGCGCCCGAGGTAGTATTGCGCGATATCCATGTCCACCCGCTCGGCGGGAGACACGGTCCAGGGCGTACCGCAGTGGATCCAGGCCTCGGGACGTTCCTGCCGGCCCAGTTCGTAGCGCAGGGCCACGGGCACCACCGTCACCCGCTCCAGCTCCTTCATCAGCCAGGCCAGTCCACGGTAGAGATGCAGGGGGCGCTGTTCCACATGCACGATTTCTCCCTGCGGAAAAATCCAGAGCAGGCGATTACGTGCCCGCAGCAGGGAAGCCGCGTATCGGAGACTGAGGAGGGAATCTCGGGGAGATTCCCGATCCACGGAGAAACAGCCGATGCGACGAAAGAACCCATAGCGCTGCATCTGGGCTTCCTCCATCATGGCATAGCCATCCAGGCCCAGATGCACCGAGGTCAGCAAAAACGGGAGCACTCCATCCCACCAACCGGGATGGTTGGCATACAGGATGAGAGGAGTCTCGGGATCGGCGAAGGAGATGTTCTCCTCGTGTTTCAGCAGGACCCGGGAAAAGGACCGTCGGACCTTTCGCAGGAAATAGCGACCGAGCAGGTATTCCGTCAAGGGATGTTTTTTTGCGGTGATCACCGTGGGCCCGAGTGAATGAAAAAACACGGGGAGGTGTTAGCTTTCGAAAGGATGGGACCGGGGTCCGGCCTCGTCCGCGAAATGTACCCTTCTGTTTCACGTGGGACAACCGAGGTTTTTTCCTTCATGGCGATTTTGCACACCCGTCGGGTACTGGTGGGAATGAGCGGTGGCGTCGATTCGAGCGCGGCGGCCTCCCTGCTCGTCGAGCAAGGGTGGGAGGTGATCGGCATCACCATCAAAACCCACAACCAGCAGGAGCTGGGCGGAGGGGATGCGCATGACAAATCCTGCTGTTCCCTCGATGGCATCAACGATGCCCGGTCCGTGTGTCGCCTGCTTGGCATTCCCCATTACGTGATGGATTTCAGCGACACGTTTCGGTCCGAGGTCATCGATCCCTTCATCTCCACCTATCTGGCCGGTCGGACCCCCAACCCCTGCGTGCTCTGCAACCGGCACATCAAATGGGGTCGGTTGCTCGAGAAGGCCGACGCCCTCGGGGCAGGCACCGTGGCCATGGGCCATTACGCCAGAATCTGCGAAGAGGGGGGGCGGCGCTGGGTGGCCCGCGGGGCGGACCCGAGCAAGGATCAGACCTACGCGCTGTGGATGCTGACCCAGGATCAGCTTGCCCGGACGCTTCTGCCCCTGGGAGACATGACGAAGGAAGAGGTGAGAGCGTATTGCGAGGATCGGGGAATCCCGGTCGCGCACAAGCAGGAGAGCTTCGAAATATGTTTCATTCCCGACAACGACTATGGGCGGTTTCTGCGGGACCAGGTGCCGGACCTGAAGGACAGAGTGCAGGGAGGGGCCCTGACCTTTGAAGACCGCGAGGTCGGGCGTCACGATGGGGTTCCGTTTTACACGATCGGGCAACGTCGGGGATTGCCCGTCGCGTTGGGAGAGCCCGTGTACGTCACCGCGCTCGATCCCGCGACGAACGCGGTGCACCTCGGCAGGGATGCCGATCTGTATCGGCATCGGTGTCGTGTGGTGAACGTCAATCTGCAAAAGGGATCGTCGCTTTCCGCACCCCTCCGGGTGTGGGCCAAGGTGCGCTACAAGGACGACGGAGCCCCCGCGATGCTGATCCCCGACGGAGAGGGTGTGATTCTGACGTTCGATGCGCCGCGCCGGGCCCTGACGCCGGGCCAGAGCACCGTATGGTACGAAGGCGATCACGTGGTGGGAGGAGGAATCATCGACGAGGTCCTGCCGGATTCTTCTGTTTCGTCTGTGGCGTCTAAGGGAATGGATGGTTAAGTTGCATCATGTTTCTTCGCACATTCTCACCCCATTTTCACTGACCGAGGAATTCTCATGAACGAGATCTTCACCTATTTCGACGCCGAACACGATCGGTATATGAAGGAGCTGTTCGCCTTGCTGTCGATCCCCAGCATCAGCAGCAAGGATGAACACAAGGCCGACATGCAGCGTACGGCCTCCTTCCTTGCCGATCACATGAACGGCATCGGACTCACCAACGTCGGCATTCATCCGACCAAGGGACATCCGGTGGTGTACGGCGAATGGCTCGGGGCACCGGGCAAACCCACCGTGCTCATCTACGGGCACTACGATGTTCAGCCTGCGGAACCCCTGGAATTGTGGGAGAGTCCTCCTTTCGTCCCTGAGATTCGCAAAGGTCAGATCTTCGGTCGCGGCACCGCTGACGACAAGGGTCAGTTGTTCATCCATCTCAAGGTCATCGAAGCCCTGCTCAAGAAACGGGGCTCCCTGCCGGTCAACGTCAAAGTGATTCTCGAAGGGGAAGAAGAAATCGGGAGCACCAATCTGGCCGACTACCTCAAGAAGAACAAGAAGAAGTTGGGGTGCGATGTGATTCTTGTGTCCGACACCCACATGGCGGGCATCACCACTCCAAGCATCACCTACGGACTGCGCGGACTGACCTACCTCGAGGTCACCGTCACCACCGCCAACACCGACATGCACAGCGGCACCTATGGCGGCTCGGTAGCCAATCCCATTCAGGTGCTCGCCGAACTCCTCGTCAAGTGCAAGGATCCGAAAACGAGCAAGGTCAAGATCCCCGGCTTCTACGATGATGTCGTGCCCTTGACCAAGAAGGACAGAGCGGAACTCGCCAAGAATCCCTTCGACGAAAAGAAATTCCTCAAGGGCCTCGGCGCCCGCAAAACCTTCGGCGAGGCCGGATATTCGGTAATCGAACGCACGGGGTGTAGGCCTACATTCGAAGTGAACGGCATCTGGGGCGGCTATACCGATCCCGGCGTGAAAACCGTGCTTCCCGCCAAGGCGGCAGCCAAGGTCTCGATGCGCCTCGTGGCGAATCAGGATCCCAATACGATCGCCAAGAAGTTCATGGAATACATCAAGAGCATCGCCCCCGATACGGTGAAGGTGGACGTCCATCTCTACGACAATAACGGCCATGCCGCCCTCACTCCGATCGATTCGGTGGGCATGCAGGCCGCCGCCGCCGCCATCCGTACAGTGTACAAGAAGGATCCTCTCTACACGCGCGAGGGTGGATCCATTCCGGTGGTTGCCGACTTCCAGAACATCCTCGGCTCGAACGTGGTGCTTCTTGGCTTCGGACTCGAGGATGATCGCCTCCATGCCCCGAACGAGAAGTTCGACGTGGTTCAGTTCAAGAATGGATTGAAGACGGCGACGGCGTTTTTAGAGGAGATGGGGAAGAAGTAAAAGAAGTGAATGAGTGAATGAGTGAATGAGAAAAGGCCTCGGGAAACCGGGGCCTTTTCTGTGGTGAAGTGGAAAAGGGGAAAGGGTCAGGGGCGGAAGAACGAAGTCAGCATACCGCCGGAAAGAGGGGAGTCGAGGTCGTCCATCCGTTCGGGGTGCCATTGTACGAGAAGGAGAGGGGAATGGGACGACGGGTCCTTCCATTCCACGGCTTCCACCACGCCTTCGGCACTGGTGGCGGTGACACGCAGCAGGGGACCCGGATCGGCCACGGCCTGATGGTGAGAGCTGTTGACCGTGCCTGTGGTGCCCGCCACCGAGGCCAGCCAGGAGTCCGCCGCGATGGTGATGGGATGCAGCGGATCGCCGAAGTCGCTTTTACCGGAACGCACTCCGCCGGGATGGGAGATGTGATGGCCCAGCTTTCCTTCGCTGGGCAGGTCGGGGACGAGGGTACCTCCCAGCGCCACGACCGCGAGTTGCAGTCCACGACAGATTCCCAGAATAGGAAGTTTTCTTTGCCGCGCCTGTTGAACGAGAGAGAACTCCAATGCGTCCCGCTCTGGATTGATCGTGCAGAGAGGGGTCGCATCCGGTTTCCCGTAGAGACAGGGATCGACGTCGGGACCTCCCACCAACACCAGGGCGTCGCAGCGGGCCATGGCCTCGGGATGGACTTCCATGTCGAGAAAGGCCCAGTCGGGATAGAACCGCGAAAGCCATGCCACATAGAGCGGATAGCGCTGCCCGGTGACCTTGGACACCGCGACGGTCATTCTTCGGACTCCGTCGTTCCGGTTTTTCTCGAGGCCGCGGCCTCTTCGGTAGCACGCAGCACCTCCTCGAGATCACGCAGATACTGCCAGCTGTAGAGCCCCGTATCGTGTCCGTCACCCCAGGTCACCGACACTGCGTAACTGCCCACCGGGGCCATCTTCATCATCACGTATTTGTTCGGGGTCAGGATGGGCAGGGCCTTCGGATGGTAATACACGCCGAACAACCCCTGCTCTCCCTTGCAGGCCGCGCAGGGACATTCATCCCGCAAAAACGCGATCGGAATCTTCGACACATGTCCATCATTCCAGTCGATCGTCAATTGTTTCGGTTCCTTCAGCGAAAACGCCACGGGGCGCAGGTCGTCATTCATCGTTTCTGGTCCTTTCTTCATTCTTTTCCTCTTTACTCTTCATACTTCGTCGCATCCACGCACACCGCCGCCATCTCTCCCATCACTTCGGCGCGATGCGACACCTTCGCGGGCACCAGAAGCCGATCCCCCGCATGCAACACATGCGCCTGCTCGCCGATCGTGATCTGCAGCATTCCACTCAGCACGATGTGAATTTTCGCATAGTCGTGGGAGGTGGGAGGAAACACCATCCCTGCGGGATAGCTATACACGTAGAGACTGTACCCTTGATCGCGAAGGTCCTTCTTCAATTGTGCAATGTGTTCATCATCCATCAGTAGCTCTCCGAGTCGTTGGGAAAACTGCCCGCCTTGACGTCGCGGATGTAATGGCTGAAGGCTTGAGAAATCGTGTCGGTGAGCGACGCGTATTTGCGGACGAACCGTGGCTTGAAGTCCTCGTACAGTCCCAGCATGTCATGCGTGACGAGGATCTGTCCGGAACAGTGAGGGCCGGCACCAATGCCGATCGTGGGGATGCTGATCTGCTCGGTGATGGTCTGCGCGAGCTGGGCGGGAATCTTCTCGAGCACGATCGCGAAGGCGCCCGCATCCTGCAGGGCAAATGCGTCGTCGATCAGCTCCTGGGCCTCCTGCTCTGTGGTGCCCCGGGGGCGATATCCTCCGTACTTCAGGATGCGCTGGGGCATGAGTCCGATATGTCCCATGCAGGGGATGCCTTCCCCGCTGATCTTTTCCACTACGGCCGCGATGCGCCGTCCTCCCTCGAGCTTGACGCCCCCGGCCCGTGTTTCCTTCATCACCCGTCCCGCGTTGCGAAAGGCCTCTTCCACCGTTACCTGGTAGGACATGAAGGGAAGATCGGTCACCACCATGGCCCGCTGCACGATGGTGCTGACGGCCTTGGTGTGGTAGATCATTTCGTCGAGCGTCACCGGCAGCGTAGTGTTGTTGCCCTGAAAGACGTTGCTCACGGAATCGCCCACGAGCACGATGTCGATGCCGATCCCATCGAGCAGGCGCGCGAAGATGTAATCGTAGGCGGTGAGACAGGCAATGCGCTCACCGGCATCCTTCATTTCCTGAATGGTGCGGGTGGTGATGCGACGACGGAGGTCGGAATTGAAGGAGGTGGACATGAGGGAATGGGTGAATGAGGGAATGGGTGAATGAGGGAATGGGTGAATGAGGGAATGGGTGAATGAGGG